>NZ_AP025144.1:689100-1378201 GCF_019977755.1 Vibrio penaeicida | reverse complement strand
CGAAGAGATGGCACTCATTGCCGCCCAGGTTTTATGCAAACAAGCCGAATTGGTGGTTGCGAAAGCGGGTGAAAATGGGTGCAGAATCTTTGGTTCCGACAGCAACAAAAATCTCACCAGCACAACCCAAGGCATATTCAATGTGGTTGCGAAAAAGCCGTACGGAGCAGGAGACGCTTTTGCAGGCGCATTGATTTTTGGGCTATTGCATGGGCAGCCCCTGCAAGACTGCGTCGCTATGGGCAGTGCAAATGCCGCCATTAATGTGACTGGGAATACCTGTTCTGATGCGATGTCGACATTACCTGAGCTGCTTGAATTCATGCAATCACAAAATCACCCATTTTCCCCTCAATTTTCACTGCTAACCAACAAGGAGTCGTGTCATGGGTAAGCATATTCCACCGTTTAACAACAAAAACGAACCCGTCATTGATATTAATGATGACACGACCCCGTTGTGTTACTTCAACCCAGTCTCGTTGAAACAGGGTGAATCCTACCAATACAGCTTAGATAACTATGAAAGTGTGGTTGTGTTAGCAGGAGGAACTTGTGACATATCGGTAAACGAGAAGTCGTTTCCGGGCGTAGGAAAACGAAATTCGGTTTGGGAAGGCGACCCTTCCGCTGTCTATGTACCCGTTGGATCAACAGCCAACATTACCTGTATGAGCGACTCTGCTGATGTACTGATTGCTGGCGGATACTACGGCGATGAAGATCGCCCCGAACTCGAGCCTTTTGCTGTCACGCCTGATGACGTAGACAAAGTGCAATATGGCAGCGACGACACAAAAACTCACCGAAAAATCAAACACATCCTTGGTCAAAAAAACGCCGACAACCGTGGGCGCTTGCTTGTGAGCGAACTCTTCACCGTTGGTGCCGGAGGCTGGTCAGGATTTCCACCACATAAACACGATGAAGATAGGCTCCCTACTGAAAGCCGTTATGAAGAAGTTTACCAATTCCGTTTCAACCCCGGACATGGCTTTGGTGCGCAGTTTTTATATGAACACCATGATGATCAAGGACCGGTTTATCACGTTAAAACAGGCAGTGTGATCGCGATAGACAAAGGCTATCACCCAAGCGTGGCCGCACCGGGTTATGAAATGTATTACTTCACCATTATCGTAGGCGAAACAAGCAAATCTTTGGTGCAATTTTTCGACCCCAACCATGAATACCAAGTGGAAACCATTCCAGGTATTAAAGACATGGTCGCGAAGTTCAAATAAAAGGGAGAGAAAACAAAATGCTCGTATCACTCAATGAGATACTTCCTCAAGCGGCCGATAGCTCAGGCGCTATCGCTTGCTGCAATGTGTTTGGAATCGAAGAAGCTATCGCGATTGTGCAAGGAGCGGAAGCCATTAACCGACCTGTAATCCTTGCCGTTAATAAAGACATGGTGGATCTGGCTGGCGTAGATGTGATGGCAGGAATGCTGGTTCCTATCGCCAAGAAAAGCCAAGTTCCCGTCGTTGTTCATCTTGATCATTGCTATGAAGAATCGATCGTGTACCAGGCGATGCATGCGGGTTTCAGCTCCGTTATGTTTGATGGTTCTCAATTGCCTTTTTCAGAAAATTTGGCGCGTACCCAACAAGTAGCAAAAGTGGCTAAGTCACTGGGTGTTTCTTTAGAAGGAGAGCTAGGATCCGTACCCTATGAAGAAGGTCGAGATCACATTCAGTCAATTATCACCTCAGCAAACGAGGCTTGGCAGTACGCTAAAGAGAGTGGCGTCGATGCGTTAGCGGTATCCGTTGGAAATGTGCACCGTAAAATGCGAGCAGACAGCCCTATTGATTTTAAGCGTTTGCAAGACATTGAAGAAGACATGCCAATTCCTTTGGTCATACACGGCACTTCAGGAATTCACCCTGATGATCTACAAAAGCTCAAAAGGACCCGAGTGGCAAAATTTAATGTAGGGACCACACTTAGGATGGCAATGGGGTGCAAAGTTCGTGCGTTGATGAAGGAAGACTTACATTTCGATAGAAGTCGATTCGCTCTGGCTGCAATACCTACACTTCAAGAAGAAGTTGTGCGCGTGCTATCTCTTCTTGCGCCAGACTAGGCTCTTCTTGCTCCAGACTAGATTTTTCTTGCTCCGGAATAAACTATTTTTGCGCAGAACTCACGTGTACGCACCTTTCTCCTAGCTGATAAAAGGAAAGAATATGAGCCTCTCGATACAAAAACTTGGACGAAGGTTAAGGCTTGCTGTGATTGGTGGAGGTCCCGATTCGTTTATCGGGTCTATTCACCGAAGTGCTGCCACTATGCACGAAGAATTTGAAGTGGTGGCCGGTGTTTTTTCTTCGAACCCAGACCGTTCTTTGAAAGCCGCTGAATCTTTGGGCTTTCGAGGATACGCTTCGCCTGATGCGTTATTTTCTCAGGAACAAAGCCGAGCAGATGGTGCAGATGTGATTGCGATTATGACGCCCAACAACACTCATTACGCCTTGTCCATTCAAGCTCTAGAAATGGGTTTTCATGTAATGTGTGAGAAACCGCTCACAATGAACGAAGAAGAAGCAAACCATCTTGTTGCCAAAGCCAAGCAAAGTAAGAAGTGTTATTGCGTTGCATACGGCTACACGGGCTATGCCATGGTACGCCAAGCACGCGCCATGATAAAAAATGGTGTCATTGGCGATATAAAAATGCTTCAAAGCAACTATATCCAAGGGCATTTGGCTGAGCTAACGCCCAGCGAACTTGATGAGTCTAATTGGCACATGAAACCTGAGTTAGCAGGTCCTTCATTGATACTGGGCGATATCGCAACCCACAGCTATCACTTGCTTAGTTATGTGTCAGGAATGATCCCTGAAAAAATCAGTGCTGATGTCACTGCCTTGGTGGATGGGCGTCAAGCAGACGATTATTGTGGAGTGCAATTGCGATATTCAAATCGTGCGCGAGGTCAGCTATTTGTCACTCAAGCTGCAGCTGGTGGCGTACATGGCTTGAGTTTCACGATTTATGGTACAAAAGGTGGCATAGAGTGGAACCAAGAACAGCCCAATGAATTACTTGTTAGACCGTTAGATGCACCTGCATATACCTTAACCAAAGGGGGTAAAGGATTATTGCCTGAAGCACAAAGAGTATCTCATGTTGCTATTGGGCATCCGGAGGGCTATCGAGAAGCATTCGCTAATTTGTATTTTGATTTGGCGAATCACATTGTGGCACTGGAATCGGGAGAGGAACCTAACCCACTGTGCCTTGAATATCCTCGTGTGGAAGAAGGTGCTGAAGGTATGGCTTTTGTGTTTGCGGCATTAAACTCAAGAGATTCAGACAGCCAATGGGTTGCGCTAACCTCCTAAGATGTTTGTCGCGCTGAATGGCGTATACCCAGTCAGACAATAAAGGCGTGAATATCCCATCACGCCTTTATTTTTGTCCAACCTTCCTGCGACCTTAGAAAATCACTCTGATTGCTCTGCTTGATACTCCAAGATATCACCCGGTTGGCATTCAAGTACTTCACACAACTTTTCTAACGTTGAAAAACGTACGGCTTTTGCTTTGCCATTCTTTAACACCGACAAATTAGCTTCGGTAATCCCCACTTCTTGAGCCAGCGTCTTTAATCGCATTTTCCTTTTGGCCATCATTACATCTAAATTAATACAAATCGTCATGATAAGCCCTTAAATGGTATGGCGGTTTTCGTCTGCAAGTGCATGACCTTCTTTCATTACCCAAGAAATGATCACCACGATAAAGCCAAACATAAGCGTCAGCAAATCCAGACCTTCAAAAGTTACCGACAACATACGTTTACCAGGTGTGTTGTTGAACGACAGAATCACTGATGTTGCTGCGCCATAAATGAGCGAACCACCAACCCAGTAAAACAAGCTGTAGCCGAGCTTTTGGTAGTAATTGGCATTCTCCAACGAAAAGATTTCATCGCGTTCGTAGTTCTTGAACAGCCGGATTAACAGCGTCAGCGCATACATAATAATGCTGCACAACATCAAACTCGCGATCATTATGTATACCCGGGTGCTGATAGACAAAGGTAAGGAGGTGAAATCATTAGTCTTGAAGCTCATTTCAATGATGCCCATTGAGGTTAAAAAGTCATACGGCGTCTCCACCGTTAGCCAGTAGTAACAAACCATAATAGGCGTTAATACAAACAAACATTGAAATAGAATTCGCACGCGGCGGCTTTGATTTTGGATCTTTGACATTAGGTGAATCTCATCTGATTGCATAAGCGCATACTAAATCGTAAAGAATCGAAGATCAACATTAAATTATCGAAAAACGATAATTTAATACTCTTTAAGAATAAGAAATACTGGGGAGAAAGTTAGAAGACTCACCCTTACATTCGCTTACCCAACACACGATTAATTCATGAAATGCTAAGATCTACTGATATAACCACATAGCCAACACTTCGCCTCTGACGAAGTGCACAGCGGGATACCAAAATGAAGCGTTTCGTTCTTACTAGTTTGCTTGCCACATCCATCACGTTTAACTTAACTGGCTGTAACAGCACAAGTAATGCCTCTGCCGCTTTTATTCCTCTTTCTGAAGAAACAAAAAGCCTAGGAATTGAAGATGTACCCGACACACTTTCAGAAACCTACAGCATTGAAATGAAATTCAATCGCTACACAAAAGTACTTGCGCCAAATGGAAAGGCAATACACCTGATCGCGCAAAACGAGCTATCAGACAATCAAATTGTTCGTGCGAGATCGGTGTTAGAGCATTACTTAACCCCTCTCCTCAATTCACAGTTTGGATCAGACAAAACCCAAGTCGCCAACAAAATGGCAGATAACAATGCAGTACTCTTGCTTCTGAATGGTGAGGACGATGGTTCTAACCCTGCCTCGGATTTAGGTGGTCAACCGCTGTACCAAAATGAAATCCAAGTTGAAGGGCACAAATGGTATATCAATCAAAACTACGACCACCGCGACGCGACATTTGAAGAAATTCTGCACTTGGTTCACGACTGCGGAATCGGTATTGATCAAGAAGATACGTTCATGGGAGCACTGCCAGCGTTTCAAGCTGAAATACGGCAAGCGCAATATTACGCCTTAGCGCACCGATTGTGGGGAGGGGGTATTGACCAAAAAAACTGGATAAATGAACTGACAGAAGAAAACAGCCTGTCACAAGAATATCTCGCATCAGTCATTGATTCCTACTACGGTCTATGGGGGGCTTGGTCGGAAAGCAATAAGCATGGAATGTGGGGAATTTATACCGCAAAAAGCCGTAAGGAAATTGCTCTGGAAGACACCCTTGGTGCGGAATTAATGAACAATAAATTCTTCCACTCTTACCTCACATACAATGCTCGAATTGATGGAAGTTTTACTGGTGATTTTAGCTTACGTTTTAACGAATCCGTTCCCTATACTCACCATTCTCAATACCTTAAAAACATTACATTAACGGGATCGAATCCTTCGAATGTAATCGTCAATTCTATGGACAATGAAATCACTGGAAACGCAGCAACAAACAAAGTGTTCTTTTCAGGAAACGCTTCGGCTTACACAATCGAAAAGCATAGCGACGGCTCAGTTACCATTAAAGACAAGCAACAACGCAGAGACGGTAAAAACAACTTAAGCCATATAGAAAAACTGGTCTTCAAAGACAAAACAATCACCCTTTAACCCAAGTTGAGTTTGGAGAGCTCGATTTGGCATGAGCTCTCCCTCTTCTTTACTTACAACCAGTTATGCTTGAAAAGTTCTAGAGCTATAGCAATTCCAGACCTAAATCATTTCTTGACCTAAAGCAACGCAGGAATACCAGGTAACTGCCCCACTAGTGCAAGTGCTCCTACACAAACGGAAACGGCTAACAAAGGAATACCAAACCTATCGATACCAGAAAGAGAGTCTGAGCGTTCTTTATTTCCAATAATGCCGGTGTTGTCCAAAATCACGGTATTTGAGGGAGACCGATAATGCCTTAGTGTACATTTGCAAAGTAGCAAGAATTTCATTATCTAAGCCCATAAAGTGTCCACCCTAAGAATGTTATACTTTTGTGAAGGCTCCTATCGTCTACAGCTACTAAAAAGAAGCGTGAAAAAGCAAACTCGCAAATAATCCTATTAAAAGAGAGAGATTAAGCAATCGCTGATAACTGATTTATTCATCAATTAGCTTATCTTCCCCAAAAAAATGACCGAATAGATTTGTCATTGTTGGTTCAAAGTCACAAATTTAAGTCGGGCTACCGACTCACGGTTAAATTTTATTTTTGTACTGGTGCCTTGTTTGAAAACCGGGTAATTCTCGCTGAACGAAGCACTTTGAGGTCACATGGCTATATAGATATTTGGGTATATAGGCATTTGGATATATAGGTATAGGGGCAGCTCTCACGAATCTGATACACAGGATTGAAATGTTTATTCCAAATGAAGTAATCTCGAAATATAGAAGGACGTTTTCCTTCTCACTTTCACTTATTTGGACGCTACATGAAACCCGTAACAACACTCAATGAGTTACAAGATCGTATCCGAAAAGAATACGGCAGCTTAAGCCGACGCCTTCAACAAGTGGGTCAGTATCTACTGGATAACCCTGATAATGTGGCATTTGATACGGTTGCCGTTATTGCCAGTAACGCCGATGTCCCTCCTTCAACACTGATTCGATTTGCCAGCGCATTGGGCTTCAATGGCTTCAATGAGATAAAGCAACTGTATCGCCAAAACATGGTGGAAGAAACCAGCAATTATTCAGATCGGGTAAAGCTTGTAAAAGCCATGTCTCCAGACGAAATTAAACCAAGCACACCGATTTCTCGCTTGCATTCCTTCGCACACGCTAATGCCCACTCTCTAGAGCAACTGGCAAACAAAATCGAAGAAGATGATTTGAACAAAGCAGTCAAACTGTTGGACGAAGCAGAATGTGTTTATGTAGTAGGAATGCGCCGTTCATTCAGTGTGGCGTCGTACTTTGTGTATGCCTTACGTCATTTAGGCAAACGAGTCATGCTGATTGATGGATTAGGTGGTATGTACAATGAACAGCTTGCGATGGTCACCAAAAAAGATGCGGTTATTTCGATCAGCTTTACCCCGTACGCCCAGGAAACACACGACTGGGTAAGCTCTGCTCAACAAAAAGGTGCAAAACAGGTCACAATTACAGACAGCCAAGTCAGCCCCATTGCAGAGCTTTCTGATGTGAATTTTGTTGTGAATGAAGCCAATGTAGACGGCTTTAGAGCTCAGTCTGCAACGCTGTGTCTCGCACAGACCATTGCCGTTTCATTGGCTTCATAGTTGCCTCTATTTACAGTTTTCTTATAGCGAAACAGGCTGCCCTGAACGCATAGATTTGGTGGCAGCTTCAGCAATTACTAAAGCAATCTCACCATCATATCCGCTGCATAAAGGCGCTGTTTTTCTTTCGAGGATATCCACAAAATGTTGCCATTCAACTTGATAAGCTTTTTCGTATCTTTCTAGAAAAAACGGCTGAGGTTTCGCTGATTGCACACCAGATTCATCCCATTGCTGAACCAAATTTTCCGGCAAATTTTCTACACGTAACATCCCTTCACTTCCATGAAGTTCTGCGCGTTGATCATAGCTGTATCCAGATCGACGACTATTAATGATCGTTGCGGTAGCACCAGAAGGGAAAGAGAGAACCGTTACCGCCGTGTCGATATCACCTGCTTTTCCGATCTCTTCATCCACCATACAACTGCCATGGGCCATCACAGAAATAGGATCCTCTCCTAGTATGAATCGCGCCATATCAAAATCGTGAATTGCCATGTCTCGAAACAAACCACCAGAGACTTTGACATACTCAACTGGCGGTGGAGCGGGGTCACGAGACGTAATCACTAACGACTCAGCTTTACCGATCGCCCCTTTAGCATACTGTTGCTGGAGCGCAGAAAAATGAGGATCGTATCGGCGATTGAACCCCACCAACATCGGTACTTGATGAGTAGAAACAGTCGCAAGACATTGACGCACTCGCTCTAGGCTTAAATCAATGGGCTTTTCACAAAAAATAGCCTTGTTCGATTTCGCTGCAAGTTCAATCAAATCAGCATGGGTATCCGTTGCCGAGCCAATGCAAACCGCGTGAATACTCGGATTTTCCATCGCATCCTGTATCGACATAACTTGCGCATCGTATTTCTCTGCCAACATAAGAGCGCCCTTTTCATAAGGGTCGATAATCGCCGTAAGGTTAGTTTTTGGGTGTGAAGAAATGTTGGCAGCATGTACCTGACCAATGCGTCCGGCACCAAATAGAGCAATATTAAACATGTTTTAATCCATCTTTTTATATTCGTCAGTATTAACCCATTGATGGTCTTTTTCCCATGTAAACAACCATTGTCTTACTGGGCCAGCCATCACATTTAAATAGTAGCTGTCATAACCAGCTACGGTCGCGACAGGGTGATAACCTTTAGGTACCTGAACAACATCGCGGTCATACACCGCCATGGATTCGTCCAACGTACGATCATCGGTGTACACTCGCTGAAAACAAAATCCTTGTTCTGGATTCAGCCGGTGGTAGTACGTTTCTTCTAGCAAAGTTTCATTCGGCGGATCGTCTTGATCGTGCTTATGACTGGGGTAAGAACTTGTGCACCCTTCATCGGTATAAACTTCAACAACCAGCAAACTGTCTGCGGGTTTGTCGTCGGGCAAAATGTTATGCACAAACCGCTGATTTCGGCCATTGCCACGATGCTCGGCACCTATGTCTTTAGGAGAGATCAGTCGCGATGGGTGCGTGCCTTTGCCCGGAGCTCGGCACACTGCTAGCTCTAAATCTGTTTGAGCGTTTAATGTGCATACAGCTCCGTTTGAAAGGTAAACAGCATAAGGTTTGATCTTGTCGAATGGTGACATCCTCTCCCCTATCTCCCCCAAACTCTCCCCGGCTAATGTCGCCCTTGCCTTGCCTGAAACCAGTACAATACAAACTTCTTGTCCTTCTACGGCTTCAAAACTTTGGGTTTGACCACTCGTGAGTTGCACAACGTCAAAACCAATGTACGTCCAACCCGCCGACGCAGGTGTAATGTGCTGTATACGGTTCTGTTCGTCCCGACTTTTCCGTTTAGAAAGTAAATCAGACATCCATTTTTTCTCCACATTGCTGCACAACTTGATGGTGATGTGCTGGGTTGCCTTTGATGGAAATAAATATTTCACATAAAGAGCAAATGAAACAGTTAATTCAAAAAGTGATTCCCAAAAGTGTGATGATTGGCTAGAATTTAACCGCACATTTGCATAAGAATGCGGAATAACATCTGGCGGAAAACAAAAAATCAAAGGGTTACAGATATCCATCGGATACAGTAAAACAACGGTAAGACACTACTTAGGGAAAAGGAGAAACCCCATGTACTCGAACTCTAAATTTCCAATGTTTGCGAACAAAGACAACATCAGTTTAGAAGACTTTGTCACCAGTCGTGTTCCCTCTTCAGAATTTGCACTCAAATGGCCATCTGAAGTGCATCAAGGTATTGTCATTTACGATGCGCACCAAATTGATTCCGAAAACTGGGACACGATCAAAGAAGAATTAGCGAGTATTTTTCTGATGGGAGGCGGTATTGTCGTCATTAAGCACTTTTTCTCGGATACCCAAATCGTCGATTCGATGAGTCATGTTTTTAATGACATTCTGGCATCGGAGCTAGGGTTTGGTGAAGGCGATCATTTCGCTCAAGCAGGGGCAACGGCCAATGGGCGTATCTGGAATGTGTTTCAAAAAAGTGCGTTGGCGAACCCAGACGTATTCATCAATTACTACAAGAACCCTTTGCTTAAATTGGTTTCAGAGTCTTGGCTTGGCGGAAACTACCAAGTTACCTCTCAGGTGAATATTGTTCGTCCAGGGGGACGCGCACAACAGTCTCATCGCGATTACCACCTTGGTTTTCAACACGCAGATACGTTAAGCCAATACCCCGTTCATGCTCAGCAAATGTCGGCATTATTGACTCTGCAAGGAGCTATCGCACACAGTGATATGCCGCTAGAGAGCGGTCCGACCAAGCTTTTACCTTACTCACAACACTACCCATTAGGGTATGTCTCGTGCAGAGAGCCCATATTTCAACAGTACTTCGAAGATCACTGTGTGCAACTGCCGTTATCCAAAGGCGATGCCCTCTTTTTTAACCCAGCCATCGTGCACGCAGCAGGACAAAACGACACACAAGACGT
This sequence comes from Vibrio penaeicida, assembly GCF_019977755.1. Taxonomy (NCBI): domain Bacteria; kingdom Pseudomonadati; phylum Pseudomonadota; class Gammaproteobacteria; order Vibrionales; family Vibrionaceae; genus Vibrio; species Vibrio penaeicida. Next base: position 1,367,940 of record NZ_AP025144.1, on the reverse strand, counting down.
GCAGCGCTGCGCCAACTTACTTCAAATATCCTCTGCGTTTGCGAAACCGATGGAAACGGTAGATTTAGCAAAGGTATCGTCAACGCTCTTCGATAACCTAAGTGTACATTGGCAATCAGGAACACTGAACGAATTGGAAAAAGACGCCATTCTTACAGCCTCGGCTGATGGTTACTCTTTCCCCACCAATTTAGATACAGACGCACCCGTTGGTGAATTAGCGCCTCAAACCATGAAACAGTTACTCAAATCGGTATTAGACAAAGGCGAGTCGAAACAACAATACCAAGAAGCACTATTGGCTCAATCCGAAAGGCGAAAAGCTGAACCCGAGAGGTGATCTAGAGCGCTTAGCTTGGTTAAGCCTTTATATTCGACCAGCATCAAATTCATTCAATTTTTTTGAATAGATTTGTCGTGTCACAAGCGTTGGCTTAATGGTGAATAAAACGTATGATTTAAAAACACAATTTTTATTCACCACTTTTATGCACACTCAACAACATAACCCTATACGCGGTGCGTCTTGGATGCTTACCGCCGGAATGGCTTTCGCCATTGTTAATAGCCTTGCTCAAGTCGCAAGTATTAACTTTGGCGTTCCGTCCACCACCGTAGCGCTGCTCCAATATGGGATTGCGCTATTGGTTATTCTCCCGTATCTAAGAACGCTAGGCATTCGCCAATCACTCAAAACTCAACATTTTGGGTGGCATGCAATGCGGGTTTTTCTCTCCGTTATTGGTATACAACTTTGGCTGTGGGCACTGGCGTACCCTGTCCCTATTTGGCAAGGCATCGCATTGCTAATGACATCACCGCTTTTCGCCACCGTTGGTTCAGGTTTGATCCTAAAAGAAAAAGTGGGGGCTGCTCGCTGGTTTGCGACATTGGCAGGCTTTGCTGGTGCCATGATTATTTTAGAGCCATGGGCAGACGACTTTAGCTGGGCGACACTATTGCCTGTCGGTGCTGCATTTTTCTGGGCATGTTATTCCATTATGGTGAAAAAGTTATCAGTGAACGATCCACCTTCCACTATGGTCGTGTACCTTCTTTTGCTGATCACCCCATTTAATCTATTGTTGGCGCTACCCGATTTTTCTATGCCTAGCACGTGGAATTTATGGGCAGTGTTGATTGCCGCAGGAGCGATGACAGCGCTAGCGCAATGGGCAATTGTGAAAGCTTACGCCGTTGCCGATGCATCGTTTGTACAACCCTTTGATCACGCAAAACTTCCTCTAAACGTGTTGGCTGGGTGGATGGTATTTGGCTGGGTTCCACCTGGGCGGCTATGGCTTGGCGCCGCCATTATTATTGGTGCCGTCGCTTTTATTACGCACTGGGAAACCAAAAAGTCGAACTAGCCTTCTGCTATAGAGTGTACTTGTGGTTGAATGCTCTTGCAGTTGGGTGCCCTTATGATTCAATATGCTCGCGCTTAAGAATGATAGCGCGAGCATCTTTTGTGATGCATTTGTGAGCTTTCTGTGAGTTATTCGAGCAAAGGCTGAGCGTATAGTCGTTATGACTTTTAAATAACGACACGCGAGGTTTTCGCATGAAAAACACAACAAAAACACTCATCTCTTTAGCACTCTTTAGTCTTTCACCTTCATTGCTCGCCAACTCTTATTACTACCATCAAGAAAGAGTCTACGAAGTCACCGTAACGAACCTGACAAAAGGCATATCGTTTACGCCTTTTCTTGGTGCAACCCACTTACCAAGACATCAGCTTTTTCAACTCGGGGAACCTGTCTCTGATAACGTTGAGCGCGTTGCAGAAGGCGGTGATATTGCCCCCTTGCAAGCTCAACTTGATGGCTCTAACTACGTATCAGCTACCTCATCTTCAGCAGGCTTGCTCAATAATGGCCAAAGCGTGTCGTTTGAAATCACATCAACTCGCCCGCATAGCCGATTGAGCCTTATTTCCATGCTGCTTCCCACCAATGACACAATGGTATCACTCCGCGGAAAACGACTGCCTAGGTACATTGGTAAATCGGTGACCTACCAAATGCACGCATACGATGCTGGCACAGAAGCCAACGATGAATTATGCGCGAATATTCCGGGTCCTCAATGTGGCGGTTCGCCATTCTCTGCTGCAACTGACACAGATGAAGGTTATGTTTACCCAAGCCCTGGTATCCACGGTGAGGCCGATCTTGCGCAGTCTGCCTATGACTGGCAAGGCGCTGTCGCCAAAGTAAGAATTAAACGAATTCAATAGGTTGAACCTTGGCAGAACCTATGTTCTGCCTTATTCTGCTAAACGATTGTTCTCTCTGAATGGGGAATTGGAGGAACGTCAATGCACTCAGTAATATTGACTTTACTTCCAGAGGAATCAAAATGAAAAAAACCATCGCTATTGGCGTGTTTTCATGCCTTTTGTCCTACTCGGCCATTGCTGAAAACGGCCTTGTAACCATAAAAAGCAATCACAATGTCGATCAAACAACTCAGAACCTTGTGACTGTTCTTGAGAAAAAAGGCATGACCGTTTTCACCCAAATCAAACATGATGAAGGTGCAAAGAAAGTGGGAATGGAACTCAGACCCACCCGTCTAGTTATTTTTGGTAATCCAAAAGTCGGCACACCATTGATGAAATGCAGCCAAACCGCTGCTATCGACTTGCCGCAAAAAATGCTCATTTGGCAAGACGAAGCAGGGGAAAATTGGTTGTCTTACAATAGCCCTGACTACCTCAACACTCGTCATGGATTGGACATGAATTCTGAGAACAAGTGTGAAAAAGTTATCGGTAAAGTGAAACAAGCATTAAGTAATTTTGCTAAGGCTGCTACTCAGTAACTACCGCTCGCAATTCAGTTTTAGTTCTATACGTAGGAGTGTGGTGTTGGTATATACCGATAGCCAAATTGGCAGTGCTCCTACTGTATTTCCCTCCTTTCCACTTCGCTTTTTGACCTTCTAAATTGATTCTCAATTAGACAAAATCCAACTCGAAAAAATAAAAAACATTAAAATTCAAGCTATTAAATTTGGCACACCGCTTGCTGCAACCACAATTAGGAATAAATCCAAAATCTATACTAGCTAGCGGGGTGAATGATGAATATCACACAAAATGCCATTTCAGTAACCATAGCCGCCTTGATGCTTTCAGCATGTGGTGGCGGCGATAGTAGCAGTTCTGGGTCACCCTCCCCTTCAGCACCAATTTCAAGCTCAGAATTTAAAGATATTACTGTGCCTAGTGGGTTTGATTGGAAAGGCTCGTCCAACCAACAAATCACATTCAGTGTCGTCAGTAACATGACTCAAGTCGATGGGGTTAACGCCAACATACGTGGGCACCATATTTTAAAAATCTACAGCATGACATCATCCAGCGCAGATCCCATTCCATTCTTCACTGGAAGAACCGATTCTATGGGTCAAATACAAAGTGAACTTCGACTTTCATCCAACTGGCAATCCATCAAAGTGACAACCACGGTGGATGGAGAAAACTGCACTAGCGTGACGTCCATTTCAGATTTAACGAATCAGATTAATGTGGGTTGCGACCTTGTATTAGGCACGGATTAGGAGGCTGCTATGATCATTAGAAAAACACATCAAACTGCGTGGTTTCTTCTCTCGCTAGCTTTATGCAGTACCTCTGCGTTAGGCGCTGCGTCGGAGGATAACACCGTAACCAATAATGATGGTTCCGTCACTATCACTCAAAAAATCAACGCAAACAGTACGTCACCGCATTACGTTGCACCTTCTGGCTACGGGTTTGATATCTACAGCGGTAAAGACCAAGATTACTCTTGGCAACACAGTATCTCTTTGCCTACAGGGGCTCAGGTTACGGAATCAACACTCACCATTTACGCCTACGATATTGATTCAGAGCCCAGCCATGGCGAAAACGGGGAATACGACAGTATTTCTGTCGATGGCTCCATGCTCTCGCCCGGCTTTTTGCAAGGAACGAATCGAACTTGGTCTACAACGGTGTTTGACCTTCCAGTAGCCTCACTATCGGATGGCATCATCGATGTGGATCTTGATATCGACATGGCGAGAAGAACATGGAAAACGACGCTGAAATACAGCCTAATGACCGTCACCTATATCATTATTCCAAATGACCCACCCTATACTCCAACACTGAGCCGAAACACAGGAACGGGCGTTAACGAAGATCTTGTGGTTACTGTGACAGGACCTACTCCTACCGACCCAGATGGCGATAGCGTGTCTTACGTCTACCGCTGGTTTGTAGACGTTGGACAAGGGTATTTCGTTGATGACGAGTTCGCTGGTAAGTCCAATAACTCAGGCGCAACTTTACCTTCAAGCGAAACGAGTCTTAACGAACAATGGAAAGTACAGGTGTATGCCGTGGACAGTAACGGTTTGATCAGTGGCGTAGCAGAAATCACGTGGCCGGTCATTGGTGATACCGATGGTGATGGAGTAATGGATGCGGAAGACTACGCTCCAAATGATCCAACAATAGCCTTCTACAGCCGCACCCCAACCTCTGGCTGGTATACGTTGAGCTTTGAGGATCAGTGGCCAAATGAAGGTGATTACGACCTAAACGATTTTGTAACGCGATACGCTTACGAAGTCTATACCAATGCCGATAATGAAATGACGCGCTTCGATTACATTGGACAGGCTGTCGCTCGTGGTGCTAGCCGAGCCAATGGCTTTGGTGTTTCGCTTAGCGGCATTGAAGCAAGCCATGTATCGAGCATGACGAAAACTGTTGCAGGCGTCCAATCCAGCTTGTCACCTGAAAGCGGACATAGCGGTGAAATGGTCTTTATTGCATTCAGCAATATCCACGACATACTGCCTTCCAATGGGTCATTCAGTTTCTTCAATACCAACAACACCGACGAGCGAGATGGCGTCGATTATCGGGTTTCGGTTGTGCTGAGCACGGCACTTGAGTCGTTCTCTAGCTCCATCATAAATCCCTTTATTTATGCGACTTACAGCCGAGGTACAGAAGTACATTTAATGAATCAGCCCAATACCGATTTGGCAGATACCAGCCTATTTGGATCTGGAGTCGATAACTCCGATTCAGCAGCAGAACGTTTCTACCAAACATCAGCGGGCTTACCTTGGGCGCTTGATGTTCAAAGTGAATGGCTGCACCCTCACGAAAACACCGATGCTGCTGTAGCATACCCATATTTAAAAACATGGGCGGAATCTGGGGGCAAAACAAACACGGATTGGTTTAGCAATAAGGTCAACGGAAAATGTTGGAAATGCCGATAAACTTCTTCCGCTAAGTTTTTATATAGAAAGGTAAATCGACAGGCGTTAGCCTTAGATAAAAACAATACGCCCATTGATTTGATTCAATGGGCGTATCATATCGGTTGACCTGTCAATGAAGAGGCTAATTTAAGCAGTTACTCCCTTCCGTCATCAATTTTTTTAACTCTCGATAATCCGTAAATTGAATGTTGTTCTCTTTTATTGCTTTTTTAAGTGAACCATCGGTCCAAACACGATATTCATCAAATCGTAATTCAGCGTCTCTGAATTGCTGCTTGGCACTGTCGGTTCGAAATGCAGGGTGAATCGCGACGTGATGAAGGGCTGGCTTGGCATCTTCAAACATTTCTTGATATTGGACTTTGCTTAGCCCCTCATCCATTAACCTGTCTGTCGGGTTGTAATACATCCAAAATACATCTGGAGAGAAGAATCCTTTCCATTGCAGAGTCGCGGTTCGGCTCCGCTGCTCACGCTGACTCATCCAGTGGTGCTGAACAATAATAGGCAGTTTGTAGTGCTTTGCGATACTAAGGGTGACATCCCAGAAATCTTCTCGATATGCCCAATACAGCATGTGGAAATCAAGATGAGTCACATCAAGCCCCATTTCTAATGCGAGGTCGATTTGCGCTTCCAGTTCTTTGCGCACGTCTTTGATATTTGCGTGCTCTGCGAGTTCATCTCCCGTTGGCCACATGAAGCCTTTTTCGTTGTATAGCGAAGGGACCTCTTCTTGGCTGAGTAATGGCGTCCAACTATTGGCTTCTTGCCATTCGTTGGTCAGTGTTAGATGCAGACCAACTGGTGCTTTATTGCTGATAGCATAACGTGCAGAGAAATTGAAATTTGGTGTTGGAACCATTAAAGAGAAGGTTTGAACAATGTCTTGCTCATACATTTCAAACACAGCCTTATCCATATCGGGGTGCATCCCAATGTCGTCAGCGTTAATCACAAAAACCGTGTCTTGCGCATCGAAACCGAGGCACTGATTTATTTTGCTGGCATCGGAGCACCCACTCAGCAATAGTGCCGCTCCTAACGCACTGACCCATAACTTAGCCATTTTTCGCCTATACATATTCTGGTTTGAGCAAAATATGCCACAAATTCAATATACGTGATTTGACTTGTGTTTCGATTTTATGAGCTTATTGAGCGACTTGAATAGAACATCCGAGCCGCCTCGCATTTATACCCAGCTCAGGTATAAATGCTTTGAGACTGCATTAGATAGGTCTATTTGAAAGGTTGCTGATTCACGAATATCAGCTCACTGGTGTTAAAACCTTTTGCTTTAGAGATCTCTACAAACTTGTCCTTAATCTCTTGGCTAACTTCAGGTGTACGAGACAACAACCAAAGGTAGGAGTTATCTGGTCCCGAAACGAAAGCGTAATCATAACCTTCTTTTTCCAGTTCAAATACCACGTAAGAACCGTAAAACGGTCCAAAGAATGACACCTTCAAGTAACCTTGATCATCGCCTTCAACAAAGTACGCCTTGCCTTCCGCTTGGCTCCACTCTTTATCTTCGAGGGAGTAACCGCGATTTACAACGCGAATACCGCCATCTTCGCGCCAAGAATATTCCGCCGTTACCTGCTCTAATCCACGCTCAAACGAATGATCCAACCTCGCGATTTCATACCATTTCCCTAAATATCGCTCTCCAGCAAATTCTTGCACTGGTTGTACTTTGTCTGGCATACCTAAACAGCCACTCAAAAATAATATGGATAAGACCACGCCGATAATTTTCATTGATTCCCCTACACTGTATTAGAAGGTAGTTAACCTCAGAGTTGAGGTAGCTTGAGTATATATCTTACGAATGGATTTCAATTTTGGATTTCACAGAGTTCGCGATAAAACAGTTTTTGTGAGCCATTGTGTGCAGCTTTTGAAGTTGTTCTGGAGTTGGAATTTTACTTCCAGAAAAAACCACATTTGGGTTAACACCGATCAGTTAAGCATTTGATCGGTTGAACGATCCTACAGATGGTTAACAATACCCTCAGAACTTTACGAACTGAGGGTATTTTTATGTTGGCGCACTGGCTCATTGATGTTGATGATTATGCCGCTCCAGAATCTCTAGCTTTGTTTCAAAAAGAGCTGCCTCTTGAATGGATAGAGCAGGCGCTCGACGTGACCAATAAAGCCAGTTTGAGGCGAAGAAAGCTGCCTGCTGAGCTCGTTGTTTGGTTACTTGTCGGTATCGGTTTATATAGAGACAGACCGATTACGGATGTCCTAGACAAATTAGACCTGAAGCTTTCTAACTCTTTGGGAGAGTCCATTGCTCCTAGTGCGATCCCTCAAGCTAGAAAACGCTTAACCGCCAAACCATTGGAAGCTTTGTTTTCGTTGACTGCTCAGCATTGGACAAAATCGGAAGATAGTGAGGATAAGTGGTTTGGCTTGAGGCTATTTTCGGTTGATGGTACCCAATTTAGAACTCATGGTACCCATGCGCTTGCTAAGCATTATCAGTATGTGAAGCACAGTAAAACTCAACATACGGAATATCCCGTAGTTCGACTATGCGCGTTTTGCTCCCTTCGCAGTCGCTTACTCCATGATGTTGCTTTTGGTTCAAGTTCAATGGGTGAAGTGAGTTACGCCAAGAAGCTCATTTCTTCAACGAAACCAAACTCTCTCACAATTTTTGACCGATGTTATTTAAGTGCCGAGTTGATGCTCAATTGGCAACGCCAACACGGTTCCAGTCACTGGATGACCCCAATAAAATCAAATACGCAATATAAAATCATGGAACAGTTAGATGATGAAGGGCGTGATCTGATTGTCGAGATGGATGTGTCAGCGCATGCACGAAAGCAAGATCCGAGTCTCCCCGAGAAGTGGTATGCGAGGCTGGCTTTGTACCCGGAATCAGAGCAACCTAACCATATTAAAGGTGTACTGACCTCTCTTACCGATAGGCAATATGACTTTCAGTCCTTACTGGATGTCTATTTTGAACGGTGGGAAGTAGAGAACAGTTATGGGGAAATAAAACATGACATGTTGGAAGATGAATTACTTCTTCGAAGTCAATCGGTAGAAGGTATAGAGCAAGAAGTTTGGGGGATATTGATTGCTTATAACTCGGTTCGCTTAGAGATAAGCCGTATCGCGAAAGAAGCAAAGGTGTCACCTTTACGGATAAGTTTTATGATGGCACTTCGAGATATCCAAGATGAACTCATGTGGTGCGCGATAGCTTCACCAGGTTCGGTTCCCAAAAAGCTGAGAGCGATGAGGGAGCGGGTAAAACGTTACATATTACCTAAACGAAAAAAACGGTCCAAACCAAGAACCGTTCGTATTAGTAAAACTCGTTACCCAGTACGCTCAAAACACCTTAAGTGATAGGTGTTAACATTTGGGTTTAGTGACACGTTGCTGATCCACTGCTTTCCGTCTTCACCTTCCGATAATGTTCCGAACGCTTTGTCTTCGTAATGCTCCACTACATATCTTCGCTTAGCGGCAATCGCCAAAAAAGCCATCATATGGCAGCTCGAAAGTGTGGCAACATACGCCTCTTCTGGATCAACAGCCGTTTCATCTGACAAAGGAGAAGGAATAACTAAAGGAGAAGAAGACGCTTGTAGGCATATTCCACCGTCAAATTCCCAAGAATGTGCACGGCTGAATTGGCTATCAGTAAACGTTTGATTTTCCAATTTTTGCCAACGGATTGTTGCGTGATGAGTCGTCATGGTTTTGAGTGCACCTTGAGAAAAAACAAAGTGTACCCAAACTCTTGGATGGATTCGCGGAGAATCTTAACGATTTAGGTGGCCAATTTTATTTCACAAGCAAAATCGGTAGGCACAATACAGTTTGAGGACTAACACACTTTCCTAATCATTCTCGTAAATGATGCAATCATTAGCGTCACGACGGGCACAATCGTTTCTTTGCTCGTTCAGTACCTTATCTTCGATATCCATCGCTTTCCAATCACTGTCGGTTGGAGAGCGTCCTCGGTCCATAAAAGTGATAAGTGGTTCGTCAGATTCATCACTTTCCCATATGGAACCCTCGTATTCAAAGCCACTTTCTTTCTTCGAATCTTCATTGCAGTTGGTACTGGAATAAGCATGCGAATTTCGGTCACAGGAATCGTAGAGAATGGAATTAGCGTGAGCAAGAGAAGATATTTGACTGCTGAGCATCAACAGAGAGACAGCAAAAAATTTTCGATTCATTTGTTTAATTAAAATTATCAATACAACGTAAGGAATGCATTCTATAAATAACCACGCTTTGGTCAATGTTTTTTAACGTAACTGTCTTCGTGGTTCAAAAATGAAGGTTTGCCGGAAAATTCTTCTGCTAACAAAGGAACTTTTTTCGGAGTAGAGCTGATAACGTAACAATACCAAGCTCCCCCCCCTCTTTCATGCGCATAAGAGCCAATGGTTTAACATGTTGGGATGTAATCAAGCACGATAATGTCTTCTAAGATAGGGTGAAATTGCGCTTTTAACGATTCATGCTCTGGGTGTTTTAAATAGTTCTGACGCCCTTCTTCATCTGCAAACGTCATAAAAATACAATGCGTATAATTTTTGTTTTTCCCTTCTGGGCTATCATTTTTGCCCCACTCAACAGACGCAACACCTTTCACTGTATTGGGTATCTCCAAAAATAAGCCAAGCAACGATTGGATCTGCTCTTGCTGTGCTGCTTCTTTAAACTCTACAAGTAGTAGATGCCTTATCATTGTTATCTCCTTCAATTCGCTTAATTTCTATACATCTTACTGATCTCTGAAAAGGTTTCCGCGCACCAAATTGGGTTCTGCGAACTTCATTCCATGCAATGATGATAAAGTCCCAAAATTCTGAACCTGTATCGACAGCAAAGTCTCACGTACCAATTTCAATTACACTGTAATTTCGGTTAGTTTTTGTTCTATACCGAGTCTCACATTAACCTGAGAGCGGGTTATTCAACAGCAGGAAAGGAGAAACTGAATGGTTAAAGTCGCAATCGTGACAGGTGGAACAAGCGGTATAGGATACGCCATTGCTAAAGCTTTAGCGTTCGAGGGAATCCGAGTGGCTATCGCTGATTTGAATGAGAGTGAAGGCAAACAAGCGGCATTTGAACTCGGGTGCGAGTTTTTCTGTGCCGATCTCTCTCTGGAATCGAACAACAAAGCGCTTGTCGAACAAGTTCTATCCAAGCTTGGCAGAATCGACATTTTAGTGAACAACGCAGGGTTTCAGCATGTTAGCCCGATAGAAACTTTCCCTGAAAATGTCTTATCTAAAATGCTTTCTGTGATGCTTACTTCCCCTTTCCTGCTCACTAAGTACTGCTGGGCACCAATGAAAGCCAATAATTGGGGGAGAATTATTAATATTGCTTCTATTCATGGTCAAGTCGCGTCGCCGTATAAAGCCGCTTATGTGACCGCAAAACATGGGTTAGTTGGGTTAACTAAATCTTCCGCGCTAGAAGGCGGCAAATGTGGCATTACCGCGAACGCTATCTGCCCTGCCTATGTCAAAACACCTTTAGTGGAAAAACAAATTGCAGACCAAGCCGCTAACCACAATTTGGATTACGATTCCGTCGTTCAAGAGATCATGCTGAAAAACGCCGCAATTAAAAGAATGATAGAACCCGAAGAGGTGGGAGCCATGGTGAAGTATTTAGTCAGTGATGCGGGTAGATCAATAACAGGATCAAGCTTATCCATCGATTTAGGGTGGACAGCGCAATAAGTGCAATGGGTGAGTGGATAACGACTACAGTTTCTTTCCTAAGCACACGGAAACCTTTCTCCCAACATATTTCCCATACGCTGGAATATTGTGGTATCCGTGTTTTTCGTAGAAAGAAACCGCTTTTGTATTCACTCGTCTCGTAGACAGCAAAGCCGAACGATACCCTTTGCTGAATGCGTATGACTCCAATTCACCCAACAGTAGTGACCCTAGCCCCGGTTTCGCGGAGTACATACGTTTTATTTCGCAGGCGGATTCTGAATGATAACGAAATCCGCCGCATACGGTCGGTTCACCATTTAAATAACCCACCAGATATCCATCTTTTTCCGAGTTAAACGCTTCTACCTTGAACGAACTCTCACCGCTATCACTCGTAATAGAAGTTAGGCTCTTGTTTAGTTCCTTCACTAAAGATAGAAAATCGCGATCGTCCGGAGCGACATATTTGAAGCAGAGTCTTTCCGGTGTTCCAGTATTCATTATGCTTCCATCCGTTTAAACACTCGATTGTACACAGTTCGCCTTTCTCAGAATGTTCTGAAACTAAAAGTCTACTAATGGCTAAAACAGAACATTGTGGAGCAGCCCTGCACCGATAGCCATAGACAAAATCACAGCGATAAAAGAGACAACTAGGGTATTTTTAAACATCGATTTTAACAAGATAACTTCTGTTAAGCTGGCTCCTGCACTCCCGATTATTAACGCCATTACCGCGCCAAGCCCCATGCCTTTGGCTGCAAGTGCCGCACTCAGTGGAATAACTGCTTCAGCACGAACGTAGAGTGGGATACCAATCACAGCTGCAACGGGAATAGCCAAAGGGTTATCCTTACTCGCGACACTTGCGATAAATTCCGTGGGCATAAAACCGTAGATAATCGAACCAATGGCAATACCACCAATCAAGAAGGGTAAGACCTTTTTAAAATCGTTCCAAGTACTATGCCAAACCCTTACCCATTTGCTTTCTGGTTTATTACTCTCACTGCACGTTGTTCCACACCCTTTTGCAATTGATGCATCATAGACTTCAGGCTTGATGTACTTTTCAAATCCGAATTTTTCGAGAGAGTACCCTGCTATCACAGACACCCCCATAGCCACTGAGAAATACAATATTGTGACTTGATAACCAAATGTGATCGCAAACAATCCAATAATGATGGGGTTCAACAACGGGCTAGCAAATAGAAATACCATCATGGTTCCAAAGCCTGCTTTTGCTCTTAATAGCCCCTTTAAGAACGGGATCGTTGAGCAAGAGCAGAAAGGGGTGACTGCACCTAGGAAAGCGGCAACCACATACCCTTTACCATTTTTGCTACTCAGTATGCTCTGGATTTTTTGGGGCGGAATGTACAGTTGAATAACCCCCACCACATAACTAATGGCTAAAAAAAGTATGGTTAGCTCTACTGCTAAAAAGACGAACATGGATAACGTTTCTTGCAAAGCGAGTGAGTTTATATCGAACATAATTCAAATCTCTATATTTCTAGAATATTCGAAATATATTCCTTACCAATAGAATGATCAAGATATTTCTAGTAATATCGAAATATAATGTTAGAGAGGAATCTAAATGGACATCGAAATCGTCGCGAAGTCTCTGAAAGAGTTAGGGCACCCAACAAGGCTGACTATTTACAAAAGTGTTGTGAAAGCAGGGTTTAGAGGTATTGCAGTTGGAGGGCTTCAAGAAAGCCTTGCGATCCCAGGATCGACACTTTCGCATCACATATCGGGGTTGGTTTCAGCAGGTTTACTGACACAGCGCCGAGAAGGGAGAACGCTTTTTTGTGTCGCTGAATACGAAAAGCTCCGAGGCGTGATCAGCTTCTTGCTCGACGAGTGCTGCGCCGACGAAGAAGAAGAGTAATGAACAATGGAAAGGGTATACAGATAGAAAATAAGGTACCTAAAAAATTAAGGTACCAACTTCTTATACAATTTTCTGTTACACGGTTTTCTTCCACACAAGATACAGCACAAATACCCCACCAAGCGCGGCGGTAATAATCCCAACGGGCAGTTCTTGTGGCGCTAAAATAGTTCGGCTGACGACATCACCTGTGGTCAGCATCACCGCTCCCCATAGCGCCACCAAAGGCAACAATTTTCGGTGGGTCATACCAGAAAAAGGTCGCACCAAATGTGGCACCATCAAACCAATAAAACCGACAACCCCTGTAAGTGCAACAATGGATGCCGTACAAAAGGCACTGCATATGAAAATTTCACTTCTTAACCTGTGAACATTAATGCCTAGCGAGTGGGTTGTCTGATCGCCCACTAGCAGCGTATCTAAATCTCGGTAGCGCTTAAGAATCAACGCTGCCACACCAAGTACGCCAGCGAGTGCAAAGAATAAGTTGTCCCAGCGCGCTAACCCTAATCCACCCATGGTCCAGAATAAAATTGAACTGGCCGCTCTCTGGTCCCCTGAATAAATGAGGAAGCTTGTTACGGCACCAAACAGAAATGAAATGGCAAGACCACAAAGAACCAAGTTGTCATTCCCGCGTTTCTTTTGAATGGAGAATAGGATGATCACCGCCGATGCCGATACGATGCCTCCGGCAAACGCCGCTATTGGCAAAGACCAAGTCCCTAGTGCGTCACCAAGGCGCGTTATCACTAAAACAGCACCAGCAGAAGCCCCTGAAGACAAACCAAATAAAAATGGGTCAGCTAAGTCATTTCTTGTCGCGGTTTGCAGTAAAGCACCAACTAACGCTAACCCTGCTCCAGCAATGACCGCAAGCAGTGCTCTTGGTAATCGCAGGTCCATCAATATACGGCTGGTCATAGACATGTCATCGTCGCCAAACGAACGCAATCCAATAAACAGCTCGTCCATAGAAAGCGTTGTGGAACCAAGCACTAGACTTAATGTAAATACCACAAGAAGAGCTGCTCCTCCGAGCAGCCACATTATTGAGTAAGAATGAGACTTCATTTAGCGCTAATTGTTGGGAAATAGCGCACGTGACAGTTTTTCAATAGCATCTATATTGGCAGGACCGGGGGTAAGTTGTTCATAGCGAAGCTTTACATATCGCTTATCTTTAACTGCTTTTGTGTGCTGCATGAGTGGGTGTTGCTCTAAGAAGTTTTGCAAAGCATCTGCACCGCTCGCGCTTTGGTAATCCAAAAGAATGATCACGTCAGGGTTTTCTTTAGCAACGTGTTCCCACGATGTTGTTGACCAGCTGGTTTCCATGTTGTCTGTAACGTTATTTCCACCAGCAACCCGAATAAGTGCGTTAGGCATGGCGTATTTTCCAGCGGTAAACGGTTTATCTTCACCTGAGTCATACAGAAACACATTCGGTTTCGTTGCGCTGGAGCCCTGATTTTTTGAGACAGCTGCAATTCTGTTTTGCCATTCTTTGACTAATAATTTGGCTTTTTCTTGCCTATCAAAAATCACACCTAACTTCATGACATCGTCATACAACAAGTTCATGTTTGCGCTTTGCTCTAACTTATTGGTATGGATACAGCTCTCAGACAGTATTAGGGTATTGGTCCCATAAGGAGTTAAGGTTTTTGGCGTCACCTCTCCCCCAACCTTCATTCCATAATTCCAACCTGCAAAGAAAAAATCGGCTTTGGAGGTGATCAGGGTTTCCAATGATGGGTATTTGGGTGCCAGCTCTTTAATATTACCCAGCTTTTTTTCAAAGCTCGGGGACATCTTGTACCAACCAGAAATGCCAGTCACACCAGCCATACTCTCTTGCAAACCGAGAGCAAATGCCATCTCCGTCATATTGATATCATGAAATACCGCTCGACTAGGGCGTTCTTTAATCACAAGTGGGGTTCCACAGTTATCAACGGTAACTGGGTATTGAGTATTTGCAGCTTGCGCCCAAACAGGTAAAAGAACCGTCAGAATGACAGACCATTTCATTAAGCAACTCCTAAAGATGGTTGTACCCGTGATCCAGCCGCTTCAAAGTGGTGAACGACATTGGTCAATTGCGGGTGGTTAAAAGTTAAGACACGAAGCCCGAAAACAGGGGTAATGTGCTTGTCTTGTAAGATTTCTTCAGCGGTATCGCACCTCACTATTTTTTGCTCTGACATCAAAATCACTTTGTCGGCAAAGGGGGCGACCAACGGCAAATCATGCAATACAGCGATGGATGCCATGTTTCTGTTTTTTATTAGTTCCAGTAGTTCTAATCGGGCAAGTGGATCAAGATGGTTGGTTGGCTCGTCAAGCAGCATTAACTTAGGCTCTTGGGCAAATGCTCTCGCTATGTTTGCTCGCTGTTGTTCTCCACCTGATAACGCACCCATCGGGCGGTCGGCTTTGTCACTGAGATTAACGTCTCGAATGGCCTGTTCCACCGCTCTCACGTGAGTATTTTTAGAGCAGCAAAAGGTATGAGGAACCCGACCCAACCAAACATATTCACGAACCGTAAGTCTTGGATCTACATGATCGTTTTGCGCAACAACAGCAATGGATTTTGCTTTTTGTTGCGGCGACATTTCGCTGACCGATATGCCTTCTATAAAAAGGCGACCATCTATGGGTTCATACTCACCTGAAATTGCTTTCAGCAAGCTCGACTTACCGCAGCCATTAGGTCCAATAATCGCCACACACTCACCTGTAGATACGTTAAAAGTGGCTTGCGTTAACACCTTCCACCCTAGCGGGCTTTTGGCACATAAATTTTCTACATCGAGGACGAGCTCATGCTGTGTGGACATCGTGAAACCATAAACGAAAGATATGTTATAACATAACATAATTACAGATATACATGTCAATAGCTTGTACGTTAGTTAACCTCAGCTTTGGATAAGAAACAGCATAACCATTGAATTAAATGAAAGTTGTACTTTATCTCCTTTCTAGTCAGAAGTTTTTGTTGATAACAAGGCGAGTTAACGTGCCAATAGCGAGCCTATTGCAAGTGAATTCAACACAGTTAGCGGCACAAACAGCGACTAGAAAGATGTTCTGTTATCCAAAGCTGAGGTTAGGGTCTGTTGACCTTTCGAGATGATTTTTGCAGCAATTTGTGGGTGATTTATACAAGGCAAAGCTCATTCGGTGTAGCGCTCTACATCTATGAGCGATAACGCAGTAGAAATAAGCCACAAATGCTGCCCGAAGGGTTCGACTAGGCGTCCCCGCTCTATGCCTTTTACTCTTTGTTGCAAGGTATTTGCTTAGAGTGACTAGGCTACACACCTTGCGCCGCGATTAAAAGGCATAGAACTCGAACAAAATTTAACCACGAAAGGTCAACAGACCCTAGTTACAAACGCGTCATTAATCTTGCTGCCTCGTTTTCTGTATGCGTCTCTTTTTTGGCTTTACTCCAGCGATGGCTGAGAGCATGAGGGGCATCCGAGGCTATCTCGTCTTCTTTCTGCCGAATGGCGTCAATATGAGTACCCAAATCCTTTATAGGCGCACGAAAGTCCACGACGTATTCAATCCGTTTTTTTAACGCACCATAGCGTCTTGCTACTTGCCTATGGGTGTCTGCTTTTTCTGAAAGCCTTAAAAAGGTTTGTAAATAAGCAAACAAAGCGGCCGACGTCCCTACGACTGGTGATAACCAAATGGGCTGGACATCACTGGCGAAAATCAAAACAGAAGACGCTGTCGTTAATACAATCAATACAACACCGAGCAGCAAATGATAACGCCCATAAGAAATTGCCGTATAGCTATGTGCCAATTGAGCCCTTTTGCACCTCGCCCGCCATTTGATCAAAGTCGCCATTTGACCCTCATTTAAATTCTTCGCCATAACGTCACCTGAACCATTCCGAGCATTCAGCTTCCTTGCTAACAACAACTCCATTGCAACTGGTTTTGAGATAAAAACCCTGATTCGTATCCATTCTCATCAAACTAGAAAAGAAGAACACCGGTCCTAATTGACTTAAAGCATTATAAATTCAATATATTAAGTCATAACCATACATGGAAGTCGTTTGATGAATTCACCTGTTTAACGCATCAAATCCCATATTATTAATTAGAAATATACTGTATATAAAAACAGTATTCCACCAGTGATTTTTGCTGTTTATTCACGGTGTGAACACTTTCAAAGTACGGAAAAAACAAAGTTACTTCTGTAAGAAGATAGAGATAGGGGTATACAAAAGGTAAAAACAAACACGGTAACGTGCACAAAATGGAGACAGAGAAGAGGTACTTGGAAGGACAATGGCTATAGAAGTTGTTGATCTTAGATATCGATATCGGGGAAAACATAAATATCGCGGTTTAAGTTATCGGGGAATAGTTCTCTCCTCGACTTGACACCACCTAAACGCTTGACCAAGGATTTCGCTGGCTTATTGGCATCATTCATATAGGTCTCGACTTCTTACCAACCAAACTCGCGGTAAGCATACGAGATAACGGCAAGAGTGGCTTCCATCGCGTAACCTTTTCCTCTTGAGCTTGGCAGCAACCACCAAGTTAGCTCTCTTGGCCAGCCCAACCCTTGCCAAAACCCACAAACCCCAACGACTATACCTGAACTTTTTTCTTTGATAGCCCAAACGCCAAAGCCATCAACGTACCAACCACCAACATCGCTTTTAAGACGAGCCCATGCCATTGAACGTGAAATAGGTCCACCATATGCTTCTGACGCGTCACTATCGGTATAAAATGCCTCATACGCTTCAAAACAGCTTTTATCTGGCGCGACTAAAAACAGCCGATCGGTTTCAATTTTTGGGATCATTATGTGTAAATTTGATTCGATTAGAGAGTGGGAATGAGTACCCATAAAAAAACACCTACATATCGCTATGTAGGTGAAAAATGTACCACAAATTAAGGTTGCTTATACACCCCTGCAGGTGTGTACGGCAAAGCAGATACTATTAGACAAAACACTGTTACTCAACCCCTTTGATAGCACTAAATTCCATAAAAAATCGTCATTACCGTACATTGTCAAAAATCTAAGTATTGATGCAGCACGATATCAAAGATACAAAACTAAAATGTTGACAGATCACATCACTTAACATTACGGAGTTCTGTATATTTTTCATACAGCCAATTAAATTTTATGAACAAACACAGATAAAGTGAGTACCAGCAGAGTTAAAGCGGTTTTGGAGAAAACGTCTAAATTTAGGACATTTGAGTTCAGGTGGTAGTGTCGAGGTAGAGATGCCGAAATAAACATGTTTAAATTGGTGTAGAAAATGAGGATTCGTTGTAGCGAAACCTATGAAAATAGATACCTTATGTCGCACAAGGTCTCACTAGAGGATAGAAAAATAATGAAAGTGATAAGCTTCAACATAAATGGTCTTCGAGCTCGCCTTCACCAATTGCAAGCATTAATAGAGAAGCACCAACCCGATGTCATCGGTCTTCAGGAAATCAAAGTTCATGATGATGCATTTCCTTTGGAAGACGTGGAAGCAATGGGGTACAAAGTTTACTACCATGGTCAAAAAGCACATTACGGTGTCGCTATGTTATGCAAAACAGAGCCGATCGAAGTAAAAAAAGGCTTCCCTACAGATAATGAAGATCATCAAAAGCGCATGATCATGGCGACATTTGAAGACGAAAATGGTGAAAAAGTCACGGTACTCAATGGCTACTTCCCACAAGGTGATAACGTCGAACACGAAACAAAGTTCCCGTATAAAGAACAGTTTTACAAAGACTTGATGACCTACCTTAATGATCACCATACCAACGAAGAACAGGTCATTGTTATGGGCGACATCAATATCAGCCCTATCGACTTGGATATCGGCATCGGTGAACCGAATCGTAAGCGCTGGCTAAAAACAGGAAAATGTTCTTTCCAACCTATCGAGCGCGAATGGCTACAAACGTTATTAGATTGGGGTTTTGAAGACACATTCCGTAACTTGCACCCCGATGTCGAGGACAAATACTCTTGGTTTGACTACCGATCACGTGGGTTTGATGACAACCGAGGTCTGAGGATTGACGTGGTATTAGCGACACCTAGCTTAGCGAAAAAGTGCGTTGAAGCCGATATTGATTATGAATTGCGCGGAATAGAGAAGCCATCCGATCACGCACCTATTTGGTCTGTTTTCAAATAACCATTGGATCGATTGAAACAAAAAACCCCGCTATCTCTAGCGGGGTTTTTGTTTAATTAAAGCTGCTGTAATTAGTGCTGTACTTCTTCTACCGGAACAGGCTCTTTAGGTAGGGAGAAGTGAAGCAGTAAGTAGCCAAGTATTGCTGAAGTTGTCGACCCCATCAGGATGCCCAAGCGAGAATACGTATCAAATTCTGCGCTAACATCAACAAACGCCAATCCTGATATGAATATCGACATGGTAAAGCCAATACCACACAGTACCGAAACCGCAAATATGTGCTTCATGTTGATACCTTCTGGTAACTTAGCCACTCCCATCTTCACAGCAACCCAGCTGAAGCTGAAGATACCAAGAGGTTTACCGACCAATAGCCCCATCGCAATACCCAACGGCAGCATTGAAGTTAGACCCGACATGGATACACCAGCTAGCGATATACCTGCATTTGCAAACGCAAAGACGGGCAAAATAAAGAACGCGACATAAGAGTGCAGTGCATGCTCAACGTGCTTGAGAGGCGACCGCTCCCCTTTGTTACCGTTAAGTGGAATAGCAAAGCCGATTACTACACCAGCCAACGTTGCGTGCACACCAGATTTCAATACCGCGACCCACAGAATAAAGCCAACGATGAGATACCATCGAATCTTACTGACGTGTCGACTGTTCATAAAGAACAAGACAGCGGTGGCAACAAAGCCTATCAGAAGCGCAGTAGTCGAAAGATCGCCAGTGTAAAACAGTGCAATAATAACAACGACACCTAGGTCATCGATTATAGCTAAAGCAAGTAGGAACACTTTAAGGCTTACTGGTACGCGTTTACCAAGAAGCGCCATAATACCTAAGGCAAATGCGATATCTGTTGCCGCAGGGATCGCCCATCCTTGCATTGCTGTTGGGTCACCGCTATTGAATGCGATGTAAACAAGTGCAGGTGCGAGCATTCCGCCAACAGCAGCAATAGCTGGGAAGATTGCGGTTTCTTTGGATTTTAATGCGCCTTCGAGTAATTCTCGCTTAACTTCTAGACCAATGAGAAGGAAGAAGACAGCCATTAAGCCATCATTGATCCAGTGAGAAATGGACATGCCCAATACATAGGTGTGTAACCCAGCTTGGTACATTTCGTTGAGTGGGGAGTTCGCGACGAACATAGCAATTGCAGCCGCAATTACTAGGATAATACCACCCGCGGATTCCATTTTAAAAAAGTGTTTAATGACATCATTCATGATATCGCCCTTTCATCTACTTTGTTAATAGAATGCTAACAAACAATAATTCAAAGTTTATAGTGTGATGTCGCTTGGGAAAAATCGCTTGTTTGGAGCTCAAACATCGGTTTTTCCGAAACTTATCAAGTTTTAATCAGAGTATTCCTTACTGTTATTTAGACTAAGTTTATTATTACTTCCCTTATTGTATAGCCGTTCACAGTTTATAACGCTAAACGTTGCAACTAATTTGGTATTTATACCCACAAAAAAACCGCGCTACAAGAACGCGGTTTTTTAAATATCTCATTATGAGAGTGATTGCTAGTTTCTAAGATTAAGCCAATCAATACCCTGTCAATTGCATTAAACCCACGGCTTCATGGCTGCCGGTAGCTACAATAGGTCCTTCCCAATAAGGGATAGCGAATGGCAACCATTGCTCAGCTTTCATTACTCGAGTTGTTAAATTAATGTTGTACTTTGGTACATTAATAACCCACTGCAAAGGCAATTTGCGACCATTCCTTAACTTAGCTGTGCCAATCGGAACGATCTCGACATCTTCGCCTTTTAGAACAACAACGTCTCCCTTTCTATCTGCAATGGTTCCAAAAGTGTAGGACGGTTGCCTAACGTGTCGATATTGATTGACCATTAATGTTCGTCCATCTGTCAGACGAAGTGAGAATTGGTCCCAACCTTGTTGCCCTTCCGCAAGTAAACCACTCCCCCACTCTTTATTGAACCACGCTTCCCCTTGTACTCGGTAAGTTTTACCGCCAAGAACAAGTTGCCCTTTGGTACGAATAAACGGGGCAGCCACACTGAATGACGCGACAGGAAGAAGATCGTGCTTAATCTGATAACCGAGATCGCCATTCACCACATAAGGACCAATGGTAGAGCTATGAAGGTTTACTTTAAACTCATCGGTTTCAATATTCAGAGTGCTAGGAAAAGGCGCATTGCTGGTTGTACTCCAACGCCAGTTATCGATCCAAATACCAAATGGGGCATCTTGCACACCGGCTTGCCCGATCCCGCCACGAGCGACCCTTTGCTCTTTAATGCTTGTTTGATTAGATGTGATAACAACATGCGACAAGTAGGTCTGTGGGCTTTGCCAACCCCCTATTTCACGCTCATCGCTAGCAATTCGGAAAAAACTCCATTGAATGCCATAGTGTTCTTCATTCTCGTCTTGAACATTAGCAAAAAAGTGCCACCACTCATGCTGAAATTCAGGGTGTTCCTTGAAGTCTTCAGGTATCGCCACCGGATCATCTGGTAATACAGGTTCGAATACCGCGTCTTTACTGCCTATCAACACCGTATTAACTTCATTTTCATGCTCCCCTGTTACAGGACCATAAAAGGAGTCATAAAAAATCCACGATATGCCGCTCAGAGCAACAATAGAGAATAGAACTGGAAATATTTTAGATTTGGATGGACGACTCATACTATAACGCGTCCCGCAGTGACTTCATTGGGGTTTTCCGAACCATGTTAAAGACTGGCCACGCACCGGCAATAATGAGCGCACCAAATGACCAAGCGAACGTTGTGCCGTACTCCCAAGGAATCACTTCCAGCTGCATGGTCCATCCAAAAGATTGTTTAAGGACAACGTCGATCATGAGATCAGCCAGTACTAACCCTAATGGAATGGCGATCATCGCTGAGAAAATCCCTATCACCAGAAGCTGTAAACCACCCAATAGAACGAGTTCCTTAGCGGATAAGCCAAAACACCGGAGCAATGCAAAGTGTCGCTGACGTGAAGTTTCACCGGCCAGAGTAGAGAAGAACAACCCGAAGACAGCGATAACGAGCGTAATATTGCCCAAGGTCCCTGCAATGCCAAAGGTACGGTCAAACACCTTCAACGCTTGATCGTGCACTTTATTGTTATCGTAGATTCGCTCAGGTGAGAGCTTAAATTCTTGGTTCAGTTTTCGAAGCAACTGGCTGGAGCTAAAGCCATCTTTGAGAATAATACCCAACCCAGCTTCACCTTGATTAGCAAAATGTGTCAGCCAGTTTCTATGTGACAACATCACCTGGTTATAGGGGTTGCCGTAGTCATAATAAACTCCAACAACTTGCCAATTTCCATCTAAAGGCGCTGGTAACGCGATATAGTCGCCCGCGCGGATTCCCGCCTTTATGGCCATAGATTCACTCACCATCACGCCTTGGGAGTGTTGCAAATGGAACCAATAATTGGGAATGGCAACTTTAAGGGTAAGCGCTTCTTTTTCACCTGCTGTATTACCAGTACTGACGGCTTGCATTGTCCCTGTAATACTGTTTATTTCCTTTTCCCAACGCCACCAGACTTCTTTCACTTCATCTTGATCTGATAGCCAGGTACTCATTCTCTTTGAAATATTATTGGTCGGCATCACATATACGTCTGCCGCTAAACGCTGAGTTAGCCATTTATCTGTTGTTTCACGGAAGCTTCCCACCATGGTTTCAACACCAATGTTGGTGGCGAGTGCAAGCATAAAGGCCATGGCAGCCACTCCACGATAACTCATGCTGGCAGCACAGTCGGCGAAAAACCAGCGAGCTTTCACCCATTTCAATGAGAATGACAACCCATTGAAGATTTTCCATACAATAAAGGGCATAAAGAGCCCGACGCTGATCAGCAATAGTGCGATCAAAGCGAAACCGGACTCTTGAGTTTGATTGGCTTGATGAAC
Source organism: Vibrio penaeicida (assembly GCF_019977755.1). NCBI lineage: Bacteria > Pseudomonadati > Pseudomonadota > Gammaproteobacteria > Vibrionales > Vibrionaceae > Vibrio > Vibrio penaeicida. Next base: position 1,344,864 of record NZ_AP025144.1, on the reverse strand, counting down.
CGCAACCGCTGCCACCACGAATACACATGCCAGCATAGCCTGAAAGGTAAACTCCTTACCTGCAAAGCGCACAATGGACAGCTTTGCGCTTAATTGGACAGGTTGAGTTCTAAGGAGCCGGAACAACGGGAAACTACAAGCGAGTAGCGTACCCAAAATTGAAACCAATAAGCTCTTCTGACTCCAGTCCCAACTCCACTGAATATCCAACCCAACGTTGGCTTTATACAAGTCCTCTAAACTTGCCGATACACTCGGCATTAGTTGATTCGCTAAGAACAACCCAAACACGTTTCCACAAAGCCAAGCAATAACGATCCAAAAAATCAGCTCATAAACGAGTGCTAAGGTAAGCTGCCACATGGATACGCCAGTTTGACGCAATACGCCAACCAATGGCTGACGTTGCACAAAAGAGAGCGTCATCGCTTGATAGAAAATAAACAGACCCACAAAGAAAGAAAGCATGCCAAGTGCGGTCAAGTTGGTATGAAAAGCCAACGTTAGCGAATCAAGTTCCGCTCGAGTATTTTGCGAAAACTTCATACCGTTAGGTAAAAGTTCTTTTAGTGTTTCCACTTTTTCAGGCGGCATCTTTCCGCACGCAATGAGGTCGAAACCAGTTCGCTGGCTTAACATTCGAATTAGCGCAATGTCCGCGATTACCCGCGTACCCGAAAGCAAGTTTTGCTCATCCACCAATAGAGGACCAAGTAACGAGCCATCTTCAAGGGTAACGTAATCCCCATCATGCCAATTTAAGTGACTGGCAAGATCTGAACTCACCATAATCGGATAAGGTGGTTCTTTTAATTTAAGGGTATTGATGTCTCGAAGCGAAGCACCTTGCTGTAATTCAAGCATTGCAACGGGATCAAGCCCCGTTATAGTGAGTTCTAAACCGCTTTGAGTTGATATTCGGTGGGCATCAAAAGGCATGCATTGATGAAAGCCTTCCCTTCTTAGCTGAACATAGAATCCTTGGGGGATCTTATTGGCACTGTGTACAGGGCGAATACGGTAAGGCAAAGGGTTAGAAAAAAGTTTTTCGCCAGCGCTGTAGCTTTGTTTTGCGTGGTGGTTTATGGCTAGTACACCAACAAGAAGGGAGACGCCTAAAGTCAATCCAAGCCAGACGAGAACAATCTGTAAGGGGTGGCGCTTATAGTGACCAAGTAGCGCCTTAACTACGGGCCATAACATGCAGTTGCCCTCCTTGCAGGCGAATGCAACCTTCCATGTGTTGCGCCACTTTTTCACTGTGTGTGACAAGCAATAACGTACAGTCGAGCTGTTTTGTTAAGCTCGTAAGAAGCCGCATAACAGCTTCTGCGTTTCTTTCATCTAGACTACCTGTCGGCTCATCTGCTAAAAGAAGTTTTGGTTCCATATAGAGAGAACGCGCTATTGCAGCACGCTGCTGCTGGCCACCAGATACTTCTTCAGGGTATCGACCGAGTAAAGGCATGAGATCAAGCGCCGAGAGTATTTGCCGCCATAAGCCTCGATCTTCTGGAAGCCCTTTGAGCTGTCTACAAAAACGTATATTGTCTGCAATATTTAGAGTAGGAAGCAAATTGAACTGTTGAAAGATGTGGCCAATATTATTTCTGCGATACGCTGTACGCTTATATTCAGGTTGCGCATGCATAGAAAATTTCGAAAACCATATTTCGCCGGAATCAACTTGATCGATTCCTGCTATTAAATTGAGTAAGGTGCTTTTTCCCGATCCGCTTTCCCCCATCAGGGCGAGCTGCTCTCCTTGCTTCAATGTCAATTCAGCCCCTTGCAGTACGGGGTGAAACTCTCCACCATCCACGTACCCTTTACATAGGTCTGAAAGATTTAACATTCACTTACTCAACTGGCTTAGTTAGAAATTAGGTATGAGAATCTACACTAAAACAGGAAGCCTAGGAAGTATTTTGACGCAGAGATCACAATATATGCACACCGTTACATTACAAGGGAGACTTGTGTTCAATTTTCAACCAAATTTCTAATCCACTTCTTGCTTTTTATACGGTACGTTGACCCAAACCATTTAATGAGCTCTTCAAGCAAAAATAGTGCATAAATATATTCCGGCTTCCACCCAAGGACGATGGCACAAAACGCAGTAACTGGAATGCCGATAACCCACTGAGCAACCAAGTCTTGATACAAGCAGAAATTAACATCACCACCCGCTCTAAGCACACCAACAATCGCCATCATAGGTAAGGAGCGAAGAACGATCCCCACACTTAATACCAACATGAATTTCTGGCTGAGTGCTCGTGTTTCATCAGACAATGCGGTAAACGCTTCCAAAATATAGATCTGAGATAAATAAAGAAGCGTCGCTGTAACAATCCCCACACCTATGTTCACCACCACGAGGCCGATAGCGCGATAATAAATTGACTCTAAGTCCTTCGCCCCCAATTGATTACCAATGAGGGCGGCTGAAGCGGTAGAGATGCCAATCATTACGCAAAGGGAAATGGATTCCACAGGGGTCATCACAGAGAGTGCGGCAAGCCCCTGAACACCTGTTTGTCCCATGATTGCGTGATAGACAAATAAACCCCCAGCCCAAGCAAGAAAGTTAAATGTCGTTGGCATTGAAAGTTTCAAGAAACGAATGACGGTTTCTCGATTCCAAACTGTTACCATTTCATGGAAACCAAAAGACAATAAATGTTTTTTGGAGTACAAGTACCCGTAAAGACAGCACACTTCAATGGCGCTGCTTATCAAGGTAGCAATAGCCGCGCCTTTTATTCCCATTGCAGGCGCGCCTATATTTCCGAAGATGAAAACCCAGTTCAGAAACACATTCGAAACGATACCAATACCACTAAAAAAAGTACTCAGACCGGGCTTTTGAATTGAACGTAGCCCCACTGCCATGCTCGCGACAAACGCCACACCAAACATGCTGAATGCAGTAAGCAAAATATAGTCGGTTCCCAAAGCAACGACTTCAGGTGAGTCGGTTGCAAGGCTCATCACTTGAGATGGAAATAGTGAAAAGCCAACAACGGTAACCGCGGCAGTCAAGCTTGCTATCATCCACGTCAACGCTGTACTTTCCTTCACCCCTTTGTGATTACCTGCCCCCCAATACTGAGCAATGAGCATAGAACCACCGGTTGTAATTCCCACCAGCATGATAGTGGTGACAAACATAGCGCGTGACGCGATACCCACAGCCGCAATGTCGGCTTCACCAAGTTGCCCTAGCATTAATACATCAACCAACCCACGGCTCGAAAACATCACACTTTGCAACGCAATAGGCAAAGCAATGGCAAACAGTTTCCGAATAAAGTCCCCTCGAGTATGGTGAAATACAAGATGCATTGCTGATGTCATACGTCCCTCTTGCCATCGATTTGTTTTGGAGTAAAGGTATTGGAGTAAAAGTTGAGCAGAAACCGTACAGAATCACGTTTCCCTAATTACATACCCATATGCTGGGTATACCAATCTATATGAATAACAAAAATAAATATACTCAATATGTTAGGGTTTCAAAATGAATAGCCTTTGGCGATTATCTTCACTATCTAGGAGCTTCTTGCCAAATGTTTACATATACCCAGAAAGCACTATTTATTAAAGATAGGTAATAGAAGTTTATGGATTTAAAACGAGTGTTGGTACTTGGGGCATCCGGCTATGTCGGCTCACAGTTGATTCCACTTTTATTAAGAGAGGGGTACGCCGTAACGGCGGTCGCTCGCCAATTTGAGTTCCTAAAACGTCGTGTTCCTGAGCATCCTAACTTAACAGTGCAATACCTTGATTTAGCCGATCGCGAATCTACGTTAAATTTTGTCAATCACTTTGACCTCGCGTTCTTTCTAGTACATGGCATGGCACACGGGTATGACTTCATCGATTATGAACTGTCACTGGCAGAGAATTTTCGCCAAGCCTTGGATAAAAGCCAAATCCAACACGTTATTTACCTGAGCTCACTTCAACCTCAAACTGGCGATTCTAAGCACCTACAAGCAAGACGAGAAACAGGTAACGTACTAAGACAATCTCATGTCCCCGTTACGGAAGTTCGTGCTGGTGTCATTATTGGTGCAGGCAGCGCCGCGTTCGAGATCATGCGAGACTTCGTCTATAACCTCCCTATCCTGATTACACCGAAGTGGGTAAGCTCCAAAGCTAATCCAATCGCACTAGACAACTTAAATCACTACCTGTTAGCGCTAGCAAAAGACACTCCGAGCGAAAGCCACGTATTCGAAGCGGGCGGTCCCGATGTTTTAAGCTATCGAGAGCAGTTTCAGATCCTTTGCAAAGTCACTCGAAGAAAACGCTCAATTTTATCGACACGAATACTCACACCTAAGATGGCGAGCTATTGGTTGGGTATGGTAACTTCCGTTCCTTCTAGTGTAGGGAGAGCGCTATTAGCAGGACTAACACACGATTTCATAGCCGACAGCCAAGCCCTAGAGCGTAAATTCCCTCAACCTCTAATACCTTTCGAACAAGCCGTCGCATCCGCAATTGCAAGTGAAGGTGCTTATTTGAAATCCAACGTTTGGGGGTTTGATCCTTCTGCGCTTAAGAGGTGGCAGCCAGGCTTTGGCTACTACCCTAAAAAGACGGGCGCTAGCATACAAACCGAAATGGATGCGCAAAGTCTCTGGAAAGTGGTTAAAGAAATTGGAAGCTATGAAAAAGGATACTTTTTTGCTACGTGGATGTGGCGACTTAGAGAGTGGATGGATGTGCTAGCTGGCGGATCTTTTCCAGTAAGGCAAAAGCCCAGCGATTCTGCATTAAAAGAAGGCGACTACATCGATTCTTGGAAAGTCATTAAACACGAAGAAAACGCCTTTATTTCTTTGTTGTTTGGAATGAAAGGTCCTGGATTAGGGCGGTTAGAATTCTCGATAAAAGACCACGGGAACTACAGGGAGCTGAACGTCACCGCTTGGTGGCACCCGAAAGGCTTTTTAGGGTTGCTCTATTGGTTTGCCATGATGCCAGCGCACCTATTTGTTTTTCAAGGAATGGTCAAAGCCATTGTTCAACAAGCAAAGCTCGAGAATAAGGCGAAAAAATAGGAAGCCTCTGGGCTCCCTACTATACCTATCTGGATCTATTTTCTATCTAGTTCTACTTATCCATACCATAGCCAAGTGGAATTTCGGCTAATTGCGGACCTTGGTTATTTGGGTACACCAAATACTCACCATGGTATTTAACCTTAGATTTATAATCGGTGACTTTGTGGACCAAAAAACCCTGCTCCGTTGCCAAACGGATAAATTCCGCGTGATTACCGCGTACATACCAGCTCATTGGCTTGATTAAATCAGTGCCTTCAAAGCAATCATCGCATTGATGTGAACAGAGCAAAAATGAACTGTCGCCTTCTGTAAAGACTTGAATCTTCTCTCTGGCATCATATTCAGTACACACAGCCCACCCCTTCGCTTCCATGAAATCGATAAAACCTTCAATTTCGCTATCTAAAACAGGGGTCGCGTCTTTATCTGCTGGCGTAAATTTAGCGTATAACTGAGAAATTTGACGGAACAATAACAGTAGATCGAGTTGCGTACCTTTGCTTCGACCTGATTTTTGCCAGCGAATTAAATCTCCGCTAACAACACGATGAAAACGCTGACCTTTAATCGCACGTGTGATCCAGCGAAGAATAAAGTGCGTGTTGCTCACCGGTGTATCGGCTAAACGCCCTTTATTGTGCTCTTCTGCCATTTCATCTAAAGCAGTATTAACAAGGTTTTGAATCTCAATATGGTATTTAGACATTACGCCTTTCTTCCTAGCGTCCAGTAAAATAGTGCGGATAATACCGCACAGAGCGTCATCATCATAATCATTGGTACTTGTGTATTCGACGGCATAAAGGCAACCACAGCGCCCATGAGAGATCCCATACCAAACCTCAGCGTGCCCGCCAAAGAAGAGGCAGTACCTGCCATATTAGGGTACCCGCTAAGTAGCAGCGCCATGCTGTTGCTGCCAATCGTCGCAATGGTCCCGACAAACAGCACAACAAAGGGAACAATACCCCATAATCCTAAATCAAATAACCAGCCGAGAAAAAGCCCAACTCCGGCAATCAATTTAAGTGCTAATCCAAACCTTAGCATCCAATGCGAACCAACTTTCTTTACAATCCGACCGTTGAGAATCGTCATCAGGATCATGCAGATAATATTCAGTCCAAATAGATAACCAAATTGATCAGGAGTGACATGATAAAGATCGATATAAACAAAAGAACCAGCCGTTAAAAAAACAAACATGCCCGAAAATGAAAACGCGCTTGATAGAATGAGCCCTAACGCCACAGGATTGGTACACAATTTAGCGTAGTTTCTCAAACTTGTTCTGAAGTTTAATGGCTGCCTATTCTCTGGTGCTAATGTCTCTGGGATTTTCCATAAAACAGCAGCAATCACAACGGCGGAAAATATGGCCAACGTCCAGAAGATGGAACGCCATCCAAACCAAACCGCTAAGTGGCCACCTATCATAGGAGCCACTAACGGTGCTAGTGTCATCACAAGAGTGATAAAAGACATCGTACGAGAAAAATCTTCTCTATCGAACATATCTCTGACCACCGCCTGAATCACAACCGCTGCCGCAGCTCCGGCAAACCCCTGCGCGACACGTACTGCCATTAATGCATCAATACCCGTTGTGGTCGCAGACACTATTGACGCAAGCGCGAACAATACGACGCCGATTAACAGCACAGGCCTCCGGCCATAACTGTCTGCCAGTGGACCATGCAGTAACTGCCCAAATGCAAACCCTAAGGTGTATGCAGTTAAGGTGATTTGTACCTCACCCGCAGTGACTCCGAGATCTTTTGCTATAGCAGGCATCGCGGGCAAATACATATCGATCGCGAGCGGAGTAAGAGCCCCGATGGCTCCTAAAATAATGAACAGCAATAAGCTGAGCTGGGGTGTCTTTTGAGAAGACATAACTCTCCTAGAGAAAAGATGAGAAAAAACTGTCAGTAATAGGTATATACCCAAGTCACCTCAAGATGCAGGATTCAGAGCCTCATATTCTGTTTCAGTTCAAGCCTCTTTATTTCAAAAAATCAGGAACGCAGCGGAATAATGAATCCTTTCCAAGTTCTTTGACGAAGAAATGGGACAGAATATGGGCTCCCAAGGGCGAGTTTAACTGGCTTTCATACTGCGTTACCGATTTTTGATTTAGAACCACTAAATCATCAAATCGATGCCTTGTCTTAAAGACAGTTAAATCTCGCTGAACCAAGTATCTTGAGGTCACTTGGGTATATCAATTCCAACCTATAGACACGACAATACCTAAAGGTGACTGGCTTTGCGCCCCTTAGGCTTAATCACGAATAGACAGAATCAATTTCTTCTTGGGTCAGATAACGATATTCACCAGGTTCTAGGTCTTCATCCAAATAGATGTCACCGATGCGCTCTCGGTGAAGCCCTTCTACTTTATTGCCAAGTGCCGCAAACATTCGCTTAACTTGATGATACTTACCTTCGTGAATTGTCAGCAGTACTTCTTTTTCATCAATGATTTCGAGTTGGGCTGGTAAAGTCGGCTCTTTTTCATTTCTGAGCTCAATTCCCTGTTTGAACTGGTCAACATACTCTTGTTGCACAGGATCAGCAAGCCACACACGATAGGTTTTTTCACACTTATGTTTTGGTGAAGTAATACGATGCGACCATTTACCATCGTCCGTAATAAGAACCAGCCCTGTTGTATCCACATCTAGCCTGCCTGCGAAGTGCAAATTTTCCATTTTCACTTCGTCTAGTAAAACAAATGCGGTGTGGTTGAACCCATCTTCATGGGAACATACAAAGCCATCCGGCTTGAACAGCATAATGTATCGCGGACCTTGCATGGTGATAGTTCGACCTTGCCATTCAACGTCGCATGCTTCGGTTACTTTGAAGGCACCACTTTTTTGTATGGTGTCATTGACGGTTACATCGCCACTTTTAATGATTTTGGTGGCTTCTTTACGTGTTGCTCCTAGAGCATCACAGAGAAATTTGTCTAAACGCATGGATACCTCATAACTACTAAGTCGGGTATTATACCCAGCAAATAAAAATAAATGACGATTTTCATTACTGTATGTACACCCTTCGCCCCTACCAAGCCGATTCCGTTAAAGCGGTTGTGCATTATTTTCGTAAAAATAACTCACCTGCGGTAATAGTGCTCCCAACCGGTGCAGGCAAAAGCCTCGTAATTGCTGAATTGGCTCGCCTAGCAAAAGGAAGAGTGTTAGTACTTGCTCACGTAAAAGAACTTGTTGAGCAAAATCATGCCAAGTACGAAGGGTATGATTTGCAAGGTTCCATTTACTCGGCAGGTTTAGGGCGCAAAGAAACAGACCAACAAGTTGTATTTGCATCTGTCCAATCTGTCGTCCGAAACCTTGACGCGTTTGCAAACCAATTTTCGTTGCTGGTTATCGACGAGTGTCATCGCGTCCCCGACAACACCAGCAGCAGCTACCGTAAAGTCATCAGCCATGTTCAATCCATAAACCCAGGTATTAAAGTTCTTGGTTTAACTGCCACCCCGTACCGCTTAGGTATGGGTTGGATATACCAGTACCACACCCGAGGATTGGTTCGCAGCGAAGAACCTCGATTTTTCCGAGATTGCATTTTCGAACTTCCAATTCGCTACCTACTCGATGAAGGATTCCTTACTCCGGCGAAATTGGTCGACGCGCCTGTATTGAGTTACGACTTTTCTCAGCTCAAGCCCGCATCCACCGGACGATATAAAGAGTCCGAGATGGACATGGTGATAGAGCAGTCCAAACGAGCGACACCGCAAATCGTCCAACAAATTATTGCTCAAGCTCTAAACCGACATGGCGTCATGATTTTTGCGGCAACAGTCAGGCATGCTCAGGAAATTCTTTCCCTCTTACCGGAAAATGAGTGCTCACTCGTTATTGGAGATACAGAAACAAAAGAACGTGACCGTATTATCCAGTCTTTTAAAAATCGAGATATCAAATTCTTGGTTAATGTATCAGTTTTGACCACTGGTTTTGATGCACCTCACGTCGATTTAATTGCAATTTTACGCCCTACCGAATCGGTGAGCTTGTACCAGCAAATTGTTGGGCGAGGGCTTCGTCTTTCGAACGGAAAGACCGAATGTTTGGTGCTCGATTACGCAGGAAATAGTTACGACCTTTATCAACCTGAAATAGGTAACCCAAAACCAGACTCTGATAGCGAAATTATCACCATACCTTGCCCATCTTGCGGCTTTAACAACAGCTTTTGGGGCAAACTTGACGCAGCTGGCTTCTTAGTCGAACACTATGGCAGGAAATGCCAAGGCTACTTTGAAGAAGAAGATGGCACGCGAGAGCACTGCGACTACCGCTTTCGTGCGAAATACTGCCCTGAATGCGGTGCCGATAATGACATTGCTGCTCGTATCTGCCATGAGTGCGACGCTACATTAGTAGACCCCGACAAAAAACTCAAAGAAGCGTTGAACCTGAAAGATGCGCTAGTTTTTGAATGCACGGATATGCAGCTCTCTGTTCATAAAAACGAGAATGGCAAACCGCAGCTTAAAGTCACTTATTACGGTGATAACAATGCTCAGGTCCATCAGTTTTGGTCGCTGACGACTAAAAAACAGAAAGAGACATTTCAAAAAATGTTTGTTCGCCCTCATCTGGCGGACCGTCATCGTCCATTTGAAGAGAGCTCACCCACAAAGGTAGTCAACCATCAGCACCGATTCCGCTTGCCTCAGTTTGTCATTGCAAGAAAATCTGGACGGTTCTGGACAGTGCGCGACAAGATTTTTGCAGATGAACTCACGCAGTAAAGCCTACGAATTCTGATCTTACCATTCAGATCTAGCGTTCACCGAGCACTTCAAATTCGTCGTAAACCAACCTTGCCTTGCCGTCGGCTTGGATCTGCCAATGCTCACGATGAAACACACTATAGGCTTTGTTCATCTGCCACTGTGCAGTCAAAATATAGCCATCCTCTCCTTCTGGTTGCCAATCTATATTGGAATATTCGACCTCAGTAAAACCCTGACCAATGAGATTTGCCCAAAACGTTTCTATCTCATCTCTTCCTTTAAATATGCCGAATGGCTTAGCCACCATTTCTGTACTCTCGGCATATTGAGAAGCGTAACCTTCTGCATCTCCTTGATTGAACGCATTTTGCCAAGCCATGATCCCTGCTTTACAGGCATCTAGAGTTTCTTGGGACATCTTCGTATTTCCTATGTTGTATGGGTGAACAACAACTCGACCTAATGGAACATGATATTGATTTAGCAGTTCGAGTCGGTCTTTCTAAAGACAGTAGCTACAAACAAAAAAGAATCGGGGAATTTACAGACGTCTTATGCAGATCTAAGAAAGAGAGCACTCACTCACACGAATCACCTTACGTGGCTAACCATTGGCAGGGGCAAAAGATTGTTCATAAAATGACTCATAACCAAACTGGTGTATCTCAGGAGTTCGTGTTTACACCGACACATCGCACCAATACCATTTATCAAACAAAATCGCTGATATCGAAAGGAATCGGCATTGGTTTGATTCCGGACATTCTCATTAATGAGGGTGATGAACTCGTTCCAGTGATAGAGAATTATCACCTATCCCCTACTCCTGTTTTCGTACTCCATCCCTTTAAATCCGCTATTCCCATTAGTGTTTCCAAGGCAATGCACTCCATAGAAACAATGTTGCATATAAAGAATAGGTATGATAAAAAAGTATATCTGTAAGAAAGTGTAAGATTCATAAACAATTGAGTAAATGAGTAAAGACTCAATAAAATCTTGCACGTAAAATAACCGCACATCCATCATCCGAATGGTCAGTTTGAATTGATTGCCCAACTTGTTTAATCGGATTGATTGAAAGATAAAAAGAAACTAAGCAATATGCGGTTAGGCACGCTTTTCATAGGCGTCCTGCGATTATGATTGAAGTATCTTTTTTTGCCCGCCATACGCGGGCTTTTTTTGTAATCTGTTTTTATTCGAGGGTACTTTGAGCCAATTTATCAATCTTTTCAGAAAGCTGGCTGCTTTTATTGCAGTCGCAATTGCGTTTGCTTTTGTCTATGGAAAAATACCAGAAGCGCAGGAAATGCTCGCGCTTAATGCTCTTATTATCTTTGCGGTTATCGCTTATAAACGTAAACGCGTTTACCGAGATAAAAAAGCGCGCTAGCGCTATTCTTAAAGGTCATTCGAAACCAGCCTATTAACGCACCCTGTTTTGCTCCACATTTTGCTTCACGCTTCTCTTCAAACTCGTCATTGATTCTCAAATTTGGCAGATTGTTGTTGTCATGCCTAAGTTCACTTTCTATTCATTTTTACTTGTTTATACTCCTTTACAGTTATCGCTTTTAAGGTAAGTCTATGTTTCGACATCCTATTGCAGCTATCGCTCTGCTTCTGCTCCCACTCGGGGTAAGTCAGGTCTATGCTTTCCAAGATAAATCTCCAAATTCAATTGTGATCGACGTTCCTCACGACGGGACTCGAATTGAAATAGATGAAGATCAGGATGACGTCTATGAAGCTGTTCAAGCAGGACGTATTCAACCATTTTCTGCCTTGTATCAGGCAGTTGAAAATCAACTAAATGGTCGTGTAATTAAAGTCGAGTTAGACGAAGATGATGACCAATGGATATATGAGCTCCGGCTAGTACACGATAACAATGTCATTAAAGTTGAATACGACGCGAGCACCCTTGAGCTAATGCAAATCAAGGGAAGAAACCTCAATCAAGTCATAAAGCAAAATAAGAAGTAACCAAAATGAAAGTACTCGTAGTAGAAGATGAGCCTCGTTTAGGCGAGCAAATTATTGAAACGCTTGAGCAGGCTGGCTGGGTTCCGGAATTATCAGAAGATGGGATTGATGCCTTGTACAGAGCCACATCCGAAGAGTGGGACATGATCGTATTGGATCTTGGGCTACCCAAATTGGATGGCCTAACGGTGCTTAAAGGTATACGCGATGAGAATATAAATACCCCTGTCATTATTCTCAGTGCTCGCGATACCTTATCTCAACGTGTTGAAGGCTTGAATGCCGGCGCAGACGATTACTTAACTAAGCCTTTTGAAATGGTTGAATTGATTGCTCGTATACGCGCCCAACTGCGCCGCGCTTCTGGCAATGCATCGCCTATTATGCAAGTTGGTGATTTAAGCTTAGACACACGCACCTCCAAAGTATTGTGGCAAGGACAAGCCATTAGCCTGACTGCACTTGAATACAAAGTTGTTGCCTACTTTATGCACAACGCAGAAAAAGTGATTTCTAGAACAGAACTGGTTGAGCATATATATAAACAAGACTTCGACAGAGACTCCAATACCATCGAAGTTTTTATTGGACGAATTCGCAAAAAGATCGCGCCAAATGTAATAAAAACAGTGCGTGGACTTGGGTATCAACTGAATGCTAATTAAACCCGCTTTTGTACGCCACTTAAGCCTAAGAAACCGCCTTCTTGCAGGGGCGGTTATTTGGTTAGGATTAATGGTATTTTCAGCTGGTCTTCTTATTCCCAATCTAATCAAAGATTACCTAGAAGAAGATATTCGACAGCAACTCAGCCTATCTCTGGACGAGCTCACAGCCAACATTGATGTGGATATGCACGGCAGAATGGTCATGCCGTTTAGGCTATCTGACCCTCGGTTTAACCGCCCATACAGTGGCTTGTATTGGATGGCTGTCACTGAAAACCAAGTCATGCGTTCGCGCTCATTATGGGACCAATTAATCACCTTTAAGCGCTTCAAAGGTGCAAGAGGGGCGAATGGCGAAAAACTCGTATATATCCAAAGAAACATTTACTTACCCGATTTTTCAGAACCTATAACCATCACTGTAGGGTTAGATGAGCAGCCGCTAGAAGATACGCTTCACGCTTTAATGGGTCAGATATCTCTGGTGCTTATGTTGCTTTTTGTCGGCATCCTAATTCTAATTGGTCTTCAAGTTTCTTGGTCGCTCCGACCTCTTGGGAAAATGCAAAAAGAGTTACATAAGCTGCGCTCAGGTGAGCAAAACTCCCTAGAAAACAACTACCCGAAAGAGGTTCAGCCTTTAACGTCGGATTTGAATGCCTTGCTTTTCCACTATCAGGAATTATTGCAGCGAGCTCGAAATCACGCGGGCAATTTGTCTCACGCATTAAAAACACCCATTTCCGTACTTAAAAACGAAGTATCTCAACTCGATGCGGATACCAAAGAAAAACTCGACCCCTCCCTTTCCAACTTGCAACAGCAAATTGATTACCACTTAGGGCGCGCTCGAATGGCGGGATCAATGCATATTTTGGCTGTTAGTTGCCAACCAAGTGACCAAGTCGATGCGATTTCCATCGCATTTGATAAAGTATTCGCAGACAGAGAAATCCTACTTATCAACGAGTTAAACTCAGACTTAAAAGTTGCAGTTGAAGCAACAGATATGGATGAAATGCTGGGTAACTTACTTGAGAATGGTTACAAATGGGCAAAATCACAGATCCGCGTCTATTCAGAACCCGTTTCCGACACTCAAGTGGCATTGGTTGTTGAAGATAATGGTCCGGGAATTCCGGATGAAAAGAAAGATCTTGTCATGAAACGAGGAGTTCGCCTCGATGAGGAAACACCAGGATCAGGATTGGGCTTAAATATCGTTCAAGAAATGGCACACAGTTACCGAGGGCAGCTTATTTTGGAAGACAGCGATTCGGGCGGCACAAAAGCCAAACTGATCATAAACTTGTGTACGAATCAGAAAAAGCGTTAACGAATAGGCAGCGCAAATTGCTTTTTAACCTGTCCGAACGCAAAGCTGGACTCTATCGACTCAATATGCGGTAAGCAAGTCAACTCTTTACGGATAAACCTTTCGTAAGTCTGTAAAGAGTGGCTGACCACACGTAAGAGATAGTCGTGACTGCCCGTCATTAAGAAACATTCCATCACCTCCTCCATATCTTGTACCATCGCCTCAAACTGGCGGATGTTATCTTCCGTCGGTTTTTCTAACTTAACTAGCACAAAAACATTGATTGGTAACCCACACTTTTCTTGGTCTACGTGAGCATGATACCCCTGTAATAACCCTTCTTTTTCAAGTGCCCTTACCCTTCTTAAACATGGGGAAGGCGATAACGATACCCTATCGGCCAATTCTTGATTTGTTAGCCGACCATCTCTTTGTAATTCATTCAATATCTTTTTATCAATGCTATCCATAAGTTGCTCAATATCACTCTGAATTAAAAATTCCTGCTAACTAATGATTAATTTAGAGCATATATTGCAATCATTCACCCAGAGCATGCACTTAAAATTAACAATATGTTAACCAAACCGTGCAAGGATGCTTTATGAACCCTGAAAAACAACTCAGTCCTTTAAGAAACTCAACATCTGAAGATGGGGCTTTTGCGCTTGCCATAGAACAAGCCGAACATTTTGGGATTGATGTCGAAACCGAATACGGGCGAACACTTGTAGAACTCGCGACAACCCTATATAACGCAAACAGCAAAACCCATGATTTATGGGCAATCACCATGGAAGGGTTAACCGATTTAGATAAAAGCGACAGAATTGCATGGTTTAACGCCAAAAGGTTTCTCTCATTTCAGCTGGCGAAAATCCTAGATAACCTTCAAAACCCAATGCGCGCCACTTATCAATCCATCGCAACGAATAACGGCCATTTTGCGGCTAAAGGGGCATACCCAATCTTTGATAATGTTGCCGCCATTTTTTCAGCAAGCCCTGTTATTACTCGAACGGCAACGTACCTATTTGCCTGTACCGAATGGGTCGAAGATGCGTTCAATGGCAGAGAGCCATTGCATGAAATTTATTCTCGCCTACTTAATCCAACCTCGATCAGTTTGGCGAATCACATCGTTGATATCGAAGCTGGAACAAATGCAGATCAATATCTAGCTTGGAATTTTAACTCCGGAATGGCTGCGATTGATGGGCTACTTAGCCATACTCTCGGTCGAGAAGACATCGTTATCGCTTCCCGAAATATATATGGCGGCTCATACCAGTTATTACACGATTGGTACCGAAAATCTTCTAATCTGGATGTCGCTATTGAGTGGGTAGATGGCTATGAAGCTAGCGACTTTTCCAAAGCTATGGATACGGTCGCAGAAAAATACTCAGACAGAATCCAAGCTGGCAAACAAATTTATATTTATTTAGAAAGTCCATGTAACCCACACGGCTACGTGCTCGACGTTGCTGGTATATCTAGAGCCGCTCATCAGCGTAACTGGATGGTGATAGTCGATACCACTGTTGGTACACCTTTTTTACACCCAGTTTTAAAGAAAGACGATCCCATAGAGCGACCGGATTTTGTTATCCATTCATACACAAAAGAACTAGCAGGCTCAGGAACCACGACAGCGGGTGTGGTCATTGGGCGTAATGAAGAAATGTTCATCCCCAAAGGCGACTCTGTTAGCTACAAGACTGCCAATGGCAAAATTCGCCAACGCAACTGGGATGAAACCCTTTTTTGGAATGTTTACTACGTGAAAGGCGCTTTTCTCGATGCAGATAAAGCATTTGAAGTGTTGAACGGTATGAAGACATTTGAATTGCGAGTGATTCAAAAGTCCGTGAACACACTGGCACTAGCGCGAGTATTTGATGCTCACCCTGATATTAACGTGTCTTGTCCTGGATTAGAAAGCAGCCCTAACTACCCTATTCTCAAGGAAAATATGCATTTATCGTTACCCGCCTCCTTGTTTACTATCGATATGGAAGGAGGTGACAGTCGTGAAGCTATAAGCCTAGACGTCTATAAGCAATTTTTCGATATGTTAGAACCCGCGATAGGGATGCAGGTCAGCCTTGGGCAGACGAATACGGTGGCGCTCTGCCCCGCCATGACAACGCATTCAGAACTCTCAGAAAAAGCGCAAGAAGACGCAGGTATCACCCCCACGACGATGCGAATTTCTGTTGGATTAGAAGATCCAAGAATGTTCCTTGCTCATATCGTAAATGCAGCAAAACTATCGATAGACTTGGCACACCCTGATTTTTCAACCCAATTCCCAAGTGCAGAAAAAATCGATGAGATCTATCTCAGTACGTACATGGAAGTCCACCAGAAATTTGCAATAAGCACGCCTAGTTTCAATCAGTACTCTGAATAGGGCTTACCCTAGCTTAAATCAAGCCAATAAGTACTATAAAACACTTAAGTACTTATTGGTTTTAGTCCCAATATCCAATACTTGCCTGTTGAGATCACGTGGTATCTAGAAAGTCATTGCTTTGACAAATCTAATGTCATTAAATAGGTCGAATATAAAAATGAAGTCGAAAACATTACAACAAAAACAACAAGTTATTCTATAAACAACGATCCATACACATATATTTAATGTAAATTGCATTTAGAAACACATTCTTCGTGTTCTGCCCGTCAGGAAGACAAACTATATATTGGCTAGTTAAAACTGCATTTTCAAAATGCAGGAAAAGGATATTTCACCGTGTTTAAGTATGCTGGGCAAACCTCGCCTACAAAAAAGTTAAATATGCGCCCTAATAAAATTGTTATCGCACTTTGCGCTTCGATTTTACCCGTTTCCTACTTCCCTAACGCAATCGCTGCAAATTCTGTTTCTCTGAGCTTACACCATTTACAGAAACAGAATGCTTTATCAAGTACTCAAGGAGTTCAGCAGACGGTCAATGTCACGTCGAGCAGTAACGCAGTTTTATCTGAACTCAAAAAGGTTTACGCACTTTCGGATAATGAAGAGTTCCAACTATTAAAAAGTGTACGTTCATCTTCTGGACAACTTCATCAAAGGTACGTTCAAACGATCAACGGTGTGCCTGTGTATGGCAAACAGGTATCAATCCATATTGATGACCAAGGTGTCTATTGGTTAGGTGGGCAAGTATTAGTCGGGGCAAATCAAGATGTTCAATCAGGCGCACTTCTTCGTAGTCTGACTGATTTAGAAGCAAAGAACTTAGCAAAAGCGTATTTTGATGCCCATTTTGCAAAAGGAAAGTTATGGACTTTTGAGCGCGAGAATAGCCTCACCACCATTGCATTAAAAGAACAACAAGCATTCGAGGTTAAACACGTTACGTTCATCGCGACACCTTATGGTCACGTAGCAAACCCTATTCGTTTCAACGCGTTTGTAAATAAGCAAGGAAAAGTTATCGAAGCGTGGAATTCCATGACACATGCCCAAGCAAGCGGTCCTGGTGGGAATCTAAAAACGGGGCGATACAATTACGGCACAGAATACAACCACCTAGAAGTGACTCAAAATGGAACTGAGTGCTTACTAGAAAACGATCGGGTTAGAACTCTTAACATGAACCACTCCAAATATGGAGGCTCGGTTCATTCTTTTACTTGCTCAACAAACAATGATAAAGAAATTAATGGCGCGTATTCACCATTAAACGACGCTCACTATTTTGGTGGGGTTGTATTTGACCTATATAACGATTGGTTCCAACTTTCTCCATTGAGCCAAAAGCTCGAGATGCGAGTCCATTACGGTAACGGCTACGAAAACGCGTTCTGGGATGGTCAAAGAATGACCTTTGGGGATGGTGCCAGTCGCTTTTACCCACTGGTCAGCCTCGATGTCGTCGCACATGAAGTGTCCCACGGGTTTACCGAGCAAAACAGCGGTCTTATCTACTCAAACCAATCTGGAGGTATTAACGAATCGTTTTCAGATGTGGCTGGCGAAGCGGCAGAGTACTTTATGACGGGCAGCAATGATTGGCTGGTCGGAGAAACGATATTCAAAGCGACGGGGCAGGCACTTCGATATTTAGAAGATCCTACCAGAGATGGCAGCTCTATAGGTCATGCCGATAACTATTACGACGGTCTTGATGTTCACTACAGCAGTGGGGTATTCAACCGAGCTTTTTACTTACTCACAAACTCGACTGGATGGAATATTCAAAAAGCATTCACTGCCTATGTGGATGCCAATCGATTTTATTGGACCCCCAGTACCACATATGTCGAAGGCGCATGTGGAGTAATTTTGGCAGCCAGAGACAAAGGGTATGACTGGCAAAAAGCCTTTGAATCATTTCAACAGGTAGGTGTCATTTGCGACGATATACCAATTGATACAGATGGCGATGGCATGCCTAACACATGGGAAATCACTTATGGGTTGAATGAAACGAGTGCAAATGATGCTGAACTGGATGGTGACAGTGATGCCTTAACAAATTTGCAAGAGTTTTCATATAAAACTAACCCACTAGTTCCAGACACTGACGGTGACGGTATCAATGATGGTGAAGAGGTCAGAATTGGAACAAAACCAAACGATGTAGATTCTGACTCTGATGGTTTACCTGATGGTTGGGAAAAAAATATCGGTCTGGATCCATTAGACTCTGCCGATGCAGTTTTAGATTTAGATTCCGATGGCTTCACAAATAGCCAAGAATATCAAATGGGTACGAAAGCGAACGATGCCTACTCTTATCCACCTTTACTATCAACCCTCCATGAATCTTTTGAAAATGGTTCACCAATTGGTTGGAGCACACCAACCGAGGCAACCAAAGGCTGGATTATTTCAAATTCCAACAACACTCATGGAGTGGCAAGTTTTGTCTCTGATGACATTAAAGATAACCAATCATCACAGGTCACATTTTCAAATATCTTTGCTTCGGGCATATTAACATTTGATTATAGAGTCGAATCTGAAGAATATTTCGACTACTTTGAAATGTACTTAAACGATAGTTTGGTGATTAAGAAATCGGGTTATCACTCAGAGAGTGTAACTATTGCCGTTCAGGAAGGATTCAACACTCTTCACTTCAAATTCTCTAAAGATTACTCCCTGTCTTCTGGATTTGATTCTGCATGGATTGATAACGTTAAATTTGTTGCGACCGACTCAGATTCTGACGGGATGAGTGATTCATGGGAAAACAAATATGGCTATGACCCGCAAAACGCAGGCGATGCTAGCTTAGATAGTGACAATGATAACTTAACCAACTTAGAAGAACACAATGTTGGTACAAATCCGAATTTATCGGATAGCGATAATGACGGTCTTTCTGATTATATAGAACTCAATGATTCCCATAGTAATCCAACAATTCATGACACCGATAACGACGACATTCCAGATGGTTGGGAATATAAAAATGGTTTAAATCCAAACGATCCATCCGATCGAGATTCTGATGCCGATTCTGACACGCTATCAAACCATGATGAATACGTTCACCAAACAAACCCACAAAATTCCGACAGCGATAGTGATTTACTCAGTGACAGTGAAGAGATTAATGTTGTAGGTTCGGACCCAACGAAATCTGATTCTGACTCAGACCTTCTTCCAGATGGCTGGGAAGTAGAACACAATCTGAATCCTCTTTTAGAATCCGATGCAAGGTCAGACGAAGACAATGATGGATTAAATGCATTGCAGGAATTTGAGATAAAATCCAACCCGAACAAATCAGATTCTGACGGTGATAGCATGCCGGACAAATGGGAACACGATAATAATCTCGATCCAACGGATGCTGCTGATGCTACTGGGGATGCTGATGGAGACTCTCTAACAAATTTGGGCGAATACATCGCGAAAACAAATCCAATGGATCCTGACACTGACAACGACGGAATGCCAGACGGAAGTGATTCGGCTCCAACCCAAAAACAGATTGAAGCAAGTGGTTCCAGCGGTGGTTCCACCTCGATGCTCGCTTTGTTTGGATTATTCTTACTCGTGTTAACACGTCGAAAAAATAAAATCTAGTTAGCCGAAAGCCCTTGAATATACTCAAGGGCTTTTTTATTCCACTGCAGATTAGGGTCTGTTGACCTTTCGTGGTTAAATTTTGTTCGAGTTCTATGCCTTTTAATCGCGGCGCAAGGTGTGTAGCCTAGTCACTCTAAGCAAATACCTTGCAACAAAGAGTAAAATGCATAGAAACGAACCCTTCGGGCTGCATTTGTGGCTTATTTCTACTGCGTTATCGCTCATTGATGTAGAGCGACTACACCGAATAAGCTCTGCCTTGTATAAATCACCCACAAATTGCTGCAAAAATCATCTTGAAAGGTCAACAGACCCTAGTCTTTATTAGATAGCAGAGTATGTGCAGCTGACGGATTTAAAGCTTTCGGCTGTATAACTGAAACAAACCCGTCGGAGTAGTAATCTTGTGATTCATTAATTACGCTAGGAGATGTCACTTTTAAGGGGGCCGATTCCCAAAGCGTCGTTTTCAGTTCGACTTCCCCTGCAAAGCGATCGCGCTCTTTATCAACGTTTGGGTCGATTTTGTGAAGTACCGTTACAATACCGTTGTAATGAGAAATCTTAAGGCCGGAATCATAGCTTATTGCCCCTAGCCATACTGGCTGGTTTATTTCTTGATTAATCCCAGCATTCCACCAGCGCACATGGCTTCGGTTCAATAAGTCACCAGGCAGTTGGTACGCCAGCCATTGCGGTTCACCTTTCCAATACAAATCAGATATAGGAGGAACCCTCTTATCCAACATCGTTAAATATTCTTTTACTCTAAACTGATTTCGACTAAATGTTCGGTTCTCTATCCACCCCATCTTGTTCATCAAGGTACCGGGGGACTCACCGATAAATATTAGGTTTATTGCCTGTGCGTCATATACATCTGCTTTTCCCGGGTAGACATTGAAATCTGCCCGTTCAAGATTGTGATGATTTGATGCCGTGGGTTTACTTGCAGGGTAACTTTGAATAAAAAAGTGATAATAATTCAAACTCAATAACCCTAATACACCAAAAACCAAGATCCTAGCCGTGGCCTTTTTAGCCCCTACTTTTCGAATCCAATAGAAGCTGAATGCAAAAACAACAGACAATAGAGAAATGAGTGCGATGTGCTCTTTTACAAAAACTTGAATTTGAGTGAGTAGATCAAAAGAATCTAGCCCATAAGAAATCAAATAACCCCAGAATATAAATTGCCCCACTCCTATGATAATGCCGATGGAATCATAAAGCGTAAAACGGCGCCAACTTACTCTGCTTCCTCCAGCAATAAAAGGGACGACCCAAGCAACAGGACCAAGTAAGCGAGCGAAAGTAATCACCCAAGCCCCTCTCCGATACATCAGAAGCCGAGCTCGTGCAAAAACCCTACGTAAACTTGGCTTCATGCGAATAAGTTTACGTTGAATAGCATAACCGTGGTTCCGACCAATAAAATAACTGCACTGATCACCAACCATTGCCCCTAAAAGCACAGCCCCTACTCCTGCAGCACTTCCCTGCTGAAGTAAGTAGCCTGCGCTTAGTAGGAATGGCTCCCCCATTACTATTAAATTCGGACCTATTAGTCCATCCAGTAATGCGCCAAGGAATAACGTAAGCATTTCCATTAGCGAGTGTAATGCCCGAATTTATACTCCATTTCTTGGTTACGCATCTCACCAAAGAAAAATCGCCTAACATTCGCTTTTAGATATAACCATCCGGTTGCAGCAAAGCCGTCTTGATCTAAACGTCGAGGGTCGAATTCAAATGTCATAGGCAGGAAGCGAAAGCGCCATGTTTGGCTCGCACGTTTCACATAGTCACAGTCTTCACACAACGTAATTTGTTCATCAAACCCATTAAGATCGGTATGCGCTCTTTTGGTAGAAAAAATACAAGCACCTACTGCCGTTGGAAACGCAAATTGGGTGACAAACAGTCCCGCATTAAATAACCCGTAACCCGCCTTATGTGCTAACGGAAGATCTTTTGCCCCCATATAGACGCCGGCTACTTCCAACTTCGTTTCAGAAAGCTTTTCTATTGCATTTTGTAAGAACGATGGTCTTAATCGAACATCTGCATCCAAAAAAAGCAGTCGATTGTGTTTAGCTTTTGAAGCACCGGTATTCCTGCCCAAGCTGACACCTCTTTCCCTCATGTTATGTACAGTGAGGGCGGGTAAATCTTCACTAAACGAAGACGCGACGTTGATGGTTTCATCATCACTGTTAGAATCCACCACAATCACCTCAAAGTTCCGATAGGTCTGCTGACTTAGGTCTTTTAGCAAATTGGCTATTCGGGTTTCTTCATTCAATGTGATCACGATGATGCTGATAGGTTCCATAAGTTCACTCTCTCTTCTGCTTGTTTGTCACGCTTAAGCTATCAAGCTGAGGATTAACTCATGGTGAGGCTAAGATTCACTTTCCATTCATCGTACTGTAAAAATAGTATTCTTACTTGATAGCGTATGAATTTACTTGCTCCAAGAAAGCCAGAATGTTAGTATCCGCGCTCGCTGTTGACTGACTTGTATAAGCTAATCCAGCGCTAGCATCATCGACTAGGTCGCTATGTTGATGGTGAACTTTAAATTTTACTATTTGAGAGTAAATCTTATGAAATTCGAAGCAGTAGTACGTACTGAACTAGGTAAGGGTGCGAGCCGCCGCCTACGTCACGCTGGTAAATTCCCAGCAATCGTTTACGGTGGTGAAGCAGCGCCTGTTTCTATCGCTCTAAACCACGACGAGCTAATCAACCAAATGGATAAGCCTGAATTCTACGAAGCAATCACTCTAGTGATTGACGGTGCAGAAGTTAAGGTTAAGCCGCAAGACGTTCAACGTCACGCGTTCAAGCCAAAAGTTGAGCACATGGACTTCATCCGCATCTAATTCCTCACCAAGGAATTAGCCGGATAAATCCAGCCTTTTGCATATAAAGATTCTCGGATTTACCACCCGAAAAATCTAAAAAATTAAAAACCCCAGCTGCTACCAACAGCTGGGGTTTTGCTTTTTCTGACGTTCTTACTTAACTGGGCAAGTCACTTCTTCCCAGAACCAGTTGTTCTGAGTAGGAGTTTCCCAAACCCCGGGATCATTTTTAGCAACAAAACATTTACCGCTATGCGTCACTTTCGCACCAACGCCCACATCCGTTTTCCCTGCTTCCCAAACAATAAACCCATTTGGATCTGGGTTTGGACCTGGACCAGGATCTGGAGTTGGGACAGGGTCTAACTTATCCACCACACGTACTTCTGGCCAACTTTGATGTGACAAATAGAAATTAGTCACACATTTCTCATAGTCACCAGGGACAAGTGCGGAATATGCGGTTTGGTAGCCAACCAGTTTACACTCATATGAAATACCTTCTGGGCGATCGGCATGATATGAAAAATCTGCTTCCCAGTTAGTATAAAGCACGTCTGTCGCACCATTCAGATTCAAACTTCCATAAGGGGTTTGCTGCCAGCATGTATTTGACTCATCCGCTTCAATTGGGATGTTGTAGTGCGCTGCTAGCCCTTCCCAGTATCGGATTCGGTTAACTGGCTGACCTTTGTTTTTGTTCTGCTCACCACACTCAATACCGCCATTGATGATATTGATGGTGGTACCAAACCCGTAGCCAATTCCAGCATCGATTTCACGCTGAGAAGGCTTCCAAGTACGGTCAATAACGTGCAACATGGCAGGTTTTGGAGCTTGAGGTGTTAGGTAGAACCAAATTGCCGATGCAAGATTAAGCCACGTATCTGCAACAAGTGCTGGATTGTTCAGCAATACCGTCGCGTCGCCATCGTACATTACCTCAGAAAATGGTCCGTAATTGAAGTGGTACGAAAGCTGTTTAGCACCACGACCAAAATACCCTTGGTTTGGCGCACAAGGCCATCGGCGGTTTTGCCAATCGTTTTGGCCACACCCTGTTGTATATCCCGGCTGACCTTCAGACCATCCCATTTCACGAACATGCACTAACGCTTGTTGCCACTCTTCCAACGCTAATGGGTTATCCCAGACGTTATCTTTTGCGATATGACCACCGGTCTCTTGTGCGAAGTGGGCAAAAGCCGTCACGATGGATTTTTTACAAATTGCATCGGCATCGCGACCATCTGTATAGTCGCCACAGAAGGCAGGGAATTTACCAATAGCCCTTAAGAATTTGGTATACGTATACTCTGGTGCAGCCATTTGAGTGAGAAAGTCCCACTCACTACGAGGAAAGACCCTTTCCACTCGCTTAACGTTATCTGGGTTTGTTGCTACCCCTGCATCAATCGCTTCTACGATTGAATTCGGACGTGTCTCCAACGCCTTAGCCCATATGGCATACATAGGATCGGCTGTCTTTGCCGCTTCAGCAGCTTGCAGATCAACTTTCGACACAATGTACCCTGTCGGGTTTTGTGGATCGGGTTGTACGTTCATAGCAAAGGCACTACTCGCCATAGTGCAGCCAATCAACGTCGATATCAGCGTTCTCTTCAACATTTTCGTCAATTCCTTGTTCTTGTATTTTCAGATGCTTCAAAGTTCAACATCCATTTATAAAGTCACCCAAAACCACTCCAACCCGTGGTGATGAAATGAAAATGAAAAGAAATCTAAGACAACCTGCGTAATAGCAGATAAAGCTGCTCAAAGAATTCTAATCGCAAAAACTATAGTTAATGCAACTAGTATTACTGTGCGAAGTGGAACAATTTTCTACAGGTAAATGTGATTTATAGAATATTTGCGAGTGATCGCTAAGAATCCCTATTGCTAGATTATTTGATTGCTATTTTTTTGGGTCAAACATCATTATTTTCAGGTGGAAAAGTCCACACTCAAAAAAGCTGACAAAAAAGTCGATTACATTTTTGCATTTACCTAGGCGAGTCATATCTAATCTAAATTTGAATCTAAATAATACCTTGCTGGTAACATACTAATTTAATTACAATTTAAGAGAGAAGTTATGGCTTCATTCCAAATATTAAAACCAGTAGGGAAGGGTATTCCAGAGAAACAACAAAGTTACAGGGATATAATATTAGTGATCTGCTCCAGCAAGACTGGACACTTCATTAAGCGACATTTTGCTGTTCAAAGTTAACTGGGCTTAGATACCCAAGAGCACTGTGCCTTCTCATCCGATTATAATCAACCTCAATGTACTCGAAGACCGTTTGGCGCATCTCATTTCTTGTCATGATCGGTTCGTATTGGATCGCCTCGACTTTCATAGAATGGAAGAAGCTCTCAACACACGCATTATCCCAACAGTTTCCTTTTCTACTCATACTTTGTTTTAGGTTATAAGCACTTATTATGTCCCTATAGTCTTTTGAGCAATACTGGCTACCTCGATCACTATGGACAGTAACATGCTCAGGGAACCCTCGACGGAACAGAGCCATTGATAATGCATCGCAGACCAGAGTTGCCGTCATCCTCGTATCCATTGACCAACCGATCACTTGTCGTGAGTAAAGGTCGATGATGACAGCCAGATACAACCAGCCTTCGCTCGTGGCAAGATACGTGATATCTCCCGCCCATTTTTGATTCGGAGCCGTTGCGTTAAAGTCTTGAGCTAGCAAGTTCGGCGCTACGGGCATCTTATGCTTGCTATCCGTCGTACATTTAAACTTGCGTGCCGCTTTCGGCGTTAAATCCTGACGCTTCATACTGGCGGCAATGGTTTTAACATTACGGCTATCCCCATTCTCAGCTAGCTCTTTCTGGATGCGCCTTGAGCCATCACGCCCCTTACTATTGTCAAAAGCTTTTTTGACTTTTTCATCAAGCTTTTGGCGTATTGCCTCACGCTGGATGGCTTTGTGGCGATGCTTAATCCAGTAATAGAACCCACTTCGTGAAACTTCGAACACCTTAGCCATGCGGACCACATTGAAACACAGAAGGTGTTCTAGCATAAATTCATAGCAATCTACTTTAGATTTTTCGCGAAGTAGGTGGCGGCCTTTTTTACGATATCTAGCTCTTCAGCTTGCTCAGCCAATTGCCTTTTGAGCTTGGCGACTTCGGCAGCGAGATCTCTTTCACGCTGACTGGTACTGGTGTCTTTTTTAATTGCCTTACGCCAACCGTAGATCTGGGATTCATGCAACCCGAGCTGCCTCGCTGCCGCAGCAACTCCCACTTTCTCTGATAGCTTCAAAGCTTCTGCCTTAAATTCAGGGGAATGTTTAATTCTAGTTTTTTTGTTAGTTGTCATTGTTCACCTCGTTAGTGATTGTACTCACTTAACTTGGTGTCCAAAACTGCTGGGGCGGATCATAGTTCAACGCTCGCTAAATAAACTGAACCACCTTCTGCCGAGGATTCCACTACTAAAAGAAGATGGATCTGTCGGTAGAAATCCTGACAAATCTAAAACTGTCGCTGCGATTATCTCCTTTCAGAAGAATGTGGTTAAACTGATACGCCCTGATGGCCGAATTGATGTAAATGGGAAAACTGCAAAAACTATTGGTAATTCTCTACTAAAATCGCCTGTAAAACTGCAAACTGGGTTCTGTAAATCAACTCTAGTTATTAAGGTCACTAGAATTAAACAATCTACTGATACAACCTTAAGCCGATTTAAAATTGAGGGTCAAACATCAAACATGTACTTTTTGGAACCTGGAGGGCCAGACTCAAATGTAGCAGGTTCAGACAAAAGGATAACGGCAGGCAGGTATAAGCTCAAAAAATATTCGTCCGCCAAGTATCCAAAAGCGTACGAATTAGTGAATGTGCCTGGGCGAACTAAAATACTTATACATGGCGGAAACTATCACGACGATACTCTTGGTTGTCTACTACCCGGAAAATCTTATACAAAGCTAAATGATGGAAACTACATGACAACAAGCAGCAAATCGTCGAGGGATGAGTTGTTTTCTGAAATAGAGAAATATGAATCGGCTTATATTGAAATATCAAATTCAAACTTGGAAAAATGAAATGAAAACAACCATATTGTTCGTAATTTTAGTACTGGCAACTTCGAGTCAGGCTCTTGCTGAAAGCTTTGAAGAGAAAAAAGAGCGATGGATGTCCAAAGGCAATACCAATATCGAACATTACTTATCTAAAAATGACGAATCAGTCAGTATACCAATTATTTATACATTGACATCAATATGGGTTAAGAGGGACGGTGCAACATCATCCGAAGTTTCGCCACTTCTAGCCGAAGCAATCATCCATGAGCCTAAACTTACATTTCTCTCTCTCAAAGAACACGGTGAGAGTTACAAACGTTGGCTTGAAGAACTACAAGGTGCCTTATTTACCGACTACCAAGGTACACAAAGAGAGGTATTACAATCTCTTCATACTGAGTTATTAAATAGTCTTGAAGAATACATTACTAATGAGAACGACATGGCACTAAAAAGCTTAGCGTTCGAACTTCAAAATAGAGTAAAGCAGATTCGAGTAAGAATTGTGGACTAAGTTTATCTAAAAGCAATAAAGCTAGAACAAACTTTGTTGAGGACTTTGGTCATCCATCTGCGATAAGGTTTGTTCTTTCTTGTTCTGATTCATCATCTTTCTTCGATAGCGTTGACGACAAAGCTTGATGACATGGAGTTGCTGAGCGGGCGTCATGTTCAGCCAATCGAAACGCTCTTGCCGGTTACGCATGCATCCTTGGCAATATCCTCGTTCGTCAACTGTGCATACTCGAACACATGGACTCGGCACATTGAAAAACTCCAACTGCTCCATATCCCCTCCTATGCTTAGCGATGACTACTTAATCATAACACTTTACTCACAATACAGCATACTCTACCCATTTGAGAGAGAATTAAGATAGATTTCTAAAAGAAAATTGAATAACGAAATGTCATGGTTTTATACCCTTGGCAGTATTATTATGACTTTCCATTGACAAGAAACTGAACTTGTTGATTATACTGCACGGGATTTTGAAAACACTTCTTGGAGCTTCGAATGAAAAAGCAACTCGCTCTTATCGCTTTACCTGTTATTTTGGCAGCTTGTACCAGCAACGGAGATGCATCGGTGGTAACCAAAGAGGATTTACAACATCATCACTGGATTCTGACTCAGGTGGATGGACAAGACTACGTAAAACCGGAACACAGTAAACACCCTAGCATTGAAGTCGGTGAAAAGTTGACTGTTAATGGTTTCGCTGGTTGCAATGGTTACTTTGGGCAAGGCGAATTAAAAGATGGGCAGTTCCGTGTTGAAAATATGGGCATGACCATGATGATGTGCTCCGATGAAATGATGGACACCGAACAGGTGATGTCAGATGCATTAGGAGAGTGGAGCGATGTTACTCTAACAAAAGACACATTGACTCTCAAAAACGACAAGCACCAAATTACCTTT
This sequence comes from Vibrio penaeicida, assembly GCF_019977755.1. Classification (NCBI taxonomy): domain Bacteria; kingdom Pseudomonadati; phylum Pseudomonadota; class Gammaproteobacteria; order Vibrionales; family Vibrionaceae; genus Vibrio; species Vibrio penaeicida. The sequence continues at coordinate 1,316,598 of NZ_AP025144.1, read as the reverse complement.
ACGCTTAGAGACTGGGTAAACTAACCAGAGTTTTATTCAACATGTTTTGTAATGAAACGCGGTAAAAGATACAGCAAAAGTTAACAGAAAGCCCCTGCTCATTGAGCAGGGGCTTTTTACCGTTTGGTTAGACTATATGAGCGGTTGTTATTGCCATTGAGTACGCAATGTTTTAGCCGCATTGACCATGTTTTTAAGTGATGCTTCAGTTTCTTCCCAGTTACGTGTTTTTAATCCGCAGTCTGGGTTCACCCAAAGTCGTTTTGCTGGAATTTTCGCCGCCGCCTTTTCAAGTAGATCAACCATCCACTCTTCTGTTGGAATATTTGGTGAATGGATGTCGTATACACCCGGCCCAATCTCATTTGGATAGTTGAACTCTTCAAATGCTTTCAACAATTCCATGTTTGAACGAGAAGTTTCAATGGTGATAACGTCGGCATCTAACGCGGCAACAGATTCAATGATCTCGTTAAACTCGCTGTAACACATGTGGGTGTGAATCTGAGTTTCAGGTTTTGCACTGGCCGCAGAAATTTTAAAGGATTCAACCGCCCAGTTTAGATACTCTTCATGGTCACGCTTCTTAAGTGGTAACCCTTCGCGAATCGCAGGCTCATCAATCTGAATAATGTTGATCCCCGCATCCTGTAAATCACTGACTTCATCGCGTAATGCAAATGCTAACTGCTGCGCAATTTCTTTACGAGTAACGTCTTCACGTGGGAACGTCCAGCACAAAATCGTAACCGGTCCTGTAAGCATGCCTTTCATTTGCTTACTAGTGAGAGACTGAGCATAAGTAGACCACTCAACGGTCATCGGCTTTTCACGCTCTATATCAGCCACAACAATCGCAGGTTTAACGCAGCGAGAACCGTAACTTTGAACCCAGCCAAACTTGGACGTTTGGAAACCCGCTAAATTCTCCGCAAAATACTCCACCATGTCGTTACGCTCGGCTTCACCATGAACCAGAACATCAAGGTCTAATGCTTCTTGACGCTCGACCGCATCTTTAATGTGGCCTTTCAGCGCGGCTTCATAATCGGCTTCCGACAATTTTCCGGTGCGGAATGCACTGCGTTGCGTGCGGATTTCGCTGGTTTGAGGGAATGAACCGATTGTCGTGGTTGGTAGTAGAGGTAACCCCAATACTTCTGCTTGGTGATGGGCACGTTCTTCGTATGGAGCACTGCGGTTAGCTAATTCACTTGTAATAGCGTTAACTCGTGCTTTCACTTGAGGCTTGTTCACATGATCCGCGGTTTTACGGGCAACAATCGGTTGGCTGTAAATTTCACATTTTGCGATGGCTTTCTCATCACCATTTAAAGCAGCACCAAGCAGGCTAACCTCACTCAGCTTTTGTTTCGCAAACGCGAACCAGCTTTTCACTTCTTCGGTTAACTCAGTTTCAAGCTCAAGATCGATTGGGCTGTGCAGTAAAGAACAAGAACTGCCAATCCATAGATTTTCACCCAGTTTTTCTTTTACTGGTTGCAGCTTCTTCAACCAAGCATTAACGTCTGCACGCCAAACGTTACGTCCATTAACCACACCAGCTGATAACACCCAGTTTTCAGGCAGTTTGTTGACGATCGCCTCTAGCTGTTCAGGTGCCGCTGAAAGATCAACGTGTACACCGTTAATTGGAAGTGCGGTGATGTAATCGAAATGTTCTTCTACTGAATCAAAGTAAGTGGTCAGAAGAAGTTTTACATCACTCTGAATAACTTGGTAAGCCAGCTTAAATGAATCCAACCACGGTTTGTCTAACTCTAGACCAAGGATAGGTTCGTCAATCTGTACCCACTCAACACCGAGCTCTGCCAGTTTAGCTAAAATCGCTTGGTAAGCCGTAAGAAGGCGTGGAAGGAGTGTAAGGCGATCAAACCCCTCTTCAACTTCTTTACCCAAGAACAGGTAACTTACCGGGCCAAGAAGAACTGGTTTTACTTCATGTCCAGCTTGAATAGCTTCGTTTACTTCTTCAAAAAGCTGCGGCCAGCTCACTTCAAATGAAGCATCGCTGCTAAATTCAGGAACAATGTAGTGGTAATTAGTGTTGAACCACTTCGTCATGTCGGATGCTGCAGAGCCGCAACCACAACTGGATTGTGACTGACCGCGACCAACGCGGAACAGTGTATCGAGATCTGGGAAACCTTCTTTATGTCGTGAAGGGACATTCCCCAATAGTAAACTGGTCGTCAATACATGGTCGTACCATGCAAAATCACCTGCTGCTACATAGCTCAGCCCACTCTCTGTTTGATCTTTCCAATGGCGCTGTCTTAATTCGCTGCCCACTTCCTTAAGCTCTTGCTGTGAAATTTCACCTCGCCAATATTTTTCCTGCGCAAATTTTAGTTCTCGTTTCTCACCAACACGTGGATAGCCGAGGATATGAGTCTTAGTCGTTGCCATAGTTATTATTCCTTGCACATAAATTTAAGAAGTCTGGATGGCTAAAATATCTCTCGAATCGCCTAGTTGAGCAAATTCCATTTATTCAACTTGTTTATTATTTTTTTTCATGTTTTAAATTTTATTTAGCCATCTAGACGTTTACAAAGAGGTCAAAAGCTCGTATTTTATGAACATATGTCATAGAGAACATGGAAAAGTGAGAGAAGCTCATGATTGAATTGAAGCATCTGAGAACATTGACATCATTAAGGGATACCGGATCACTAACAGCAACAGCAACCGCCCTGCACTTAACGCAGTCGGCACTTTCTCATCAGATAAAGGATTTAGAATCGCGCATTGGTGGGCAGCTCTTTTTGCGTAAAACAAGACCTGTGAAATTCACCTCTGAAGGTGAAATACTGCTCAAAGTCGCCGACGAAGTTCTGCCTAGGCTAGCGATGGCAGAAAGTGAACTCGCCAGTCTTAAGGAAGATGTTAATGGTCGGTTGCACATGGCCATTGAGTGCCATTCCTGTTTTCAATGGCTCATGCCCGCTCTAAAGGAATATCAGCTCGCGTGGCCCAGCGTTACATTGGATTTTTCTTCCGGTTTTGGGTTCGAACCATTACCGGCATTGATGGGAGGGGAGCTCGATTTGGTCATCACCTCCGACATTCAGCCAAAATCAGAAGTGCACTATGAGCCTCTGTTTGATTTTGAAATGAGACTAGTGACTTCCACCACCCACCCACTTGCAGAGTTGGAAAGTATTCAACCGCACGATTTAGCCGATCAAACGATCATTACCTACCCTGTGCAAAAGCAAAGGTTAGACATTGTTAAACATTTCCTTCAGCCAGCAGGCGTTGAGCCCGCTAAATGGAAGCAGTGCGATAACACGTTAATGCTGGTTCAAATGGTTTCTGCTGGGTTAGGTGTTGCCGCTTTACCAAATTGGGCGGTCATTGAGTTTTCACGCCAAGGGTTGATCACGAGCAAGCCACTATCGGATGGCCTTTGGAGAAGGCTATTCGCAGCCACTCGCAGCAGTGAAAGCAAAAAAAGGTACCTACAAGCGTTCTTCAACACGGCTCGACAGCAATGTAAAAGTCATCTTGAAGGGATTAAGTTGGCATAACAAAGTCGATACCTATCTGGTCTAGCTGTTTAGGTATCGAATCATTGCATTATCGATCGTAAGATTTAAATTGGTTCGTGAGTGGGTCGTACTGATAACCCACCACATCCAGCTTGCCCACCAAGCTTTCAACGTCCATTTCATAGGTCGTAACCAACTCTTCAAAACTGTCACATTCCAAACGCAATTTTTCGTTCACTATGCCCAGCAATATGATGCTATCGAGGTTGGTGATGTTACTCAAATCCATGGCACTTTCCCCTTTTCAGGTTACCTAATTAAAGGTTAGCGTCTATTAGGAAAAGTGCTATTTGATAGAAGTATTATATTAGAGACTGGAACCCAAATTGTGAGGCAAGTAGGCAACACACTGCCACACTTAACTGAATTTTAGTTGGCGTTTGGTTAAACAACATATGCCAGCACCAGATTAGGAGCGCAGTGATTAACATCGCAAAGCCCGCTAAAATTTGAGTGGTAAAGTGCTCTATGGCTTCGGGAGGAAGCTGATACGCCTGAACTAATGAGACGACGGCAAAGAGCATTCCGCTGACGATACCGGTAATAGGTAATATACGATGGAAGGCTTGTAATCGAGAGCGAGAAACTACCAACATAAGCTGCGCAAATGCCGCACCTAACAAGATGCCAGAAATAGCAACATTGACCCCACCCCAAAATGTGAAACTTTGCGCTATCACATGTGCGAGTGCTATCAATCCACTCAATGCCGATAAATTCAATATGTGGAAAGAGCCCGTTTCACGTGTTTTTCCCGTTTGGACTTTAGAATAAAACGCCACCAAAACACCAGCCGTTACCAATCCAAGTAGGCTAATGGTCGCGGTCGCTATCCACAATGCGATGAAGGCAGGCAAAAGCTTGTGCAAACGACCTCTTTGCCCTGGGCAAATGTCCCCTTTTTGCAGCACTAAAGTGATAACCAATTGTGCTCCCAGTGTCATCGGAAGCAATTGAGCGAGAAAATAATCAAGCATTATTAGGCAGAGTTACGTCATTCAAAATTGTGGCTCGGATAATAACAGACTCTAATTACCCAAGTAACCACCTTTAACAACTCGTTAGCCTTACGTTACACCCTAGTAACCTCAACTGGCTAAAAACTTGAGCACTTTGTTCTTGGTCACTATGCCTAAACACTCTCCTTTATCTCCGGCGATCACCCAAGGCAATGGGACGCCTTTTTTAACAAGTGCTGGAACATCTTTAAGTAACGTCGCATGGCTAAGAACAGTAAATTTCGTTTTCATAACTTGGCTAAGTTTGCGTTTTAGAATTTGCGTGTCGCGTTGCGTTTCTAACTTAGTGCCAAACGTTGAAGTCATATGAAGGTTATACACTTCTCTATCAATCACCCCAACGCAATGTAAACTATCTGTGACCACCATGGCTTCTAAATCTGTTCGCAGGAAAATCTCATGCACTTCACTCAGTGCCGTGCTGGGTTCTAAAAATGGCGACATTTGTTCATGCAAGCTCAGTATTCCTGCCCCCTGCTTAGGCAGAGAAAAGCGACGCAATTCGTTCTGTTTTTTCACGTAGTGACGTGCTGTTTCAATATCATCAATAGAAACGGGTTTAGAGAAGTAATACCCCTGTATGTAATCCACACTCAACCCAGTAAGCACCTCAATTTCTTGTATGGTTTCGACACCTTCGGCAATCACTTTTACACCTAGGGTATGAGAAAGATCCACCAGCATTTTCACAATGAAGTATTTGTGTGTGCCAATTTCTATATCGAATATGAATTCTCTATCGATTTTCAGATAATCGAAGTGACCATTGCTTAAGTAAGTAAAAGACGAATACCCAGTACCAAAATCATCAATTGCGACGTTAACACCTCTTTGTCTCAGTGCTTTCAATGCCTGTATATGGCAATCTTCACTATCAAAATAGGCACTTTCTGTAAGTTCAATGGTCACCAGTTTAGGGTCCACACCCGACTCCTCGACCATATTCAAAGTGTTTGTCAGCACTTGTTGCGCACTCATTTTGGTATTAAGTGAGCGATTTATCGTAATCCCCACATGCTTGCCGAAGTGACGATGAATTCTTTCAAGATAATGCAACGACTTGGAACCAATAATTTTGTCCAGAGTCGACACAAGGTTCAGGTCTTCAGCAATATTGATCATTTCTTGAGGTGTATATTGGAGTCCTTCAACAGAAGGAAAGCGGCAAAGTGCTTCAAATTTAATGACTTGCCAGGTTTCAGTGGAAACAATGGGCTGAAAGTGCACGTCGATGTTTTCTTTCTTGATAAAATCCGTTAAAAGCTCCTCAAGCTTCTTCCTTCGAACCGTTTCTTCATGCATAGAACGGTCGAAGAAGCTTATGTTGTACCCTTTTTTACTCGAATGCTGTTCCAACATCGCCTGAGTCGCATGAGTAACCAACATTTTAGGTTGATTGGTATCGTACCCAAGAACAGATACGCCAATTTTCCCTCTTGTAACGAGCTTGAAAAGATGTTCGTTACCAAACTGACGAATAGCCGTCATGAAGCGCCTGATCTCGCTATGGATAGCCCTAACTCTATTGGCAGAATTGACGCATTTTAGTGCGCACACGAACAAGTTATCCCCTTTATAGCCACAAAGGTATTGCTCATCCACCTGAGCAACGGCGTTTGAAAACGCAACCCTCTGCTCTAACGTAGAGTCTTCATCGAACGCAGGTTCTATTGCCAAAACAATAATGGTATGAGAATGACTGTAATGTTTAACCATGTTGGCTAATTTTGATTTGAATTCGTCTTCATTAGGAAGTTGCGTCAGCAATTCAATCCCACCATATTCCGTGTCAGCAATTCGGTACAAGTGATTGGATAAATCGACAGTAAAGCCCACGAAATATGTTTTACCATTCGCCATCTCCACTTTCTGGATAGTGAGATCTTGAGGCTCCGTTTGACCATTTGCTCGCTTAGACAAAATGGTGCCGCTCCAGTGACCCTCTCTATGAATCAATCGCCAAATTTCTTCAAAGAAAGTATCACTGTGTTTTCCTGCGTTGAACAGGCTCGTTTTTTTGCCCAACAAATCATTAAATTGATAGCCCGAACGTTCGATAAAATAAGGGTTGCAAGCCAATATCCGAGTATCACTGTCGGTGATAACAATACCATGGTGTCGGTTCTCAAATATCGCTTGGAAAATTTGCCCGATTTCGTACATAGAAGATAAGTAGAACAACGGTCGGATATAACCCAAAAGAACATCACCTTCCGCTCGACTTACTTCGACTTCACAATAAATAAGTAACCCTTTCGTTGGGGTTAGAACACAGAAAATTGAGTGTTTCGAATTGCATTCATGCGTTGACTGAAGCGCGCCTACCAGCTTTTTTTTATCGTTTACCGGCATTATTTTCAAAAGATCAGCAATAGTCTGAACTTTAAACTGGCTATGAATGCTCTCGACTAAAAAGGGGTCTAGAAACTGAAACTCGTCACTACTGGCATTCCAACGCCAATTTGCGGCTTTATAACCCTGCACCTCCCCTTCTTCCCCACTGGAAATACTCATAGCGTTCAACACTGAAATTAGCGATGTATTCATATTCGATGCAACCCCTTACATTGCAACTAAGAACTCTTATTACATTCAAGCAAACTCTTAAATAATCGGGCGTGACTGGATCAACATTTGTTTGAAAAAAAAGCACTTCATCCAAATTAGCTGCTGTTGTGTGATGTCAATCCCTTTTCATAAAAGCGCAAAAATTGCTCACCAATATATTGGGGTTTCTTTACACCTCACACTTGAAACGCCCTCAATCTCTCCTAGCCTTATCTTTAGGCAGTTAGCTCTAAAGCCACTCGTGTCCATCGAACAAATGACAAGAGAAATAATCAATGGGACGTTCCAATTCAGCTCAACTAAAACCATATACTTATTATTGCCATGCACTCATCCACCAGTGGTCAAATAGACACATTGTATTAATTTCATTCATCGTCATATCACTTGGTGCAATCACACCGAGCCAAGTTTTTGCTACAACGGTAAACGTGAATTACGTGATTGGGCTAGCAACATGGAGCGGTTATCCAGATAGCGTGGCTGGCTTTAAAGCTGGGCTTGCCATATATGGAATACAGGAAGGAAAAAACGCCTCGTTCATTATGGGCAAAACAGGTGCTAACAAAGAATTACAAACCAAAGTCGCCAACAAAATCAAAGATGCTCGACCAGATTTGGTTTACTCATTGACTACTCCGGGCACAACCATCATCAAGAACGTACTGCCGACAAGCACACCAATTGTATTTTCGATTGTGACTTATCCAGCCGATTCAGGGTTGATAGATTCGTTCGATTATTCAGGCAACAACCTCGTTGGCACCAGTAACTATGTGTCTAACAAACACTATGTCGCCCTACTTAAAAAGGTTCTTCCAGAGACTCGTAAAATAGCGATTTTTCACCGTAAAGGAGAGCCTAATTCTAAAATCCAGGCTTCCAATATTTTACGTCTAATGAAAAAAGAAGGGATAACGGTAAAGATTTTGGCAGCGACAAGCGTAGAACACGTATCTGAACTGGCCATGGACCAACTAGGTAAGGTCGATGTTTTTATGACCACCACAGACACCCTTATGCAATCGGGAGGGGAAGAAGCACTCATTACTCTATCTCATCAACACAAAATTCCGATTTTAAGCTCCAATAAATCCGGCATTTTGAAAGGCTCTACCTTTGGACCCGTCGCCGATTTCTATACGCTTGGGAAAATGGCAGGGGAGAAAGCAGGACAAATCTTAGTTAATGATGTGCCACCAACGCAGCTTCAATCAGAGCTCCAAGAGCCACCGCTCTTTATGGTTAATACAAAAGCAATAAACATGATGGGAATATCCATATCGGTCGATATTCGCGATCAACTCATTTGGGTCGACGAATGAAACTCACAACGAAGGTTGTTTTTACTGTCATTACAACACTGAGTATTCTCATGGCTGTAATGGGGTACTTGCTGGTATCTAACACCAAATCCGAGATGTCTGACCGCTTATACAATGAGATGGCTCTAGACTCTAGCTATGCACTGAAGCGCCTCAATACAAACATTGAAGGCAACATTGCGATGGCTAACATCATTTCTAAAAACAGAGACATAGCGAAAGCACTCGACTTACTGGAAAACAGAGGGATTAACCAAATACTGAATAGCTTGCTAGAGGTGTATCCGTTAATTAACTACATTTTAATTCTCGATGAAGAAAACACCGTATTTGCCACGTCCACCGTCGACACGGAAGGCAATAAAATTAACGGAGAAAGGCTGTTGCTGGAAAGTGTGACTCAACACCCTATGTACAAGGAATCCATAGAAGGCAAAACAGTCGTTAGTGACATTCTCTACGACCCTTACCTTCCTACATTAGGGTTAGACCAGCACTTATCACAATGGTTTACAGCCGAAATTAAGATCCGAGGTCGGAGTTTAGGTAAAGTCATCATCTCAACAAATTGGACAAAAATTGCTTACGACTTACTCGGAGAGATCAATCAGTCCATCATCAATGCAGGTCGACCACTTAAGCTCGTCTTACTTACCGACATGGAAGATAAAATCTATGCGTCCTATGCGCAAGGCGATCTTCTTCTTTCTAACAATACCTATTCACAAGGAAAAACGTACTTACAAAGCCACTCAGAGCTGACGGCAAGTAAAACATTAGATCGTACAGGTGCTGTACTCAAAGCGGTGGTTGTTTACGATAGAGACAAAGCTTTTCAACCTATTTACGACTCCAATCAATTCGTTTTACTCTCATTTATCACAGGCAGTTTCATTATCGCCACGGTTATTGTTGTACTCCTCAGAAAGCTGGTTTTGCACCGTCTCGCTTTGTTGCACCGAGCGACCTACCACATTGGACAAGGCAATCTGGATATCAACATTCCTTCGCTTGGGAAAGACGAGCTCGCTGAGCTGGGACAAGCGATTAACGGAATGGTGGATGGTCTGCAGTCCAAAACCACGTCCATTGAGCGCCTAAATGAAGAAATATTCACCCGTAAGGAAGCGCTAAAAGAAAAAGAAATCAAAGATTTTCAGCTTTCTGAAGCAAATAAATACATCAAAGGCATTAGCGATAACGCTCCCCAATTGTTCTCTTACGTCGGTAAAGATCTTCACTACAGGTTTGTAAACCGAGCCTACCAAGATTGGTTTGGGTTACCGGAAAATGAAATCTTAAATCAGCATATAAAGCTCATACTTGGAGAAAAAATATTCAATGAAGTTCTCCCTTATCTAGAGCAAAGTCTGGCAGGTAAAGAAACTCAATTTGAAAGCCGAATAGATGCTGGATTGGGGCAATCTAGGCATATCAGAGCGACATATTTGCCAGATATAGTAGATGGAGAAGTCGCGGGTGTTTTTGTGTCCGTTGAGGATTTAACCAACATTAAAGAATCGGAAGAAAAACTGAAAGAAACCGTGTCTTTAATGGAAACCATATTGCACTCTGCCGAGAACGGGCTGCTTGTCACCGACAAACATGGCCACTACCTAAAAATGAATCAGCAATTCTGTCAAATTTGGCAGCTTCCAAGCTTGTACACTCAAGAAGGCGGTTCATTGAGTTTCGTTCACCAAATTCGCTCTCAGCTTGTTGACCCGTCTTCATTCACACTCTCCCCTGATCAGTTAAATGCTGGCAGCCTTGAGCGCTCGTTCGACACGTTAGAGCTAAGAAATGGGAAGATTATAGAGAGAATTTCTCACCCAATGTTGCAAGAAGGAACACTTGTAGGGCGAGTATGGAGCTTTAGAGATATCACCGATCAAATTGAGTATGAAAAAACGATTTTGGATGCAAAAAACAAAGCCGTGGAAGCGGCAAAAGCCAAAAGTGAATTTCTTGCCAATATGAGCCATGAAATACGTACTCCAATGAATGGTGTACTTGGCATGCTGGATCTCATCAATAAAAATGAGCTTACCGACAATCAGAGCCACTACCTAAATTTGGCTCAATCCAGTGCCAAATCTCTTCTCACCATCATTGACGATATTTTAGATTTCTCCAAAATCGATGCAGGAAAGTTAGATTTGGAAGAAGTGAATTTCGACCTATTAGAATTGCTTACTCGATTCAAAGAAATCAATGCTATCAAAGCGCAAGAGAAACAAATCAGTTTCCATTTAGATGCTCAAAATGTTTCTACTCCGTCGGTAAAAGGCGATCCAACGAGGCTTCTACAAATATTGAATAATCTAGTGGGTAACGCTTTCAAGTTCACCGACCAAGGCGAAATAAAAGTAGATGCTCAACTCACGAAAGCCGAAGGCGAGCTTTTAGTCTTTCAATGCTCAGTAACGGATTCAGGAATCGGCATTAAGAAAGAGCAGCTAAGTGGTTTATTTGACGCCTTTACACAGGCCGACACCTCAACCACGCGCCAATTTGGCGGCACTGGCTTGGGTCTTTCCATCACGAAACAACTGTGCTTACTGATGGGAGGGTCGTTAGAAGTCTCGAGCCAACTAGGGCAAGGTTCTACCTTCTCTTTCTCTATTCAGCTCCGAGAAGGTGACACAACAATGGAAAACTTACCTCACGAAACAGCATTCGACTCTCAATATTTAACGTCAAGAGAGTCGAAATCAAAATATGACCAACACGAGGCCGCAGATCCGTATTTGAAACAAGCACAAAACCGAATCCTTCTAGTAGAGGATAACGATATCAACCAACTTGTCGCGCAAGGAATGCTTGAAAACCTAGGCATCCGATCAGATATTGCTGGAAACGGTCTCGCGGCTCTCCAATCGTTGCAATCTTCCACATCCTACCAACTGATTTTAATGGATTGCCAAATGCCTGAAATGGATGGATATGAGGCCACAATGGCGATCAGAGACGGAGAAGCGGGGCAAAACTACCAAAGCATTCCAATTATTGCCATGACAGCCAACGCCATGAAGGGTGATATGGAAAAATGTCTTGCTGCAGGCATGAACGATTACATAAGTAAACCCGTTAACCCAGAGAGCTTAGAATCGGTGTTATCAAAATGGCTTAATTTCTCTTCAAACCACTCAAACTCTTCAATCTCATCAACCCCTTCAAATTCCAGTGCCGGCATGGATGAACACAGTGCCGTAAACGATAAGAATGATCCTATATGGGATGAACGTGAAGCTCTGCATATGATGTTCAACGATAAAGGCGCTTTAAACGTCGTGCTCAGCGCTTTTATGGAGGAAACTCCAGAACAAATTCACCAGCTTATCTCTGCCATTGATAACGGAGATGTCAGTGAAATAAAGGTCCACTCTCATACCCTCAAAGGGACAAGTAGCCAAATTGGTGCGCACAGCCTTTACACTTTGATGGATGAAATTGAAAAACAGGTAAAATCCCAAAATCAGCTTCCGGATCCCAGTGTAATTACACGTATTTCTGAGCACCAAGAACAACTGTTTTTAAGGCTAAATCAATACCTTTCTTAAAGGGTATGAAATATCGATTGAGCCTTTATATGTAAGCCTTGCAGCCTCATAAATACGAATAATTCTCATGTGAAATGAGAACCTAGTCAGGAAGGTTTTATGCCGCTATAATTCCCGCCTCCTAACGCTGAGGTCAAAAAATGCACAACAAACCCACTCCAATCGATCAATATCCAAAATACTGGGCTGAATGTTACGGTGTCGCCCCTTTTCTGCCCACCAGTAGGAAAGAGATGGATGCACTTGGTTGGGACAGTTGCGATATCATCATCGTCACTGGTGACGCTTACGTCGACCACCCAAGTTTTGGTATGGCTATTATTGGACGCCTTTTAGAGGCACAAGGTTTTCGTGTAGGTATTTTGGCTCAGCCAGAATGGCAAGATAAATCCGATTTCATGAAACTCGGTAAACCAAACCTCTTTTTTGGTATTACCGCGGGCAACATGGATTCAATGATCAACCGTTATACGGCAGACAAAAAGCTTCGTCACGACGATGCATACACACCGAATAACGAGGGTGGAAAGCGCCCAGACCGTGCAACCTTGGTTTACTCTCAGCGTTGCCGTGAGGCATACAAAGACGCCCCCATCGTTTTAGGTGGTATTGAGGCGAGCCTTCGTCGTATCGCGCACTACGATTATTGGTCAGACAAAGTTAGACGTTCGGTTTTGTTCGATGCTAAAGCCGATATTCTATTGTTTGGTAACGCGGAAAGAGCGTTAGTGGAAGTGGCTCATAGGCTGGCAAATGGCGAAGATATTTCCACTCTCACGAGTATTCGTGGCACAGCAGTAAACCTAGCCGCTGCTCCAGAGCATTTCAAAGTTATTGATTCTTCTCGTATTGAAAAGCCGGGAAAAGCGTTCGTTCCGACGAACCCTTATCAGGTAGAAACGCAATGTGAAACAAAGCCGAAGGAAGAAGAAAAGGTAGCCAAGGCTGTCACTATTCAACCATCAAGGCACGATGCAAAAACCACCGCAGTGAGAATACCCCCTTTCGAAAAGCTGAAAAACGACCGTATTCTCTACGCGCATGCCAGCCGAATCATGCACCTGGAAACTAACCCTTATTCTGGGCGCGCGCTCATTCAAAAACACGGCGATCGCGAACTTTGGGTGAACCAAGCGCCTATTCCGCTGACAACAGAAGAAATGGATTTTGTGTTTGGGCTGCCTTACGCCCGCGTTCCGCACCCTATGTATGGTAATGCGAAGATCCCCGCTTATGACATGATTAAAACCTCAGTCAATATCATGCGTGGTTGTTTTGGTGGCTGCTCTTTCTGTTCGATAACAGAGCACGAAGGACGTATTATTCAAAACCGTTCGAAAGAGTCGATCCTTAACGAGATGGAAGAAATTCGCGATAAAGTCCCAGGCTTTACCGGTACCATTTCTGATTTAGGTGGACCAACGGCCAACATGTATCGCCTCGGTTGCTCCGACCCACGTGCAGAACAGAACTGTCGAAGACCTTCCTGTGTATTCCCGGGGATATGCCATAAGCTAGACACCGACCACAAGCACACCATCGATTTGTATCGAGAAGCGCGCAAAGTAAAAGGCATCAAGAAAGTCATGATCGCGTCTGGTGTTCGCTACGACTTAGCCATTGAATCTCCAGAATACGTGAAAGAGCTTGTCACGCATCACGTAGGTGGCTATTTGAAAATAGCGCCCGAGCACACTGAAAAAGGCCCGCTAGATAAGATGATGAAGCCGGGCATGGGTACCTATGACCGATTCAAAGAAATGTTTGAAAAGTTCAGTAAAGAAGCCGGGAAAAAACAGTATTTGATCCCTTACTTCATTGCTGCGCACCCAGGTACTGAAGAAGAAGACATGGTGAACTTGGCACTGTGGTTAAAATCGAATAATTTTGAGTGCGACCAAGTCCAGAACTTCTACCCGTCTCCGATGTGTAATGCGACCTCCATGTATTACTCGGAAACCAATCCACTCAAGCGAGTGAAATACAAACAACGTGAAGATATCCCCGTTGCTAAAGGAGAAAGGCAGCGACGCTTACACAAAGCGCTACTTCGTTACCATGATCCGGCTAACTGGCCAATCATTCGCGAAGCACTGATCAGCATGGGCAAAAAGCACCTTATTGGCGATAAACCTGGCTGCTTGATTCCTGCGGAAGATATTGACTCCAAAACGCCTGCGCAGCGCCGCCGTTCTGGTAGGCATGGTGCAAACCGCTTTGCGACCAAGCATACCAAGAATCAGCCCGATATCCGTAAGCCTGATAGCCGTAAAGAAAATGGAAAGGGTAAGCCTTCCACCAAGCCGAAATCCAAAGGGCAAGGTAAACCCGCGCATCAATCTGCTGGCTCTAGCAAGCCAAAGAATAAGCAGAGGCATCGCGCTAAAGCACATCAATAGAAAGTTATTGATGGAGCCAGAGACAAAAAATGCGACCAATTGGTCGCATTTTTATTTGTTTTTTCAGAGTCATCGCTTGCTGCTAGGTCTTCATTAACTGGTTTCTTTGTCGGCAAATACCCACTTCGAACTCAAGAAGTAGTTACTGAACATGCCAACTAAGATTCCCGCTACAAGCGCCACAAAAGGCATGGCTCCTTGATCACCAAAAACAGCGATTACCAGTTTGAACACACCTAAGTTGGGTATCGCAGAACAGACCGCCGCAACCATGTGTTTTTGCCACTGCTTCGCTTTATTGGACTTTTCTCTGTCACTGAATGTCAGTACTCGGTTTCCAACCCATGTCGCGGTTGCAGCTAAAACAAACGCGATAACACGCGAAGAAAATATAGGCATTTCTGCAACATAATACAGAAGAGAAAACACTGCGGTATCGACTAAAAAGCCGATACCGCCAACAAAGGCAAACTTAAACAGCCGATGCTGAAATAGTTTATGCTGCAAAGCCTTAAGCTGAGAAATCACTGGCACAGGTAACGCGAGCGTTTAGGTGATGCCACTTCGAACGTACAAGACAAGTTGTACTTCTCAACAAAGTTTCCGATACGCTCATTAGGCCCAATAATGTAGTAACCATTCTCGTGACCTTGCAGTTGATCCAGCGTATGCATTCGCTTCGCCTGACCAAAACTGTAGTACTGGCCAGAGAATGGTCGCCCGCCTTCTACATAGAACGTAGGCTTACTGTGATCGATATCGATGAACAGCATTTTGTCGCTACGCTCATTACCTGTTTTGAACATGACTACACAGATAGCAATAATCAGGATGATTGGCGAGATATACGAAGTAAACGTAAACCAGTTGAACGTAAATTGTTTCCCTCGGAACAAAAACGCAATGCCAGAAACAACAAGCGCTACAGCAGCAACATACCCTACGATCGCATCATTCTTAAGTTCGCCCGCCACATAGACAGATACCAACGTAATAATTAGCCCTGTAATCGCAATGAACTTGAAGTATGTCGCTTTGTAACTCACTTTTTCTTCTGCTAAATACGCCACTAACAACGCAAACGCGGGCATGCCCGGCAGAACATAGGTAGCAAGAATATTGCCCGAGAACGTAAACAGAATAAGCGGTGAGAGAACCCAGAACAGGAGGAATACAAACACCCCAGGTAATTCAGCAAACTTTTCTTTCAGCCTTGTAAATCGAAAAACCGCTAGCAGAGGCAATACAATAGACCAAGGCAGAGCCGCCAACATCAAGAATAGCCATATCATGCCTCTTGGTTCGTCGTGCGCATTACCGTAGCGATCCCCTTCCCATCCACTCACAAGGAATCGGTTAAAGTGTTCGCCTACAATAAAGTATTCTAAGAACCCTGGGTTTGCTTGCTCAGCTAAGATGTACCACGGCAGCGCAATCACACACATTAGGATTAAGCCGCCAACGATTGGAAAACGCTTCCAAAGTTGTACGAACGCACCGACAAAGCCATGTTGAATAATCAAGAATGGAAGAACGGATAGCCCCATCAATACGATGGCCATCGGCCCTTTAGCCAGTAGTGCAAGACCTAACCCAGCAAACCCGATGTAGCCCCATATCTTTTCGCCTCGCCAGCAAAAGAAGAACCCTATCATGGCGAGCGTTAGAGAGAACGTTAGCGCCATATCCGTCATGACAGCGCCAGATGAGATAGAGAATACTGGGATAGTTGCCATGACTACCGCGGTTTTTAGCGGATTAATGCCAACACGTTTTGCAAAAAAACATCCCAAAGCAATGGTTAGAACTCCGACAACCCAATGAGGGAATCGAACGGCAAATTCTGACACACCGAACACTTCAATGCCCACAGCACTCAGCCAAGTAAACATCGGCGGCTTGCCCAAGAATGGCTCATCGTAATCAAACATTGGCGTTAACCAGTTACCGGTTTCCACCATAATTCGAGCCTGCTCACCGTATCGAGCTTCCGTTGTATCCATCAGCGGCATAATACCCAAAGACACAAGCCTTATTAGCAAGGCTGCACCTAGTAAGAACCACAAATGTTTCGAAGTTAGCTTCACTTCTCTACCTCTATCAATTCAAATCCCTTACGTGAGATATATCAAAATCAAGTAAGTTCATTCTTTATGTCATTCATTTCAATTCCAATACCCCTGATGCTCTATGAAAATGCGCCCACCTAATCTTGCTGGCTGCAAGCTAAACGAATAGCAAGCAAACCTATCGACATGAAAACCTGTCAATAGCAGACTGGGCGTTTGGGCGGTAATGAAATCAAGCATCTAACTTTGGGTAAAAGTCTGTGTCGCACAAAAGAAAATGCACGAAGGCTGCATTATACCCAAGTCGTATGAAGTTGCGAGGATCACTTTGCAATGGCACTCTCAATGAGAAACAAGATTCTGTTAGACTACAGCTTTATCGCAACACCCATATCGCTATGAAACTTCAAGCCAGCCCGATTACTCAACACTGCGTTGATGACATTACTTTTTACCTAAAGAGAGATGAACTCCTTCATCCTCAATTTAGCGGCAACAAAGCCAGAAAATTTATGCAGCTGCTGAACACCGAATACCCAGAAGTTAATACGGTTATTGGGCACGGTTCTGTTCAAGCCAACTCTTTGTATTCGTTAGCCGCACTCGCCCACTTAAAAGGGTGGAGCTTCGAGTTTTATGTGGATCATATCCCGTCTTATGTATTAGAAAACCCCAAAGGTAACTACCGCGCAGCGCTGGATTTAGGGGCAAAGATTATTGATGTAAGCCAATTGGAACGCGACGGAGACAATGCACTAAATAGCGAGCGCTACATAAAAGAGATCAGAAAGCCCGACAACCGTTGCCTTTTTGTTCCAGAAGGCGGCCGAAGTGAATTGGCAGAATATGGCGTAAGACAGCTGGCAAATGAAATATTGGATTGGAAAAAAGAAGCAAACATTGCTGCCCTTACCGTAGCCCTCCCTTCAGGCACGGGGACTACCTCTCTTTACCTGAATAAGCACCTAGAAAAACACAATATTCGAGTAGTCACTTGCGCGTGTGTCGGTGGCGACGAATACCTAATGCAACAATGGCAATCGCTAAACGAAGAGCAGTTTCCATACATTTTGAATACAGGAAAAAAGCACCACTTTGGCAAACTCTACCAAGCCGATTTTGATATGTGGAAAAAGCTAAAGCAGCAAACCAATGTGGAATTTGATTTGCTTTACGACCCATTAATGTGGCGCTGTTTAATACAAGATTACGAAAAGGAACAGCACGGGACGTTACTCTACATCCACCAAGGTGGGCTTCTAGGCAATGAAACTATGCTGCCTAGGTATTTTAGGAAGTTTGGGGAACAATCGAGCTAATAAGCAACTCCACTAACCTTTAACTATTTTTTCCGTACGCTTGACTAGATAGAATTCATGTTTTCTTAAAGCGACTGCCCCAATTATCTTAATTAATTTCACAATCTACAAATATTACCCCACTCCTAGATAGAAGGTCTCGTTTATTAATGTATTCTTCTATGATATAACTTTTAATTTTATCATCATTAAAACTAAGGTGAACTATATAAGTGTATCCTGTAGAATTTATTTTAATTTTTAAAACACCAGTCTCAATATATTCATCACTTGATTTAACTCGAGTTCTTAAGCAATGATTGAGGTATGATAAATTTATTTCTTTCTTTTTCTCAAAAACCTGACCAGAACTTAATAAAATTTCATACTTGTCATATGGGTTAAACTTTGGAATATCATAATCACTTCTAATAGAATTTTTTCCCAAAAGATTTAAGTCGCATTCTAACGCATAGCCAGATGTAATAAGCTCATCAGTCTCTATGCTAAAAACAGATGTAATACTCGAACTTGAAAACAAAAAGTTAATACCTCCGATCTCTATATCTATAGTTCGTGAGTTTGGTTGAGAAATTTTCCATTTAGATATTGGCTTGTAGGTTTTTAGACACTCATAAAAAGCGCCAATTTCCCCTTTTTCCTCAACATAATCAGGCAACCTACCTTTAATTAACTTATATTCACTCCGCTCCGTAAGGTTACCAATCTTCATTAAGTAATAATTAGACAAAGAAAGGTGATTATATAAGCTTATTAGCCATGGGATTAACACAAAAATAACCAATGTAGTAAAGAGAATCTTGTTAATCTTATCTGCCATCTATTTCTCTCCACCTAATATACTATCAAACCCTTGACTGATATAAATTGACGAATCATGTTTATAGTTTTGGTAATCATAAGACAATTTCCTTAAGATGAGGTCATGTGTATATTGATACCTGTTAATTAAACCTCCGTCGGCTTTCATACGTTAAATTGAATTACTGTTATATGCAGCACCTTCATGAAAGTAATCTCCTCTTAGAGTCCCCCTTTAATCACTACTTGTAAAAGCTGTCAACTCCCCACCCACATCAACCGCAAAATTTTGCTTCGCAATGTTAGATCACTCAGTAGTATGTTCAAATGGCTGTTTGCGCGAGATTAAAGTAACTAACTGAGGGTAACTGCCCCCGTGATATCAACTTGCTTTTCAACGCTAGCTGGAAACTCTTCGGTACTGAAAACAACTAACTTCTGTCCTGCTCTAGTCATTGCTACATAGAGTTTACGCATTGATTCCTGTAATACTTCTTCTCTTTCCGAGTCATTCAGTTCTAGGTTCTTAGGCTGGTTAATTATATGACCAGAACCAAGAACAAACACCGTACCTGACTCCATCCCCGTACAACTATTGATATTAAGAAGTCTAATTTTACTGCCTACGTTAGATGCCAACTCTTTGGAATTATTGTAGTTAACGACCGTATTCAAGCCAAGACGTTGCTCAATCTCTTGCTTAAGGTTTTTTGGGTAGTATTCCGGGCTACACAATACCATAACCTGATGAAGAGAAACCTTTTCAGATTTCACCAGTGCTACCAACTCATTGAGGAATCTTTTTTTCTCATCTTGAGCATTTCGGGAATATATGATTTGGGGTTTGTAGCCTCTTACCATTTTTTCATAATCAGGCTTTACGTAATCTTCTGGGCTCCCTTCGAGTCCATCTAGCAGAGCGTTTGCGGCGACCATTATTTCATAAGTCGTTCGGTAAGAATGATTCAAACGCTTGGTGCGCCCTCGAACATTTAGACCTACGCTCTTCCAACTTAAACGGTTTTTTAAGAAGCCTTGGTTAGGATCAGCACAAATAAATAATTGCCCTCCAGGAGTCAGTGAACGTTTAATCAGCTGTAACCAAGATGGCGCGAAGAATTGAGCCTCATCAAGCAGTATGTGATCAAACTGTTCAAGAGGTTTATCTGATAGCGCGACTTCCTTAATGTATAAACTCGGTAAGTATTTCTTAACCGACGACAACTGAGCACAAAAATCAGCATATAGCAGCCAAATATGTTCTCGTTGACTTTTTTGCAACGAAAATCCACGTCCTTGTCGATCAAATTCCAAATACTCTTCTTTGTCTTTAATTAAGTAGTCATTGATGTACTCTAGTTCGGACCAAATCTGCTCATCCGTTAACGACAGTTTCGTGTACGCTTCATTTTTATCACTTAAAACGGTCTGCTTTTCTTCTTTTAGATTCGCATCGCCAAATACTGGAGTAACACGCTGATAGCTTTTGCTGTACTGTTTTAATGCAAATGAGTGAAAGGTCGCAATTTCAAGGTTATCTGGTTTACCTTTAAGCCACATTTCAAACCTGTATTTAATATCTTCCGTCACTGGTTTATTGTGTATCGCAAGAAGCACCTTTTTTTCAGGGTATTTTTTGCAATATAGTGCTGCACGATTAATTAAAATCAGAGTCTTCCCACTCCCAGCCACCCCATTTATCAACCTTACAGAAGTGTCTTCCTGACCTTCTTCTTCAGAATCGACAGACTCAATCATGTCCAGTCTTGTAGCCAGTTCTTGATCATAATCTAGAAAAAATGGAAGCAACCTAGCGGTATTGTCTACGGATATTTTTCCTCGACGAGTACTGCATTGTGCGGGAATAACAGACTCCGGAAAAAACGTGCGTTTTATTCGAGTATGCTCCTCGATTGTGAACTCGGTTAATGCGGCATGTATTCGCTGTTCACCATACTCAATAAACGTCTTGTTCTCGACTATTTGTACATAATCAGATAGAGAATCATCGACTTGTAACGTACTACCTTCCCCCGAAGTCATATTATCGACGACAGCAAGATACTGAACAGGCTTTAAACCCAACTTCAACATCGAGTCATTAAACTTCAACAATTTAGAAAGACTAACACTATCTAGCTTCTCTGAATGAACACCAACAAAAACCCAACTATTGCAAGGTCCCTCAATAATGCAAGGGGCGACTTGCAAAGCATCTAATAATGACTCGCGTATAAAAAATTCGTCATTGAGTTTATTGAATACCTTTTTGAAATGTCGTCGATACTTGCGGTCTAAGCCTGTAAGCATATTTATATGTGCCATTAATCTACTTCCGCCTTATAGCAGTGACGAACCAGAGATTTATAGTCTTCGATATTTTTCCGAACCCTAAGATCATCCACCTGTTGCAGCATGCCTTCTGGTATTTCGGGGCCCACAATAACCAACTTAGTCTGAGGTCTAGTAATGGCAACATTGAGACGTTCCGCTTGAAAAAAGAATTCAGCAATAGCGCTAATGTATTGCGGGTCTGAGGAGCAGAATGAAACTATAATCATTTCTCGCTCCTGACCCTGCATCCTTTCTACGGTATCCGTTACCACTAATTTTGATCCAAATATTCCTAGCTTATCCTGCAAGCAGGATTTTAATATTCTGGCATGACCACGAAACGGTGTAACAACGCCAACTTCTTCAGCCGATAGCCCCGCTTCAACAGCCGCAGTTATCAAGTCAGCTACTAACTCCGCTTCTATTCTATTTTGACTTCGGGCATTGTGATCTGCTCCAGCAAGACTGGACACTTCATTAAGCGACATTTTGCTGTTCAAAGTTAACTGGGCTTAGATACCCAAGAGCACTGTGCCTTCTCATCCGATTATAATCAACCTCAATGTACTCGAAGACCGTTTGGCGCATCTCATTTCTTGTCA
Source organism: Vibrio penaeicida (assembly GCF_019977755.1). Lineage (NCBI taxonomy): Bacteria > Pseudomonadati > Pseudomonadota > Gammaproteobacteria > Vibrionales > Vibrionaceae > Vibrio > Vibrio penaeicida. The sequence goes on along the minus strand of NZ_AP025144.1, from coordinate 1,295,024 downwards.
TGATCGGTTCGTATTGGATCGCCTCGACTTTCATAGAATGGAAGAAGCTCTCAACACACGCATTATCCCAACAGTTTCCTTTTCTACTCATACTTTGTTTTAGGTTATAAGCACTTATTATGTCCCTATAGTCTTTTGAGCAATACTGGCTACCTCGATCACTATGGACAGTAACATGCTCAGGGAACCCTCGACGGAACAGAGCCATTGATAATGCATCGCAGACCAGAGTTGCCGTCATCCTCGTATCCATTGACCAACCGATCACTTGTCGTGAGTAAAGGTCGATGATGACAGCCAGATACAACCAGCCTTCGCTCGTGGCAAGATACGTGATATCTCCCGCCCATTTTTGATTCGGAGCCGTTGCGTTAAAGTCTTGAGCTAGCAAGTTCGGCGCTACGGGCATCTTATGCTTGCTATCCGTCGTACATTTAAACTTGCGTGCCGCTTTCGGCGTTAAATCCTGACGCTTCATACTGGCGGCAATGGTTTTAACATTACGGCTATCCCCATTCTCAGCTAGCTCTTTCTGGATGCGCCTTGAGCCATCACGCCCCTTACTATTGTCAAAAGCTTTTTTGACTTTTTCATCAAGCTTTTGGCGTATTGCCTCACGCTGGATGTACTTGTGGCGATGCTTAATCCAGTAATAGAACCCACTTCGTGAAACTTCGAACACCTTAGCCATGCGGACCACATTGAAACACAGAAGGTGTTCTAGCATAAATTCATAGCAATCTACTTTAGATTTTTCGCGAAGTAGGTGGCGGCCTTTTTTACGATATCTAGCTCTTCAGCTTGCTCAGCCAATTGCCTTTTGAGCTTGGCGACTTCGGCAGCGAGATCTCTTTCACGCTGACTGGTACTGGTGTCTTTTTTAATTGCCTTACGCCAACCGTAGATCTGGGATTCATGCAACCCGAGCTGCCTCGCTGCCGCAGCAACTCCCACTTTCTCTGATAGCTTCAAAGCTTCTGCCTTAAATTCAGGGGAATGTTTAATTCTAGTTTTTTTGTTAGTTGTCATTGTTCACCTCGTTAGTGATTGTACTCACTTAACTTGGTGTCCAAAACTGTTGGGGCGGATCATTGACCCCTGGGGTCTTGATAAACACAGAAGGTAGATCACTAGAGAGAATATCGGAATACTTGTGAGTTTTTTTCGGTAGAGAAAACAATGATAGCGCTGGCGGCCTTTTCGATTCCAGATTACCCTTGTAGTAACAATTGCTAGGCCATTGGGTTAAGGCTGGGGACATGCGATATGTTTGGCTCAGCAACACAGAAACCTTTTCATTGCCAAGAATCATTTTGGAGAAAGCGGAACTATCTTCTAGAACGGATTGAGAAAGTATCACAGGAGGAAGCTGCTTATGATCCCCAACAAATACAAATCTGCATCCTTTTCTCATTGCCATTAACGCCAAAGGGACTGTGATTTGGCTGGCTTCGTCAAAAATGATGGTATCAAATGTAAAGCTTTCAAGCCGTTCACTACAGGTGGCAAAAGGTGTGGCGCCTATGATATATCCAGTATCAGGTATATCTTCCCATTTTGATGCGTATTCAAAATGCTTCACCTTATCACTCAATGATTTCTTACCACCACTCGCACAAATTTTCGCAACAGGGACCCTTTCCTCCACAATTTTGTTGAGCGCATTATTGATCGCCATGTGGGTATGAGAAGTCATGAGAACTCTTTGTCCGGCCTCTACAAGAAGCTTAGCGATAATACTAATAACTTTTGTTTTACCAGTTCCAGGAGGTCCCTGAATACACGCTAAGTATTTAGATGCGACACCAAGCCCAACCGCTTCACTCTGTTTTTCATTCAGCCCACGAGATTCTGCATAATCAGCAGCTTCATCAAAGTCTTCGTCATAAATCGCTTCCATATTTAAATGTCCGGAAAGCATAGGAAGCAGTACGTCTCTGCCGACTTTAGATGTAGCGATATCAACTAAAGACTTTTCATAAAATGGCCTTAGATCCATGCCTGTAGGATCGGCATAACAACCTTCACTTAGTTGTGGAAGTAAACTTTTATCGACTTTGACTTTCAGTAGCCACTCTCCATCGCTTTCGGCCTCAATAGTTACTTGGTCAAAAACCTTATGATTACTAGGATCACCAAGATGCAAACAAATCATGTCGCCTTCCCTAAGGCGTGATTCATTATCACCTAATACGACTTCAAGGTGATTAGTTCCGGAATACCTCACTGACTCTATTAGTTGAGTTTCACCTTTTAATAGTTTTTCTTTTAAAGGTTTCTTCCAAATTTCTAGAAGATTTTCTATACCAGCGTCATGTTCTGCATACACAAAAGCTTGTAGTTCTTTTAATACCGAGGTGAGTTCCATCTAGCTTACCAACGTGAATTTTTACTCAACAATGAGAATACTCATCAATACGAATAATCTAACCATATTTTTTAGATGGGCATCACGTCAACTACTCACTTACCAAACTGTTAATTACATCTCCGATTAAACTTAATTACTCTTTAAGAGATACCTTAATTTTCATTACTATCAGTAAATTGAAATCAAAGACCTTTAAACAGCTCAGCTCGGTGATAAGCGAGATATCGCTTATGTTCTAGAGCAATATTGAAGGACATACTCTCATCTAAACCGATCACTTTTGGTGACTCTAATTGGCTAGAAATCATTACTTTTCCTTGGTCGCTAAAAGAGATAAAACCGAGATCGAATGCTTTGTCTAAATTAGCTAGTAATAATAGACCATTGAATTTGTCCAAACGTTCTTCATTACTAGAGTCCCGCCACGGTTTAATGTGTGAAGCTAATAGCAACTGAGTATTACGGTATCCTGTTACAGCACAGCATCCCCACATTTTAATCAGCTTAGTTCTAAAGCCTCCTTGCCCCATTCTCGTCTTCACGAGTATACTTTTCTCAGTATCCGATAGCGTTTTATCGGTCATAACCTGTTTAATATCAGCATTTACATCTATTTGAGACACGTCAGCTAAGAACTTATGATAATGAGACAAAGCTGCGCTATACATACCTTTACCTTTTTTGTCTCGAATTTGGAATAGCTCTAGCTTTCTTGCCTTATCTTCGTAGCTTATAAACTTACGATAAGAATTAATGTCCGTTAGAGGCTGGTCAAGTTCCCCTACATCCATTAACCAATATGAGATAGAGCCTTTAATCGCACCGAGATAGTTGCTTGCGGTTTTCTCCGACTTACCAATATCCAACAGCCATTGGTAATATAAACCAGCCAGATCAGACAAGTTTGACACCAAGGCTTCTTTCAGCTCATTAGCGACAATGTAGCTCTTCATATAATCGAATAGCTCATCATCAATATAGGCATATTCAACTGATTTTGCAGAATATCGTTTGGTGCTTTTTCTATCACAACCCGAGCAATATGAAAGATGCCAAAAGCATTCAGTTCTTAAATGAAAAAACGGGTTCTCTGGCGTATTCTTATCTTTATTCTGAGCCAAGTTATCAAAATGGTGAGCGAATCTATCTTTAAGAACTTGGTTTAAGTAGATCTGGTTGGTGGAAATATGCCCAGCTTGTACTAGGTCTATGATGGCTAGGAGCATACACACCTTGTGAGGACTTTTCTTGCCTCCCGCGCTGTTCATTTTTAAGTTTTGAAAACGTTCTAGATACAACTCTATCGTCATTGTTTCACTTAGATTTTATTTAGTTATCGGTATAGTTTATAGAGATATTTGTCAATCACTTGGGCTCTCCAATGATGACTGAATACATCAAGACAAAATGACGAGATGACTATGACATATTTGGGCATTAAGGTTTTTATTTAGAAATATAATGAGCAAAAAAAAAGACGCCCTAGGGCGTCTCTTTTCAAGAATGTGGCGGTGAGTGAGAGATTCGAACTCTCGATACGTTGCCGTATACACACTTTCCAGGCGTGCTCCTTCAGCCACTCGGACAACTCACCGAATTGTTGTTGAACTTTGCGTCTCAACGGGGCGCTAATTTAATGTTTATGTGTTTGTCGGTCAAGTGATTATCTGAAAAAAAACATCATTTCATGTCTGTTCGCTCAGATTTTAGCTAAAACACTCACTTTACCAACAGATTGGTTAGCTTTAGACCTGTTGAATATAAGCAGGAACGCGGAATAATTTTCGGCAGTTATCTAGGAAATATCCGTAAAGTACACCTAAACCACATGAAACAACTGCGTTACTCGCAACGGCTGTCACAATCTGATCAGAAGATGCGCCTACAAACCATAGAATGGCGGCATAAACAGGTGATTGAAACAATACATAAGCAATAACGTCGGAAATACGCTTTGTCAGTTCGCCACCGTGGATTCTTCCACCTTGGTTAAGAACCCAATCTCGGAATACCCCATAAGGCCATGCAATGGCGATGTTCACGGGTATAGATAGAGTTCTCGACTGCAATGACTGTTCAAAGGACATACCTGATACAAAAATCTCTATCAGCATTCCTACAACAAAGCTGAATACCACCATAGCAAATGTATCCGCTGCTGCGTGGCGAATACAAAAAGGGGCTTTAGAACTCATTTCCTTCCTCACAAAGAATATAAAACTAGTTAAAGAATTGTTAAGCAACAGGTAAATCTAGATAAAACATTAAACACCAGATTTATTCGCTATTTAATCACTTTTTAAATGGATTTATATTCTGTATTTTATATTTTGTTGTAAATTTACAACTAGTTTTCTACGAAATAATAGTGAGTTTGACTAATTCGTCTGAAAGGTCTTTTTATGAGAGGTATATGAATATATAAAAGCACTGAGAGATAACCTTCCAGTGCTTTTTTTGGATTTTATGTAATTAACTTACGAAATCAGTCCGCGAGGCTTAACGTAAGTACGTTAATGTCTTCTTCTGATGGGGTCGTGTTTTCACGAAGCGCGGTCACAATTTTGTCTATCGCGCTGAGTTCATCATGGTTAAACCTAATGCTGTCTTGGCTTATGATGCACTCTAGGATCTGATTTGCTTGTTCATAGTCTTGATTGTCTAAACAGACGTACAAATCAATTAACCTCTGTTCATTGTTTTTACTCGATACTTCTGTCGGATTGGAAGTATTGAATTCTAATGCGTCTCTCTTTAGCTGATTTAAACGTTCAGAGAACTTGATCAAAACATCGTCTAATTCCCTTTCATCAATCGGTTTAGCGAGAATGTGATCCGCCCCTGCACTCAGCATTTTTTCTCGAGTCTCTTTGAATACATCTGCGGTGCAACCAATAATCAGCCCTTTCGATGATTGGTGATTTAAATTACGGATCCGTTCTGTCGCTTCAATACCGTCCATAACGGGCATGTGGTTGTCCATTAAGACAAGATCAAAGGTTTTCTGCGTGAGTATTTCAACCGCTTTCGCACCGTCGACAACACTGGTGGTTTCAAACCCCTTACTGCGCAAAAACGCATCCATGATCATGGTGTTCGTTCGATTGTCTTCCACTATTAGAGCGGATAAACCATTGCAGTCAAACTTTTGATGAACGACGTCTTGTGTGCTTTCAGGTAAGCATACGTCTGTTTGCAAAGTTAGGAAAAAGCTAGAACCGATGCCTTCTTCGCTTTTTACGTTTATGTCTCCCCCCATACCTTGTACGATTTTTTGAGTGATCGCTAAGCCCAACCCTGTCCCTCCAAATCGTCGTGTGGTGGTAGACTCCGCTTGCTCAAATGGTTTGAATATTTTTTCTTGTGCCGATTTGGAGATGCCAATTCCAGTATCGCGTACCTGTATGGATAAGTAGACTTTTCCTGCTCGCTCGTATTCGTTTAAATAGACTTCGATAAAACCACGAGAAGTGAACTTAATGGCGTTGTTCAGCAAGTTAAAAAGTATTTGCCGAATTCGTGCCTTATCGGCGTTGTACCAGCGTTCTGATGGGACTTCACTATACACTTTAAAGTTAAGCCCTTTCTCGGTCGCTAACGTAAAGTACACGCTATTTATGCTGCCGATAATGCTAGCCAGTGGAAAAGGAGAAGGATCGAGCTCTAACTTCCCTTGCTCTATTTTAGAGAAGTCCAAAATTTCGTTGAGAAGCGTCATCATGTGCTCGCCAGAATCATAAAGGCTATGGAGCAGCTTACTTTGATGTTCTGTTAGATCTGTTTTGGCTAATATTTGTGCCGTGCCTAACACACCATTCATGGGTGTTCGAATTTCATGTGATAGTGTTGCAAGGAAGGCAGATTTCGCTTTCGTCGATGCTTTTGCTTTCACGGTTTCCTCTCTAAGGAAAACCGTCTTGTGATTAAAACTATCGATGAGGTGTTTGATTTCATCATGACTGTTGTAAGTCATATCAATGATGCCGTGAGTATTTTTATCCGACACCTTGTCTGCAATCACGACTATCGGTCGAATCAAGTAACGGTTGATCAAGTAGTAACCGATCATGACGCAAAGCAGTAGAAACGGCGCGATGACGAATTCTAAGCTCATCACCAATTCGAACGTTTCTTCTCCTACTAGTCTTTTGGAATTAACAACTTCTATTTCCCAGTTGTATTTACCAAACGCCATTCTAGAAATATAGATATCTTTAGTGAGTGAGAAGTTGTGTTCTGTAATGGCATTACCCGCTTTGTCTTTAATCAGAACACCAAGATCGTATTGGTTGGCGTGGTTTTGAACGTACTTAATCAGTTCCGACAAAGAGATATCGATGGTCGCGACACCTTTAACCACCCCATTCTTAAAGTAGGGTGTTGAAGCAGTAATCATTTGAACATGGGTGTAGGGATCGATATAGACATCCGACCAAGACACCTCTTGTGCCTTGATATTTATGGCAGAGGTGTACCAAGGTTCTATATTGTATCCCCCTGATTCTGGATTATTCCATGAATGGATGAGGTCAACTCTACCCTCTGAATTCTTATTGTAGAAAAGGCTTTTTAGGCGGACGTCTTTATCTATTGAATAAGGCTCGGGCCATGTACCGCCACTCACAATCATGTTGGTGCTCTGGGCAATCATGAAAGGCAATAGAGACTTCAAACTATCATATTGCTCCGAGGCTTCACCTACTGCTGCAATGCTGTGCAACAATCCAAGGGAGCCGTTTAATGATTCATCTAAACTGGTGGCAAGAAGCTCTGTTCTTAAATCTAAATTCTTTTGAAGTTTACTTTTGATTGGGTGCTCTACAACCAAATAGGTTACGCTACCAACGGTTGCGATAACGAAACAAAGGTATAACCCCAAAGCGATGATACTTTTCTTTTTAAGTGAAGATTGGATCGCCATATTATTAGCCAACAATACACATATTAAAAAACCTATATCTTAGTATGGTATTCATCAAGTCTTTTTCCAGTCGTGTGAGCTTGATACACTACCTCAATCACTCAAGAAGGGAACGTATTTTGACTTTAACAGAATTGCTTGCTTTACCAGAAATGGAAGGCAAAATTTTAAATGAATACCAAATCCGTGGGTTTGTTACCTCCATGGCAGCTGCTCCAAATATTATTGACCCAGCTGAATGGCTTGCGTTTCTTTGGGGTGGTGAAGAAGTCGCCCCCTTCTCAACACCAGAACACTTAGAATCCTTTGCAGATCAAGTTATTGCGATTTGGAATGATGCAAGACCAAAACTGCTTGAAGGGTCTTGGCAGTGGCCTGAAAACTGCGCCTTGGATGACGAAGAAATCGTCAATGAAGAAGCAAGAAACTTCACTGAAGGGCTGCTTCAAGGCTGGGGAGTATCCCGAGATGATTGGGAAACACTAATGCCAGAAGACAGTGAAGATAATGCCCTTCTAGGTGGTGTTATTTTATCTATGAGCATGCTTTATGACCCAGAAACGGCAGTATCGACGCTCGCTCAGCAAGGGATCGAGGGGTTAGAACAGTTTGAAGAGATTTTCAATGCCATACCCGTCATGCTTTGTGGCTTAACTCAGCGCGGTGTTGCACTAGCTGAAGCGCAGTAACAGATTAGCTATTGCCTTTGAAATCCAAGTTCTAGAATCCACAGTTTTTGAGCAAACAGATCTTAAAAAAACAGCTTTTAGACAAACCTTGCTAGAACTAAAAATGCCGCGTGTATCGCGGCATTTTTCGTTTTTATCAGTGCTTATCAAGAGCTTTTGACCTAGGCTCTGTAGCCTTAAGCTCTTTTAGACTCAAGCTATTTAGACTTAAGCATTACCTTTCACCTGCATATTAAGCTGCTCTGCGAAATCCAACATGCGGTTTAATGGGATAAGAGACTTTACTCGAACGTCTTCATCAACAAAGATTTCGTGCTCTTTACCACCATCTGTTAGCGCACTCTCAATCGCAGACAGACCATTCATTGCCATCCACGGGCAGTGAGCACAGCTACGACAAGTCGCACCAGCACCAGCAGTTGGCGCTTCGATAAGTTCTTTTTCAGGCACCAATTGCTGCATTTTAAAGAAGATACCTTTGTCTGTAGCGACAATCATTTGTTGATGCGGTAACTCTTTAGCTGACTTGATCAATTGGCTAGTTGAACCCACTGAATCGGCTAATTCTACAACGCTCGCCGGCGATTCTGGGTGAACCAAAATAGCGGCATTTGGGTAGAGATTCTTCATCTTTTTCAATGCATCAGCAGAGAATTCATCATGTACGATGCACTCACCTTGCCAAAGCAACATGTCTGCACCTGTTTTGTTTGAAATATAAGAACCTAAGTGACGATCGGGACCCCATATAATGGGCTTATCTTCTGCATCTAAGTGCTCGACAATTTCTAGCGCGATGCTTGAGGTCACCACCCAATCAGCTCGCGCTTTTACGGCAGCAGAGGTGTTGGCATAAACCACAACGGTATGATCAGGGTGGGCATCACAGAACTCTGTGAATTTATCGGCAGGACAGCCAAGATCAAGCGAGCATTCTGCTTCTAGATTTGGCATAAGAATGCGTTTTTCTGGTGTCAGGATTTTCGCTGACTCCCCCATAAAGCGCACGCCACCAATGATCAATGTGCTTGCGGGGTGTCGATTACCAAACTTCGCCATTTCCAAAGAATCGCCAACGAAGCCGCCAGTGGCTTCTGCTAACGCCTGAATTTCAGGATCAGTGTAGTAATGTGCAATCAATACCGCGTCTTTTTCCTTCAGCAACTTTTTGATATTTGTTATGTGTTGCTGCTTTTGATCATCTGTTAGAGGAACGGGTTTTGGAGGAAAAGGGTATACGGTCTCAATTGTGTCTAAAATGTGGCTCATTGCTCTTGCTCTACGCAACTTCCAAGTAATCCGGGTATTGTATACCCAAACGGCTGCAAGCTTCCAGAGCCTAGATAGGCAAGTGATGAATTAGTTATTTCATTTTGATTGGAAGAAGAGTGTTGAGCCTAAAGAAGGTCGGGAGATTAGAAATAAGCCAGGGCCACTAAGTGACCCTGATAGCTGTTTATTGCATCTGTTTCTTTGCCATATCAGCTGATGCGCTTTGAGGGTATTCGCTGATAACTTGTTGATAGTATTTTATTGCGGCATCCGATTTTTTATTTCGCTTGGCAATATCTCCAAGCTTGAGTAAAGCATCGGCACGCTTATTTGACTCTTTATACGCCACAACTGAAGCAAAACTTTTTGCAGCGTCAACATCTTGCTTTTTCGCAAAGTAAAGCTGACCTAACCAGTAATGAGTATTTGAGGCAAATTTAGAATCTGGGAAATCTTTTTGAAACTGCTTAAAAGCGGTGATCGCACCAGCGTAATCACGCTGTTTCAAAATCAAATCAACGGCATCCTGATAAGCCGTTTGCTCGTCTTTGTTTGTGCTGAACGTTCCAGAAGTTTCAGAGCCAGTCTCAGCCGTAACAACGGGAGCCTGTTGTAATTGCTGCCTCATGTTGTCCAGTTCAACGAATAGCTCTCGTTGCCTTTCTAACATCTGCTTCATTTCGTAAGAGTTACGTTCAACAATTCCACGCAACTCGCCTACTTCTGAGCTTAAGTCATCAATTTGCTGCTGCATTTGAATTTGGATTTTAGCGCGATTTTGTAATAGGCGCTCAAGACGCTGCACATCCGTCTCGTTAACAGACGATACCCTTGTAGAGGACGGGTTGGAAGTGGCGGTAGTGGTGCTATTGAGATCAGTTACTGGAGCTGGTGCGGCGAACGTTCCATTCGCCGCACTTGCCAGTAACATAAGCGATACGAGTCGCTTAGAGTTACTGAACATAGGAAAATTCCTATTAGTATACTAGTACAGCGCGACGGTTTTTAGCGTAAACGTCTTCGCTTTGACCTAGAAGTAGAGGGCGTTCTTCACCGAAGCTAATTACTTCGATTTGGTCTGCCTGAACACCTAGAGCTTGAAGGTATTTAGCGACTGCTTCAGCACGGCGCTCACCTAGTGCAATGTTGTACTCTGGAGTACCACGCTCATCAGCGTGACCTTCGATGCGTACTTTAAGTGCAGGGTCTTTACTGATGAATGCCGCGTGTGCCGCTAGCATATCTTCGTAATCAGACGAGATTGTTGAGTTATCAAACGCAAAGTAAACAGTCTGAGTTTCACGAAGTTGCGCTTCTTTGATCTCTTGCTCTGTTAGCTGAGATCCTGTCTCTAGTGGCGTTACTTCAGTAGTTGCTTCTTTTACCACTTGCTCAGTATTGTTTGTTTGAGAAGTAGTAGAAGCCTCTGCCGCTTTGTCGCTTGAGCTACATGCCGTAACAGCTAGTACTGGTAGCGCAATCAGAAGCCCTTTAAGAACTTTATTAAGTTGCATCTTTTTCTTCCTTATTTGTCCGAAACTTTGTTTTAACCGATTTGCCGAACTACATACAAATGGGTATTTCTACAAAAATGGTGACCAGGCGGGAGCTCTTACGCGCCCATTCGTTGCCGGTAATCTAGCTTTAAAGCGACCATCTATAGAGACCATAGAAAGTACATTCTTCTTCCTATACATGGAGCTGTAAATGACCATACCACCGTTTGGCGCAATACTTGGAGACTCGTCCAATTGTGTTTTTGTTAACACTTGTACGGCTCCTGTTTCCAAATCTTGCTTGGCCAAATTAAACCCGGAATCGTTCCGATTAACCATAATCATGAACTTTCCATCAGGTGTGATTTGCCCACCCAAGTTCTGGCTGCCTTGCCAAGTTAGACGGTTGGTCGCACCGTCTAACAAATTTACTCGATATATCTGAGGTTTACCACCCCGATCCGAGGTAAATATTAGTGATTGCCCATCAGGATGCCAAAATGGTTCTGTATTATTTGCTCTACCTCTCGTTATTTGCTTCAACTTTCTAGTTTGCAAATCGAGAACGTAGACCTGAAGGCTTCCGGTTTTAGACAATACGATTGCCAGTTTTTTACCGTCTGGTGAGAATCTTGGCGCACCATTATGACGAGGGAATGACGTGAGCTTCTCACGTTTACCGGAATAGATATCCATTAAGAAAATTTCAGCACGTCCATTTTGAAAGCTAACATACGCAAGCTGACGTGCATCTGGAGACCAAGCTGGAGACATCAATGGCTGTTTTGAGCGCAATACTAAGCGTTCATTATAACCATCATAGTCTGCGATTCTGAGCTGGTAAGGAAATTTCTCTTTATCATTAATAACAACATACGCGATACGCGTTAAGAATGCGCCTTTTTCACCAGTTAGCTGCTCGTATACAAGATCAGAGATTCGGTGTGCATATTCACGCAGCCTTGGACCAGGAACCGTAGCGCGCTTATTAAATAAAACATGGTCCTTTGATAGTACAAGCTCGCCTGTATCACTTAGGGCTTTGCTTTGCCCGCTCGTCAATTGACCACGTACAACATCAACAAGCTGATATTCGATGAGATAGTTACCGTCAGCTTTTTTGGTCACGGAACCAGTAAGCAAGGCATCAACACCAAGAGCTGTCCAAGACGAGAAATCAACATCGACATCGGAATATGGCGTTTGAGGCATTTTGTTAGGAGCAACTGGGCTAAATTTACCACTGCGCTGAAGATCAGAGGATATAACCGCGCTGATATCGTGAGGTAACTTACCCTCACCTTCCCATTTGAATGGAATGATGGCAATCGGTCGGGCCGAATCAATACCATCTGTGATCACCAACTCTAAAGCGGCGTTGGCTACGTTCGCCATGCTGGTTAACAGCACCAGCAGTCCTAGTAAAAGGCGTTTAGTCACTTCTTAGTCCTTTTAATCCAATTCAACAGTTAGATTGATATTTTTTAGCTCTTCTGCCACATCTTTGTCACTTGGGACAGGGAAAGAGCCAACTTGCGCAATCGCACTTTTGGTCGCAGTACACACGCGAGAGTCACCGCCTAATACTTTAACGCCATTAACAATAGCATTGTTACCGGTATGTATTAGGCGCATATTGACTTTACACGACTTTCCCACAAATGAGTCATCCCTCAATAGTCGACTCTGAATAAGTTGCTTATAAATTGCGCCATATCTCTGTACTTCGCTGACAACATGCTGCTGTTTTGCAGCAGAATTTTGAGAAACTTCACTTTCAAGACCAGCAAAGATGTCGTTTAGAGCCGCTTCTTGCTCTTTTCGTTCCCTTTCAAGGCGCTCTAAACGTTCTTTTTCTTTTTTAGCTTTCTCAGCGGCTTCTTTCGCAGCTTTTTCTTTCGCTATGCGGTCCGCCTCTGCCTTCTTGGCTGCTTCACGCTCGCGTTTGGCTTTTTCTTCCGCTTCTTTGGCTGCTTTCTCTCTCGCAACCCTTTCTTGTTCAGCTTTGGCAATGGCAGCCTCTTTTTTAACTCGCTCTGCCTCTGCCTTTTTCACCGCTTCTTCCTTGGCTTTACGTTCTGCTTCAGCCTTAGCGACACGCTCGCGTTCTTTGTTTGCTCTTTGCTCTGCAGCCTTACGCTCTTGTTCTTTCTTCTGACGCGCTTTTTCAGCTTCTCTCGCGGCTTTTTCTGCCTTGGCTTTTTCTTGCTTGAGCTTTCGAATCCGCTCTTCTTCAGCTTTTCGATTTTTCTCTAGCTGCTCGCTTTGCTTTCTTAATTTATCTAAGCGCTCTTCTTCAGCGCGTTGGGCGGCTTCTCGTTGCTGTCTAATTTCTCGAGCTTGCTGTTGAACCATTTTTGGATCAATCACAACCGCCTGAACCATATTGCCTGTTGTGTCCTTCTTTGGCTCGGAAAAGTCCGCGCCCCATAGAAGTCCCCCAATAAGCACTACGTGCAAAACGGCGGATACAATGATTGCTGAGGTATAGTTGTTCTTATTTTTCATCGATGAACCGATGCGTCCCTATTTTAAATCCGTCAGCAAACCCACTTTAGGGATGCCTGCCCGGCTTAACTCGTCCAATACCAATACGACTTCAGCATATGGGGTGGCGGCGTCGCCTCCCACTGCAACTGGAGAATCTGGCGCAAGAGATATTTCAGCTTTCACTCGAACAATTATGTCTTCCAAACTAAGACCGCGAATTACGTCTTCATCGTTCACGCTGAGCCCTAATTGCCCATCTTTGTCTATCTCTACGATGATAAAGCTCGCTTCGCTGTCGCCTGCTAAATCAGAAGCAGGCTGCGCTGTTGTTGTTTTTGGTAACTCAACTTCGACGCCTTGCGTAACAAACGGCGACGTCACCATAAAGATAATTAGAAGTACCAGCATAACGTCGATATAAGGTACGACGTTAATCTCTGCCGTCAGCTTTCTTTTCTTACGCTGGTAGCCTGCCATTACTGTTCCTTACCAGCGATAGCCTGACGGTGCAAAATACTGTGGAATTCTTCCGAGAATGTTGCGTAGGTGTGCTCTAGTTTCGATACCTGATTGCTGAAGCGGTTGTACGCCATAACAGCAGGAATCGCAGCAAAAAGCCCCATTGCTGTTGCGATCAGCGCTTCTGCTATACCTGGTGCCACCATGGCAAGCGTCGCTTGTTTCACTTCACCAAGTGCTATAAAGGCATGCATGATGCCCCAAACCGTACCAAATAACCCGATGTAAGGAGTAATTGAACCCACGGTTGCTAAAAACGGCAAGCTGTGTTCTAGCTCGTCCACTTCACGAGCAACAGCAACTCGCATCGTTCTACCCGTTCCTTCCATCACAAATTCAGGAGAGGTACCTGGGGAGCGGCGTAACTTCGCAAACTCAGTAAAGCCCAAATAGAAAATTTGTTGGGTTCCACCGATGTTATCTTTTCGAGCTTTCACTTCTTGATACAGCTGAGAAAGGTCGACACCCGACCAAAATTTATCTTCAAATCGGTCTGCGTCTTTTAATGCTTCTTTTAAAATTTTGCTGCGCTTAATAATCATCGCCCAAGAAACCACTGACATACCGAGTAAAGTCAGCATCACGAGCTTTACGAGTAAACTTGCTTGTAAGAAAAGATCTAAAATTGAAATATCAGCTGTCACTGTCTATTAACTCCGCAGTCATTGAGCTTGGGATTGCCTGAGGCTTCATTGTTTTTGTGTTAACGAATGCTACCTTAACTGTTGCTCGACACAATGTCTTGCCGTCAGGATTAACTAACTCCTGACAAAATACCAAGGAAGCACGCCTTAATTCAGAAATTGATGTTCTTACTGTCAATTGGTCGTCCAATCTTGCGCCTTGTAGAAAATCCATTTCAACATGACGTATAACAAAACCGAAGTTTTCAGTAAGAAGTCTTTGTTGACAGACTCCGAGCGATCTCAGAAGTTCCGTTCTAGCACGTTCAAAGTAGTTAAGATAATTAGAATGGTATACCAAACCACCCGCATCAGTGTCTTCGTAATAAACTCGAATAGACCACTCAAAGATGCGCGTAAATTCCCCTTTCACCAAGACACCAATCACAAAATATATAAAACGTAACTATACCTCATGTTGTGACTTCGTCAGGAAAAATAAAGGGATTTTTTGTGGTTAACACCAAAAAAACGAGAGCAGTTGTCTGATAACTGCTCTGAGAGGCGAATGTTTAAGCACGAGCTATACAACAAAGCGCACTAGAGTGAAGTAAGTGAGGGCTGCGATTGATAAATAGGGGCTAAAGTAAATCTGCCAAACCCAATGCCTTGGTTTAAACCCTATTCCGTAGACCATGCTAGAACATACACTGTAGATAAACAGCGGTCCTAAAAATGCACTAAAGCCACCAATCTCTTCTGCATATTGGTTCGGCTCCCACATAAAGAGCCCCACATTGCCAAACGCCAACAATAAGGAAAGAGCCCGTAAAAGGGCTCTGTCCATAGGTTTGTGGAGCTCAGCGACTTTGTCTGCTAAGTTATTCTTCACTGTCCTTATCCATCATTTCTGTGTGCTCTAGCCAAAGAGCATTGATGATGCCAAACGCGCACGCCAGCAATACACCCAAGATCCATGCAAAATACCACATAGTAATGCTCCTTAGTAAAGTGAGTTTTTGTTTTCTTCAATGAACTTCGAATCAAGACGACCAAACATTTTATAGTACGTCCATGATGTGTAGCCCAGAATAATCGGCACCATCACAAAAGCGACGCCAGTCATCAGATTCAGTGTCAATTCACTTGAAGTGGAATCCCACATCGTCAGACTGTGGTTTGGTACTTCATTAGAAGGCATTACAAATGGGAACATAGCAAAACCTGCGGTAAGAATGACGCCCGCATTGGTTAGGCTTGATGTTAAGAATGCAAGACCACCTTTTTCAAAGCGAGATGCAATGATCGCTAGCAATGGCATGACCACACCAATAACAGGTGCTGCCCACATCAATGGGTACTTCTCAAAGTTAAGCATCCATGCCCCTTCTTTAACTTCCACCACTTTGTTCAATGGATTAGATTGAGCCGCAATATCCAGCCCACTAACAACAACGTAGCCATCCATGTTTTGTACCCAGAAACCAGCACCAACAAATGTAACAATGACTAACGCACCAGAAATTTGAGCGACAAAGCGAGCTCTGTCATGCACTGCGTCAGTGGTTTTCATCTGAAGCCATGTTGCACCTTGCATCACAATCATCGATAAGCTGACCACACCGCAAAGTAAAGCAAATGGGTTCAATAGACCGAAGAACGAACCGTGATACGTTGGCATTAAGAATTCACTCAGCTTGAATGGTACGCCCTGAAGCAAGTTACCAAATGCAACACCAAAGATTAGAGGAGGCACGAAGCCACTGATTGAAATGGCAATATCCCAAGACTTTCGCCATTTTGGGTCTTCAATCTTTGAACGGTAATCCAAGCCGACTGGGCGCAACCATAAGGCGGCCAGTGTCACAACCATTGCTAGGTAGAACCCAGAGAACGAGGTGGCGTATACCAAAGGCCAAGCGGCAAACAAGGCACCACCAGCGGTGATCAGCCAAACTTGGTTGCCATCCCAATGTGGTGCAATTGAGTTAATCATGACACGACGTTCTGTGTCGTTTTTGCCGATGACAGGAACCAGCGCACCCACGCCCATGTCGAATCCATCGGTAATTGCGAAGCCAATAAAGAGGACACCAATCAGTACCCACCAAATGAATCGCAAGATTTCGTAATCAAACATCTTAAATCTCCTTGCTTAAGCTTCTACTTGGCGACCGACTTTGTCTTCGATCGAATCTGCATTCTGTTCAAAGTGGTAACGACCCGTTTTCAGGCTACTAGGACCTTTACGAGCAAACTTCACCATTAAGTAAACTTCTGCAATCAAGAAAACCGTATACAGAGCAAGAATCACAAACAATGACGTCCAGATTTCTGCTGCCGTCAGGGCCGATGCAGCGACATGTACAGGTAATATCTCACCTACTGCCCATGGCTGACGACCATACTCAGCAACAAACCATCCTGCTTCAATAGCAATCCACGGCAGTGGAATACTGAACAGCGCTGCTTTAAGAATCCAAGGTTTCTGTTCAATTCTTTGGCGACAAGTTTGCACAAACGCTGCACCAAATACGAATAACATGATAAAGCCACACGCAACCATGATTCGGAACGACCAGAACAATGGCCATACAGTAGGAATAGAATCATCGGCGGCTGCTTGAATTTGGCTTTCAGTCGCATCAGTCACGTTTTCGGTGTACCGCTTCAGAAGCAAGCCATAACCTAAGTCGCCCTTCACTTCATCAAACGCCGCTAAGTTGGATTCTGAACGCTCGCCTGCACGAAGCTTTTCAAGAAGCTCATACGCATACATACCGCTGCGGATACGATCAACGTGGTCATCACGCAATTCACGTAAACCTGTCACTTGTTCATCAAAAGAACGAGTTGCGATAATACCCATTACGTAAGGGATCTTAATGGCGTAGTCTGTTTCCATGGTTTCCTGATTTGGCAAACCAAACACAGTAAAGGCCGCAGGCGCAGGCTCTGTGTGCCACTCGGCTTCAACAGCAGCCAGTTTTACTTTCTGAACTTCGCCCAACTCGTAGCCAGACTCATCTCCAAGAACAATCGTAGATAAGATTGCAGCCATACCAAACGAAGCGGCAATGGCAAACGAGCGGCGAGCAAAAGCGACATCACGCCCCTTCAATAGATAGTAAGCACTGATACCAAGTACAAACATCGCGCCACAGGTATAGCCTGAAGCCACAGTGTGTACGAACTTAACTTGAGCAACTGGATTTAATACCACTTCAGAAAAGCTCACCATTTCCATACGCATGGTTTCGAAATTGAACTCAGCTCCAACTGGGTTTTGCATCCAGCCATTGGCGACGAGAATCCAAAGAGCAGAGAAATTCGAACCTAATGCTACTAGCCAAGTCACGACCAAGTGCTGTCGCTTAGATAGCCTGTCCCAACCAAAGAAGAAAAGACCGACAAAAGTGGACTCTAAAAAGAAAGCGACGAGAGCTTCAATGGCTAGTGGCGCACCAAATATGTCACCAACATAGTGGGAGTAATAGGACCAGTTAGTACCAAACTGGAATTCCATTGTTAGACCGGTTGCGACACCGAGAGCAAAGTTAATACCAAAAAGCTTACCCCAGAACTTTGTCATGTCCTTGTAGATTTGCTTGTCGGTCATTACATAGAGCGATTCCATTATGGCAAGCAGGAAAGCCATACCTAAAGTCAATGGAACGAATAGGAAGTGATACATCGCGGTGAGTGCAAATTGCAACCGCGACAGATCAACTACATCAATCATGGTAACTCCTTTCGTGTCGGCTGAGTGACACCGATACACATTGCAGCGTATATTGGGTTACTCGGTTGAAACAATAAATAACAAACAACGTAAAATGTTGCGAAATAGCTGCTTATTGTTGCAATCCTGTACCCAAATGGTTAGTTTAATGTTAAGTATCAGCTAATATAGCTTGGGCTAATATTAGCGATAAAATCAGTATGTTTCAAAAGATTTATGGCACAGATCTGCTTTGATTTAGGTCAAAAACAAAAGGCTAATAGCGATTAAAAAACAACCAAATTGATCTATATCAATCAAGGTAGGGTTTCTTGAGCAAGTTATGTTGACATAGATCACATTAACAGTGTTTTGAGGGAAATTACGTGCTAGATTCTTATTCCAAAATGTTCTGAAAGAAACTGCAAAAAATTTGTGGCACGTCGAAAAAGTTGGTTCTTTGGAAGGGGAAGTTGTCGCAAGTGCCAACTTTCTAATGATGGCACTGTGCGTAATTTAATGTTGTTATTTTGTTGGATTATCGAAGCCAAAGTGTAAATATGCTCGACTTGTTGCGATTCTGCCTCTGGGCGTTCTTTGCAAATAGCCTTGTTGTATTAAATACGGCTCGATTACGTCTTCTATCGTGTCTTTTTCTTCACCAATAGCCGCTGCTAAGTTATCTAAACCTACTGGTCCACCCGTAAATTTTTCCATAATGGCAAGCAGTAGCTTACGGTCCATGTAGTCAAAGCCTTGGCTGTCCACATCGAGCATGTTCAATGCTTTATCAGCAATGTCACTGCATATGTGTCCATCGCCTTTTACTTCCGCATAGTCGCGCACACGCCTTAGTAAGCGGTTTGCAATACGAGGCGTACCACGAGCGCGTCTAGCCACTTCTAAAGCCCCTTCTGGCTCCATAGAAAGGTTTAAGCAGTTTGCACTGCGCTGCACAATGTTTTTTAAATCTTTTACGTTGTAGTACTCCAGTCTTTGAACAATACCAAAGCGATCACGTAGAGGCGATGTGAGTGAGCCCGCCCGCGTAGTTGCACCTATCAAGGTGAAAGGAGGTAAATCAATTTTTATGGAGCGAGCAGCCGGTCCCTCTCCAATCATGATATCGAGCTGGTAGTCTTCCATGGCTGGGTACAGTACCTCTTCAACGACTGGGCTCAACCGATGAATTTCATCGATAAAAAGCACGTCATTTTCTTCGAGATTTGTCAGAAGTGCAGCGAGATCGCCCGCCTTTTCTAATACTGGACCAGATGTGGTGCGAATATTCACCTCCATTTCATTGGCGACAATATTCGCAAGTGTGGTTTTACCTAACCCTGGAGGACCAAATATCAATAGATGATCAAGGGCTTCGCTTCTTAGTTGCGCCGCTTTAATAAAGATTTCCATTTGGTTACGAACATGGTCCTGACCTTGGTAATCTTCAAGTTTTTTAGGGCGTATCGCCCTATCAATCACATCTTCTTCTTTGAAGGTAGGGTTTTCCGGCGCAATTAGGCGGTCTGCTTCGATCATAAAAGTCTACTATTTTGAAAGTTATACCATCGATTTTAAAGCTTCGCGGATAAGCTCTTCACTGCTCATTCCTGACTTGGCAATCTGCGAAACGACTTTAGAAGCCATTTGTGGTTTATATCCTAAGGCAAGCAACGCACTGATCGCTTCTTCTTCTGCATTTTGTACACTACTTTGTGGCGCAGAATCTATAGGTGCGGCATCGGTAGCAGGTGTAAACAGGTCACCGGCTCCCCACCCTTTAAGCCTATCTTTCATTTCAACAACAAGGCGCTCTGCGGTTTTTTTACCGACTCCTGGTAGCTTTACCAAAGTGGAAATATCTTCACGCTCCACACATGAAACAAATTGGCTTGCTGTCATGCCCGACAAAATCCCTAAACCCAGTTTAGGTCCAACACCGTTGGCTTTGATTACTTCACGGAATAAAGCACGCTCTTTTACTGTATTAAACCCGTAAAGCAGTTGAGCGTCTTCTCGCACCACAAAATGAGTGTAGATGATGGCTTCTTCACCCACATTAGGAAGCTCATAGAAACAGCTCATTGGCATTTGTATTTCATACCCTACGCCAGAAACTTCAATCAATAGTTCTGGTGGCTGCTTCTCTATCAAATTACCGCGAAGGCGTCCGATCACAATCTTGTCCTATGGAATAAAATTAAGTGAAAATGATAATAATGGATTACTGGATGGATAGCCAGTTCAATCAATTTTGGGAGGGTTACCGATATCGCCCCTTTTTGGCACTTGTGGCTTTACCCGCAAGCGCTACAAGCGTTTTATTCGTATTGGCATGGCATATCGCCACACCTAACGCATCCGCAGCGTCCGCTTGAGGTTTTGCGGGTAGTTTAAGCATACTCGTGACCATGTGCTGAACTTGAGATTTGTCCGCACCACCTGTTCCCACAACGGCCTGCTTAATAAGACGAGCCGCATATTCATAAACAGGTAAATCGGCATTCACGGCTGCCACAATTGCACTTCCACGTGCTTGCCCAAGCTTCAGCGCTGAATCGGCATTTTTCGCCATAAATACTTGTTCAATAGCAAATACATCAGGTTGAAATTGAGTAATAATTTCGGTCACGCCTGCGTAGATCTGTTTCAATCGACTCGGCAAATCGTCATGCGAGGTGCGAATACAGCCGCTCCCCAAATAGTGAAGGTGCCTACCCTGCTGACGGATCACTCCGTAGCCAGTAATGCGAGATCCTGGATCAATACCAAGAATTATCGACATAAAAGTTTCCCATATAAAAAGGACTGCCACGATGTACGTTTTCAAATACGGGCGGCTTTTCTTTTGCTAATACGTTTATATCCGTATTGTGCCTGCCCGCATACCTTTCCTTTACGCACATCGCGCCTTTGCGAAGATTAGAGCGTGGCTGCAACCTCATCCGAAATATCACCGTTATGATAGACCTCTTGGACATCATCCAAATCTTCAAGCGCGTCAATCAAACGTAATAGTTTCGGGGCGGTATCAGCATCGAGATCCGCTTTGGTTGACGGTACTAGCGACACTTCAGCATTTGCAGCCTCGAACCCTGCTGAATCCAAGGCATCTTTTACATCACCAAAATCTGCAGGATCTGTGTACACGTCAATTGCGCCATCAGCCCCTGTTTCAATGTCGTCGGCACCACCTTCTAATGCGGCTTCCATTACTTCGTCTTCATCCAGACCTGGCGCGTACGAGATAACGCCTTTCTTATCAAAAAGATAGTTCACGCTTCCGTCGGTGCCCAAGTTACCACCTGCTTTAGAAAAAGCATGTCGCACGCCCGAAACAGTTCGATTTCGGTTATCTGTCATGCATTCGACCATAACGGCCGTTCCACCAGGACCATAACCTTCGTAGATGACGGTTTCCATATTATCGTCACCTTCACCACCAGCACCTCGGCTAACGGCACGGTTAACTGTCTCTCGAGTCATGTTGTTCGATAGAGCTTTATCAATAGCCGCACGAAGCCTTGGATTGTTTTCAGGCTCACCACCGCCTTCTTTTGCTGATACAACGATTTCTCGGATCAACTTAGTAAAGATTTTTCCTCGTTTGGCATCTTGCGCCGCTTTACGGTGACGAATGTTCGCCCATTTACTGTGACCAGCCATAATTCACCTTTTATGTTAGTGGAATACTCAGACGCTGCATTTATGTTCCACATGAGATTCATCTAAGTGTTTTGGATATTTCTTCATTAAAACAAAAACTCCCGCAATTGCGGGAGTTTTCATTCATTTATTTGCGCTTACTCGGCGTCTTTTTCTTTTGCTACCGTTACCGCAATCGCTAGCTCATCCAAAGCTGCTGGGTTAGCTAGGCTTGGTGCATCCGTTAGTAGACACGCTGCTGCCGTCGTTTTAGGGAATGCAATCACGTCACGGATATTTTCCGTTCCACACAGCAACATAACCAAACGGTCCAAACCAAATGCTAAGCCAGCATGCGGAGGCGTACCGAATTTAAGTGCATCCAGCAAGAATCCAAACTTCAAGCGTTGCTCGTCTGCATCGATACCCAAAATATCAAATACGGTCGCTTGCATTTCTGCATTATGAATACGAACAGAGCCACCGCCCACTTCGTAACCATTAATGACCATATCGTATGCATTTGAGTTTGCCGCGGCAGGGTTCGCTTTCAATTCTTGTGCTGTCACACCCAGTGGAGAAGTGAACGGGTGGTGCATGGCATGTAGGTTACCTTCGTCATCTTCTTCAAACATTGGGAAGTCGACAACCCACAGCGGTGCCCAAGCAGATTCATTGGTTAATTCTAAATCTTTACCCAACTTCAAACGAAGTGCGCCCATCGCTTCCGCAACCGTGTTCGCTTTGTCTGCACCAAACAGGATGATGTCGCCCGTTTCTGCGCCAGTACGCTCTAGAATACCACTGATGACTTCTTCACTTAGGAACTTAGCCACTGGAGACTGAATGCCTTCCATACCAGCTGCGCGATCGTTCACTTTCATCCACGCCAAACCTTTCGCGCCGTAGATACCAACGAACTCACCGTACCCGTCGATTTGCTTACGAGTTAGCTTAGCGCCACCAGGAACACGTATTACAGCAACACGACCTTTTTCATCGTTCGCAGGACCAGAGAAAACTTTGAATTCAACGTCTTTCACTAGATCGGCTACGTCAACCAATTCAAGCGGGTTACGCAAATCAGGCTTATCAGAACCAAAACGACGAATCGCTTCACTAAACGGCATAATTGGGAATTCACCCAAATCTACGTTCAGTAGCTCTTGCCACATATCGCGAACCATTTTTTCAGTCGTTGCACGAACTTCTTCCGCACTCATGAACGAAGTTTCGATATCTATTTGGGTAAATTCAGGCTGACGATCCGCTCGCAAGTCTTCATCACGGAAACATTTAACGATTTGGTAGTAGCGATCAAAACCCGACATCATCAGAAGCTGCTTAAACAGCTGAGGTGACTGAGGTAAAGCGTAGAAGCTGCCTTTGTGTACACGGCTAGGAACAAGGTAGTCACGAGCGCCTTCAGGTGTTGCTTTTGTCAGCACTGGCGTTTCAATGTCTAGGAAACCATTGTCATCTAGGAAGCGGCGAACAAAGCTCGAGGCTTTTGCACGCAATTTGATGCGATCGCTCATTTCAGGACGACGTAGATCCAAGTAACGGAACTTCAAACGCTGCTCTTCAGAGTTATTCTGGTTGAAGTCTAATGGAAGTACGTCGCTGCGGTTGATGATTTCCAAGCCTTTCGCCAGAATCTCAACTTCGCCTGTCGCCATGTCTTTGTTAACTTGGCTATCTGGACGAGCGCGAACTTCACCCGTCAATTTGATGCAAAATTCATTACGCAACTGGTTAGCTACTTCGTAAGCATCTGCCATATCCGGGTCTACGACTACCTGAACTACACCTTCACGATCTCGCATATCAATGAAGATAAGACCGCCTAAATCACGGCGACGGTTTACCCAGCCGCACAGTTCTACAGTTTGTCCTGCAAGGGACTTGTTCAGGTGACCACAATAATGGGTACGCATAATGAATTTCCCAATCTCTAATTAGTTATCAATTTCTAAGCTGCCGATGCTTGATATTATCGACAGTGCAAAGTGCCATTTATACGCTGAAAGTCGGCTAAAATCGACCTCATCGAATACAATTTGTTGCGATTTATCGAGTCTTGATGCCATTTTGCCAATCAATTGACCAAATAAGCACCAAAACTAAGAATATGGAGCAGGATTATATCTTGAATTTGCCCTTCGCTTCAAAAATCTCGTAAGGTAATGGCTATCACCAATATATAGATAACGGAATATGCAGATCTTACCTCTTCGGCTAGGTCTGACCATGTGGTCTCACAATGCATGGCAGGCGGGGTTTTATGGCAGTGGGACTCAGAACTCAGAAAGGCTGGAGAAATACGCTCGGGTGTTTCATACAGTAGAAGGCAACACAACATTTTACGCTACGCCTTCTGATTCCACAGTTCAAAATTGGAAAGCCGCTACCCATGATGACTTTCGATTTACCTTTAAGCTCCCTAAAAGCATCACTCATGATCATAAGCTTCACGGGTGCGAAGCACTGCTAAAAGAATTCATGAGCGTGATGGAACCGATACATCACCGTGTCGGTATGTGGACGATTCAACTTCCTGCGCATTTCAGCCCTCGTGATTTACCAGCCCTTAAATCCTTTTGCCGCCTATTTCCCAAGGACTTCCCTCTTGGCGTTGAAGTCAGGCATTTAGAGTTTTTCAATAAAGGGAAAGAAGAACAGGCGTTGAATCGCTGGCTTTATGAGGAAGGGATAGACCGTATCATTATGGATAGCCGCCCAGTACATTCCGCAGCGCCAGTCTCTGATGCCGTTATTGACGCTCACAAAAAGAAACCCAAGGTGCCGGCTCATGCGGTCTCTACTGCCTCAAATCCAATGATTCGCTTTATAGGTCACCCTGAATTAGAGGCTAATCTTCCTTTCTTTCAACCTTGGCTGGCTAAGATTCCAAGTTGGATTGCTGAAGGGAAACAGCCTTATTTGATGATCCATACGCCAGACAATATTGACGCACCAGATTTTGCTCGCGCGCTATACGGAATATTACAAAAACAAACAGATTTACCTGAACTCGCGGCTTCCCCTGCTTTCGCTGATAACAAACAAATCAGTATGTTTTGACGTCCGTCCATCAAGCGAGAAAACCCTTGGTGACAGAAAGGCAAATATTTCTTAGAATACGCCCCTTTTTTAAGATCTGAGTTCAGGTCGCGTTTTTGTCTACGATTACGAGTTTGCTATGAGCCATAAAGACACCATCTTTTCCACCCCTATTGAAAAGATTGGAGATTTTACTTTCGATGCGAATGTTGCTGAAGTTTTCCCTGATATGATCCAACGATCCGTTCCTGGTTACAGCAACATCATCTCTGCTATTGGCATGCTCGCTGAACGTTTTGTCACACCTAATTCCAATATTTATGATTTAGGCTGTTCTTTAGGCGCCGCAACGCTCTCTATGCGACGCCACATTAAACAAGACGGTTGCAAAATTATTGCTGTCGATAACTCGCAAGCCATGGTGGAGCGTTGCAAATTGCATGTAAACGCCTACCGCTCTGAAACGCCGGTTGAGGTCGTTGAAGCAGACATACGTAACATTGAAATCAACAACGCGTCTGTAGTCGTATTGAATTTTACACTTCAGTTTTTGTCCCCCGAAGATCGCTTTATTCTGCTTGAAAAGATACACGCAGGGTTAAAACCCGGTGGCATCCTAATTTTGTCTGAAAAGTATGTGTTTGAAAGCGAATCAGCGAATGAGCTCTTGATTGATCTGCACCACGACTTTAAGCGCGCCAATGGCTACAGCGAACTAGAAATAAGCCAAAAACGCAGTGCCATTGAAAATGTCATGCGCCCAGATTCCATACAAGCACATAAAGAGCGATTCGAAAAAATTGGATTCTCAAGTTATGAAGTGTGGTTCCAATGCTTCAACTTCGGCTCTATGTTCGCAGTTAAATAGCGAACGCTCTTTACTCTTTTATATTGAAATTTTAACGACGATACCATGTTCAATTTTTCTAATTTTTACCAACTTATTGCTCAAGACACTCGCCTTCAACCTTGGTTGAATATCCTGCCTCAGCAGCTTACAGACTGGCAAAATGCAGAGCACGGTGATTTCGAACGCTGGCTTAAAGCGCTGAATAAGATTCAGGAAGGCAAACCAGACAATGTCGACTTAAAAGATTCGGTAACATTATCCAACAATGCTCCCTTAGCTTCCGGCGAGTTAAAAAAACTAGAAAATCTGCTAAAGACTTTTCATCCATGGCGTAAAGGCCCTTACAACCTCCATGACATCCACATCGATACAGAGTGGAGAAGTGATTGGAAATGGGATCGCGTACTTCCACATATCTCCCCTTTAAAAGATCGCTCGGTTTTAGATGTGGGCTGTGGTAATGGCTACCACATGTGGCGTATGTTGGGCGAAGGGGCAAGACTGTGTGTGGGCATTGACCCCTCACATCTTTTTTTAGTGCAGTTTGAAGCCATCAGAAAACTGATGGGTGGTGACCAACGTGCCCACTTGTTACCGCTTGGTATTGAGCAACTGCCTGAGTTGCAAGCATTTGACACAGTATTCAGTATGGGAGTTTTGTACCACCGTCGCTCTCCTCTAGATCACATC
The DNA here is from genome assembly GCF_019977755.1 of Vibrio penaeicida. Taxonomy (NCBI): domain Bacteria; kingdom Pseudomonadati; phylum Pseudomonadota; class Gammaproteobacteria; order Vibrionales; family Vibrionaceae; genus Vibrio; species Vibrio penaeicida. The sequence goes on along the minus strand of NZ_AP025144.1, from coordinate 1,268,674 downwards.
ATCCAACTGAAAAACCAATTGGTCTCTGGTGGCGAGCTTATTTTGGAAACCTTGGTTATTGAAGGTGATGAAAACGCGGTATTAGTACCCGTCGATCGGTATGCTCAAATGCGTAATGTGTACTTTTTCCCATCAGCTAAAGCATTGAAAGTTTGGTTGGAAAAATGTGGATTTGAAGATGTTCGTATCGTTGATGAAAATGTCACATCAACGGGTGAACAACGCACAACAGGCTGGATGACACACAACTCCTTACCTGATTATCTCGACCCCGCCGATCCAAGCAAAACCGTAGAAGGCTACCCTGCACCAAGGCGCGCCGTTCTGGTTGCAAAGAACCCTTAACTTTCAAAATTTTGTGGTTTGGGGTAAAGATCTCAAAAAAGCTCAGTAAGCTCTGACAACAGATTAACATTAGGATGCTTCACGCATCCTTTTTTATAATATACACTTTGTCTCACTTCCCGCTTTTAACCCGCAAAAATAGGTCAATAATGCTTAAGAAGGTTGCCGCCTTAGCTGTTATTACAGCGCTTTCCGGATGTTCGCTGATCGATGGCGATAAATACAGTCAGTCTACACAAGCTGCCATCCAACAATCTGAAACAAACCTGACCAATCAGCTTCACTCTTATTCTGCTCAAATTGACAAACAAAATGATCAAATTAATTACTTGAGTATAGAGCTGTCCAATTTAAACAACGAAGTGGCTAAACTCAGACAAGATCAAGCTGCTCAGTTCAAAAAGCTAAAAGCTAAAAAAGCGACTAGCGAACCGCCAAAGCAGGCAAAACCCGCTATCGAACCTTCTCAAACCATTGTTCTAGGTGGTATTGAGAAAGTTAAAGTCGACACGATTAAACAGCAGTTTGATGCACGTGTTGATACTGGAGCCGCTACATCTTCTATCAATGCCGTCGACATTCAAGAATTCGAACGTAATGGTAAAACATGGATTAAGTTCCATATCAGCGATGATAAAACGGCAAAAGAAGATCAACTTTGGATTGAGTCCCCCGTCATCCGCTATGCCAAAATTCGACAATCCACCAGCGAAGAAACAGAACGTAGACCCGTGGTAGAACTTTGGGTGCAAGTTGGGAAAATACATGAAAAAGCACAATTCACACTAGCTGACCGTTCTCAAATGAGCCATCCAATACTGTTAGGTCGTGAATTTATTCAAGACATCGCGCTTGTTGATGTCAGCAAATCTTATCTGCAATCTGAAACCAAATAATCGTTAAGGAACGAGTACCATGACGTCTAAAGTGCCCTTTTACCTTGCGGTCGCCTTTCTTATAGTTGCAGGGATTGCACTCAGTATTCTTCGTCATACGGATTATGGCGTACCTTGGACGCCGGGCGAAACAAGGCAAGTATGGGATGTAGAAGCCCGTGTGGAATTCACTGCAAACGGTGAATCTGTAAAAGCATCTCTTGCCGCACCTGGAACGCAAAGCGGTTTTACCTTGATCAACGAAAGCACGTCGTCTCCCGGCTATGGTGTCGCTTATGTGAATACTGACACGGGTCGTAGAGCGGAATGGAGCATTCGAAACGCGACGGGGCCTCAAGTTATATACTACAAAGCGCAATTTTTGGTTGATGAGCAAGCAAAAGTAGCGGTGGTTCCTCCAGCAGATAAAGCTATTGAAAAACCCATTTTTGATGGCCCACAAGATGCAGCCGCCCAGTCTCTACTTCAGCAAGCAACAAATCGCAGCGCCGATAACGCAACATTAACTCGTGAGCTGATCAAGCAGCTTAATGACAGTGATAACCAAAACGCAGCTTTGTTGCTAAATGCAAAAGACGCAGTAAGCACTACATCAAAATTACTTAGCTACGCTGATATTCCCAATAAAGTTGTCGGTGTCATCCAACTTGAAGATGGACGCCGCCGCCAAAACATCATTCCGATGATTGAGGTTTGGGATGGCGAAAGCTGGGAACTTTTCGATACCAATACCGGTGTTCAAGGAAAGCAAAGCCACTGGCTTGTGTGGGACGATTCTAATATCTCGCTCCTTGATCTGATTGGCGGTAAGAACAGCCAAGTACTGTTTTCGATGATTGCTCAAGAGGTCACACCACAGCAAGCAACCAGTAAAAAAGTAGAAGCTGACAGCTTGCTGAATTTCTCCATTCACAGTTTGCCTATTGCTGAGCAATCGATGTTTAAAACCATCATGCTCATTCCAATTGGGGCGTTGATTGTTGTATTCCTGCGGGTCATTGTTGGTTTGAAAACGTCTGGAACATTTATGCCGGTGCTCATCGCAGTCGCGTTTGTACAGACTCAGCTCCTAACGGGTATCGTCGGTTTCTTGTTGATCGTTGGTACAGGTTTGGTAATACGTGGGTATCTATCGAAACTCAACCTACTGTTGGTCGCACGAATCTCCGCCGTCATTATCACGGTTATCTTAATCATTTCTATCTTTACCATTGTCTCTTTCAATATCGGCTTAAATGAAGGGCTGACCATTACCTTCTTCCCGATGATTATTCTTTCTTGGACAATCGAAAGAATGTCGATTCTTTGGGAAGAAGAAGGCGGTAAAGAGGTATTTATCCAAGGTGGAGGCTCCCTCCTCACTGCGGTATTGGTTTACCTAGCGATGACCAACCCATTTGTTCAGCACCTGACGTTCAACTTTATTGGGCTTCAGCTCATTGTTCTTGCTCTGATTTTGTTACTCGGTACCTACACAGGTTACCGCTTAACCGAACTTAGACGCTTTAAGCCACTAGCAGAGGACTAAAGCCATGTGGAGTAAGTTCACCTCACCCTTCAAGCTGAAAAGCAAAGGGATTATGGGCATGAATCAACGAAATCATAGCTACATTGGGCGATATAACGATCGCTCAAAGTACCCATTAGTTGACGATAAACTGAAAACGAAAATCATCGCTGAACGCGCTGGAGCAACAGTACCCAAGTTGATTGGTGTTATTAGCCACCAAGCGGAAGTAAAGACGATTCACAATATGGTGAAAGACTGGCCTGGGTTTGTGATTAAGCCAGCCCAAGGCAGTGGTGGCAAAGGCATATTGGTTGTTACTTCGCATAAAGATGGGGAGTACATTAAGCCATCGGGTTCAGCCATCAATAAAGAAGACGTAGAACGCCACGTAAGTAACGCACTCGCGGGTTTGTTTTCTCTTGGTGGCAAGAATGATGTCGCGGTCGTGGAAAACCTAATTAAATTTGATGATTGCTTCGAAGGTTTTAGTTACGAAGGCGTCCCCGATGTTCGTATTATTGTGTTCAAAGGCTATCCTGTGATGGCAATGATGCGATTATCGACATCCGATTCAGACGGAAAAGCAAACTTGCACCAAGGCGCGGTAGGCGTGGGCATCGATATTGCCACAGGCAAAGCAATTCGAGCGGTGCAGTTTGATCAACCCATTAAAGCTCACCCAGATACTGGGAAAGATCTCTCTACGCTGCAAGTCCCTCATTGGGAGCGCTTATTGGTGTTGGCATCCAGTGCGTGGGAAATGACAGGGCTGGGTTATATGGGCACCGATATGGTGCTGGACAGAGAAGAAGGCCCTATGGTTTTGGAGCTAAACGCTAGACCGGGCTTGGCAATACAGATTGCCAATGGTTGCGGGTTGCTACCAAGGCTTAGGCATATAGAAAGCCTTGGCGAACCAGCGGAATACCCTAAGCCAGCGGAAAGAGTCGCCTATGCCGCTAAGACTTTTGGTTCGCAGAGCTAAAGTTAGCCTTGTACATAATTAACTCCGTAGATGGTTAACCTTATAAATAGTTAACCTGTATTGGAACAGCTAACTTGCGCTATCCCATAACGTAAAAGAGCACCTTTCTAGTGCTCTTTTTGCCTGTGTCTGTTGCGCTCTTATTTGCCTAACGCTTCTTTATAGTGCTTTCTGCAAACCGAGACATATCGATCGTTTCCACCAATAGCCACTTGATCGCCTTCAGCGATGGCGTTGCCCTGCTCGTCGGTTCGAATCACCATGTTGGCTTTTCTTCCACAATGACAAATAGTTTTCAGTTCTACCAGTTTATCTGCCCATGAAAGTAAATAGCGGCTTCCTTCGAAAAGCTCACCAAGAAAATCGGTTCGCAAGCCATAACATAAAACCGGGATGCCTAACTTATCGACGACTTCTGTCAGCTGATACACTTGATCACGGGAAAGAAACTGGCACTCATCAATCAAAATACAGTGGCGTTTTTCTTCGGCATTGTGATTTGATATTTCTGCGTAGAGATCGGTTTTCTCATTAAACAATTGAGCTTCCGATTGCAGACCAATTCTGGAACTGACTTTACCCATGCCGTAACGATCATCAAGCGCTGCAGTGTAAATCAAAGGATTCATACCACGCTCTTGATAATTAAATGAAGATTGAAGAAGAGTTGTCGATTTACCCGCGTTCATCGCCGAGTAATAGAAATACATTTGAGCCACAGAATGTTTCCAAGAATCTAAATCAGAAAAAAGGGCTGAAATCTCAGCCCTTTATAAAATCGTTATTACTTACGACGCCAGATTGTCCCTTCAGGACCATCTTCAAGTACGATACCCATTTCGGTTAGCTTGTCGCGCGCCATATCCGCGTTTGCCCAATCCTTCGCTGCACGAGAGTCGTTACGCAGTTTGATCAGAGCTTCAATTTCAGCCACTTCGTCATCATTACCCGCCGCTGCGCCACCTTGCAAGAATGCCTCTGGATCTTGGTGAAGAATACCAATCACATCCGCTAATTCGCGCAGTAATGCACCCAATGCAGACGCTTTTTCTAGATCTTCACCTTTAAGGCGGTTTACTTCACGTGCCATATCAAACAGCACTGAATAAGCTTCAGGTGTATTGAAATCGTCGTTCATAGACTCTGTAAAGCGAGTTACGTACTCTTCACCACCTGCTGGTGACGCGGTCAAATCCAAGCCACGAAGAGAAGTATATAAACGCTCAAGTGAAGCGCGAGCTTGATTTAGGTTTTCTTCGCTGTAGTTGAGTTGGCTACGATAATGACCAGACATTAAGAAATAACGAACCGTTTCCGCATCGTAATGCGTCAAAACATCGCGAATCGTGAAGAAGTTGCCTAGTGACTTAGACATTTTCTCACGATCAACCATCACCATACCACTGTGCATCCAAGTATTCACATACTGAGTATCATGAGCACAGCATGACTGAGCAATTTCATTTTCATGGTGTGGGAATTGCAAATCTGAGCCACCACCATGAATATCAAAATGGTCGCCTAGAATAGAAGAGTTCATTGCCGAACATTCGATGTGCCAGCCCGGACGACCAGGTCCCCAAGGTGATTCCCAAGTTGGTTCACCTGGCTTGGACATTTTCCACAGTACAAAATCGAGTGGGCTGCGTTTTGCTAGCTCAACGTCAACTCGAGCACCAGCTTGAAGTTGGTCCAAATCCTGACGAGAAAGCTTCCCGTATTCATCGTATTTCTTCACTTCAAACATCACATCACCGTTGTCGGCAACGTAAGCGAAACCACGTTCAATTAAGGTTTCAACTAAAGCAATGATTTCTTGAATAAACTGAGTCGCTCTTGGCTCTACATCTGGGCGTTTCATATTCAATGCATCGAAATCGGCGTGCATATCACCGATTAAGCGCTCAGTTAGCGCATCACATGTCTCGCCGTTCTCTGCTGCTCGCTTGATGATTTTGTCATCAATATCGGTAATGTTACGAACAAACGTCAAGTCATAACCAAGGTAGCGAAGGTAGCGTGAAACAACATCAAAGGAAACAAACGTACGACCATGTCCAATATGACAGAGATCATAGATAGTTACTCCACAAACGTACATGCCAACTTTGCCAGCATGAATGGGTTTGAATTCCTCTTTTTGTCGTGTGAGTGAGTTGAATATCTTTAGCATGATCTCTATTTATCAATTGGTGAGTTTTAGGACGCATGAGTATAACAAGACAGCTGAGGTTAAGTAATAGCTCAGTTTCAGAAATCGCCGTTGAAAATGTTATTTCGTTCCAATCGAACAACTTTTGCCCATGGTATCTTCGTTCGGGTATCGCTTGTGTAAATTTGAAGTTACGCTAAAATTCTGTATCCATTCCCATTAATTTTAAAGGAAGTAATCATGATCACCCTTCACACAAACTTTGGTGACATCAAGATCCAACTTAATGATGAAAAAGCACCAGAAACCAGTGCTAACTTTTTACAGTACTGCCGTGACGGTTTTTATGACAACACTCTTTTCCACCGTGTCATTGATGGATTCATGGTTCAAGGTGGTGGTATGACTTCAGGCTTGCGTGAAAAAGACTCTCGCGCTCCAATTAAAAACGAAGCGAACAATGGTTTGAGCAACAAAGTGGGTACACTTGCTATGGCTCGTACTATGGAACCGCATTCTGCAAGTTCTCAGTTCTTCATCAATGTGAACGACAACACTTTCCTTGATTTTAAATCTGAAAGCCTAGATGGCTGGGGTTACTGTGTGTTTGGTGAAGTTGTGGAAGGCATGGACGTAGTCAACAAAATCAAAGACGTTGCTACCGGTTCAATGGGCATGCACCAAGACGTTCCTCTTGAAGAAGTGCTTATCACTGGCACAACTATCGAAGAATAATCAATTGAGGGAGCTTTTAGCTCCCTTTTCTAAGGCTTATGACCACTCTTTTTATTTCTGACCTGCATTTATCTCCTGCCCACCCTGAAATCACTGAAGGTTTTTTTTATTTCCTTGAACATCACGCTATTAAGGCTGAAAAGCTATACGTATTAGGTGATCTGTTCGATTTCTGGATTGGTGATGATGATAACTCGCCGTTCAGCCGATCAATTATCAGCGCGTTCAAGTCTCTCACAGACTCTGGCGTTTGCTGTTACTTCATTCACGGAAATCGTGATTTTCTAATCAGTAGCCGTTTCAGCAAAGAGACCGGTGTTGAGCTTTTGCCTGAAGAAACAAAAATCAACCTTTATGGTACACCTACTCTGCTTCTTCATGGTGATACATTATGTCTTGATGATGTTAAGTACCAAGAATTCAGGAAAAAAGTACATCAACGATGGCTACAAAAATTATTCTTAAGCGTCCCTCTTTTTCTAAGAAAGAAAATTGTCAAAAACGTTCAAAATAAAACCCGAAGTGACAAGAAATCAAAAGCTCTGAATATCATGGATGTCACAGAATCTGAAGTGGAACGTGTCATGAATTCGTATAACGTTCTGTTGATGATACATGGCCATACCCATAGACCAGATGAACACAATATTGAGCTCAAAAACGCCCATGGGAAAAGGGTTGTATTAGGAGATTGGTACAAGGAAGGCTACGCGTTAGCTTACGATGAATCTGGGGTAAAACGGATTTCTTTTGCGCTAAAGCCACAGCTAAAACCGCTCTCTACGTAACACAGTGTAACAGTCTATTGAGCTAAATATAGATAATTTCTTTCGTCTGATTATTATACAGCGCCATTCCAATAATTAGACGTGAGTAATACCATTGAAATACTCTTATGTTGCACGACAGCCCATATTTGACCTCGACCTCAAGACTATGGGTTACGAGTTGTTATTTCGTGATGGTCCTAAGAACACGTTTCCAGATATCGAACCGGAACTCGCAACAAAACGATTATTTAGCGATCAGTTCTTGAGCCCAAATCAAAACAATTTAGGCTCCCTAAAAGGGTTTGTGAATTTCCCCTATGAAAGTTTGATCAGCCAGATTCCGGCTCTCTTTCCACGTAGCTCTATCATTATTGAAGTATTGGAAGATTGTGAACCTACGGACGAGCTTTATAAAGCGCTTAAAGACTTATACTTACTTGGCTATAAGATCGCTCTGGATGACTTTGTTCCAAGCCCAGAATGGAAGCGCTTCTTGCCATTAGTATGCATCATCAAATTTGATATTCGCACCGTCCCCATCAGTAAGGCGGCTTATTTTATTTCAAAGCTTAAGAACTCAAAGATTCAATTTTTGGCAGAAAAAGTGGAGACTTATGATGAGTTTCAGCATGCTAAAGACGTTGGGTTTACGTTATTCCAAGGTTACTTTTTTGCAAAGCCTGAAATGATACAGCATCGCGCTATTGAACCAGCATTATTAACGGTTGTTCAACTGTGTAAAGAAATCTCTAGTGACCAAATCAACTACACCGAAATTGAACGCTTAGTCGCAACGGATGTTTCTCTCTCATACAAGCTTCTGCGCTATGTCAATTCATCATCTAGCGTTTCAAATGAGATAAAGTCATTCAAACAAGCGTTGGTTTATTTGGGTGAAGATAAACTGAGAAAATTCATATCTTTGGTTGCTGTTTCAAATACTAATGAAGGGAAACCCAATACGCTTTATACCTTATCGATAACAAGAGCGAGATTCTCCGAATTGGTCGCGTCTAGCTATCGAGGTGACGCGGATAAAAGTCTCGCATTTTTAACTGGTATGTTGTCTTTACTGGATTCTTTATTAGATCAATCCATGGAGGAAATCCTCCAATCTATTCCTGTAGACCAAAAGGTTAAAGACGCTTTATTGGACCAACAGGGTATATTGGGTGACATTTATACACTGGTTAAAGCGTTTGAACGTGCCGATTGGACAACGGCAGTAAGTAAGCGAACTGAACTGAATTTAAGTGAAAACTGTGTGGCTGATTGTTACCGAGAGGCAATTAGTTGGTCTCAAGAATTAATGGATGTAGATTAACACATACCACTCTCTACCTTTCATTTTTAAAGCGTGATAGCCTCCTAGCTAAAATAAACTGTAGGCTAAATTGAAGGTGCACTTCGGTTTAGCTTACTACGCTCTATCTGGTAGAAGTGCTATGTCTAATTGCCCATGTGGAAACTCTCGTTCTTATCAAGATTGCTGTGAAATCGTCCACTTAAATCACGCAGCTGCCACCCAACCTGAAATGTTGATGCGTGCTCGCTACAGTGCACACGTTAAAGGAATGGTGGATTTCGTTGTTGATACTTATCATCCATCACAAAATGCCGATGAACAGAGAGAAGGGATTGCTAATTCGGTAGAAAGTGACTGGTGTAAGCTGGAAGTGATCAACACCGAAAGCGGCAGCCATGCTGACGAGGGTTACGTCGAGTTTAAAGCTTACTTCAATGAAGATAACCAACAATACTGTTTAGGTGAACGCTCTCGATTCCTTCGTGAAAATGGCATGTGGTATTACGTCGACGGGACTTTTCCAGAAGAGGAAACTCAGCCCTCTGAAGGTCCTGACCCTAGACTGAGTCAGCCCATTAAAAACCTTAAAGTTGGACGAAACGACCCATGTGTTTGTGGAAGTGGCAAGAAATTTAAGAAATGCTGTGGCTAGCTGTACTTCGCAAATAGGTGAAACAAATAAGAGAAAGAAGAGAAAGAAGAGAAAGAAGAGAAAGAAGCCTCTGACGTAGAGGCTTCTAAAAACAACGATTAGAATGCTATTTGTGACGCTCTTTCAGTTTATTAACCACATCGTCCATCGATAAACCTTGATCTTGCAATAGCACCAACAAGTGGTATATCAAATCGGCAGACTCACAGACTAACTCCGCCTTGTCGCCCGACGTCGCCGCAAGCGCAACTTCAACCCCTTCTTCGCCCACTTTTTGCGAAATACGCTTGGTGCCACGGGCGTATAAGCTGGCAGTATAGGAAGAATCTGGATCGGCATTCTTGCGGGCAGCCAATAGCTGCTCAAGCTGATGAAGCCACACCATTTGTGACTCTTCTTGAGGATCACCATCCCAACACGTCGTAGTGCCTTTGTGGCAAGTAGGTCCAACAGGATCGACCTTTACAAGTAACGTATCGTTATCACAGTCTAATGAGATATTTTTTAATGCTAGGACGTTGCCCGACGTTTCACCTTTGGTCCACAAACGCTCTTTCGTTCTAGAGAAAAAAGTCACCTGACCCGTTTCACCTGTTTTCGCTAGCGCATCTTGATTCATGTAACCCATCATTAAGACTTGGCTAGACTGGAAGTCCTGCACTATGGCTGGAACCAAACCATCCACTTTGTCCCAATTGATGCGCTCAGACAGTGCACTGACTTCAGTTGATTCAAAACTCATAATCGCACCTCTACGCCTTCTTTCTTCAAATACTTTTTCAGTTCACCAATATTGATGACCTGTTTGTGAAATACCGATGCCGCAAGAGCTCCATCCACATTCGTCGCTTGATATGCCTCGGCAAAGTGTTCCATAGCGCCCGCCCCACCAGAAGCGATCAATGGTACATTGCAGACTTCTCGAACCATGTTCAATTGCTCGATATCGTATCCATTTCTTACACCATCTTGATTCATCATGTTCAAGACGATTTCGCCAGCGCCGCGTTTTTGCACTTCTTGAACCCAATCTCGGGTTTCCCATTGCGTCGCTTTTGTACGGGCTTCATCGCCTGTGAATTGATAAACCTGATATTTACCTGTTTCTTTGTCAAAGTAGGAATCAATACCGACGACAATACACTGAACACCAAACTTATCGGCAAGCTCAGTGATGAGGGAAGGATCTGCTAAAGCAGGAGAGTTAATGGACACTTTGTCTGCGCCAAACTCTAAGATTCGAGCTGCGTCTTCTGCTGATTTAATGCCACCAGCCACACAAAAGGGAATATCGATAACTTCTGCTACGCGCGCGACCCAACTTTTATCGACCACGCGACCATCACTCGATGCTGTAATATCATAAAACACCAACTCGTCGGCGCCCTCTTGAGCGTATCTTTGGGCAAGAGGAACGATATCACCAATGATCTCATGATTGCGGAACTGAACCCCTTTTACCACCTGACCATCTCGAACATCAAGGCACGGAATTATTCGTTTTGCCAACATGCAAATGCCTCCTCTGCTGTAAATTTACCGTCTAATAAAGCACGTCCAACAATCACACCAGCGACTCCACTGCCTTTTAAGGCTTCAACATCTGCTAGTGACCCGATACCACCGGACGATTGAAACTGAACTTGCGGGTATTGTTTACATAGGTCCACATAAAGCTCTACATTCGAGCCAGCCAATGTCCCATCACGAGAAATATCAGTACAAAGCACATGCGTTAAACCGACAGTTAAGTAATCATCGATAAGCGCTTCAATAGTGACACCTGAATCTTCTTGCCAACCAGAAATAGCGACTTTGCGTACGCCGTTTTCATCAATATTAATATCGAGTGCTAGAACGATTTTCTCTGCACCGTATTTCTCCATCCAACCTTTTACCAGTTCAGGTTGTTTTACCGCAGTAGAACCAACCACAACTCGCTGGGCTCCGGCTTCCAGTAAGTCGACCACATCTTGTTCGCTTCTTACTCCACCGCCAATTTGAATGTTTGCTGGGGTACTTGCCAGCAGCTTGGCGATCAAATCAAGCTGGCGTGCCGATGTATCTTTTGCGCCGGTCAGGTCGACCAAATGCAGCCAATCCGCGCCGTCTTGATGGTACAAATTAAATTGCTCAGCTGGGTCTACTTTGTATTCGGTTACTTGACCGTAATCCCCTTGATACAGGCGAACGACTTGACCTTCAATTAAATCGAGAGCTGGAATAATCACTTATAATTCCCTTATAAATTCAGAAAGTTTTCAATGAGCTTAGAGCCGGCTTTAGAAGAACGTTCTGGGTGAAATTGCACACCATAATAGTTACCACTTTGTACCGCTGCGGTGAACGGGTTTCCATAGTCACAGTTGGCGATTGTGTAGTCACCTACTGGCATGGCAAAGCTATGCACAAAATAGAAATATTCACCTTCCTCAATACCTTTGAACAGCGGGTGCCCTGCTTTCGCTGAAACTGTATTCCACCCCATATGTGGTAAAGGTAGCTCGCCCGTTTCCATCAAATTGACTTCACCGTCACACAGCCCAAGGCATTCCACCGACTCATTCGCCTGCTGGCCTTTCTCTTGAGAGACTTTTCCTAGCAGCTGCATACCCAAACAAATACCAAGTAGCGGCTTCTCAACCTTCTTAACGAGATCAATCAGATCTCGCTCTCGAAGGTTTTTCATGGCTTCACTTGCGGTTCCGACACCAGGCAAAAACAGCTTGTCCGCTGCGAGTACCACCTCAGGATCTTTGGAAATGGTGACTTTATAACCTAGACGTTCAATAGCGAACTTCACAGAGGACACATTGGCGCATCCAGTATCAATTATGACGACTCTTTGTTCTGTCACGTGTCTTTCCCCTTTAAAGCATGCCCTTGCTGCTTGGTAATTCGTTACCTTCTACTTTAATGGCTTGGCGAAGTGTACGACCAAACGATTTGAATAGGCTTTCTACAATATGGTGGTCGTTTTCACCGGTAGAAGATAGGTGCAAGGTACAAGCCATAGAATCCGCTATAGAACGGAAAAAGTGTTCCGCCATTTCCGTTGAAAAGTCGCCAACCATTTCACGGCTAAATTTTGCATCGAAGACGAGGTAAGCTCTGCCCGACAAATCCAGCGCACATTGCGCTAAGCATTCATCCATTGGCAAACTGAAGCCGAAACGACCAATACCACGCTTATCTCCTAACGCTTCTTTTAATGCTTGCCCTAACGCCAGCGCAGTATCTTCAATGGTGTGGTGGTCATCAATGTGCAGGTCACCGTCCACACTGCATTTAATTTGGAATCCGCCGTGTGTCGCGATTTGATCCAACATGTGGTCAAAAAAGCCCAAGCCTGTTTTGATGTCGTTCCCACCTTGCTCATCAAGGTTAACGTTTACCTTGATGTCGGTTTCTTTGGTTGTACGAACCACTTCAGACACACGCGCATTCACGGTCAGATCTTTTAGAATAGTCCGCCATCCCATGGTTTCTGGGTTATACTGAATTCCGCGAATGGCCATGTTTTCAGCCAATTGAAGATCCGTTTCGCGATCACCAATCACTACTGAGCTTCGAAAATCCACTTTTCCACCTTGAAGGTACTCTTTCACCATCCCCAGTTGTGGTTTTCGGCAAGAACAGTTGTCTTCGTCAAAGTGTGGACATATTAGAACATCGTCAAACTTCACCCCCTGTGACTCAAAGATCTCCATCATCATATTATGTGGCGCATCGAAATTTTCTTGAGGGTAGCTGTCTGTGCCGAGTCCATCTTGGTTCGTCACCATAACCAATCGGTAGCCCGCATCCTGCAAAGCCAGTAGGCTAGGAATCACAAACGGTTCGAACTTTAATTTATCGAGACGGTCAACCTGAAAATCTTCTGGTGGCTCTACGATTAAAGTGCCATCACGATCAATAAATAGAATTTTTTGTTGCTTGCTCACTACGATTTCCTTTCTTAAGCGACATTTTTAGCTAACTGATTGCGAATAAAAGCGACAACTTTTTCACATTCATCACGATTTCCTACGCTAATGCGTACGCAGTTTTCAATGGGAGAGTTTCGTAGAATGATTCCGCTGTCCCATGCAGCTTGGAATATTGCATCGCCATCTTCAAATTTAACTAATAGGTAGTTACCCCACCCTTCAAAAACTTCAACCCCTTCCAGCATACTGAGACCCACTTGAAGATAGGCACGGTTTGCATTCAGATCTAACGATTGGAATTTCATTCTGGCTAACCCTGCTTCAGAAAGCGCTTGAACGGCAATCTCCGAAACAGGAACTGGCACTGGATAGGGTGCAATGACTTTCAATAGCACATTGATCAGCTCTTCATTTGCCAATGTGAATCCGCAGCGAAGCCCTGCTAGTGCAAAAGCTTTAGAAAGCGTACGTAAAATAGCCAGGTTAGGATACTGCGCTAAAAGATCAGTGGTTGAAGCTTCTGGACAGAAATCAATATACGCTTCATCCATCACGACAATGGCGCGATCTTTAGTCATTTCAAGCAAGGATACAATGTCCTCGCGTTTGACTAAATTTCCAGTTGGGTTGTTAGGGCTGCAGACAAAAACCAGTTTTACGTTCGCTAGGTTTTCTTCGATTCCCTTCAGATCCAACTGCCAATCTTGTGTCAACGGCACTGTTTTCCGCTCAACACCAATGGTTTCTGCACTAATGGCATACATGCCATAGGTGGGTGGGCAGTAGAGAATGGCATCTTCATTGGGTTCACAAAAAGCACGAATCAATAATTCGATGCCTTCATCTGCACCGCGTGATGTTAGTGTTTGCTCTGGCTTAACCCCAGCATAAGCGGCATACGCTTCAATGAGATCTCTCGGCTGGCATTCGCTGTAGCGATTCAGACGGGCAAAGTCTGTTTTGTATTCATTATTAAAAGGCGATTCGTTCGCATTGAGCCAAACGTCCCCTGTACCACCAATTTTTCGGGCAGAAAGATAAGGGGTCAGTGCTTGAACCTGTTTACGAGCCAACTTTTCCATCACGACTCTCCCTCTTGTAGCTTTTCTATACGAATAGTGACAGCACGCTTGTGTGCATCCAACCCTTCAGCTTCCGCCATCGTGACAACAGTTGGAGCCAAAATTTTCAGACCATCCGATGTTAACTCTTGCACTGTCATACGCTTTGAAAAATCAGCTAAGCCAAGGCTTGAGTAGGTGCGGGTATACCCGTATGTCGGCAGCACGTGGTTGGTACCTGAAGCATAATCGCCTGCAGATTCTGGTGACCAATCCCCAAGGAAAATTGAGCCTGCATTATCTAGAAGCGGTAGCAGTTCACGTGGGTTTTTCGTTTGAACAATCAGGTGTTCAGGACCATAAAAGTTCGAAATAGAGACACATTGTGTTAGAGATTCAGCGATAACAATCAAGCTTGAACCTAATGCTTGCTCTGCGATTTCAGCACGGGAAAGCGCTTTCAACTGACGTTGAACAGCGTCCGTGACTTTGTCTGCAATAACAGGAGAAGGGGTAACCAAAACCACTTGCGAATCTGGTCCGTGTTCAGCCTGGCTCAGTAAATCGGCAGCGATAAAATCCGGTTCTGCTGTTTCATCGGCAATAAGAAGCACTTCTGATGGACCTGCTGGCATGTCGATAGCCGCACCGCGAAAATCGTTGCTTACCTGACGCTTTGCTTCTGTTACGTACGCATTGCCGGGGCCAAAAATCTTGTCCACTTTACTTACAGAATCAGTACCATATGCCATCGCGGCGATCGCTTGCCCACCTCCCACATTATATACCTCATCGATATCACACAACTGTGCGACATAAAGTATTTCGTCAGCAATCGGAGGTGGCGAACACAATACGACTTTACGGCACCCAGCAATTTTAGCTGGTACGCCTAACATAAGCACGGTCGAGGGCAACGGAGCACTACCACCCGGAATGTATAGCCCGACGGTGTTAATTGGGCGAGTCACTTGTTCACAAACCACCCCTGGTTGAGTTTCGACTTTAATCGGCTGGGGCTTTTGTGCTTTGTGGAACATTGAGATATTGGCATACGCTTGTTCTAGCGCTTGTTTCATCTCGCTAGAAAGGCGATCTGAAGCTGCCTGAATATCCCGCTTAGACACTCGAACTGAATCTGGAGTGACACCATCAAATTTTTGAGTCAATTCGATAAGAGCAGTATCACCGCCTGCTCGCACTTTCTTAATAACATCAGAAACAGCGGCGGTAATATTCGCCCCTTCCGTTATGGCAGGGCGCTCTAGAACAGCGTCTTGTTGCTGTTCACTTAATGATTGCCAAACTACGGTTCTCATCCCATTACTCCATCATTTTTTCAATTGGCAGTACCAAAATTGAGCTGGCGCCAAGCTCTTTCAATTGTTCCATGGTTTCCCAAAACAGGTTTTCAGTGCTAACAAGATGTACAGCAACGCGGTTTTGCTCAGCAGACAGTGGAAGCACGGTTGGATCTTCAGCTCCTGGAAGTAAAGCTTTGACTTGTTCTAGCTTATCCGTTGGGGCATGTAGCATGATGTACTTAGATTCTTTAGCTTGTAAAACGCCTTGCATGCGAGTCAGCAGCTTTTCAATCAAAGCTTTTTTGTCTGCTTCGAACTCACCTTTACGTTGAATCAGGGTCGCCTTAGATTTAAAGATAACTTCTGCTTCTTTAAGACCATTGGCTTCAAGCGTTGCACCTGTTGAGACGAGATCAGCAATAGCGTCAGCAAGCCCTGCTCTCGGTGCAACTTCAACAGAACCAGTCAGTACACAAGCGCTGAACTCAACGCCTTGTTCATCCATGTAGCTTTTTAGTAGTTGAGGATACGTCGTTGCAATACGTTTACCCGCAAGGTCTTGAGGACCTTTATATTCTTCATCTTTATCGATAGCGATGGACAAACGGCAGCCACCAAAGTCTAAACGACGAAGCGGAACGAATTCGCAAGGCTCCCCTAGCGCTTTTCTGTCTAAACGCACCTCTTCCAATTCATTTTCGCCAATGAAGCCTAAGTCGACAACACCGTCCATGATAAGCCCTGGAATATCGTCGTCTCGCACAAGCAGAAGATCGATAGGCATGTTTTCAGAGTGAACGACAAGTCTCTCCCCCATGATATTGAACTTAGCGCCACATTTTTTAAGTAGGTCTAGACACTCTTTACTCAAGCGTCCTTTTTTTTGAATAGCAATTCTTAGGCGTTGTGTTTGCATTACGATGTCCCTATGCGAAATTTAGTGAATATTTAATATTTTATAAGTCGTTAAAAATGAAAAAACCCTCGGGAGTTTTCTCTCCCGAGGGTTTAAATCTGTATTTTCTGATTCAACCACCGAGAGTTCTGAGCCTCTCGGGTATGCGTAAACCTCCCGAAAGACTAGTCAGGATGATGATGGTGATGAATGTTCATTACACTTTTACGCATATTTAGTTTCTCCTTGAGTTAACTCCACACTAACTAAGCTCAATTGGATTTGCAAGACTCTATTCGAAAAAAATTGTCTTCTCGGCAATGACACTTTTTCTGTTTGTCCTTAGAAGCTGTTAAACAAATGCATCAAGTTGGTAATTAAATGCGATGTTCTTGTATTGCCCAACAATAAAACACCATTCAAAATATTTACAACAATATTATTACCTCTACCTAAGGATACAAACGTGATAAACAAATTTAAGGTATTAATGGCTGCAAGCGCTTCTATCTTATTAGCAGGCTGTACATCCGATACGACTACTTCTCATAATGCTGGTTACCCTGAACCACCTTCTTGGGATTTCCCTTATGTTACTGAAGCCGCATATGAAATTTCACCACACAACCTCGAAGGTCGTCCTTTTAACAGTGATGGATTGGCTTATACCCATGAGGAACTGGAAGCTCTACCAGTAAAAAACATGACATCCGAACAACTTCAAAATTACGCAGATGTAGTAACCCATGCCTTCCCTGATGCAACTTATCAATCTGTCCCTGAAAGTTGTGAAGATATCTCAGCAGAAAGTTTAAATGAAACGTCTTTGGCTAATGTGGCATACATTTCAATACAAGCAGTAGAGAAAGCAACGAGAGATTCAGCGAGAAGCTGCCTCGCGACATTACAGAAGATGTATAGAAAAGAGTAGATAGAAAACGAATAGATAGAAGAAGAGTGGATAGAGAAAGAGCAGGTTTTCACCTGCTCTTTTGATTAAGAGCTATTGAACTTAGTAATTAAGCCTTAGCTGGGCTTTGTTTGCGTTTGGAAATAACACTTAAAGCACCACATACCACAGCAAATGTCACACTCGCAGCGGCGAATGAGAATAGAATGGATGACGTCATTCCTAGAACAACAAATCCAACACAAGATACTAGTGCAACGGATAATGCGTAAGGCAATTGCGTTGCAACGTGATCAATGTGATTACAACGAGCCCCCGTCGAAGATAGAATCGTCGTATCAGAAATTGGAGAACAATGGTCTCCGAATACAGAACCAGCTAAAACGGCACTCAGCATAGGAAGCATCAACGCTAAGTCTGTCGCACCAGCCATATCACCAGCGATAGGCAACATGATGCCAAATGTTCCCCAAGAAGTTCCTGTCGAGAATGCCATCAAGCCAGATAGCAAGAATAAAATAACAGGTAACCAATGAACACTGATGTTGCCCTGTACTAACGAAGACAAGTAAGTGCCCGTTTTTAAGTCACCTATTACAGAACCAATTGTCCATGCAAAAAACAAAATTAATATAGCACCGAACATTGAACCAGCACCGATCCATAAAGTTCGAGCAATTTGAGATAATTCAATTTTCTGGCGGAAGACGGTAATAAGTGCTGTCGCTAAACCAATCAGACCGCCATAGCATAAAGATGCACCTACATCGGTATTTTCAAACGCACCTAACAGATCAAATTCTTTACCTGATTCAGTGAGTGATTCTGCTCCGGTATATAGCATAAAAAATATTGTCGCTAGAATTAAAGCAACAATTGGCATAATTAAATCGGCAACTCTACCTTTTTCACTTTCGCTAATATCAAGGTCTTCACTCAATTCACTGCTGGATTGATTATTTGCATCATCAAATCCCATTCCTTGAGAGGCTTCAATTTCTTTTTTACGCATCGGTCCAACGTCTAGCTGGAACCACACCACAGCAAAGACCATCAGCAGTGCAAATACCGCATAAAAATTCATTGGAACCATATTGACGTAAGCACTCAGCGCAGAAGAATAATCCGTCAACCCGTGAGTGACTAAAATCCCGCCAATGATAGTCATTATATAAGCGCCCCAGCTAGATGCTGGCATTAACACGCACATCGGAGCTGCAGTGGAATCTAGAATATAAGCAAGTTTAGAACGTGATACATAAAAACGATCCGTGACTGGGCGAGATATTGCTCCGACGGCTAGGCTATTAAAGTAATCATCAACAAAAATAAAAACACCTAAAAATGCGGCGAGTAATTTAGAACCACGTTTACTTTTCACGCGGCTTTGTGCCCATTCAGCGAATGCCCGAGTGCCACCAGACAAGGTAAGTAAAGCTGTCATCATTCCTAATAATAAAAGAAACGCAACAATACTCATATTCCAGCTATTAAGGCTACTCTCTTCTACTTTTACACCATCAACAGTAACTTCATTAGTTTCAATAACTACGCCATATACTTTGTCCCATATATATTTAATGGAATCAGTAATTGAATAGTCAGTGATCAGTAAACCACCAAGAAGAATGCCCATACCTAATGAGACAAGAACTCGACGAGTAATAATAGCTAGCCCTAAAGCGACAAGCGGTGGCAACAATGAAAGGGGGGACGATGCAAAATCTAATAAATTCATGATCTTCAGAAACCAATATTTGGTTAGAGATCTACTGTAGTCGGTATTATATATACCTTAAGTTGAACAAGCGAAAGGGAAGTGAACACTTCACCCAACCCCACAGTAGCGCTCCATAGTTTAACAACAATATAGACTATGGCAGTGTTATACCTATTCGGATATAACCCCAGCATTGAAGAATGATGGCTTTCAATACTTCGGCAATAACACCTTTCTGTTTCCCTCTTAGGTATCACCCTCTTGAAACATACTGATCATTACTGCGCCTCTACCTTAAGTACTGGATTGATTAAAAATCCACCACTTAAATCAGGTGCGAGTCATTCTACGGATGCAAAAGCTTTTTGCAACATATAATTTCAAGTTTTAATCAACTTGATGAAACTTTCGACTAGATTGAACGTCTATATGCCTTACACTTACACTTTTCTGACATTTAGCGTATTAAATATTGACGTATTCTATTCTGCTAAATAAGTAATTAAATATATTTTTAGAAATGTGTATTTGAATTTCGATATATTTGAAATAAAATTATATTGTATTCTCGTCTTACACTGTTATTATTGTGTACGTTTACTAAAATAAGAATGGGACTGAACATGTCAGATATTGCAAAAACCCTGCTTAATATTCGCAGTCTACGAGCATTTGCTCGTGATCTACCGCTTGAGCACTTGGAAGAAGCGCTAGATAAATTAACTACCGTTGTTGATGAACGTCGTGAAGTAGAAGCTGCAGAATTAGCAGAAAAAGCTGAACGCGAAGCTAAATTAGCTGAATACGCAAATATGATTGCTAAAGATGGTATCGATGTAGATGACCTTATTGCAGCGTTATCTGGAGAAACAAAATCTAAAGCGAAGAAAAAGCGCGATCCTCGCCCAGCTAAATACAAATACACTGTTGATGGCGTAGAAAAGACTTGGACAGGTCAAGGTCGTACTCCTTCTGCAATTCAAGCTCACTTGGATTCAGGTAAAGCTTTGGATGATTTCCTAATCTAGCTTTCACTTTGTTACAAAAATTATTGCAGCACTGGGCATGTCCCTCGATTCTATACACCAGTGTTTCATATATTGAGCCGAAATTTATATAAATTTCGGCTTTTTTAATGCCACTATTTGCATTACATCGATTAACGTCAAACTGCATATATTTATATTATTGATAACCATTCAAGCTATTTCATTTAAAATATATTCATCTAAGCTCATTTCATTATCATCCCTTTTGAAGAAAACACCTGAGTCATACATTTATGATTTATTTGTACTTTCTTCTTCTACAAGCTCAGTAGTGCAGAAAGTTCTTGCCGCTTCCTCTTGAATGCATATACTATAAATACTGTACATACATACAGGCTTATGGGAATGCATGAGATAATAAAGACACTAAAGCATAAAAACTTACTATGGAACGGGGTAAACACATCACATCATGCAGATGTTATCTCTTCAGGCTATACCGAACTAGATAACAAATTAGGCGGCGGCTTTCCAAGTAAAGGGGTCATCGAAATAGATACTGCTACTGGTATCGGTGAGCTACGATTGCTAGATGCATTTTTAAGCAATACTGCAGACAACAGACTCAGAGTTTTTATTCACCCTCCCGGAAAGATATGTGGAGAGTTTTTCGTAGCACAAGGCTATAAACTTGACAGGATTGTTGTTATTTCGCCAAGAAACTACAAGGAAGCTTTATGGGCTGCCGAACAATCATTGAAAAGTGGGGCTTGCTCTCATGTATTACTATGGCGTGACACGTTAGAAATACATCAAGTAAAACGGTTACAAATGGCGAGTGAAAATGGTAATTGCTCACTTATTATCTTCAAACCACAAAAACAAGCCTTTCCTCTACCTGTATCACTTAGTTTAAGTCTTGAGGCTCACTCAAAAGGTTTGAACATTACAATCAATAAACGAAAGGGAGGTCTAGGTAGAACAGTCTTATACATAGACATGTCCCATAACTGGGTGAATTTAACTAAGGCTCCCACAGATAATACCATCATTACCTTTCCTCTTCTAAAACGAGGATAAATTATGCTGTGGCTTTACCTGAACTTTACTCATCTACAGCTAGATTCTTCATTTTGTGGCTCAGCCTATGATGGCAACCTTGCCATCATTAATAACGATCACCAAATCGTACAACTTACACCTCATGCTTATACCTCAGGATTAAAACTCGGTATGGGGCTTGGAACGGCTGCATCGCTCTGCCACGATTTACAAGTTCATTCATACGATCCCCATATTGAACAAACAAAATTGAAGGAAATCGCACGGTGGCTTTACTTAATAACCTCAGACATCACATTGTTTGAGCCAAATGGAATTCTTTTGAAAATCAGCGATATGCTTTCGTTGTATTCTAATATTGAACATTACTGGTCAATCATTCAGTCTCACTTACAATCTTTTAATATACGCTATGACTATTCAACTGGATTTTCCCCATTTTCAGCACAAATACTTTCTCAACAGAAAACACATTTAATTACAGATAATAAAGAAGTCTTAAAAAAGAAACTTTATGCATTGTCTTTATCGGTTAGTGGACTACCCCATAAAACAGTAGAAAAACTTTCCCGCGTAGGTATTGAAACTTTCGATGACCTATTAGCCATACCAATGGCTGATATTGCTAAGCGTTTTGATATAGATCTTATTAACTATATAGGAAAAGTAACGGGTAGGTTTAAGCATCCAGTTGAATTCTATCATCCACAGCAAACCTTTAAATATTCTCTCGATCTATTATATGAAATAGAAAATGTCCAATGGCTCGAAAAACCGCTAAGTAAATTACTGAAAAAGTTGGAACATTTCCTTAAATTACGTGATCAAATCGCTCATGAAATTGAAGTTGTTTTGTTTCTCAGGAATAAACAGAACACCAGCTTTATAATAAGCTCTGCACAAGGAGAATATCTAGCTGTTAATTGGATAAACTTATCTAAGCTCACCTTAGAGTCTATTTCAATCCGTTCTCCCGTAATAGCAATAAGCTTGAGCACTAAACGAGTTGAGCAACAAGCCAACTTCAACACCGACCTATTTACAGGGCAACAGGGCAAGACAACGGCACTAGAGTTAATGTCAGTATTAGAAGCGAAACTAGGTAAAAAGGCTGTGAGCCGACCCAGTATTGCCCCAGATCCCCGACCAGAAATTGCTAATTCATACTCTTCTCCTCTCTCTGAACAACTGAAAGACCCTTTATTCAAACCCAAACTTAGACCAAGTATTCTCCTTCCACACCCAGAGCGGCTGACAGATGAAGTATCCATAGCACATGGTCCTGAAAGGGTTGCCACCGGCTGGTGGGATAATAACCCAGTGATTCGAGATTATTTTATTGTGCAAAGTCATGATGGTCGCTGGCTTTGGGTATTCAGAACACCAAAAAAACAGTGGTTTCTACACGGAATATTCAGTTAGGATTCTTATGAGTTATACCGAATTGTTTTGCCAAACTAATTTCTCCTTCTTAGAGGGGGCTTCTCACCCAGAGGAGTTAGTTGCACAAGCTGATTTCTTACAATATTCAGGGATTGCCATTACCGATGAATGTTCCGTTGCTGGTGTAGTACGAGCTTATAAGGCGATACAAGTTCAAGAGTTGCAACTAAAACTCGTTGTTGGCTCATTATTTCGAATGGGAGATGAGCTTGAATTAATCCTGCTATCCACAAATAGACAGGGATATGGTGAGTTATGCCGAATTATATCAAATGCACGAAGACGTAGTCCTAAAGGGGAATACAGTTTATCCGAGTGGGATATCATGTCAGCAAAGCATTGTTTGATTATCTGGCTACCAACCCATAAAGATTGTGACTTCCATTGGGCAAAATGGTTAACGAAACACCACTCACAAAAACTATGGATAGGTCTACAACGCCATCTCCAACACGATGACCATGCGTTCATACAGCACTGCGAACACCTTAGCGCCTTATACCATATTCCGATAACGGCTTGTGGTGGTGTCCTCATGCATAGTGCAGCTAGGCTCCCTTTACAGCATACTTTGACCGCGATTAAGCATGGTACGAACGTCAGCAACGCTGGTCGATTACTCCAAAGCAATTGTGAGCATTCACTTCGCTCGAAAGAAAAGCTTCAAAGAATCTTCAAGAAAGAGTGGTATATTGAAACCGAACGTATTCTCTCGCGTTGTCGTTTCGACTTAGGTTCTCTTCAATACGAATACCCAAGCGAACTGGTTCCAAATGGATACACGGCAATAGCTTATCTAAAAGAGCAAGTAAAAGCAGGCAGCAAACGCCGCTTTCCTCAAGGCATTCCACCCAATATACAAAAACTTATCGATAAAGAATTGGCTTTAATTGAAGAGTTAAATTACCCATTTTACTTCCTAACCATCTATGACATTGTCATGTTTGCCAAACGAAAGAAAATTCTCTATCAAGGTAGGGGGTCTGCCGCCAATTCTGTTGTTTGTTACTGCCTAGAAATCACAGCGGTCGATCCTCGGAAAATATCAGTGCTTTTTGAAAGATTCATCAGTAGAGAGCGTAATGAGCCACCCGATATCGATGTCGATTTTGAACATGAACGACGCGAAGAAGTCATTCAATATATCTATCAGAAATATGGTCGCAGTCGCGCTGCTCTCTCAGCTACCGTCATCACCTACCGATTTAAAAGCGCGGTGAGAGAAGTGGGTAAGGCTTTAGGGATCTCAGTAGAGCAACTCGAGTTCTTTATAAAGAATGTGAATAGGCGAGATAAAGAATTGAACTGGCAAGCGCAAATAGTCGAGCTAGGTCTCGACCCTGATGCTTATCAAGGGCAGCTTTTCATTCAATTGGTCAATGAAATACTTGGGTTCCCGCGTCACCTTTCTCAGCATGTCGGCGGTTTTGTTATCTCATCAGGTCCTTTATATGAATTGGTTCCTGTTGAGAATGCAGCAATGAACGAACGTACGGTCATCCAATGGGACAAGGATGATCTCGAAAGCTTGGGACTGCTCAAAGTCGATGTTTTAGCGTTAGGGATGCTAACGGCAATTCGTAAGTGCTTCAAAACGATCCAATCTTTCCATAACATCGAATTGAGCATTGCAGATATTACTCGAAAGCAAGATGATCCTAACGTTTATAACATGATTCAAAAAGCCGATACCATCGGTGTGTTTCAAATAGAATCTCGCGCTCAAATGAGCATGTTGCCTAGATTACGCCCCAAGAATTACTACGACTTAGTCATTCAAATCGCCATCGTCCGCCCAGGTCCAATACAAGGCGACATGGTTCATCCATTCCTCAAGCGACGTAATGGCATTGAAGAAGTCACCTACCCATCGGAAGCCGTCAAAGATGTTCTATCAAGAACAATGGGTGTACCCATATTTCAGGAACAAGTGATCAAGCTTGCGATGGTTGCAGCTGGTTTTTCAGGAGGAGAAGCCGATAAACTTCGAAGAGCAATGGCCTCGTGGAAAAAAAGTGGTCAATTGATGCAGTTCCGTTCCAAACTCATCAATGGCATGCTAGAGAGAGGTTACCAAGAAGAGTTCGCGAAAAGGCTCTTTGACCAAATATGTGGATTTGGTGAGTATGGTTTTCCTGAAAGCCACTCTGCTTCTTTCGCAGTCCTTGCGTACGTCTCATCTTGGCTTAAATATTACTATCCTGAGGCTTTCTATACGGCACTAATGAACAGCCACCCTATGGGTTTTTACAGTGTCTCTCAGCTAGTCCAAGATGCTCGAAGGCATGGGATTAATGTAAAACCAATTTGTGTGAATTATTCAGGCTACGATCATTTAGTAGTAAGAAATAACGATAGTTTTCATATTCGATTAGGGATGAGGCTAATCAAAGGACTAAAAAAAGAGACCGCAGAAAGAATCGTTCACCGCCGCCCTCATTCAGGTTATCAACACACTTCAGATTTGAAAAGTATAGGAATCGAACGTAAAGATTTAGAAACTCTCGCCTCTGCAGATGCACTAAAATCATTTGCTGGTAATCGTTTCTCCGCACGTTGGAAGATAATGGATAGTGCCAATGACCTCCCCTTGTTTCATTCACAGAAAGAGCGAGATAGCCGCTACTTTTATCAGCCTGACGATTTCAGTACCTTAACAGAAGACTACGCCGCTACAGGGCTTTCTTTAAACCAGCACCCTGTCACATTGTTAACCAATGCAGGTATGCTGCCGAAATTCACGCGGATGCAAGAGCTCTCTAATAAGCCGCATAAATCTCTGATCACTGTGATTGGCTTAGTGACAGGCAGACAATCTCCCGGCACAGCCGCCGGAGTCACATTTTTCACGTTAGAGGACGACACTGGAAACGTGAATGTCGTTGTATGGGGAGCAACAGCAAGAGCCCAAAAACAAGCTTACCTTACGGCAAAGATTCTAAAGGTAAAAGGGATTCTAGAACGAGAAGGGGAAGTTATACATGTAATTGCTGGAAAACTGACTGACATGACCAACCACTTATCCAAATTAAAAACACAATCAAGAGACTTTCATTAACATCAGCTTTGGATAAGAACAGCATAACCCATTGGATTAAATGAAAACTGTACTTCATGCCCTTTCCAGTAAGAGGTTAATTCGTACGAATGAAACGAGAAGACTTAAAAAGCAAGAAAGCGGCAATAGCCGCTCTCATTATATAATTCTTTATTCTTGGTCGATCATCCATTTAC
Organism: Vibrio penaeicida; assembly: GCF_019977755.1. Lineage (NCBI taxonomy): Bacteria > Pseudomonadati > Pseudomonadota > Gammaproteobacteria > Vibrionales > Vibrionaceae > Vibrio > Vibrio penaeicida. The sequence continues at coordinate 1,242,776 of NZ_AP025144.1, read as the reverse complement.
GAAAAGCCTTACGCTCCTCTTTGGACGCTTTCAAGTACCAAGCTTGCAATTGCTCTAACGTCTGAGGTTTTTCCCCTTGAGCCGCTTTAGCAACCGATTTTTGAGGCTTAGCGACTGGGGCTGCTTTTGTCGTCGCAGCTACTACAGCAGTTGTCGCTGAAAATGAAATGCCCTGCTTCTCGTTATAATCGCGAACTAGTGCTTTCACATCCCAATAAGGAACAAAGCCCCCTTTCCCTTCTAAAAAAACAGACTGACTTTCAATCAAGTTACCGTCTTCATACACTAACCACTCGGGGCTTTTATTAAAAGTATTACGAGCATGCTGAACACTATAAACTTTAGGATGTGCAATCGTAATGTCTTTACCACTTGATTGGAAAGACACAATATATGGGTTGGAGGTAAAAATATCCTTACTTCCACCCGTCCCAAAAGATTTGGACATTTTAACTACAGCCTGATTGGTCCCTTCAGATAGCTTGAAGCCTTCTTCAAACTCTGAACTCTCCATACCATTCAATACCAAAAGGTCGACACCTGATTTTAGCTCTAACTGCGCTGCACTTAAAAAAGTAGAAAAGCACATTGTCAAAGGAACGATAAACGTATTCCTAAACTTCATGAATCCTCCATAATAAAAAAGCCACCCTAAGGTGGCTTTTATACAATACTTTAAAGCGAATTAGAATGACGCTTTAACACCGAAGCCGTAGCCAGTGCCATTTTTGTCTTCAGTATCTTTAGCTGTAGTAAAGCCAACTTCTGCGTAAGCTGTTACATTAGAAGTTAGAGCATAACCAGCATTGATGAATGAATTATTAACTGCATCTGCACCATCTGTATCAGCTTTTGAGTTAGATAGACCAGCGCCGAAAGTCCAGGCATCCATAGTGTAAGTAGCAGCTGCACCTACGATGTTAGTTTTAACTGTAGAACCAGACTCATCAAGTTTGCCTTGGCTAAAGCTAGCTTCCAGCTTAAGTGCGTCGATAGTGTAAGCACCTTCCAATGCTAGGATAGTTAAATCACCACCAGTCTTAACGCCTTTAGTTTTACCAAAGAAACCTTGAACATCTAGATCACCAAAACGTGCACCAAGCTTAGCATCAACGTGGCTGCTATCCGCGTCTTTTAGCTTTTCGTGATCAGCAGATTTGTTTTGAAGAAACGCAATACCGCCGTAGAATTGACCCTTATCAAGGGTGTACTTAACAACTTCATCGCCAGAGAAGTCGAAGTTATCTACTTTAGATGTAACACCGAATAGGTAGTCACTACCAATACCTAGGTCATCAAGAATAGTTGCTGTACGACCGAATACGATGTCACCCATAGAAGCAGAATAGAAACCGATGTACGCGTCACCAGTTTTAGAACCAGTGTCTTGTACTTCGAAGAAACCGCCTACTTGAAGATCGTCGTTCACTGCGTAACGTAGGTCAAATGCGAAATCCGCATCATCAACTTCTTGAGTTAGTTCTGCGTCAGAGTGCTTTGCGCCATCTTTAGCAAAGCCTTTCTTGTAACGAACTTCGATGTCGCCTTTAAGGTTAGCTGTAACGCCATCTTTGTTGTAAAGTTCGATAGAAGCGTTTGCAGAACCTGCAACCGCCATAACTGCTAGAGCTACTAGAGTCTTTTTCATAATAATCCACTGCCTTTTCTTAGCTGGGAATTCCTTTTCGGTTCCCTTATTTAGTTTTATTAGAGTCGGTTCTCGAGCATTTGCTTAAGGCACAACTCCTCTAAATTTCGATGTTAAGATTGCAGAAGAATCCGCTACATGTCAAATGACTAAAAAAATAAAAATAAAAAATCGTAAATAAATAAAATTCAATGACTTACATTGACAACATAAACTTTTAGAGTGAAATCACATCACATTTTCATAAAAAATCTTTTCCTGTTGTTTTTATTTTTTCAGCACAAAAAATTAATAAATCAAACTTATCACAACAAATTTAGCCGATAATTCTATTGAATAGGGTTTCTTGATATTATTATCTATACTTTTTAACGACTTTACCTAACCCCATGATCGTTCAATTTTTTTTTGTGATTGAGATCTAGATTTACCTAAAAAGCACGCCATTCTGACGAAAACACATGCAACAGCAGGATTGTGCTACAATCTCGCGCGGTTAAATCAGAGGCAGAAAATGCTTAATACAACGATTCAAAAGTCCATTCGCAGCAGCTATAGCAATCTGCAAAATCATTTAGAAAACTTTATACCAAGACGGGCACAAAACTATCTCGTATCAGAGATTGCTCGCACATTGGCAGGACAGTATCACAAGTCAAATAGAATGCTTGTTGCCGAAGCTGGAACAGGAATCGGTAAGTCTTTAGCATATTTAATGAGTGCCATCCCTTTTGCGTCTTTTAGTAAGAAGAAGGTAGTGATCTCTACCGCAACAGTTGCGCTACAAGAACAACTGGTTCACAAAGACCTCCCACTATTTCGTAGAATTAGCGATGTTCCGTTTTCATTTGCATTAGCAAAAGGTCGGCAAAGATATTGCTGTGCTGAAAAACTAGCCATAGCAAGTGGGAGCTCAGATCAACAAATCGCTATTTTTGAAAACAAGCCATCGAGCAGCGATATAGAAACGTTGCAGCAAATGTACTCTCAATTAAGTTCAAATAAATGGGATGGGGAGCGAGACTCATGGTCAACCCCTATATCAGATATTTTATGGTCACGTATTGTCAGCGACAAACACAGCTGTAATGCAACATTACCTTCTCACCGCGACTGCCCTTTTCAAAAAGCACGCTCTCAGTTAGATAAAGTCGACGTTATTATCGCAAATCACAGCTTAGTCATGGCAGACGCTGAATTAGGAGGCGGAGTTATTCTTCCGGAGCCTGAACAGACTATTTTTGTCTTTGATGAAGCCCACCACCTCCCTAAAGTGGCACGTGATCACTCATCTGCTTCGGCAAGTTTAAAAGGAGTGGCGTCTTGGTTAGAGAAGTTAAATTCACAGTCTGCAAAGCTGTGCTCCCTAGCTGATGACAAGCGAGTAAGTCGATTTAGAAATGAGCTTCAAGATTCGATACAACATCTAATACCCAGCCTCAACCAACTGGCGAAACAATTCGACCCTTCGCTATTTGTTGAAAAAAGTTACCGCTTTGAGCACGGCGAGCTACCGACATGGCTAGAAAATGAATCTCAGGAACTTAAGAAAGCGAGTAAAAAGGGCGCGCAAGCTCTAGCTAAGATCGCCGATTTAATTTCCGAGCGCGTAAAAGAAGGAGAGTTATCAAATCGTTTAGCTGAGCCCGCATTGGCTGAGATTGGGTTCTTCTTGCAAAGATACGAAAATTTATCGAAGGTTTGGCATTTAATGGCAGAGCCTACAAGAGAGAAAGGTGCACCATTAGCTCGATGGGTCGAAACCTCGGAAGAGCGAGAGGGCGACTTTATTATATCGGTATCTCCGTTAGAGGTAGGCTGGCAACTAGACCAACTATTGTGGAGTCGCTGCGCGGGTGCTGTTTTGGTCTCTGCCACGATGAGAGCCCTCAACTCCTTTTCATTTTTCTGCCGTCAGACGGGGATCAGCGAGAAAAAGGAAGACGGCACACAATTTCTTGCACTCGCCTCTCCTTTTGATTACCAAAATCAGGGTGAGCTCTACATACCTAAAATTAAATTCGAGCCACAAGCCAGCGAGTTTACCGATTGTTTAATTGAAACTCTTCCCTCCTATATAGAAGAGGGGAAGGCCAACTTGGTTTTGTTTGCCTCTTATTGGCAAATGAATAAAGTAGAGCAAGGTATAGAGAAACTCGCAAAGAAAAATAAATGGATGCTACAAGTCCAAGGCGAAACCTCGCGCAACGAGATCCTCAAGAAACATAAATTTTACTGCAGTAAGAAAAAAACCAGCATTCTCTTTGGAACAGGGAGTTTTTCAGAAGGGTTAGACTTACCTGGTGAATTATTAGAAAACCTAATTATTACTAAAATTCCTTTTGCGGTTCCCACCTCTCCAGTAGAAGAGGCTCATGCGGAGTATATCGAGAGGAAAGGAGGAAACCCATTTCTCCAAATTTCTGTGCCAGAAGCCAGCAAAAAGCTCATTCAATCTGTCGGTAGATTGCTGCGTAAGGAACGAGATTCTGGTAGAGTCGTCATCCTAGACAGGCGACTCGTCACAAAGCGTTATGGCAAGTCTTTAATAGACTCATTACCCCCATTCAAAAGACGTATCGATTATTAATAACAAATAATAAGCAATCATATGGAATTTATAGAACCAACGATGTTGGTTGTTCTCGCTCTTGTGGCATTTCTTGCAGGATTTATTGATGCGGTAGCTGGTGGCGGCGGAATGCTTACTGTCCCCGCGTTACTATCGATAGGTTTGCCTCCGCATATCGCCTTAGGAACGAATAAACTCGCAGCAACCTTTGCCTCTTCTACAGCCGCTCTCACCTACTATAAGAAGCGGTTATTTAAGCCAGAATGTTGGAAGAAGGCATTCATTGGCACACTCATAGGTGCGACCATAGGAACCTTTGCCGTCGACGCCATCAGCACGGAGTGGTTGGAGAAAGTTCTGCCTCTTGTTATTTTAATTACCGCTTTATATACGATCCTCCACAAACCAGTGAAAGCATCAAATAATGCGGTACCAGAGCCATGCCCTAGCCTTACGAAAAAACAATGGCTACAAAGCCTAACTTTAGGTTTCTATGATGGAGTAGCAGGCCCTGGAACAGGTGCATTTTGGACAGTAAGCAGTATGGCTTTGTACAAAATGAACATTCTGCTGGCTTCCGGTTTAGCCAAAGCCATGAACTTCACCAGTAATTTTACCTCTTTAGTTATGTTTGCTTTCTTAGGGCACATTAATTGGGTATTAGGTCTTACGATGGGTGTATGCTTAATGGTAGGTGCTTACGTAGGCGCTCATTCAGCTATCAAATTTGGAGCAAAATTCATTCGCCCTGTCTTTGTCACCGTCGTGGTTGTACTTGCTGGTAAACTGGCGTTTGATGCTTGGTTTGTAACTCTATGAAGAATTTCAGTTCCCTGAAAGAAAATATTGCTCAGTTAAGCCTTCAAGCGGCACAACTTGACCGCCAACGAGGCGAGCATCATCAGGCACTTTTTGATGAGCGACTTTTCCACTGCAAAGCGCGTTTACTGGTTCCTTGTGTCCAAGAGCTTGAATCCACCTTTCAATCCATTATCAGAGAACAAGAGAGTGGAAGGCTAACACCTTTAAGAGCGGAGCATTTAACGGCTCAAATGGTGGCACAGCTCGAAGCCATACAGCGCGAGCTGTCGACGCAAACGATCAGGAAAAGTGAAATCAAGCATTCGAGCCATTTTCAGAAGCCAATCAACCAGCTCTATCAAGAAATGGCACAACACCAAGAATGGGAGCGTCGGCTAAAGGAGCTCGTCGTCGAAAAGTCCAATGCGCTTGAGTCGGCTCCCGCATATATGCAGAGTCAGGCTCAACAAACGCTGGTAGCTGCAGAACAGCGCCTTAAACGCTGCCAAGAATCTAAGCTAAAAATTGAAAACCAAATTACCTATAGAGAGCGTAATCAAGTATGACTCATTCCAACTCTCCTTCTCCTTTAGATACAGCACCAGACGAAATCAAGCTAGCTGTTGATCTCATCTACTTATTGGAGTCGAACGAAGTGGATATTGAAACCGCTCTGGCAGCTCTAGAGATTGTAAAGTCCGACCTACAAAAAAAACGCTTAACTAAAGAAAACTAATAACGAATTTATCAAATAGACTCAAATCGACTCTTTTAGGAATATCGCGTTGTAACGTTTTATCGAATAAATGCGTTTGGAATAGGATATACCCAAGTGACCTCAAGATGCTGGATTCAGAGCCTCATATTCTGTTTCAATTCAAGGAAAAGAACGCAGTGGAATGACGAGTCCTTTCCTAGTTCTTTGACGAGGAAGTGAAGCAGAATATGGGCTCCCAAGGGCGAGTTTAACTGGCTTTCATACTACGTTACCGATTCTTGATTTAGAATGACTAGATCTTCATATCGGTGCCTTGCCTGAAAGCCAGTTAACTCTCGCTGAACCAAGCATTTTGAGGTTACTTGGGTATAGTTACTTTTGAAAGAATATCGTCACTTCAGCGACTTCTAACCCTAGTTTGCGTATCGACGTTCGGTTGAAGACATGGCGTTCATCTTGACGATAGAGCCAATCGTCGAAATGTACTTCTAACTCAGAACCATCTACTTTAAGCAAAAAATCATATTTCCATTGCAAAGCATTGCCAACCTGAACCCCGACGGCTTGCCCAATAATATCGTCTGCTTCGCCTGCAAACCGACCGTCTTCTTGGCGCTCAATGGTCCAAATACGTTGATCTTTTTCACCATCATCAAAAATAAAGTCTTCTACTAACACCAACGTATTCCCGTTGACCTCCCCTGAAAGATCAACAGAAAATCGTCGGGTTTGTTTTTTTGTGTAATCTTGAATCATTCCCCAAGCTTTGGTGCTACCTTGAAAGTAACCAAACAAATCAAAATCTGGCGTTGCTTGGCGATATTCTTCAACATCAGCTGTGCAAGCACTGAGTAAAACGGCAAGCCAAAGTGTTAGGAGTGTTCTCATCTAATCTTTCCTAATAATTGTCTACGATGTTTTGGATATTCAGTGTCAGGTGAAAACCAAATGGATAAGAAGGCATCATTTAACTGTTCGTTTGTAATGTCTCCTAAATGAGTCGTTTGATTGGCGGAATCATAGAAGATAAATTGCCCTTTCTCTCCGTCTGAAATGTACACCAATCGCTCACCCTTACTCACATCCGGTAAAATATCCGATAGTGTTAAAATCCAATTCTGTTGCTGCTCTTCGCTGTAGCCTAGATGTTCCCATTGCTCTTGAGTTGCATCGAGCAACTGCTGCTTAGGGATATCTCTCATGTAATTAATGAGCAATGCCATCGGGTGAGGGGAAACATCCGTACTTTCTTCATATACTCCACTGGGCGTTTTAAGTTCTGATTTATAAATATCAAAAAAAAGCCAACTCAAGCTCGATTTTCCGACTGTTTTCCAACCATCCCAGTTCTGATCGTCTTGAGAATTTGGAGTAGAGCCTTGAGCGTTTGCCGTTATCAACAAACTTAAAACTAGAAATCCGATGTACTTATTCATAACTTCCCCCAGCGAGAGCTTAGTAATGTGGTTACAAAATAAGCGAGCAAAAACCATTCCAAAAACAAAACTGCAAGTGTCAAAGGAACACCAAATGTCCACTCCACGGCACCAAGCCTGTGCCCAGCAAAATAACTAAGACCACCAAATACAGACACCAGAGTTAATACGAGGTAGCGAGGAGTACGGTTCACTATGGAAGTCATTTGAACAGCGTACCAACCAAATAAACCCCACAGTAAAAGCAACCAAACCGGAAATGCATCGCTAGAGAAGGTAAATAAGCCCGTTTGCCAGTTAAGAAAGTCAATGACAATACCAACAGAGCTAATTGCAATAACTAGCTTAAGTTTTTTAGCTTCTTCGTAGATACAATAAATCAAAGTAATCAGGCTGCCAGACATCAGCCAAAAGAGTGTGTCTTCTCGCCCTATCACCGCAAAAAACCAAAGTATCTGAAACCACAAACTACTTAGGAGTACAGACCCATTACTTTTATCGAACAAAGACTTAAGCATCATCTGTCGACTCGCTCGTTACTTATCGAACTTTGTGAAAAGTTAAGTGAACAGTACTGATGGTATTGGCAAGAAATCCACCTTCACAATAACTCATGTAATAGCGCCACATACGTACAAATCGTTCGTCATAACCCAGCTGAATAACTTTTGAATAGGATTGATTAAATGCGTAATGCCAGTCAGACAGAGTGCGGGCATAATCTTGCCCTATGTCATATAAGTCTCTGATCACAAATTGACTGTTATTTGTCATTTGATCCATAAGGTGCGTCACCGACGGCAAGAATCCGCCAGGGAAGATATATTTTTGAATGAAGTCGACTTCTTTACTGTATTTATCAAATCTTTGATCAGCAATAGTGATGGCTTGAATCGCGAGTAACCCATCCGGCTTTAATAGCGAATAACACTTATCTATATAAGAAGATAGGTACTGTTTACCTACCGCCTCTATCATCTCTATAGAGACAACCTTATCGAACTCGCCTTCAAGTAAACGATAGTCTCGCTTTAGCAGCGTTATTTGGTCGTTTAGCCCTGCTTCAGCAATAGACGTTTTAGCATATTGATATTGCTCTTCAGAAATTGTCGTAGTTGTAACACGGCAACCATATTGAGAAGCCATATATATCGCCATCCCGCCCCAACCAGTACCGATCTCTAACACATGGTCATTTTCATTTAACTTAAGCTGCTTGCAAAGCCTATCCATCTTATTGATTTGTGCCACAGCTAACGAATCACCTTTCGTTTTGTAAACACCAGAGGAGTACAGCATGTTTTCATCAAGAAACAGCTTATAAAGATCGTTCCCCAAGTCATAGTGCGCTTCTATATTCTCTTTTGACTGCGACAAGGAGTTGCGATTCAGCCAATGCGAAAATTGTAAGGTTAGCTTTTGAATCCAACTCACTTTGCTATCAACAGCATCTAAGGTGTCAAGGTTCTCAGCCATGATGCGTGTAACAGTTGTCAAATTAGGGCTGTCCCACCAACCATCCATATACGCTTCGGCTCCTGCGATGCTGCCACCTTTTAGAAGCCTCTCATAAAACTTAGGTTCATGAATTTCAATAACAGCGTGTAAGTCAGACAATCCGTCACCAAACTCCACCCGCTCGCCAAAGCTTTCAGTGATTGTTATATGACCAGTCGACAATTGAGAAAGCATTCTAAAAATCAATGTACGATAAGCTTGTTGACGAACACTAAGTACACCTTCGGATGCATATGAACGGCTATTTAGCATGAGGGTGTCTCCTTCTTTTTGTTATTTGGATGAGAATAAAATTTTGCACCTTTAACCCACAATTTAAGGGCGTGCCAATAAATACCAATGACGATTTTTAATGCCATAACAGGGGTTTTCAGTAGGTATCTAATCAGAGTCATTCTGCTCAGAGGTATTGCATTCATTGCCATAGAAGCATCAAATACTTTTTCTTCTTGATGGCACTCCAGATGAATCATTAACTTTTTATCTAGAGGTTTGAGTGACCATACATATTCTTGTTCAATTGGATTGAAAGGAGATACATGGAATTCTTTATCATGACGCCAATTTTCCCTTTCACTACCAGCGTTAGAATCAATCGCATAGTAGTGGCATTCATTCCATGGCGTATTACTCACCTCCGCGAGCAAATATTTCCAATTTCCTGCCTCGTCATACAAGTAGTAAAAGTTTACTGGACTAAAATACAAACCGAAGTAACGTAAATGACAAACCGCTTTTACCTTACCCTTCAGCCTAACACCTGTAAGTTCAAACACTTTGTTCTGAACTGCCAGCTTTAGATCTCCAGTCCCTACGTAGTCTTCTCTTCGAAATCGAGCCCAATGCCACGCCTTGTCTCCAAAACCAATAAGTTTTTCTTTCAGAACATCGATCTCATCTAGATCTAAGCACGGCATAAAAAGTGGGTATCTCAGGCTATGTTTTATTGGAGAAAATCGCCTATGAGTCACTTCACCATCTAGCATACAACTAGAGAAAATCATGCAACCTCCTTCTCTGAGGCCGAGTTCAGCAACCTAATACCGTCAACGACATCCAGCGCGCTTCGAACCCCATCTTCGTGGAACCCGTTGTACCAATATGCCCCGCAGTACCAAGTAGAATTGAAACCATCAATACTGGATTTTTGCTTTTGAGCAATATGGGAATCTTGAGTAAAAACAGGGTGATGATAGGTAAATGTTCTGAGAATTTTATCTGCGTCGATCTTATCGTTTGAATTTAACGAAACGCAGAATGTCTTGTCACTTTTTATGTGCTGCAAGATATTCATATTATAAGTTAATGAGGGAAGTGCCTCTTGTTCGCCTTTTTGCCCTGAAAGCAAATAATTCCAAGAAGCCCATGCCGCTTCGCTTTTCGGTAACAGTGTTGTATCTGTGTGCAGCGTAACCTCGTTTGCCTGATATTCCATTTTAGAAAGCAGGTTATGTTCCATCTCACTCGGATCTTGAAGCATTCTTAGGGCTTGGTCGCTATGACAAGCAAAAATGACAGCATCAAAGTGCTCAGTTCCAAAAGAAGATTGAATAAGAACGCCGTCATGGTTTCGTTCGACTGAATTTACTGGGCAATTCAAGCGTATCTTTTCTTTGAATCCTTTGGTCAAGGGATCGATATACGCCTTAGATCCGCCATCAATCACATACCACTGAGGGCGATCTACGATATCGAGTAATCCATGATTCAGAAAGAAGTTAAGGAAGAATGGTAAAGGGAAGCCACGCATATCCGCCAAAGTGGATGACCAAATTGCAGCCCCCATAGGGAGAATGTAATTGTCAGAGAAATAATCGCTAAATCGATGCTGTCGAAGGAAGTCGCCTAGTGTCAGTTCCCCATTATGGGGTTGAATAGCCGCTTCTTTAGCGAGTTTATTGAAACGCAATATTTCATAGATAAACCGATAAAATCTCGGGTTCAGGAAGTTTCGTTTTTGGGCAAACAACGTCGATAAGGTATGCCCGTTGTACTCTAAACCATTACTCTGGTTACTCACGCTAAAACTCATTTGAGTCGGTGTGCCAGTGACCCCAATTTCGTTCATCATTTCGATAAAATTAGGATAAGTCCTGTCGTTATAAACGATAAAGCCAGTATCAACTGAATAGGATTGGTTTTCTATGCTTACGTCTACAGTAGCAGTGTGCCCACCGATATAGTCATTTGCTTCAAAAACCGTAATGTCATGCTCTTGGTGAAGGTAGTAACCGCATGTTAATCCAGAAATACCTGATCCTATTATTGCTATTTTCATGATTTGTCCTTCAACCTTAAGCCGTAGTAACCCATTTGGAGATGAACAAGCGCTGCCATGAGTACGGCAAAGCCCCTATTAATCTCAAAAACATCGTGAATCGACGTGGAAAATAAATATTCTCTTTACGCAAGTGAATACCTGCACGAATACGCTTTGACGCATTTTCAACACTGACTTTCATCGGCATTGGAAAATCGTTTTTGTCCGTTAAAGGCGTTTCAACAAATCCTGGAAATACCATAGAAACGTCAACGCCATTTTTTTTCATCGGTAGCGCGAGACTTCTTGCCAAATAATTAATTGCTGCTTTAGATGCTCCGTAGGCTTCTGCTCTTGGCAGTGCGACCTCGCTCGCAATGGAGCCCACGATAACTAAATGGTCATCTTGAATGATTTGAGATTGAGACGCTTCAATGCAGTTAACAACCCCCATTACATTGATGTTTAATACTCTCTGGAATAGCTCAGCGTCTATTTCTCCATCATCAATGTACTCACAGCTGCCGGCATTCATTATCCAAATAGAGGGTTTGGGAGTAAGATCTGACAACGCCGCTTTTGCCTGTTCAAGATCAGTAACATCAAATTGAAGCGTTTGGATATTGTTAGAAAAAGCTTCCAGACTAGCGAGACTTTCATGATTTCGACCACACGCCCAGACTTTGAAACCGCTCGACGCATAATCTTTGGCAAGCTGATGCCCTATTCCAGATGTCGCCCCAGTGATCAACACTACCTGCTGACTCATTGCCCTAGCCCCGCTTTTATTTTCCTAACAACCGCACCTAGTACAGGAATCTGTTCGTAAAGCATCGAGCCCAAGTCGAAATAATCTCTGTGGTAAACAACTTTGTTATCTTCAAAAGAAATCTGACTAACCCCGTCTACCTCAACTGGGTTTGAACGGTTTAGCTTTGGGTGTCTCAGCAGCATTGTCCAAACGATAAATCCCGTTTCACCCGCCTGATAGTGGTTGTGGATCTGAAATTCGCATTGATCAACATTTGCAAAGAGGTTTTCGAAATAATCATAAAGAGCCTCATTTCCCTCTAAGCGATGAGCAGGGTCTTCGAATACGACATTTGGATGGTATAGGTCTCTAACCGATTCCAAATTATGTTTACTTAATGAACGGTAAAAATCCGCCACTTGACCAATATCCATCTTTACCTCGCTAATGACACCCATTGCATTGTACAAGATATTTTTTTGTACATGTTTAATATAGCTGTAAAAGTTGTACAAATATATTTTTGTATAACTTTTTTGTATTCAGGTTTGTTTACGATGAGAAAATGAAAATGGATCACAAACAAAAAAGGCCCAGTATAAACTGGACCTTTTCGTCATATATTCAATAGGTTCTAGAACATTTAGCCCCTAGCTTTGGCGTAACGCATCGATACGCTTATCTAACGGTGGATGGCTCATCATAAGCTGTGAGATTGAGCTTTTACCATTGATACCAAAAGCCATCATTGAGCCTTCTAACTTTGATTCATGGCTGACTTTTAACCGCTCCAATGCCGCTATCATCTTATGTTTGCCGACAAGTTGCGCTGCCCCCGCATCCGCATAGAACTCTCGACGACGGCTGTACCACATTGTGATAAAGCTTGCCAAAAAGCCAAACACCAAGTCCAACACCATAGACACGACAAAATACGTAATAGTGTTCGAACCGCCCTCTCCTTCCTCGTCATCATTCGAAGCCACAATATTGGCAATAAAACGGGATAAGAAGATGACAAACGTATTCACAACACCTTGCATTAGCGTCATGGTTACCATATCACCATTCGCAATATGGCTTACTTCGTGCGCTAACACCGCTTCAGCTTCATCACGCGTCATACTATGAAGAAGCCCGGTTGAAACAGCAACAAGCGAGTCGTTCCGCTTTGCGCCTGTTGCAAATGCATTGATGTCTGCGGAATCATAAATCGCAACTTGCGGCATACCAATACCCGCTTGTCGTGATTGACGTTGAACCGTTTCCAGCAACCAATGCTCGGTTTCGTTACGTGGACTCTCGATGACTTGACCGCCTACTGAACGTAGGGCAATTTTTTTAGACATCAACAGCGAAATAAAGGAACCACCAAAACCAAATATGGCTGCCATTACAAGCAGACCAGACAGGCTACCAGGTGCGATTCCAGTTACAGCATAAACAATGTTCAATACAATACTCAGCACCAAAATTACGGCTAAATTGGTTGCCAAGAACAACATCACTCGCTTCATTTGTTTTCTCCAATAGGAAGCTTAACTTTTTCTAACTCTTCGGTTAGTCATATTCAAAGGCATTATGGTTAATGATTGAGAGCTAACCCAACGAACCATTACACCTAAGAATGTAACATATACATATAGTCTTAAATTTTAAAAACAAGGTTAAGAGCAAAATTGCAACATTTGATGTCTAAAAGGGTTCATATGTAAATAGATGACCATCTTCTGAAACATCAAGGCGTTAAAGCTCACTGTTCCGATCTCTTAAAAAGTATTAGACCATAGTCTTATTGCTGTCAGTCACCACAAGTTCTAGAGTATTGGGGTCGGAAAAGCGGTTCCCAAATACATAATATCCACGGAGAATGGAAACATGAATGACAACGGAAATTTTCAGATGGCTATTGATATGCTTTGCTGCCACTTAGGCTTGACTGAAGATGAAGCGAGAGAGCAATTAGGTTTAAAATCTGATACTCAGCTTCAACGGCAGATCACTGATACTCAGCAAGCATTGATGGGTCTATCTGCTGAAAAGTAGTAATGTATTATTAAAGAAACGGCTGCGAAATTCGCAGCCGTTTTTTTCATTCAATTAAGGGTGATACGTTAATGTATTTGCCTATATTTCTTCGCTTAGGTCCGGGAACATAAGGAATTTCTCCAAGCTTTGGGGCTGGTAGCTTATCTTCTAGCATCTTAATGATTTCAGCATAATGCTCAGTTCCTGGATTAATACGATTGGCGACCCAGCCCACCAACTCTAAACCATCATGTTTTATCACTGCGGCAGTAAGCATGGCATGGCTCAAACAACCGAGCTTAATACCAACAACCAAAACAACGGGTAACTTTTCTTGCTGCACCCAAGTAGACAAACAATCAGAATCCGATACCGGTACGCGCCAGCCGCCCGCCCCCTCTACCAGAACAACCTCAGCGTTTTCTTTGTGCTGGTGTAGTTTCTGGCTCAGCACACGATAGTCAATCTCCATGTTATCGTGTTTAGCCGCAATGTGTGGTGACGCTGGTATATACATTGCGAAAGGATTCACGTCATCATAATCAACGCTTACGCTACTCGCTTCCTGGAGGTGTAATGCGTCTGAGTTTCTTTTCCCATGCTCGGTAATTTCACAACCAGAAGCGATAGGCTTGTATCCAATAGTCGATAGTCCTTTCTCATTTAACGCTTGAAGAATGGCTTTAGAAGCAACAGTCTTCCCCACTTCGGTATCCGTACCGGCGATAAAAAATGCATTCAGCATGCTGAAATTTCTCCTAAACAAACTTGATAAGTTGCAGGTATTAAACCTTGAGGGGCATGTAATTGTCGGTAAGCTTTATCCACACGAATAAGCTTGGACTTAGTGACTAGCCCTACAGCACGACCGTCTACATGGCTCGCGCCTATCCCCTTTAGGTCTTTCATCAGCTCCAGAGCGGAGCGGTACCTCAAAGTGATAGGAAATGAGTCTATTTTATGAGTACTGCACCCTGCTTGCGCTAACGCAAGTTTTACCTGTTTACTCGTCAGAAATTCATTGACATGTTGATATGCATCAACTTTAGACCAAGCGTTCTTCAACTCAAGTAAAGAGCCATCTAGCAAGGTAGAAAAGTATGCTCGCCCACCGCGGTTTAATACACGACGGATTTCTCGAAGTGGTAAAGACAAGTCCTCGCACCATTGAAGTGCTAAGCTTGAAAATACGAAATCAAAGCTGGCGTCTGAAAACGGAAGAGCATCGGCATCCACAAGTTCACACTTTACATCCAGTTGTTCACAACGTGATGCGGTCGCTCGTAGCATAGCGTCAGACAGATCTGCAGCAATAACTTTAGCTCCTCGCAATGCGAGAAGTTTTGCAAAATACCCAGTCCCGCAACCTAAGTCGAGAACCTTTTTTCCAGTAAGGTCTGAGGGCATTCTTTCTAAAATATGTTGACCAACCTGACGCTGAAACTCAGCATGTTGGTCGTATGTACTGGCAGCACGACTAAACGATTCGGAAATCGCCTTTTTGTCGGCTTGAGAATGAGAGATGAATACTGCTTGCTCTATCATGTACGACTCGCTACTACCTGTTTAACTTTGCTTGCCATTTCTATCACATCTTTCTTACTGTGATTCGCTGTTAACGTAATTCGAAGCCTTGCTTGTCCATTAGGTACAGTGGGTGGACGAATTGCGGTTAACCAATAACCTTGCTCTCTTAGAGAACTTGCGCATTCAAGAGCCGAATCAGAATCACCACAAATAAAAGGTTTTATCGGTGTTTCCGTGTGAATGAACCCAGGAACCTCAGAAAGCACTTCATCATATATACCGGACAATTCAGTTAATTTGTCTCTGCGCCACTGCTGCTCTCGCATCATATCTATAGAATGAGTTAATGCGTGCGCTTGAGAAGGCGGCATTGCTGTAGAGTAAACATGATGCCGTGCAAACTGGGTTAGATAATCGCCTAATTCGTGATCACACAAAACAGCTGCGCCAGATAACCCTGCCCCTTTTCCGAAAGTCACCACCAAAATATCGGGGTGAACCCCAGCAGCATTACAGCTACCTTGCCCTTCAGTACCCAAAACTCCAATGCCGTGTGCATCATCCACCATAAATAGGTTATTTGAAGCGGTGGCAATCTGACTAAGGAGAGTAAGTGGTGATTTATCACCATCCATACTGAATACGCCTTCCGTCACGATAAGCGCATTCTCTTTATTGGCGAGTAAGCCTTTGAGGTTATCGGCATCATTGTGTTTGAAACGCTTCATCATCGCGGGGCTGTGCATCCCCGCCTCTATTAACGAAGCGTGATTCAGCTTGTCTTGAAACAGCCAATCACCTTTCTCAAGCAAAGAATACAAAACGGCTTGGTTGGCACTGAATCCGGAGCTGAACAATATAGCTCTGTCAAAATTCAGCCAACGACACAATGATTCTTCCAAACAACGATGTGCAAGAGAGAATCCAGTCACAAGAGGTGACGCCGCGCTACCCGCACCGTATTTTTCCAAACCATCTTGCCACGCTTTAACCATTGATTTATCTGTGGCTAAGCCCAGATAGTCGTTACTGGAAAAATTGACATAAGCTTGGTCGCCAAGCTTGAAATGAGCACTGTTACCACCCGATAAAGCCGAGAGGCGACGAGTTAAACCGTTGTCCTCTCTATGCTTCAGTTGGTGCTGGATTCTTTGTCTAAACGCTTGCATCATAGAATAAATCGTCTTTAGCAGGACGTGCAGCAACGCGCTCAACAACCCTGTCTAATAATTCATTCTCTTCGATTTCATCCGGCTTTTGACTAACGGCTTGGCTATTAATACCCAACTTTTTGAACAGCAGCATATCTTTGTCTTCAGAAGGGTTTGGTGTCGTAAGAAGCTTACAACCGTAAAAAACAGAATTCGCACCAGCCATAAAGCAAAGTGTTTGCATTTGTTCATTCATATTCTCACGACCAGCAGATAAACGAACAGCAGACATTGGCATCATAATACGAGCAATCGCAATCAAGCGAATGAAGTCAAACGGGTCAACATCGTCCACACTTTCTAACGGTGTTCCTTTCACTTTAACTAGCATATTAATTGGCACACTTTCAGGGTGGACGGGTAAGTTCGCTAATTCAACGAGAAGACCTGCTCGATCGTTGACGCTTTCTCCCATGCCGATGATACCGCCAGAGCAGATTTTCATACCTGCATCGCGGACGTGTGAAAGAGTATCTAAGCGGTCTTGGTACGTACGAGTGGTAATAATACTGCCGTAAAATTCCGGAGAGGTATCGAGGTTGTGATTGTAGTAATCCAGCCCCGCGGTAGCCAATTCGTCGGCCTGATCGGGGGTCAACATACCCAGCGTCATGCAGGTTTCTAGCCCCATGCCTTTCACGCCTTTAATCATTTCAGTCAGATGCGGCATATCGCGAGATTTCGGGTTCTTCCATGCAGCTCCCATACAGAAGCGAGTGGAGCCCGCGTTTTTTGCTTTTTTAGCCGCATCCAATACACGCTCTACTTCCATCAAGCGCTCTTTTTCAACGTCCGTCGTGTATCGAGCACTCTGAGGGCAGTATTTACAGTCTTCAGGACACGCACCCGTTTTAATGGAAAGTAATGTGCTTACTTGGACATGATTGTGCTGTTGGTAATGCCTATGAACGATCTGTGCGTCAAACAGTAGGTCCATAAAAGGTTTATCCATAAAGGCTCTGACTTCGGCATGAGTCCAGTTATGACGAACTTCCACGTGCGTATCCTTAATTTTGATTATTGTTAATTGCTACTTGGCTAGTGTACTGACAACCGATAGACTGTCAACATTCCAAACCCATGCAGGGTTTACAATTGATTAAAAAATAACCACTAAAGCGGAGAGTATTTGCTATGGATTTAGCCTTCGACCGAGAGCACATCTGGCATCCCTACACATCAACTCTGACACCTCTGACCTGCTACCCCATAGTAGGAGCGTGCGGTGTACACCTCGAATTAGAGGGTGGGAATAAGCTAATAGATGGTATGTCGTCTTGGTGGTCGACGATTCATGGGTACAATCATCCAGTATTAAATGACGCTGCAAAATCTCAAATTGACAAGATGTCTCATGTGATGTTCGGTGGCATTACGCATGATCCAGCGATTAACCTTTGTAAAAAGCTATTGAATCTAGCGCCCAGTAATATGGAACATGTGTTTCTAGCGGATTCAGGATCAGTCGCTGTAGAAGTTAGCCTAAAAATGGCACTGCAATATTGGCACGCCAAAGGTCAAAATCGCCCTAAGTTCCTCACCCTCAGAAATGGTTACCATGGCGACACATTTGCTGCTATGTCTGTCACCGATCCAGATAATTCCATGCACAGCTTGTATAAAGGTTTCTTGCCAGAACACTTGTTCGCCGACAGTCCGAAGACAGGCTTTTCTGAACCTTGGGACGCCACAAATATCAGTGACTTTGAACTGCAATTAAAAACTCATCACAAAGATATTGCGGCAGTGATCCTCGAGCCAATAGTACAAGGCGCGGGAGGAATGAATATTTATCACCCGCAGTTTCTATCAGAGGTACGTAATCTTTGCGACAAATATGATGTGCTCTTGATTCTAGATGAAATCGCGACGGGGTTTGGGCGAACTGGGAAGATGTTTGCCTGTGAGCACGCAAATGTTCTCCCCGATATTCTATGCGTAGGCAAGGCCATAACGGGTGGATATATGACGTTATCTGCAACGCTAACCTCTAAACACGTCGCAGATACAGTGTGCGGTGGTGAAGCGGGTTGCTTTATGCATGGTCCAACCTTTATGGCGAACCCACTCGCTTGCGCTGTCGCCGATGCCAGCTTAGGGCTGCTAGAAGACGGAAGCTGGTCACAACAAGTTTCGACGATTGAAGCTCAGTTTTCCGAAAAACTACCAGATTTAGAGCATCATGCACGAGTCAAAAATGTCCGGTGGGTGGGAGCCATAGGCGTCGTTGAAACTCACGAAAATGTTGATATGGAGTCGATTCAGAAACATTTTGTTGATCACGGTGTTTGGATCCGCCCTTTCATGAACAGAATCTACCTAATGCCTCCGTACATTAGTAAACCAGAGCATATAGAAAAACTGATAGGCGCCATTTCAAGCGCGCTCGATCTAGATAGCTGCTTCAAATGATTTGAAATCTCGAATTTAAATAATAAGTGCGAATCTAAGTAGCAAGTACAAAAAAAGCTGACACGAAGTCAGCTTTTTCAATTTCATACTCAGGTGTTGACCAGCTAATCAATTGATGAGTGTAGGAATTAACCGATGTGAGTCGCACCATTCATGTACTTCTGAAGCACAGTAGGGATAGCAATACGACCATCTGATTCTTGGTTGTTTTCTAGGATAGCAACCATTGTACGACCGACTGCCAAACCTGAACCATTCAATGTATGCACAAGTTCCGGTTTTTTCTCGCCTTTACGACGGAAGCGAGCTTGCATGCGACGTGCTTGGAAATCTGCCGTATTCGAACAAGACGAAATCTCGCGATAGGTTTCTTGAGCAGGAACCCATACTTCTAAATCGTAAGTTTTACGAGCTCCAAAGCCCATATCGCCTGTACATAGAATCACTTTACGGTATGGAAGCTCAAGCAGCTGAAGTACTTTTTCTGCGTGCCCTGTCAGCTCTTCTAACGCTGCCATTGAATCTTCTGGCTTAGTGATTTGAACCAACTCAACTTTATCAAATTGGTGCATACGAATGAGACCACGAGTATCTCTGCCATAAGAACCTGCTTCTGAACGGAAACACGGTGTGTGCGCCGTCATCTTAATTGGCAAGTCGGCTTCGTCTGTAATGGTATCGCGAACCATGTTTGTTACAGGAACTTCTGCCGTAGGGATAAGAGACAATTTGCGAGGCTCTTCATCGTTTACTTTTTCGGTTAACGGTTCTGTATGAAATAGATCTTCACCAAACTTAGGAAGCTGACCAGTACCATATAGGCTGTCGGCGTTCACAAGGTATGGGACATACATTTCAGAGTAACCATGCTCATCGGTATGAAGATCAAGCATGAATTGCGCAATAGCACGGTGAAGGCGAGCAAACTGCCCCTTCATCACAATAAAACGTGCACCAGTGATCTTGGTCGCACTTGCGAAATCAAGACCGCCACTCAACTCACCAAGGTCAACATGATCTTTTACTTCAAAATCGTAAGTTTTCGGTTCGCCCCAGCGAGAAATTTCTACGTTGTCGTTTTCATCTTTGCCATCAGGCACAGAATCATCTGGCAAGTTAGGTACCGAAAGCGTGATGTCTTCCAGTTTAGATTGAACGTCAGCCAGCTCAACTTTCTTAGCATCCAACTCACTACCAAGGTTACCGATCTGTTTTTTAATCTCTTCGGCACCTTCTTTATCACCAGCAGCCATTTTCTGACCGATTTGTTTGGAGATTGAATTGCGTGAGGATTGTAAATTTTCAACTTCTACTTGAATGGACTTACGTTGCTCTTCAAGTTGACGGATTGTCTCTACGTCCAGCTTGAAGCCGCGACGTGCTAATTTTGCAGCTGTTTCATCCAGCTCAGTTCGAAGTAATTTAGAATCCAGCATTGCTAATCCTATGCCTTTTGGTTTGTTTTGAAGACGTAGCAGGCTGTCCTGCTACTGAGAAAATTATCTCGCTAAAGATATCCAAAAAGCGCTACTTTTCATAGCGCTTTTGTGGGCTTTTTGCGTCCAAAGAGGAGAGATAATCTAACTTTTCGCCGATTTTGGTCTCTAAGCCGCGATTTGTCGGAAAATAGTAACGAGTCTCTGCCATTTCAGGGGGGAAATATTGCTCACCTGCAGCATAAGCACCTGGCTCATTATGAGCATAACGGTACTCCTCTCCGTAACCGAGATCTTTCATTAGACTGGTCGGCGCATTGCGTAGGTGAGGGGGAACTTCGTATTCTGGGTGATTTTGTGCATCTCTCAATGCTTGTTTCCAAGCGTTATATACTGCGTTACTTTTGGGTGCACAGGCTAAATACACCACCGCTTGAGCAATGGCTCGCTCACCTTCTGCGGGACCAACTCTAGCGAAACAATCCCAAGCAGATAGCGCAACCTGCATCGCCCTAGGATCGGCATTACCAATATCTTCAGATGCAATAGCAAGCAACCGACGCGCAACATACAGTGGATCGCAACCAGCACTGATCATCCTTGCAGCCCAATACAACGCAGCATCCGGGTCAGAACCTCGAATGGATTTATGGAGTGCGGAGATTAAATCGTACCAAATATCGCCTTTGTTATCGAAACGGGCGACCTTTTCCCCTGCGACTTCTGCAAGTAACGCTAATGTGATTTGCTTCTTGTCATCTTTCTCTGTTGCCATATCGAACAACAATTCGAGATAATTAAGCGACATTCGGGCATCACCGTTAACCAATTCAGATAAACGGTCTAACACACCCTCTTCAAATTCTGCTGATTCTTTACCTAACCCTCTGTCTTCATCAGACAGTGCTTGGTTGAGAACATCGAGAATATCCTCTTCTTTTAACGACGATAGCTTATAAACTCGCGCTCTTGAAAGAAGTGCATTGTTCAGCTCAAAGGAAGGATTTTCGGTTGTCGCGCCAATGAAAGTTACGGTGCCATCTTCAATATGGGGTAAAAAAGCATCTTGCTGACTTTTATTGAAGCGGTGTACCTCGTCCACGAACAAGATGGTTTTCCTACCTGCGACTTTGTTATCACGTGCTTTTTCAATGGCAATACGGATATCTTTGACACCGGAGGTCACCGCAGAAACGCGCTCAACTTCCGCATTAGCATAATTTGCCGCGACTTCAGCCAATGTCGTTTTCCCAGTGCCCGGCGGTCCCCATAGGATCATGGAATGCAAATGCCCAGCTTCTAAAGCACGACGAAGAGGCTTACCTTCGCCCAGAATATGTTGCTGACCAATATATTGCTCGACGGTTTCTGGGCGCATGCGTGCGGCTAAAGGACGAAAGTCCTCGTCACCAGAAAAGTCGAGCGAATAGTTACTCATTAGTTGCCACGCTCATCATAGACTTCAACACCTTTTGGTGGTGTGAAAGTAAATCGTTCTTTTGCTGGCGTCTTCATACTGATCGAATTAAAGGTAAATTGGCTTGTTTGGCCGTCTTGCTCGACAACAGAAAAACCTTCTATTTTACCTTTGACGGTCACATCAATGATGAATTGCCCTTGTGTGGAATTTTCTGAAACAGGCTCAAGGGTGAACCGGTTATCTTTTTGAGCAACTCGGTAATTATCCCAGTCACTTTGTCTATTTCGTGTGAGCAGTACAAAGGGTGTTTGTCCCGTGGCTTGCTCTTGGTTATAAATGCTCACCTGCTCCAAAAAAGGTTCGTAATACCAAACCACATCACCATCAGAAACAAGCTCTGTTTCATCTGGTTCTATTGTCGACCAACGAAACATGCTTGGACGTGCGATATCCGCAGTGCCATTTGCTTGCTGAATCACTTCGCCATCAGGCGCTGTCACTGTTTGCGAAAACGCCGCGCTGAACCCGTCTGTTTTACTCAATCGTTCACTTAATTCAGATTTAGGTGATGCCACTGTGGTGGCCGATACACTAAACGTGAACAGAATAAGCCATTTTTTCATTTAAAATCTCTTTAAACTAATACCGATAACGAATTGGACAACGTTTTTTTGTCTCTGTTTCATTGAAAGCTGTTGACCTAGTCTCTAACTGGTGGCGGTGCAAGAACCTCGCGATTACCATTGTGGCCTGGGGCACTAACAATACCTTGTGCTTCGAGTTGCTCCACAATTCTGGCTGCACGGTTATACCCGATCTTGAATCGACGCTGTACACCGGAAACAGAACCACGTCTGCTTTCCACAACGTGCTCTACCACTTGGTCAAACAATGGATCAACATCTTCGTCAGCTTCCATAGCCTCGCCGGGCAACAACGTATCCGCTGTCTGTTCACCGTTAGTGATTTCATCAATGTACTCAGGTTTACCACGAGCTTTCCAATCATTAACAACAGCATGAACATCATCGTCCGAGGCAAATGCCCCGTGAACACGAATCGTATGGCTCGATCCCGGAGGAAGATAAAGCATGTCACCCATTCCAAGCAGTGACTCGGCACCACCTTGATCAAGAATGGTTCTTGAATCTGTTTTCGTTGATACCGTAAAGGCAACACGTGTTGGTATGTTCGCTTTGATTAAACCGGTGATCACATCAACCGATGGACGCTGCGTTGCTAAAATCAAATGCACACCAGCAGCTCGTGCTTTTTGCGCCAGTCGGGCTATCAACTCTTCCACTTTTTTACCGACGACCATCATGAGATCGGCAAATTCATCGACAATGACAACAATGTACGGCAGTTTTTCTAATAGAGGTGGCAATTCGTCCATACTATCACCCGCTTGCCACAGTGGGTCATGGATTGGGTGCCCAGCGTCCGCCGCCATTTTTAATTTTTCATTGAATCCTTTGATGTTTCTAACACCCAGAGCAGACATGAGCTTGTATCGACGTTCCATTTCACCAACACACCAACGCAGCGCGTTCGACGCATCTTTCATGTCGGTTACCACTTCCGAAAGCAGGTGTGGAATGCCCTCGTAAATCGAAAGCTCCAACATTTTCGGGTCGATCATAATAAATCGAACGTCTTCCGGCTTCGACTTATAGAGCATGCTTAAGATCATGACATTCACGCCGACTGACTTACCTGAACCCGTCGTACCAGCGACAAGGACATGTGGCATTTTCGCCAAGTCCGCAACAACAGCCTCACCAGCAATATCTTGACCAAGTACCACCGTGGTTGGTGAGGTGGCATTTTCAAATTGAGGACTGTTGATCACATCGGACAAGAACACCGTCTGACGGCTCATATTGGGTAATTCCAATCCAACATAAGGTTTGCCCGGAATGACTTCAACCACACGTACTGCCATAGCAGATAAAGAGCGCGCTAAGTCCATAGACAGACCAGATATACGGCTTACTTTTACCCCTGGTGCCAAATCTAACTCGAAACGAGTAATAACCGGACCGGGGAAGATATCAACCACTTTCGCGGTAATCTTGTAATCAGCTAATTTTGATTCAACCAAACGAGCAATATCTTCTAGAGCTGTTCTATCTATATGATTCTCTCGCTTCTCCGGATGATACAACAACTCAAGAGTTGGCATAGGAGAAGTGGGCTTGGGTAATGTTTGGTCCTTTTGCACAAGGAACGGATTTTGACTCGCGGCAACATTTTGCTGCGCGTCCGCCACCAATGACTGGAATGCAGCAACATCTGCATCGCCTTCCACAACTTCTTCAACCTCTGCTAAAGAGTCTGAAGCAGGTTCAATGACTTCCTCATTAAAATCAGATGAAGCGTCTACTTCTACCTCAGAAGCTCTTTCCTCTTCATTAAGGGTAGGTTCAGTTTCAAATTCAGAAATTGTTGGCGTGCTCTCTTCTATATACACATCATCGAAATTAATAGAGTCATGCATGTCTTGCTGTACATCTTCAGCTTCCTGCGAGTTTTCACTCGGCTGAATATCACTCACCGCGACAGCATCTGCTCCTTCAGCATAATCGTTCGCTTGCTCTGCTTGATAGGTCAGCTCTTCGATGGTTGCATTAGGTGAAAGTGCCCGTTCTTCATTTTGCTCAAGCACGCCACTGTCGAATTCATTCGATTCAGTCACTTGCTCGCTGATGGGAAGATGATCAGAATCATCTCTGTGTACCGCTTGAGGGAGGTGAATGTTGAATCTTGACTCAACATGACCATCGTCATCATCCAACTGAGAGAAATTCGGTTCAATGTCGTCAGCAGGCGCTTGGTATGGGCTTTCCATATCCAACGAAGGCGATATGGATTCTTGCTGGTCAGGATCTTTAAGCTCTGGATCCTGCAATGTAGGTTTAATGTGTTCTTCTTTAGAACCGCGAACCAAATTTATGACCCATGCGCAGAATGAAATAAACGAATTGCCTAACCATTCAACAATAGATAACCAAGAAATGCCCGTAAGAAGGGTGAAGCCTGCTCCCCATAAAAACAGCAGAACAAGTGTTGTGCCCAGCAAGTTAAATGCGGGTAACGCCAGATTAGTGATCACGTCACCAATGACACCACCTGATGAGAAGTACCAGATGTCATCAAAATTGATATCGGCAAGGCCACAACTCGTAATTATGACGACGGTTAGCCCTAAGAGGCGTGTTCCCCACAACATAAAATCGATGGGTTCATCTTCTGCCCTTTTTCGAAAGAACACCCAAGTCATCACGGAGATAGCAATAGGTAGAGGATAAGCTATAGAGCCAAAAACAAAGAAAAGACTGTCTGCTACCCAAGCGCCAAATTGCCCACCTAGGTTTTTCACTTCGCCTCCCCATGCAGTTTGCGACCATGAAGGATCAGCGGGATCAAAGGAAAGTAAAGCAATAGAGATTAGAATCGCTGTAAGACAACCTAATATGAAGCAGCAATCGCGAAGTCGTTGTAGCCCATTTAATCGAGGAGATGAAGTCTCTTCTTGGGACTTTATAATGGTTTCAACCTTTTCTTTGTTCTCTCTGAACATATACCAACTTTATGCTTATTGATTTCAAAAACGCACCGAGCGGCAATAGCCGCTCGGTTTGTTAGATGATTTAACCACATCAAGCAATAAAACCCAATCTCTGTTCGGTTTGCAAACCCAATAAACAGGTAGTTTCCCGAACAAAATAAGGACAATTAACTAACGTAATTCCTGAAGTTGAATCCAGATCTCAATCGAATTCGCCACTACACAACAGAAATTACGTCTTGTACTTATCGAGTTTTAATAACCAACTGGTTGGTCTGTTTAACTTCTTCCATAACCACATATGTGCGGGTATCGTTAACGCCAGGTAAACGCAGAAGCGTGTCACCCAACAGCTTACGGTAGGCACTCATATCTGATACACGGGTTTTCAGAAGATAGTCAAAATCGCCAGACACTAAATGACATTCTTGAATGTCATCCAGCTTTTGTACTGCATGATTAAATTGTTCGAACACATCTGGTGCGCCTCGATTTAACGTAATCTCAACAAATACCAATAGCGACGCATCTAGATACTGAGGATTCAGCAAAGCTGTGTATCCAGTAATGTATCCTTGTCTCTCCAATCGACGCACACGTTCTAAACATGGCGTTGGAGATAATCCCACTCTTTTAGATAACTCTACATTCGAAATACGACCATCTTTCTGAAGTTCGTTAAGAATGTTTCTATCAATACGATCTAATTCCTTGGACGGCTTCTTATAGTTATCCACCATTTTTTATCCCACCTTATTACTTCCTTGCAAAAAAATATACTACAACTTTTTAATATTCAGTATCAAATTTTTCAAATACAACTCTATACTAGATATTAATTCGACGGAATTACCCTACACATAGATAATACAACCAAAAATATTGAGGAGTCAGGATGATTATTGGCGTACCGAAGGAAATCAAAAACCACGAATACAGAGTGGGTATGATTCCATCCAGTGTGAGAGAACTTGTCTCTCACGGTCACCAAGTCATTGTCGAAACTAATGCCGGTAGTGGTATCGGTTTTTCCGATCAAGACTATATTGCCGTAGGTGCATCCATTCTTCCTACTGCTGCTGACGTTTTCGCGAAAGCAGACATGATTGTTAAGGTTAAAGAACCTCAAACCGTCGAGCGCGCTATGCTGCGTGAGGGGCAAATATTGTTCACATATTTACACCTAGCACCAGATTTTCCACAAACTGAAGAGCTTATCAAGAGCAAAGCTGTCTGCATAGCATATGAGACTGTAACAGATAATATGGGTCGTCTGCCACTTTTAGCACCAATGTCTGAAGTTGCAGGTCGTATGTCGATTCAGGCTGGCGCTCAAACTCTTGAGAAATCACACGGTGGTCGGGGCCTACTTTTAGGTGGTGTTCCAGGTGTTGAACCAGCAAAAGTTGTGGTTGTTGGCGGTGGCGTAGTAGGTTCAAATGCAGCTCGTATGGCGGTGGGTTTACGTGCAGACGTCACCATTTTAGACCGTAGCATTGACACTCTACGTGCGCTAGACGAAGAGTTCCAAGGCCGTGCGAAAGTCGTTTATTCGACTGAAGATGCGCTTGAAAAACATGTACTTGAAGCAGACCTAGTGATTGGTGCAGTACTAATACCTGGTGCGGCAGCACCAAAGCTTATCACGAAAGAACACATCAAACGCATGAAGCCAGGGGCAGCGGTAGTGGATGTCGCAATCGATCAAGGCGGTTGTTTTGAAACATCAAAGGCTACAACACATGCTGAACCAACTTACATCGTTGACGAAGTTGTACACTACTGTGTAGCAAATATGCCAGGAGCCGTAGCACGAACGTCTACTTTTGCGCTAAATAATGCAACATTACCTTACATTATTAAGCTCGCAAACAATGGATACGAGAAAGCACTCCTTGCAGACGAAGGGCTACTTGAAGGACTAAATGTAATTCACGGAAAAGTAACCTGCAAAGAAGTAGCTGAAAGCTTCGACTTAGAATACGTTGAAGCGAAGCAAGCTATCGCTATGTTCAACTAAGAACGATATGTTATTAGTTATTCTTAGCTGAATGATGATGGAAAAGACTCGCTTACGCGGGTCTTTTTTTTGCCTGTATGAGTATGTTTCTTGGTGTATCTTCTTCAGGGCAAAACTCATTCACGCTAACCAAATATCCATTTTCTTCAAGATATAAAGCCCGGTCTAAAACGAGCCAAAGCTCTAATGGTCTTTGGAAAACTTGCTGAATTAGGCTTAATCTCTCCATTTGCCAAAATCGCTCTTCACCACGTTGATTCCAATATGCAAAGTTTATTGACCCCAGTTCGAGATTTTTTTCCTTGTCAGCCCATAAGCAAAACGCTTCAAAGCCACCTGACAACATCGACTTCTTAATACTAGGGATAGCCGTATAGTTAAGGTGCCCCTTCTGCTCTTTTAGAAATGAGTCCAATCCGAGCCTATAACTCATTTCTTCAAATCTATGACGGTGAACCCGCTCTCCCCCAGTTACTGTCGCTTGCAGAGGTATTCTTAATTCGGCTTTGGTCAACTTCATATCATTCTCAATACCTTCCGATGAAAGAGGCAGATAACAGTCCGACTGAATAAGGTGGTAGCAGCAGGGAGAGATAGAAAACTCGCTTATACCTACTTCACACCCTCGCTTGATAAGGTTAACGTGCAAATCTCCACAAGCGTGTAGAGCGACAGCGTGCTGATTAGGCTTCATAATCAGAGATGCACTCTTGGTGAGGGCATCTCCTTGAACAAAGCGCATCGCTAATCCTTTTTTGTCCGCTAGGGCTTGTCCGCTATTACACAGGGCTTCCTGCCATTCAAAACTTGTGACTGGCATTGTGGAGTTTGATGCAAGTAGTTGTCCTAAAAAACCTTTACCAGAACACCATTCAAGCCATTCCCCCCCAGCGTTTCCTTTTAGGCAAGCATCACTCATTAAACGTATCTGATTTAGTTTTCTCCCGGGTATACCAGCTTCGGAGCCCCTAGATAGCTTTGTTAATTCAGAGGGTGTCAGTCTTTTTAAGTAAGAAAGCTCGTGTAAGTAAGCTACATCAGGAATAAATCTTGATATTTCCTTTACTAGACGGGGTGTATTAGCTTTCAGGCTAATGATTTCCGCTTCGGAAAGCCCTCTTAACCAAGGGGTGAGGTTGGGGTAATTTAGATCCCACGGAAAATCTGCGCAATCACTCATGTGAAATGGCTGAAATCGCCATTCATTATCGTACAAAGCCAATAATGAGCTGATCTTTTGGAAAGTTTTATTCATGATTCCCCCTAGAATCGGGCGATTGTAAGGGGAATCATAAGAGAGTTAAAGTGGTTTACCTAACGGGCAGTTCGATGTCTTTAAACATCTCTTCGATTTCTACATTACTTTTTAATGAAATAGCTTGTTCGACAACAGGGCGAGTCAAATGGGGGGCAAATCGCTCCATGAAGTCATACATGTATGAGCGTAAGAACGTTCCTCTACGGAAACCAATGCTGGTGGTACTCGCACCAAAAATATGGCTCGCATCAATAGCGACCAAATCTGAATCCAGTGCTTTGTCGACAGCCATAGAAGCGATGACACCAACACCAATCCCCATGCGAACATAAGTTTTAATAACGTCAGCATCTGTAGCAGTAAACACAATACGAGGTGTGAGACCTGCATTGTTGAACGCGGTATCCAGTTCAGATCGTCCTGTAAAGCCAAATACATAGGTAACCAAAGAGTATGTCGACAAGTCTTCGATGGTGACATGTTCTTTTTTAGCCAACGGATGGTCTTTTGTGACTACGATTGAACGATTCCAGTGATAGCAAGGAAGCATAATCGCATCTTGATACAAATGCAGCGCCTCAGTCGCAATTGCAAAATTTGCGGTTCCTTTAGCAACAGCTTCCGACATTTGAGAAGGTGTTCCTTGATGCATATGGAGTGAAACTTTCGGATAACGAGCCGTAAAGCCTTTAATGACATCAGGTAGTGCGTAACGTGCTTGAGTATGAGTAGTAGAAATATTCAGTGTTCCCATTTCTGGGTGGGTATGCTCCCCCGCAACGGCTTTGATACTTTCTACCCTTGCCAATATTTCACTTGAAATACGTACTATATCTTCACCAGCGTCGGTAACCTGTGTGAGATGCTTACCGCTGCGCTCAAATATTTGTATCCCGAGTTCATCTTCTAGCAAACGAACTTGCTTACTAATACCTGGCTGCGAGGTGAACAAGCTTTCTGCCGTCGCTGAGACGTTCAAGTTGTGATTAACAACTTCAACAATGTACTTCAGTTGCTGTAATTTCATCGTTACCCCGTATTCCGTTACTCTAAATTCATATACACAAATAACCTCACATAATTTTAATGTTGAAGTCACTTGGGTATATACCCAAACCACCTTAAGATGCTAGATTCAGCGAACACCTAAGTAGCTTAGGCATATAAGTATTAGTTATAACGCCTTAAGCTAAAAAAAGACAGCAAAAACGCAGATACTTATGTGCTGAGTTTGACTATCAACTATAGTATTAAGTATGTTTTGCTATAGACCCCGCATACATCGGGGCAAATTTGATTTTTTCATTAATTTTCCTCTAAGTAAGGATAATAATGAAGTTTGTTGTTATCTCGGGTGTAGAAACAACACGATATCGTGTATCCTCGGGGGTTAGCTTTTTGTACGGAACGCAGACTTAAGTTTATGAATATTGGTTTAATAATCGCGCTTGTTGCTATTTTGTTGGTTCTCGTAATTGGTTACAACATTATGCTTCAGTACCGCATGAAAGTAGAGACTGCAAAAAAACAAGAGTCCACACGGCATCTAGCTGTTATTGATGCGACAGAGGATCTTATTGGGAACGCACATCACCTCCCCTACAGTAAGGATCTTTTGGTGTGTTTGAACACGCGAATTCTTGATGCACTTGAATCTATGTTTGAATTAGATCCTAAAAACAAGCAGTTGAAGTCTCGTGTTGCCAACATGCAATCTCAAATCCAACAATTAAAAGAAAACTACCAAGGTGGCGAAACGGCTTCGTTCAAGGTGCCGAGCAGTGATAAGCAAGCCATTATAATGCTGAAGCTTGTTAAACGATTGCGCGAGACAATTCGAAGTGAGCACAATAAAGGTCGCTTTGAGACTCAAGCTTATGTAGCGGAAAATTCTCGCTTAGAACAAATCCAAGTTCGCATAAACATCGAGAACGTTATTAAACGTGCTAATGATTCGGTGTTGAGAGGACAAGCTGGTACAGCGAAGCAGCTTTTGAAAAAAGGCTTAGATGCACTGGCGTCTAAAAATGATTCATATTCCAACAAGGCTAAAGAAAAACTGCAAGCCATGCTGGATGATATGGATCAGAAAAGACAAGACAAAGAAGCGGAACATGCTAAAGATCGTGACGAGAAAGAACGTAACGATGATATGGATGCCCTCTTCGGTGAAAAGAAAAAGTGGTAAACTAGCCATAGACTTATTGAAATCAAAGGTCGCTTTATGCGACCTTTTTTATATTGATGCAGTATGATGATTGAAGAAGAAAATATCCAAAAGCTCCTTATCCCTATCCAATCCTTTCTCCAGTGCGAGACACCTAAAGAGTGGATAGATGAAGCTAAAAAGCCGAAGAATCTACCAACCGTTTTACTTGATCACTTAATGTGTGAGCTAAAGGCATAGGTGTGCATACATCCTACATGCCATCCAAGAAGCACAAAAAAGAGGCATGTAGCCTCTTTTATTCCTCAACATCGCACAGTTAAATATGCATCAAAATGCAATATTTTTCTGTATTCAGATCAAAGCATCAATTATTGATATCTTCGTAAATCAAACATCGTTAATCAAGCCACTATCAAATTGTGGGTCGCTTTTACTAAATCGCTTAGCAATGTAAAAGTCGTCATTATCCTCAGCAGAGTCTGCAAGATCATTATCTACAACTATCACCTGAAATTTACTTCCTGTTTTGCTCGAGATTTTTGACAAGGCCCCAAGCCTTCTATAGATATTCTCATAAATGATAGGGTCTGATGCGTCATCACTTGCTTTAGTCATATCTCTCTTTCTTCCGATATTATTTCCTGGAGTATCTAACATTAATAAGGTTGGGAGGTAAGAGTCATACTTCATAGCATAGATCAGCTTGGAGAGATAAATATTAATGGATGTGATAGTGCGAACACCACCTGATGTGAGTTTTGTAAAATCTTTTCCTCGAACTATATAATCTAGTTTCCTATTAAACTCAATACCATTCATATCAGAAAGTCCACTGATTTCCATAAGTCGTTCAAAAATGGAATTTAGTCTTTGTATAACATCACTAGGATTTAAACACTTCTCTTCAGCTTTTTTAAGATCGCCCTCTAATCTGGAAATAACTTTTTCTAAGTTATCGAGGTTTTCATTTAGTTTATCAATTCGATCGATAAACTTTTTGTCTCTAATAAGTAGTTTTCTTTGCGAGAAAATATCGGTCTTTTGTTTCTCTAGCATTGATATTGATTCAATAAGCACCGATACTTCTTTTGCATACTTTTCATCATATGTATTTTGTATTTCAAATAGAGCTTCTTTTAGCTTTCTCTCGGAAGTATCAAAATCACCTAATTCACTTCGAATATTATCTATTAAGGTAGTAATTCCTCTTATCTTTCTATCTAAGGATTTCTTTTCATTAGATAAAATAGACGGTGAAATCTTGGATTCTGTCAAGTCAGAATTATGACTTTGGTTACACAAAGGGCAAATGATAGGTTTTTTGAGGTCTATATTGAATTTTGAATCCAGATCAAGAGATAGTTTTATAGACTTCCTCTCTTTTTCATACGTATTCTTAAGTTTTACATACTTATCAATATCTTCAATCAAAGAAGGTCTTTTAACAGAAATGTTCTTCAGAGATTCATTTATGGCATTGACTTCCGATTCAATTTGAGACGAAAAGCTTAAAACTTTTCTGTGATCATTTTTTAAACCGTCAACTTGCTTATCAACTTCATTAATTAGTTGATCATATTTTTCAATTTCTGAATCGACATTTATTTCAAAGTCAAAATCAGCATCTTGAAGGAACTTTATAATTCCTTTTTTTTCTTTTATCTTTTGCTTTTCTAAAGATTTATTCTCTGATATTTCAGAATTAATCACAGAAACAGCTTCATCATGAATATTAAGCAGGTACTTCAGTACTTCCTTATTCTTTACATATCTGCTTCCGTTATTCATATCTAACAGAGAGTCAGCAGCTATATTTTTTTGTTTCAAATGGATGAATTTTAAAATATCTTTGAAACCAACTCGATTCATTGTTGAATCAAGTTGGCTAGGTGATACCTTAATCTTAGTCAATGGTAAACCTAGAAGCTCAAGTATGTAAAATGCAATGTAACCATCTGGAGCTGCGTCAATTTGTTCCAGATTCGCAGCAAGTAGTCTAGGAGAGCTATCTACATCAAAATGGCCTTTATAACAACGGATGTACTCGTTTGAGTCAAAGATGTTTCTTACGAATGTATACCTTTCATTATTTAGAAATACGGATAGCTGACATAACTTTGCTTTAGCTTCGAGCTGATCATATGTATCAATATGCGATGCCCCTAAAGCATAGCTAATAAGGTTTAATATACTGCTTTTTCCACAATCGAGGTCACCCCATATTATATTAACTCCCTCTTTAAAAGAAATATCATAATTTTTATCTTGACCAATAATTCTAAGCTTTTCAATTATTATAGAAGGGGAGTTACTCATATAGTGCACCTGTTAGTGATCCGATTAGTTGATTGAAAGATTTTGCGACTAATGATTTAGATTTTTGTAGGTTAGTTTCCCAATCATTAACAAGATCATTTTCAATTTTTATATCTATTTTATTTATTACGGATACGTATATTTCACCTTTAATAATTTCAATGTCAATCATTTCTAGCATATATAGTTCCATCACCCTTTCACGAACATTACCCGTCTTCATTACGGTTCTTAACATTTGAGATGAATTGACTAATATGTCATCATTATCATTGCTGACAGAATCTAAATTAGGGTTAAAGAATCTACATACTGAATTAGTAATACTATTATCTGAGATAATTGCATCAAAAATGCAAAGTTTATCAAGTGTTAAAACTTTACGTCCACGAGTGTTATATTGGAGGTTCTCAATAATCATCCAAAGTCGATATATAGTAAGAGAACGCTCACTAAAGACATCTAAAAAGTGGTGATGATTGTTATGACTCATAGACTTCTCTAACTTTATCTAAATTCGTATTCTCATTCCAAACAATATTATCGTCAATTGAATCAGCTAATTGGTGGATCATGCCTATTTTTTCCAAGAATGAAATGTCAGAAAGACTTGTTTTAAGAGAGCTGTCATCACTTTCTTTTATTTCCTTATGAATATCATAAACTAAATCTGAACTATCTTTCGATTCTTTCTTATACTTATAAAAATTCTGAGAGTATATGAACTTAACTCTATCATACAAGCTAGATAACTCTTCTTGTTCTGACCTATTTATTCGGCACATTATTTCAGCATTAAGGAATGCACTTTTAGAGCTATCTACTAATGATTTTTCAACATCAGACACCAATAACTTAATCACAAAAACTTCTTTATCTAATTGTGATAAGTTTTGAAATCTAACGTTATATTTCTCAACAGAGTTTTTTTTCGACTGAATTTGATCCAATAAAAAATCACGAACAACAATATAAGACAATGCATTGCTATCTTCAGGTTTAGATATTGATGTATGGTCTTCCTTATCTAAGCTAAATATATTTTCATTTGAAATATTATTTGGTTTAGCTGTATGCGGCTTAACAACCTCATCATCTAATGCTATTAGATATGTTGACTTTGGTAATCGACTCTTATATTGCTCCCACTTTTCATCCAATTCTAGCGTTTGCTTGTTTAATGGCATCAACTCTTTCAAATGTTCATTGGAGCTAAACTGCAAGAATAGTGACTCTAGAGAGCCTTTATGCGGAACAGCAATAGACAAATAACCAGTTACATTAATTGTTTTAGCAGTCTCGATCTGTTCAAGAATCAACCTTTTTGCCACTAGCCCACCCATACTATGACCTATCAATATTACTGATTCAGCTTCTTTGTATCTTGCTCTGATAGTTGACTCTAATCCTTTCGACAAATCTGAAATTGACTTGTTTCTCTGATTCTTCTTAGTTTTTTTATACCGACCTAAGCGCTTAAACAGCGGGAGCTTTCGCATGAACGCATGAGTTTGCTTAGCTATAAATCCATTCATAAACTCTGTGATTTGAGTAAAGTAGTCATACTCAACGATTTCACATTCTTCATTGATTAAAGCTTCAGACAATAGCAACTCTTTGAACGAGACTCCTTCATCATTGACCCAAGTTGAGTCGCCCCCCTTTAAACCGTGTATAAAAACAACAAGAATTTTTTTCATATTTCCCTTCATTGAGCCACAATGTTAAGTGCTAAGAACTTGTCTAAGCCTCGCACAAACAACAGGTTAAACCTAAATCGCTATTCTGAACTACACCACATAACCATATGCAACGCAATGTTATAAAGCACAAAATAGATATTTGGCTATGGGCACTTACTTAACGCTCTAGTTCCATTTTGAACTACATCAAATAATGCCCTACATTTTACAAAGCGCTTACTCGAATCAACTAATTATTCGGGATTTATCTACTCACCGCAGGCAACTTCAAAAAGTTTAGGTGTGGTATCATTGCACCAAAGTTTCTATCGAAGTTAATGTAAATGTACGATCACAAATTATTAGAACCAATCAATGACTTCCTAAAATGCTCAACCCCTGACTCTTGGATTGAAGAAGCTCGCAAGCCAGAGAACCTTTCGGTGATTTTGCGGGATCATTTACTATGCGAATTGAAAGCTTCGCAGAGTGCCGTTTTCCTTCTTAAGCGCTATGTCTTAACCGATGAAGGTAAAGAGCAAATTACTCAATTAGTTGAGCCTTATGAGCACTTTGCTTACAAAGGTATTGGCAGCCTTGAAACTCTGAAAGGCAAGAGCAACATATCTAAATCAATCAGACCCAAAGATGGCTGTGCCTACGGACAGGATATGATTGATAAGATGGTTCTCTTGATTCGAGAAGAGCTACACCACTTCTACCAAGTGTTAGAAATTATTGAAGAACAAGGTTTGGAGTATCGCCCAATAACAGCAAGTCGTTACGCTAAGGGAATGATTAAGCATATCCGTACTTTTGAGCCAGCAGCGCTTATCGATAAGCTGATTATTGGTGCGTTCATTGAAGCTCGCTCTTGTGAACGATTTGCTAAACTCGCACCATTCCTTGATGAGCCAATTCAAAAATTCTACATCTCATTGCTACGCTCAGAAGCACGACACTATCAAGACTACTTGGAACTAGCAGAACAGATTGCTGGTGAAGATATTTCAGAGCGTATTGAAGACTTCGCTAATGTTGAAGCCGAATTAATTACCTCTGACGATTCAGAATTCCGCTTCCATTCTGGCACACCCAAATTGGCTGCGTAGCCTAAAAAAACAACAAAACAGGTAGCAATATGCACGGTGACTCTTCTAAAGGCCGAGTCGTGCATATTGCTTTTTTGCCAAAATTTGACTTTTCCATAAAACCTATATCACCCTGTTTTAATTAAAGAATTCATGTTGATAACAGTTCATTCTGGTAAGTTTTTTGTCTCTTTTTCAATAGTTTCAATATTCCCATGATTTGCGTGAACTGAAAGCTGGTCAATCAGCGATGTATTTGATTCGGAAATATGCGGTAGACAAAGACAGTGCTCATACTCTACTAGACTGGTTTAAACCCTATGAAGACTTTGCCTATCGCAAAATAGGAACCATTGAAACGCTCAAGGGTAAAAGTAGTATCTCAAAAGCAATCAAAGCAAAAGGAGACTCCCCATACAGCCAAGATCTCATTGATAAAATGGTATTGCTGATAAAAGAAGAGCTCCATCACTTCTATCAAGTTCTTGAGATTATGGACAATCGTGGGATCACTTATCGAAATGAATCTGCTAGTCGCTATGCTAAAGGGCTACTTTCGCATATGAAGACTCATGAACCGGAAACGTTGATCGATAAGCTGATAATTGGTGCCTATATCGAGGCTCGTTCATGCGAGCGTTTTGCTAAATTGGCGCCACATATGGAAGACGATATTAGCAAGTTTTATGTTTCTCTACTGCGCTCAGAAGCTCGTCACTACCAAGACTACTTATCATTAGCGGAGCAGATTGCTGGAAAAGATATTACAGAGAGAGTGGTATTTTTTGGCAAGGTTGAAGCCGAATTAATTACAACCCCAGATAAAGAGTTCAAGTTTCATAGCGGTATTCCTAATAGGATATAGACAAAAAGCCCGCCATATTGGCGGGCTTTCAGAATTCAATATAAACGACTAGAAAAGCCTAACATCGGGCTAATCACGGTCTTTAGTTTTCAATCAACTTTAGCTTTAAACCAAAGATTGATTAATATCTGCAAGAACCTTCGCTGGGTCAAGTGCTTGAGTTATCGGTCTGCCAATAACTAGGTAATCAGACCCCGCTTCAATAGCCTGAACAGGAGTCATTATTCTCTTTTGGTCACCAATAGCAGCACCTGCGGGACGAATACCTGGAGTAACCAGTTTGAAATCTTTCCCTAGTTCTGACTTCAACATCGATGATTCTTGCGCAGAGCACACTACACCATCTAAACCCGCGTTTTTAGTCAGACTAGCCAAACGAACAACTTGTTCCTGAGGCGCGATATCCAAACCGATTCCTGCAAGGTCAGATTGCTCCATACTTGTTAGTACAGTTACACCAATCAACAGTGGGCGATCTTTACCATAAGGCTCAAGGATTTCACGAGAGGCACTCATCATTCGCTCACCACCACTTGCGTGGACATTCACCATCCATACACCTAATTCAGCAGCCGCTCGTACCGCTTTTGAACAAGTGTTTGGGATATCGTGAAACTTAAGGTCCAAGAATACTGAGAAACCTCTCTTATGGAGCTCACGAACAAATTCAGGACCAAACAGAGTAAACATCTCTTTGCCAACTTTCAGACGGCACGAACTTGGGTCAATCTTATCAACAAACGCTAATGCATCCGCTTTTTTGTCATAATCAAGTGCTACGATGATTTTCTGGTCGATCACTTTTCTCTCCTAATTGTATTTCGTCTGCATGCAGACACTAAACCACCGCTCAATAAGCGGTGGTCTTTAAATTCTGCTATTCGCCATCTAACCCGCGAATCGGCTTAATGGTACCCCAACCTTTGCAAGATGGACAATGCCAATACAAAGAGCGGGTGGAAAAACCACACTTCCTACATCGATGATGAGGTTTTACTTTAAGCTGCTCACCCACCATTCCTTGTAGCGTTGTTAAGCTATCTTTTGCTCTTCCATCTTCAGCTTCCTCAAGATGATAATCCATCAATCGATAAAAGCCTTTCATTGTTGGGTTCTTAACAAGTTGCCTCGTTAATAAAGTCTGTGCCGCGGCAACACCGTCATGGTTTGCCACAAGCTGAGCAAGCATAAGTTCAGCAGATACCCCTGCTTTTTTCTCAATACAACGATGTAAAAATGCGAGTAAATCGCCTTCTCTATCGAACTTTTGGTAACATTCGGCAATGGTAGGTAAAACCTGTCCTACAAAGTCGATATCTTGATCAATAACCTGCTCTAAATAACGAACTGTATTTATGTAATCTTCCTGAGAAAGGTATATTTTACCTAGCGTGATACTCGCCCGAACACAGCGAGAGTCTTCTGTTAGAGCCTTCTTGAGGAGGTTAATTGATTTCTTGGTGTTTCCCTCCCCTTGTTCTTGCATCGCCAATTCACAGTAGTAGTGGGCAATATCTTTTTTGATTCGCTTCCTGCCTAATTTGACCAATGCTGAAGCATATTCAATAGCTTTACTCCACTCTCTGGTTTGTTGGAATATGACGACCAGTTGATGAAGGGCTGCTTCTCGGTGATCAGGCTCGTCCAAAAGCTGCATAAATATCTTTTCTGCACGATCAAGGAGACCAGATACCATGAAATCCTTCGCTAGCTGCTGAAGAGCGATATTTTTTTGATCGATGGTTAAACCAGGGCGAGAGATAAGATTTTGATGAATACGAATAGCACGATCAACTTCACCACGTGATCGAAAAAGATTCCCTAACGCTAAATGCGTGTCAATCGTTTCATCGTCGACTTGGAGAAGCTCGATAAAGTGATCGACCGCTTTGTCTGATTGATCAGAAAGTAAGAGGTTTAAACCCGTGACATACTGTCGGGAAATTTGATTAGATTGTTTCTGCTTGTCGAAATTCGCGCTGCGATTACCCATGTACCAACCATAGGCAGCGGCAATCGGTAACAACAAGAAGAGAAGTTCAAGCATTCAATGTTGCCTTAGGCGTTACTTTGTTGCTTCTCTATCGCTGGCTGTTTGTTAAGTTGCTTCTTCAGCTTACGAATAGTGAGTTTGTACTTAAATTGCAAACTACCAAAAATAAGAGCCGAGAGACTAAACCCTACAACAAACACCAAGCCTAAGAGTAATGATAGATGAAATTCGCCTTTAGCAAGTAAGTAGTTAAATGATACAACTTGCTGATTTTGAGCACCTAATGCTAAGGCGATCAGTACAAGAGCAATCACCAAGATTATTTTTATAATTTTCATAAATCACTACTCCGGAATAAGCTTAAGGGTTAGATTATGCAGGAAATTGAATTATCAAACCATCCAGAATCGATGGAATATGAGTAATTTAATTATAAAAAAGCGGCATACGAGATGCATGCCGCTTTTCTATAACACCAAAAGGTGATTAGCCGTGGATATTTACGCGTTCACGCAATTCTTTACCCGGCTTAAAGTGAGGGACATACTTGCCTTCCAGCTCAACTTTTTCACCAGTTTTAGGATTACGACCCATTCTTGGCTCTCGATAGTGCAGTGAGAAACTACCGAAACCACGGATTTCAATACGATCTCCGCTCTCTAGGGTTGACGCCATATGTTCAAGTATATCCTTGACGGCATCTTCTACTTCTTTTGCAGAAAGATGTGTTTGCTGCGCGCAGAGTCTTTCAATTAGTTCAGACTTAGTCATAGTTCCCCTCATTTCAATGGTATCAAAAAGGCACTTATCGAAAAAAAGGGAGCCTAATGGCTCCCCTTAAGCGATTTCTTATTCGCCTTTAGCAGCCTTGAATGCATCAGCCATAGCATTACCGAATCCGCCGTCTTCAGACTTATTCAGTGAAGCCATTGCTTCTTGCTCTTCAGCTTCATCTTTAGCTTTGATAGATAGGTTGATTACGCGGTTCTTACGGTCTACACCAGTGAACTTCGCTTCAACGCTGTCACCAACGCTTAGGATTAGAGACGCATCTTCGATACGGTCACGAGATACTTCAGAAGCACGGATGTAACCTTCAACGCCCTCTACAAGTTCAATTGTAGCACCTTTTGCGTCAACTGCAGTTACAGTACCGTTTACTAGAGTACCTTTCTTGTTGTCAGCGACGTATGCGTTGAACGGGTCGTTTTCCATTTGCTTAACGCCAAGAGAAATACGCTCACGCTCTGCATCTACTGCTAGAACAACTGCAGAGATTTCATCGCCTTTCTTGTATTCACGTACTGCTTCTTCACCAGCAACATTCCAAGAAATGTCAGATAGGTGAACAAGACCGTCGATGCCGCCTTCTAGACCGATGAAGATACCAAAGTCAGTGATAGACTTGATCTTACCAGTAACTTTGTCGCCTTTAGCTTGAGCTTCAGCGAATGACTGCCATGGATTAGCTTTACATTGCTTAAGACCTAGAGAAATACGACGACGTTCTTCGTCGATCTCAAGAACCATAACCTCAACTTCGTCGCCAACATTAACAACTTTAGATGGGTGGATGTTCTTGTTAGTCCAATCCATTTCAGAAACGTGAACTAGACCTTCAACGCCTTCTTCGATTTCAACGAAGCAACCGTAGTCAGTTAGGTTAGTTACACGACCAGAAAGCTTGTGACCTTCTGGGTAACGCTTAGCGATTGCTACCCATGGATCTTCGCCTAGTTGCTTAAGACCTAGTGATACACGAGTGCGGTCACGGTCGAACTTAAGAACTTTAACTAGGATTTCATCACCAACGTTCACGATCTCAGATGGGTGCTTAACACGCTTCCAAGCCATGTCTGTGATGTGTAGAAGACCGTCAACACCACCAAGGTCAACGAATGCACCGTAGTCAGTAAGGTTCTTAACGATACCTTTAACTTCAGTACCTTCTTGAAGAGTTTCAAGAAGCTCGTCACGCTCAACGCTGTTTTCAGATTCGATAACCGCACGACGAGAAACAACAACGTTGTTACGCTTCTGGTCTAGCTTGATTACTTTGAACTCTAGCTCTTTGTTTTCTAGGTGAGCAGTGTCGCGAATAGGACGTACGTCTACTAGTGAACCAGGTAGGAAAGCACGGATACCGTTTAGTTCAACAGTGAAACCGCCTTTAACTTTACCGTTGATAACACCAACAACAGTTTCAGCTTCTTCGTATGCTTTCTCAAGTACGATCCAAGCTTCGTGACGCTTCGCTTTCTCACGAGAAAGTTGAGTTTCACCGAAACCATCTTCAACAGCGTCTAGCGCAACGTCTACTTCAGTACCAACTTCAACTTCAAGTTCGCCAGCAGCGTTCTTGAATTGTTCCGCTGGGATAGCAGACTCAGACTTAAGACCAGCATCAACAAGAACGAAACCGTTCTCGATAGCTACTACAGTACCTTTAACAATAGTACCTTGTTGGAATTCAGTCTCGTTTAGAAACTCTTCAAAGAGTTGAGCAAAAGATTCAGTCATTATTTGATCTTCAATAATTAAACGTCCACGGGTATCCTACCGCATGGGGTTGATAAAAATGCCAGTCATCATCCTTGCGACCAACAGTCCTATTGCCTCGATATCGTTATCAAGACAATTTAGATTCAATATATTCAAGTGCTTGAACCACCACTTCATCGATAGAAAGCGATGTAGAATCAAGTACTAACGCATCATCCGCAGGACGCAACGGTGCAACCGCTCGATTACGATCACGGTCGTCTCTGTCTTGGATCTCGCGTAAAAGGTCATCAAATTTAACATCATGCCCCTTTTCTTGCAACTGCTTGTAGCGGCGATCGGCTCTTTCTTCTGCACTTGCATCTAAAAAGATTTTGGCAATAGCAGACGGAAATACAACCGTGCCTAAATCTCGACCGTCACCGACCAAACCCGGCTCTACAGCAAAAGAGCGTTGACGACGTAGTAAAGCCTCTCTTACACGAGGTAACGCAGCAATTTTTGA
Source organism: Vibrio penaeicida (assembly GCF_019977755.1). Lineage (NCBI taxonomy): Bacteria > Pseudomonadati > Pseudomonadota > Gammaproteobacteria > Vibrionales > Vibrionaceae > Vibrio > Vibrio penaeicida. The sequence continues at coordinate 1,201,065 of NZ_AP025144.1, read as the reverse complement.
TGCTGCATCACCAGTAGTTTCTTTGCGAAGTTCTTTTGAAACATCTTCGCCCTCGAGGATGACTTTAACCAAATCACCATCAGCAATAAACTGCACATCCAAATGGGTAGCAATCGGAACCAAAGCCTCTTCCGAGCTTGTATCGACACCATGATGGATCGCGGCCAGAGCTAGCACCCGATATATTGCTCCGGAATCCAACAAATGAAAGCCTAATTTTTCCGCCAACAACATACAAAGCGTGCCTTTACCTGCACCACTTGGACCATCTACTGTAATGACTGGAGGTTGAAGGGACATGTTTTTCTCCGTTTTCGTTTGTAGCGAACACTTTAGCGAGCATTCGCTTTTATCGGCGCGCTATTATACCGAAAGCTATGGTGAATAAAACACAAAAAAGTCCGTATATTATGGTGTGTGCTTTCTACAACTTTCTGTTTATTCGAGAAATTGTAATACCACTTACACCAAACGGACTTTTCTTCTAAATATAAGACCTTGCTAAATTATAGCTTAAAGAATAGGTCTTTGACCTTTCGATACCCACTTCATGATCACGTTATCAACAATGTCTGCACTTGCCCCTGTAAGCTTGTCAGACAATTTTTTCTTTTGAACATAGTGGATCGCTAAAACTGTTTTACCTTTGCACGCTTGCATAACTAAATCGTCGGATGTTGATATCTCATCGACCAAACCAAGATCTTTGGCCTGCGTACCAAACCAATGCTCACCCGTCGCCACTTTATCTAATTCAAGAGAAGGCCTGCGCTCGCGAATAAAGTTTTTAAATAGACCATGAGTTTCTTCCAACTCTTCTTTAAATTTCTCACGGGCCTTATCGGTATTCTCACCAAACATGGTTAACGTGCGTTTATACTCACCTGCAGTAAGTTGCTCATAGTCAATATCATGCTTTTTAAGCAATTTATTGAAGTTAGGCAACTGAGCAATAACACCAATTGATCCGACTACTGCAAATGGAGCGGAAATAATCTTGTCGGCAACACACGCCATCATATACCCGCCACTCGCCGCAACTTTATCGACAGAAATGGTTAATGGAAGGTTCGCGGCTTTTAGTCGATCAAGCTGAGAAGATGCTAGACCGTACGCATGTACCATGCCGCCACCAGATTCAAGCTTCACCAAGACTTCATCGCCGTCTTGCGCTACAGCGATAATGGCACTGATTTCTTCACGAAGCGCTGCCACTTCTTTCGCATCAATCGAGCCGTTAAAATCAAGAACAAACAAGTGCGGTTTTCGATTTGCTTCTAGCTCACCACCCTTTGCCGCTTTTTTAACTTCTTTTTCTCGTTCTTTGTCCTTTTCTTTTTGTGCTTTCTTATCTGCTTTATGTTTGGCTTTTAAATAAGCGTCGTCATGCAAATGATGCTCTAGCTGTTCAACGCTGTGCTCGTATCGCTCAGTCAGGTTTGTGACTTCAAGCTCGCCTTTTGCACCAGTTTGCTTTCCGCTCACTGACTTAACAACCACAAGCAACACCACGACCGCAGCCAGTAATGTGACGATCTTAGCTAAAAATAATCCGTAATCTAACAAAAATTCCAATGTGATATCCCCAAAAGAATGAATTGGTGTATTGTAACGATCTTGTCACGATTACCAATAGTTAAAACCGAAATACCTTGATGACCTATCAAATACTTATGAGTCTGCAAGGTGGTTAAAGATTCATTAAACAAGGTGAGAAAAGTGGATTATTCAATCTCAGAGAAAGCCCTAGAAGGAAGAGTAATTTTAGTGACCGGTGCAGGTGCTGGGATAGGGAAACAAGCAGCATTAAGCTATGCGCAACATGGTGCGACCGTAATATTACTTGGTCGAACTGTAGCGAAACTAGAGAAAACTTATGATGAAATTGAAGCTTTAGGCGCTCCCCAACCTGCCATTATCCCCCTTGATATGAAAGGCGCTAGCAAACAAAACTATATTGATATGGTAGAGACAATTGAAGGTCAATTCGGACGTTTAGATGGTGTTCTGCACAATGCCAGCCTATTGGGTGTTATTAGCCCATTTGATCAAATCGGAGAAGATACGTACGACGATGTAATGCAGGTCAACGTGAAAGCTCAGTTTCTAATGACTCAAGCGGTATTGCCTCTCCTCAAAAAATCCCCTGATGCTCGACTTGTCTTTACATCTTCAACGGTTGGGCATGATGGCCGCGCTTTCTGGGGGACTTACGCAATGTCTAAGTTTGCGACTGAAGGAATGATGCAAGTCTTAGCTGATGAGCTAGAAGAAACGAATGTGCAAGTCAACGCTATAAACCCAGGCGGCACTCGAACAGGAATGCGAGCCAAAGCCTACCCAGCAGAAGATGTTGAACTGCTAAAAACGCCATTAGATATTATGCCTTTATATTTATATTTGATGGCTCCTGAAGGAAAAGCAGTTAATGGGCAGTGTATCGACGCGCAGCCTAAAAAATAGAAGTAAATTCCTGATATCAAAATGATTGGCTCTAGAAGTTCATAAACAAAAAACCCGGCGGCTGCCGGGTTTTTCTATAGAATGTCTCTCAACCTATCTTGGGTAACTTTTACCAAAACGTCAGGTTGAAACTTCGATATAAATTTATTACACCCAACTTTTTCAACCATCGCTTCATTGAAGCTCCCACTCAAAGACGTATTGAGAGTGATATATAAATCTTTCATACGCGGGTCACTTCGAACTTCATGGGTCAGCTTGTAGCCATCCATTTCTGGCATCTCTGCATCGGTGATCATCAGAAGAAGTTCTTTGGCGACATCTTTACCTTCATCACACCAAGATTTGAGTAGAGTTAGCGCTTCTAAGCCATCATTACACTCTAAAATCTCTAAACCAAGTTGACTTAGCGTACCTTTCACTTGGTTTCTTGCGGTAGAAGAATCATCAACGATGAGGATTTTCCGACCTGACATCTGTTGAGACAGATCTTCATCTAATACGCCATCAGAAATCGACACATCATAATCAACAATTTCAGCCAATACTTTTTCAACATCAATGATTTCAACGATACGCTTTTGTTCGTTCTCAACAATGTTGGTGATTGCAGTTAAGTAATTAGCTCGACCCGCGGTTTTTGGCGGTGGCTGAATCTCGGTCCAAGCTGTATTTATGATGTTTCTTACTTGGCCAACCAGAAAGCCTTGAATCGTCCGGTTGTATTCGGTGATGATCAAGTTTTGCTCTTCTTCATCTTGCATGGGTCTAAAACCAATAGCAGCGCGAAGATCGATAACAGGAAGAGACTCCCCTCGCAATGAAGCAACACCCGTTATGTAGTGATGAGAGCCTGGCAATTTGGTGAGAGGAGGAAGCTTTAAAACTTCACGGACCTTAAAAACGTTTACAGCAAAGATTTGTGAGCTATTGAGCTGGAACAATAACAGCTCCAATCGGTTTTCACCGACTAGCTGTGTTCTTTGGTCAACGCTGCTTAATACTCCAGACATAAAGTTTCTCACTCATTTATCAATAATTACAGAGTACAGCATCAATTGCATCTGCGCCATATTGTGAACCAACAAAACAGGTTCAACCTAAACAGGATTAGCTTACCCTTCAACCACTTTCATGAGCAGTTGACCATCATACATAGCTTGTTTAATCAAAGCGGCACCCGGCATTGTTGCTTCTGTATAGAAACGACTCTCCTCCAATTGTAGGTCTTGATGGTAAACTGGCAAGGTTTGAGTCTCGATACATTCTTGAATCACGGGATACAAAATCGATCTCGCCTGATTAATCACACCGCCAATCAACACTTTTTCGGGATTAAATAAATTGATAACAATAGCAACCGCGGCCCCAAGATAACGTCCTAACTGTTGTATTTCTTCAATAGCTAATTGATCGCCCGATTCAGCTGCTTCGCAGATACTTTCAACGGTGACGTTATCGCGAGGAATCGAAGTATGGTCACCTTTTTCAATTCGCGCAGCCACGACTTCTCTAAGCGCTTTTGAGCTTGCGAGTGTTTCGAGACACCCTATATTGCCACAATGGCACTGCTTACCTTTCGGGTCGATTTGGATATGCCCCAGCTCTCCGATATTGCCATGACGTCCCTGTAAAACCCTTCCATCCAGTATGATACCGGCACCTAAACCATGATGAATGGAAATCAATACTGAATTATCGACGCTTTGAGAGTTACCGAAAAGCTTTTCAGCCAGTGCCCAAGCACGGGTATCGTTCGCAATAAACACAGGTAGCCCTGTCGCTTTATAGATTTCAGGCCCCAACGCTAAGTTATTCACGTTGTAATGTGGCATTTGCAACACCACACCTTTGTCTGAGTCCACTAAGCCTGGGAGGGTAAGTGCAATACTCGTTACCCGATCTAGTTTGTCGGAGTAGCCTTGGAAAAATTCTTCTATTTCATGAAGAAGTCTTTCCAACATCTCTTCTTGCTCTATTTCCTCAATGGTGATTTTTGTATCCACCAGCACAGAGCCGCCATGCTCATGTAAGGCAATCGTTAAATAACCACGCCCTAAACGCATAGACAGAAACTGCCACCCTTCGTTATTGGTTTGAAGACCAACAGCAGGACGACCACGGCTTGTCGCTTCTTGCACCGTCGTTTCGTGAATTAGGTGAGCATCAATGAGCTCTCTGGTAATTTTAGTAATACTGGCTGGTGCCAGCTCGCTGGTTTTGGATAAGTCTATACGAGAAATAGGACCTTTAAGGTCTATCAATTTATATACACGGCCAGCATTGACCTGCTTGATATGATCAATATGGCCTGGTTGAGCCATGTACATAGAAAACTCCGAAGATTGTAAACCCACTAATTTTTTTACTTTGAAAAGTAATTGTGAAGCGGCTTGATCCATCGTCGTGACTCCCATCACGTATCTATCAGATCTTTTTATACAAGTTTGAATTTAGACATTTTTTAAAGCCTAGAATAGTGATCAAGTCGATGTTTTTTTGCGCACGAAAATATCTCTCAATCGCTACACTAATTCATAGAAGAACAAAAATGCATGGAAAATTCGCGATCAAACGGAGAATGATATGTCTAAATTACTCAGACGAACAAAAATTGTTGCTACCTTAGGTCCTTCAACAGACAAAGGCAATAATTTGGAAGAGATAATAGAAGCAGGCGCTAATGTTGTAAGGATGAATTTTTCTCACGGAAGTTCAGAAGACCATATACATCGCGCGCAAAAAGTCCGACAAATCGCTGCAAAACTTGGAACACATGTTGCCATATTAGGTGACTTACAAGGTCCTAAAATTCGAGTATCAACATTTAAAGACAATAAGGTTAACTTAGACGTTGGAGCAAAATTTGTCTTAGATGCAGAGCTGCTACCTGGCGAAGGATCGGTCGCATCAGTCGGCGTTGACTACAAAGAGTTGCCAAAAGATGTATCCAAAGGAGATGTCCTTCTTCTGGATGATGGTCGCGTTCAGTTGAAGGTCATGTCAGTAGAAAATACCAGAGTCCACACAACGGTTCTCGTCGGGGGTCCTCTTTCAAACAACAAAGGAATAAATAAAAAAGGGGGTGGACTGTCTGCGGAAGCACTGACAGACAAAGACAAAGCCGACATTCTTACTGCCGCAAAAATAAAAGTCGACTACCTTGCCGTCTCTTTCCCTCGCAACGGCGAAGATATGAGATACGCTCGCAGGCTCGCCACCGACGCAGGGCTGAGTGCGAAGCTGGTCGCTAAAGTAGAACGAGCGGAATCCGTTGAAGACGAAGAAAGCATGGATGATATTATTTCTGCATCCGACGCAGTTATGGTTGCAAGGGGCGATCTCGGTGTTGAAATCGGAGACCCAGAACTCGTAGGCGTGCAAAAACAACTCATACTTCGTGCTCGACGACTCAATCGTACCGTTATCACGGCAACCCAAATGATGGAATCCATGATTGAGAACCCACTTCCTACCCGAGCTGAAGTTATGGATGTCGCCAATGCAGTACTGGATGGTACTGACGCTGTAATGCTTTCTGGGGAAACTGCTGCGGGTAAATATCCTGTCGAAACCGTTAAATCGATGGCTGAAGTGTGTATTGGTGCGGAAAAAATGCCTTCGCTCAACGTGTCTGGACACCGCTTAGAAACGAAATTTGAGTCAGCATCTGAAACTATTTCTATGGCAACCATGTATGCTGCAAACCACCTCGACGGCGTAAAAGCGATGGTTAGCCTAACGGAATCGGGGAAAACTGTTCTCATGATGTCTCGTTTAAGCTCCGGGCTTCCCATCTTCGCTCTGTCTCGCAATGAAGATACCCTTAATCGATGCGCTTTATATCGTGGTGTTACTCCCGTTTACTTTGGTAGCGATGGTGCATCTGGCTTAGATACTTCCTACTCTGCTCTGGAAGCATTAAAAGAAAAAGGGTTACTGGATGTCGGTGATACTGTCATTATCACGCAAGGCGATGTCATGGACCTTATTGGCTCTACCAACTGTATGAGAATCATTGAGGTACGATAACGTCACTTAAATTGACGTAAGTAATTCGATGTAAACATAGAAAGAGCAAGTTAAAAGGCTCATTAACTTGCTCTTTCTCCCGTCATTACCTTTTCAAACTATGCAGAGCGAGGGTTCATATCAGACTCGGCTTGCAAAAACGTATTGACGAAATTATTACCGGCTTTTAATCCAAGCTCATAGTCCGCAAGAAGGGCTTCACGATCACTAAGTAGAGAAGTGGACTCAAGTGGAGATTCGGGGTGGATTTGAAGAATGAAACAATCATCAGGAGGCGAAGTCAGAAATTGTTGTGTCAAAGAGTAAGTCTGATAATGCACCATCAACATATCCGCTAAACCAGAATCGAATGTTTCCCCCAACATATGACTTAAACGATAAACATCACCAGCGCCAAATAGCCATCGCCCACCATTCAAAAGCCTTGCTTGAGACAGCAATTTACTTTGTTGTGCAGATTGATTAAATTTTTCAATGAAGAAATCAGACCAATCGTTTTTCCATTCTTGTACCTTACTATCCCATTGGTTTTGCAAAGCATCGACAGACTGGCGCAACCAAATAGGCATGCCGTCATTCACCGTAGCGGGAACATCATCTTTCGGTATTTCTTGTTCAAACGGTTCCGTTCTAATAACAACAATACATCGACTTCCGGTCCTCCACGCTTCCTGTACGGGAATAGAAGCAGAAACTCCCCCATCAAGGTATCGCGTACCATCAATCACTACTTCCCCTTTATACAGCCTAGGTATGGCACATGTTGCTTTTAGTACATTGACCCAGTTATCTTCAAGCATGGGAAGATAATGATCCTGTAAATGAACAGCATCCGTTACTGAAGCAAAAGCATTTTTCCCGACTAATTGATTTCTGCCCAGATCAACATCGAGCTTATATGGGTATTGGCTAACTTTATCCAGTGCCCAATCTATATCGAGCGTTTGCTTGTTTCGGATATAGCCAAATAGGCTAAAAAATTCTGGTTGAGTCGTCAGGTCTAGTAGAAACGAGCGACCAAGCCCAGCTTGCCTACAGATATAAGCACATAAATTCAACGCGCCAGCAGAAGTGCCGTAGTAAGTATTGAAGGGATCAAAATCTGAGAGGAGAAAGGCATCTAAAACACCAGCTGTGAAGATTCCACGTTGCCCACCACCTTGGGCAACCAGTGCTGTTTTACCACCAAAGTAATTTTGCAAACGTTGAGTATTAACATTGGTGGTAGAGTCGGTTACTACCCCTGTATTACTCATGCATGAACAATCTTAAGCAGTTGTAATGGCTATAACTGCAAACGCCACAAGCACAGTAAATACAACGATGGTTGTTCCAAGGGCAAATTTAAAATCAAAGTCCATACATCACCTCCGGTTATTAACAAATTAATAACAGCAGATACTCTTCCATTCAAGACTTCTCGCTATTCACGTTTTAAGTATGCTGCCAGTATCACATTTGAATTCTTTCATCACATTTCGATGAATTCAGGACACAAACATCAATATTTGCTGTTTTTTCCGTCAAATGAACTTTTCACAACCAAAGTTATAAATTTTTATTAAATAGCTAATAATAGTTTTATAAGAAAACAAGGTAGCAAAAAATCAGAATCATTCACTAATTTATTAGACTTATGTCAAATTAAAGACAAGTAACAAACAATAATCCACACAATAGAAACTATTGCCTTACAACTGGTTAATGGGTAGTCTCGACTCTATGCATAGCGGAATATTCCAGAGTATGCACACACACATCGTAATAATCAGAATTAATCACTAAGTTATAACCCACAAATTAGAGTTAACCCCTAAGATATTGCCATTTAACATACAGTTCGTATCGTTCATATGACTCCAGAGCAATAACAAAACATAAAAGGGAACCGTTTTGTGGTGAAAATTTTGATCTTAGTAAAGTCGTTAGGAGTTATATAATGAAACGAGAACAATGGGGATCCCGTGCGGGCTTTATTCTTGCCGCAGTAGGATCAGCGATCGGGTTAGGGAACATTTGGCGTTTCCCTTACATGGCCTACGAGAACGGTGGCGGCGCATTTTTTATTCCATACCTTTTTGCCATGATCACCGCTGGTATCCCATTCATGATCCTAGAGTTCAGTATGGGACAGAAATATCGTGGTTCTGCACCGAAAACACTCGCAAAAATACATTCAAAATTTGAATGGCTTGGTTGGTTCCAAGTTGGTGTAGCCGCAGTTATTGCTGTGTACTACGTTGCCGTTATTGGATGGGCGATTTCTTATTTCGGAATGTCGTTTACGCAGGAGTGGGGAGAAGATACTAATGCGTTCTTCTTCAGCGAATACTTGCAACTCGGCGACAACTCCCCGACGAATCTAGGCAGTATCCAATGGAAAATTGCCATTGCCATGCTTATTGCTTGGGGAATCACCTACGCCGCAATCGTTGGGGGCGTAAAAGCCGGTATCGAACGTGCTTCTAAGGTTATGATGCCAGTTTTATTCATTATGGTTATCGCACTTATTGGTCGTATGGTATTTCTACCAGGCGCCCTAGATGGTGTGAACTATATGTTTGAACCTGATTTCAGTAAGATCTGGGACGTAAAAGTTTGGGCCGCTGCGTATGGTCAGATCTTTTTCACCTTGAGTATTGGTTTTGCCATTATGCTCGCTTACTCAAGCTACCTGCCTGAAAAATCAGACATAACAAACAACGCATTCATGACCGTTTTGATTAACTGCGGGTTCTCTATCCTTGCAGGTATCATGATATTTTCTGTGTTGGGTTATATGGCTCAGGAACAAGGTAAGCCACTTACTGAAGTTGTTTCAGCAGGTGTTGGCTTGGCTTTCGTAACACTTCCAGCTGCCATTAACTTACTTCCGGCACCTTACATTCTTGGTCCGCTGTTCTTCTTTGCTCTTGTTGTTGCTGGTTTGAGTTCTCACATTTCCATAATGGAAGCCGTAACATCTGCCATTATGGACAAGCTAAATTGGAGCCGTAAGAAAGCTGCCAATATTGTCATCGGTGTAGGTCTTGTTGTTTCAATGGCATTTGCGACCAATGGTGGTTTGTTGCTACTTGATTTGGTTGACCATTTCGCGAACAACGTTGGTATTATGCTGGGTGGCTTCATTGAAATCTTGCTAATGGCTTGGTTGTTGAATAAAGTCGGCGATGTACGTGAATACGTGAACTCCACATCGGACTTCTCAATTGGCCAATGGTTCGACATATGCCTACGCTTCATTACTCCAGTGATTTTAGCAATTATTCTAGTGACTAAACTGAACGCGCTATTCACAGAAGGCTATGGCGGCTACGACCTAACGCTAGGTTGGGCACTCATTGCTGCATTATTTGTATTCGGTCTAATTATTAACGCTACTAGCAGTAAGGAGAGCAACGCATGACAACAAGTGCAATCATCATGATGATTTTAGGCTTAGGCATTACTTGGGGTGGCGCGGCCATCTGCATCAAACGTGCAATGAATAAGCAAGATTAAAATCTCTACTCTATTTACGTTAAATGCCGGCAAAACTAGCCGGCATTTTCTATTCTTCAATCTGCTCAAAACGCATAACGAATACCTAACGAAGCATCTAAGCCGAGATTCAGTCCTTTGTGCACATTTAACCCTGGTGCTACCTGAGCATAAGCATCCCAGCCATTAGCAAAATCCCAATCTAACCCCAAAGGCAGTCTTGGACCAAAGCTTTCCTCCCACCCAATCCAACCACCTGCACCAAAATACCAAGTAAATGGAACATCTGAGGATTCAAAGCGTCCTTTCTTCAGTAGATAGTCAGCAGACACGCCATGATTACCAATAGCAAAATTATAGGTGTCTTGATATTGGGCAACGGCACTCAGTCCTTGATCTATTGCCATACCAAACTTCCAATCCCCACTTGGTGACGATTCAGCCATTGCAGTTTGAGATATTCCTATTGTTAGCGCGAATACGCTTAGAGATAGTGATCTTAGCGACAAAGTATTTAGCGATAACGTAAGTCGATTCATTTTCAACCCTCACATATTTTCATTGCGCGGATTGTGCGTAAATCTCTCGAAAGGGTAAATAGGAAAGAGGTAAGGTTTCTGTAAAAACATTAAGCGATGGTATTCGAGTGTACAAATTCTTGCTGTTGAGATATCCATTTTTATTGGCTTGGAAAACAAAAAAGACCAGCATTGCTGATCTTTTCCTCTGGTCTCTTCGCTTAACGCAAAGTTAGATCCTATTGAGCATATCTTAGTCTTGCTCGACTTTCTTATGACCTTCTTGAAGATGCACAACATCAACCAAATCATCACCAGATACTTGAAACGCTTGACCAAAACCTTTAACAAATAACCCTTGTATTGGCGTTAGTTTAAAGAGTTTAAAATCTTGAAGCTGGCTAAGACCATCAATGATATCGCCAAATCGACCTCTCATTTGATCGACAACTTCTCCCCAAAGTGCTTCTTCTCTATCAACGACTGATGCCGTAGCGTCAAATGTTAAGCGCTTGCGTGCAAATAGTTGCTTAGATGAATCTTCATCTTCAATCATCATGATCGAAACTTGAGGGTTTTGACCTAGGTTTCTAGCGTGACGAGCAATCTCAGAAATCAAAACGAAATATCCGTTCTCATTCTGAACAAAAGGAGCATAACTAACATTTGGTCGGTTTTCGCCATCTACCGTAGCCAGTTGAAGCGTTTTTCTCTCTGCACGAAATTCTTTAATTTCTGGTCCCAAACGCGTTTGAAGACGCTCTTGCTTAACAACTTGATCCATCATTTTCTCTCCTACCACTTAATCTCAATCTAGCACGCTACTTTAAGTTTATTAATATATGGAGCCCCATTTATGTGGCGTAGCGTGTGACTATGTAATTTAGACGTACTGCTTCTTAAGCGCGTTAAATTTCTCTACCTGATCCGGAAGCAACTTCCGGCTTTCGTCTCGCCCTAGGTAAATTTTAAAGATGCTGTCACCTTGATCTGTAAAAAATCCAAAGTAATGACTTTCTTTCCCCCTAAACGGTTTACTAACAAGCGCAACGCTTTTCACAAGGTCTAATTTTAAATGACCATGCATTTCGCCTTTATCTCCCATGAGGTTGTAGTAGCCTCGTGCTACTTTTCCTTTCGGGAAAGGGGCTTTCACTTCAAAGATTGATCCCATTGAATGAACGATGGTAGTTACAGGTCCCCACCCTACAAGCCCTTCTAGAAGTTCCTGCGCAAATTCACCTGCAATCATTGTCGCCATACCTTCGGGCAGTGAGCGAACAACATCATGCTCAGAAACCTCAAGCTGCTCCGCAACTGAAACAGGTAACAATGTTGGGTCTTGCTCTAAAATCTGTGCGACTTTCTGCTTTAGTTCATTTTTTTCCATAATCATTTCCAATATTGAGCTAAGCCACGCAGGCTTCTCTTTCGTAGTATTGCAATGCCTGAATCACTCCCTGAGCCAATGTAACCGACCAAAATGAGCCTGCAACTGTTAGCGTAAGGTAGCCTCCTTCAAGATTGACCAAACCTTTTTCCTGCCAATTTTCAAACAATGGTCTTAGCCATGAAAACACTCCAGAATATCCGGCATTTTCAAGACATCTTGCTCGTAGAACTCCAGAATCAAAGCCTGCTTTTACCTCGTCGTGCAAGTCGGCGTGCAAAGATCGGGGCATCATCATAGCGGCTGTCGGTAAACCCGATTTCACTCGCTCATTATATTGATCGAGCGTACGTACATTCATCAATGAATACCCCGACAAATGCCCTCCAGCTCCACATCCAACAGGCAAAACCTCAGCAGAGGTTTTTGCGATACTGTTATACAGACTACGTTCGCGGTTATCTCGAGCCCAATGATTAACGCTCAGTCTCTTGATGTGGTGCTTCGACATAAAATCCACACCCTGTGCGAACAATGCCGCCTTTTCAGGAGTTGATGCCGGCGGGGGCATTTTTCCTTTTTCAACTAAATTGATCATCGGAGCAGAGCCTCCAACCATCAATTGGTACAAATCAATGCCATGCGCACCTGTATCTATGTAATCCTTTAGATCTTGCTCAAAAATCTCACTATTCTGATGAGGCAAGCCATAGAGTAAATCGATAACAATGGGTGCAGCTTCTTGACGGCTCAGCTCAGATAAACGATTAAGCACTACTTCTCTGTCATCTAAGCGTTTTGCTTTCCGGCGAACAAGCGTATTAAAACTCTGTACACCAAAAGAAAAGCGGTTAAACCCACCTTCCAAAGCATTATCAAACATTTCATCGCTGAAACGATTTATACGACCTTCAAGTGTAATTTCACAATCCGTGGTCAGTGGAAACAAGGTTCGAATCTTGGTTCCGAGAATCCTAATTTGCTCAGGTGACAGATCGGTTGGTGTTCCGCCACCTATATACACAGCATGAAACACGTTGGACTGAGTCCAAGGTTGTTTCGCTTTATGTTCCAGTTCAACTAACAATGCAGAGAAATATTCATCGACCAGTTTCCGGCTTGCTGCATTTTGAAAGAAATTGCAAAACGTACAACGCACTCGGCAGAAAGGAACATGAACATAAAGGCATCTTTTTTTGCCAGCTACACCTTGTGCATCTGACAACACTTTTTTTAGCTGCTCGGATAATTGCTCTTGAGAAAGTGGAGGCTGTGCATGAGCTCCAGCGTGTGCTGAATGCTTTTTCTCGAAGGCAAATCTCAACGGATCTGGGGTAGATGCACCCAATACAGATTCGTCCAGCATTTGAAGGTTTATAGTCATTTTTACTTACACGAATTGTGCCTCAAAAGGCTTAGATAACTAAGCTCGCAATATAGTAAGTTTCCGATTATGATAATGCAATTGATAATTAGTGTCATTCGTATCAGTATGTCACAGCAGTGTATTTATTTCTAAAAACGACAATATGCAACAGCACAAACTGAAACCTTAACCAAAAAAAGAATATTTCACATTATGGACAAGACTCACTCATTCTTAAAAACTCTGATGATTGCACTGGCTTCTTTGCTAGCAAGTACGTCTCTTATCGCCCAAGAGCGTCTTATCAGTGCGGGATCAGCGGTAACTGAATTGGTTGACGCACTTGGTGCATCTTCCCAGCTTGTTGCCGTCGATGTCACAAGCGCACAACCAGAGGGAAAGCGCTTGCCTGTGATTGGTTATCATCGTCAATTGTCTGCAGAGGGTCTCTTAGCGTTGTCGCCAAACATGCTTATCGGCTCCGAAGAAATGGGACCAAAAACCACACTGACATTATTAAAGAATGCTGGCGTAAAAGTTGAAGTCGTTAATACCTCCCCTACTGTTGATGGCTTGCTCGAGCGAATTGATGAAGTGGCATCAATTACTCATACAAACGAAAAAGCAGGGGCACTAAAACAAACTGTGCAAGAAAAGATCGAGTCCATTCAAAACAACCACCCGGTCAAAGCCGAACAAAAACGTGTACTTTTCCTTCTAATTCATGAAGGCCGCCCCGCCAATGTTGCAGGTAGCGAGACGACCCCAGATGCGTTAATCACATTGGCTGGTGCACTTAACCCTGTCGCCCAATCGGTAAAGTCTTATAAACCCCTTTCAACTGAGTCTTTGGTAGAAATGCAGCCAGATGTCATTCTCGTCAGTGGACGCAGTTGGGAAAAGCTGGGTGGTGCTGATGCAATATTGAAATCAATGCCTTTATTAGCCGCCACACCAGCAGGTAAAAACAAAGCTTTTGTTACTATTGATGGACAAGCTTTAGTTGGCGGTTTGGGGCTTAAAACACTTGAAGAAGCTCAACGCGTAAATAAGATTTTATACGCACCTGAAAAGAACTAACCATGCTCAGACGAATTCCAATTTCAGCATTGTTGTTGCTGTTTTCTGCGTTATTGGTGTTTATTTCAGCAAGCTCTATAGCAGTTGGTCCAATGAACATCACCATATTGGATAGCTTCAAAAGCTTGCTCCCTTCACTTTTTGAATTGCCGAACCATATTCAGGTAGTCATCACAGAAATACGTTTGCCTCGTACACTCATGTGTTTGATTATTGGTGCTATATTGGCGCTTTGTGGTGCCGTAATGCAGGGATTATTTCGCAACCCACTTGCCGAACCTGGAATTATTGGTGTGTCGGCGGGCGCAATGCTTGGGGCAGCCCTTGCGATGGTCTTGCTTGCAAGTTGGCTAGAAAATGCATCTGCCGTAGCGAGCCTTTTTGCAGTTCCAGTGTTTGCTTTTATTGGTGGCGTAATTACAACTATGATCGTGTACCGATTGGGTACGAGTAAGTTCGGTACATCAGTCACGATAATGCTATTAGCGGGCATTGCCATCAGTGCGCTAAGTGGTGCTGGAATTGGTTATCTGAACTTTGCTGCCGACGATCAAGCACTCCGCGACCTCTCTTTGTGGTCTATGGGCTCTCTCGCAGGTGCAACGTGGTCTGGAATAGGGCTAAGTGCTGCAACTCTTGCGTTACTCTATTTTGCCTTTCGACGTGAAGCTATGCCCTTAAACGCTATGTTACTAGGAGAATCTGAAGCCGCACACATGGGAGTAAACGTTCAGTCTTTTAAAAGACGGCTCATTATTATGTCAGCAATGGGCGTTGGGGTAGCAGTAAGCTTAACAGGTATCATAGGCTTCATTGGCTTGGTTGTTCCACACTTAATTAGAATGTTGGTAGGCCCCGATCATCGAAGCTTACTCCCGCTATCTGCTTTGTTTGGTGCGCTGCTGTTAACCATGTCGGACATGATAGCTCGCGTGGCAGTGACTCCAGCTGAGTTGCCTGTGGGTATTGTTACCGCTCTCATTGGCACACCTTTTTTCCTGTTCATTTTGGTTCAGCAAAGAGGGAAAATAATATGATGCCTCAGAATTCTCGAGTGTTGTCTGCACAGAATCTCAATTTAAGTTTTGGTAATCGAAAGATCATTGATAACCTTTCCATCGAAATTTTTTCAGGGCAAGTAACAGCACTATTAGGTTCAAATGGTGCTGGAAAAAGTAGCCTTCTTAAATTGCTCAATGGTGAAATACCTTCTCACTCAGACATCCAATATTTAGGAAAATCACGCTCAAATTGGAATAAAAGTGAACTTGCGAGACACGTTGGTATGCTGCCTCAACACAGTACTTTGAGTTTCCCTTTTCTAGCAAAAGAAGTGGTAGAGCTAGGCGCTATGCCGCTTAAGATTTCCCACTCAGATATTCAAGCGCGCGCGACTGAAATGATGAAAAAAGTCGATGTGTTGAATTTGGCAGATAGGCTCTACCCCTCACTCTCCGGAGGCGAAAAACAACGCGTCCACCTCGCACGAGTTCTTCTACAGCTCTCAAGCAGCGAAAATAAGATACTCATGCTGGACGAGCCAACTTCGGCTCTCGATCTTGCTCATCAACACAGTACATTGAATCTTGCCAATAAGCTTGCAGCAGAAGGGGCAGCGGTCATTGTTGTTCTGCATGATCTCAATTTGGCAGCTCAGTATGCAGATAGATTAGTTTTCCTAAATGAAGGCAAAATAGTGGAAGATGGCGAACCTTGGTCGGCGTTAAAACCAAAGCTCATTGAAGAGGTTTATGGCTTTTCTACACTGATAGACAAACACCCAAAAAGTGACTTTCCAGTGGTGTACCCTGCTTAATACCGCCATTAAAAAACAAAAAGCCAGCCTTGTAATAAGGCTGGCTTTGTTGGATAAGGCAAACGCAAATTAAGCGTTGTTGCGAATCCACTCATCCATGTCTGTTTTTAGATTGTCTGAACGAGTACCAAAGATAGCTTGCACACCACCAGAGACAACAACGACACCTGCCGCTCCCAGTTTTTTCAGCTGATCTTGATTAACTTGCTCCGTATCTGCTACTGATACACGCAATCGAGTGATACATGCATCTAAGCCAGTAATATTCGCTTTACCACCAAACGCTGAGACTAAATCGCCCGCTAGCTCTGTTCCAGTCGATACAACCACTTCTTCTTCAGATTCGCTTTCACGACCTGGTGTTTTTAAGTCCATCGCTACAATCACGGCACGGAAAACAAAGTAGTATATTGCGGCATAGCCCAAGCCCACAGCAATCATTAGGAATTGCTTCTGCGCGTTTCCTGACAGAACAATAAAATCAATCAAGCCATGTGAGAACGACGTACCGTGAACAAAGCCTAAGGTATTTGCAACAACGTATGCAGAACCAGCTAACAATGCGTGAATACCATAAAGCACAGGTGCAACGAACAAGAACGAGAACTCGATTGGTTCAGTAATACCAGTTAGGAATGATGTCAGAGCAGCAGATGCCATGATACCCATCACTTTCGCACGGTTTTCTGGTTTTGCACAATGAGCAATCGCTATCGCGGCTGCTGGCAAGCCAAACATTTTGAACATGTATCCACCAGCAAGCTGACCAAAACCATTACCTGCTTCGCGAGATGCTTCATCAGCAACTAGGTAACAAGTAAGAACGCCATTTTGAGCTTCACCAGCCGCATTCACACACGAACCCGCTTCAAAGAAGAAAGGGACATTCCAAACGTGATGCAAGCCAAATGGAATCAATGAACGTTCAATCACGCCATAAATACCAAACGCAACTTGTGGATTTTGATGAGCAGCCCAATCCGAGAAAGTTTGCATAACAACGGCAACAGGTGGCCACACAATAGAAAGAGCTAACGCCAACGCAATGGCTAGAAAGCCAGTAATGATTGGCACTGCGCGTTTACCCGCAAAGAAACCCAAGTATTCAGGCAGCTGAATTTTGAAGAATCGATTAAATGACCAAGCAGCAATACCACCAACCAAGATCCCACCTAGAACACCGGTCTCATACTGTTTGGTTATGAGTTCAATGCTTCTGTCATCTAACACCTGCCCAGCAGCTAGAGCTGCCGCTTGTGCGGACTCGACATCCATTTGAGCAAGGACGCTCATGGTCGCAGCCATAATGCCGTAACCAACGATTGACGCCAAACCAGAAACACCGTCATTGTTCGTGAAGCCAAGAGCCACACCGACAGCAAACAGCAATGGCATCTGACCAAATACTGAACCACCCGCCTTTTCCATGAGATTAGAAACAACTTCTGGAATGAAACTAAGATCGGCAGCACCGACACCTAAGAGAATACCCGCGACCGGCAGCACAGAAACGGGAAGCATCAGCGCCTTACCTACTTTTTGTAGGTTAGCGAAAAGATTTTTAAACATGTTTATGCTCCAAATTGATTATTAGTATTTTGAACACTGACGGCACACCCCCGTAGCCTTGTACCATCCACAATCAATATCGATGTCGCGATATCAATCACTCTAGTAAACATGTCAGGTTTCAAAGGAACGAATTCCTGAGATGGATTATATTTTTAGCCTCTAAATATTTCGTGACCTAACTCACCCTTTAAATCTCATTCTGAAATTTAGTTCCAAAACAGTACCGTGATCACAATCGTAATTCTCTAATGCAAAGGATTGCAAATTCATAAAGCATTGTTTTTAATTGATATATTTGAACCTTAGCTCTTGAGCATAAGGTAAACAAAAAATGAACACTTGTTATTTTACGCAACAAAATTACAAGTCATCAATTTTGTTATTTAATTCACCAACATATATGGTGAACATCAGCAAATGGGCTAATTAGGATAAAAAAAGGGAGCATAAGCTCCCTTTTTCATCAATTCGGTGTTTTCATCACAAAAAAAGATTTTGGAAGTTTCTGGTTGTTACTTGAGCAACTTCACCTAACGACACGTTTTTTAACTGCGCAATGTACTGAGCCACCTCGACAACATAAGCGGGTTGGTTTTCTTTTCCTCGGTGAGGAATTGGGGCTAAGTATGGAGAGTCGGTTTCGATCAGCAATCTATCCAATGGCAACGCTTTTACAACCTCTTTTAATTCCGTCGCAGCACGAAATGTGACTATACCAGAAATTGAAATGTAAAAGCCCAACTCCATCGCCGCTTCTGCAAATGGTAAGTCTTCTGTAAAACAGTGGATCACACCACCACACTCTTGCGCATTTCCGTCTCGTAGAAGCTTCAAAGTATCTTCACGCGCATTCCTTGTGTGAATAATAAGTGGCTTATCAACTTCAACCGCCAAGGCGACTTGTTGCTCAAAGCGCTCTAGCTGCAGCGCTTTGGTCTCTGGCTTATAGTGATAATCCAACCCCGTTTCACCGATAGCCACAACTCGTGGATGACGGGCGTATTCATAAAGCTTATCTAAGCAAAATGCACTTTCCACATCCAAAGGGTGTACTCCGCATGAAGCCGATACGTTGTTAAATGGCTCAATCATCTCCATCATTTTTGGAAAGCTGTCTAGGGTAACGCCAACGGAAAGCAAATGTTCAACATTGGCTTTACGCGCTTTCTCTACAACGTCCGCCACTCCTGTATGCAGCTCTTCATAATTTAATTTATCTAAGTGGCAATGCGAATCAACAAACATTTTTCTTCTCGTGTAAATCTAAAAACCAGTCTGCGACAAGCAGTTCTGCGTTTAATCCAGGAAACATCTTCAATTGATGAATTAATTGGTTAAGTTGTCGAGTTTTTTTGTACGCCAGATCATAGTCAATCCATTTCAAAATAGGCTCTAAATAGGCACTTTTTTCTTGGACAAAAAAGTCTTTTTGAGCACTAGTAAGCGCAAAACTCAACCAGCCAAGGCGTTCGACAGGCTGATCCTTAATAGCAGACCAGAAGTTATTGTATGAAGGAATGGCAGAAGAAAGCTGAAGTGACAAACTATTGAGTAACGCCTCAAATTGCTTTTCCTGACCATCACGCGCGAACGCTAGTGCGGCTAACGGGGCACCATGACTCAGCTTCAGTGCCAAGTCACTAACTGGCTGTTCTGAATTCTGGTTAAGCCAAGACATCGCATCAGCAAACTCAGGTGTCGCGATATCCCACTGCTGGCATCGGCTCACGATGGTAGGAAGCAGCTTATGTTTATCTGCCGACATCAACAAAAATACGCAGTTTTCCGCTGGGGACTCTAACGTTTTTAGTAACGCATTAGATGCTGATTCATTCATTGCCTCAGCAGGGCTAATGATAATAAGGCGCTTACCACCAAGCTGTGAAGACTCTAAAGCCCAACGATTGGCTTGGCGGATTTGATCAACAATTATCGATTTACCTTCCTTTTCAGGCACAATACCGTGTATGTCCGGATGACTACCAGACTTTGATAAATCACAGCTATGGCAAAAACCACACGCTTCGTCTGTTGCGTTACTGCATACCAAAGCCTGTGCAAACTTATCGGCTAATTGCTGCGCACCTAATCCCTCTGGGGCATGGCACAATAAAGCGCCCGTCACGCGATCGTTGTTTAACAGCGACTGCCAATGGTTCCATGTGAGACGTAGCCAAGGATGCAGATCAGACATTATTTCTCCAGCGACTCTAGCCAATTTTGCAAGGCTTGGTTTAGACTCTGAGTGACATCTTCAATGGCTTGCTCAGCATTCACGATCACAACACTTGAATCTGATTCTGCAATTTCGAGATAACGCTGACGAGTACGCTCGAAAAAACTGATATCCATTTTTTCGATACGATCTAGTTCGCCTCTTCCTCGCGCGCGCTCTAATCCAATACGAGGGTCGATATCAAGGTACAACGTAAGATCTGGCTTGAAACCACCTAACGACACTTTTTTTAGCGATTCCATTGTGTCACGCGCTATTTCGCGCCCGCCACCTTGATAAGCTTGTGATGACATATCGTGCCTATCACCGACAACCCAAGCTCCAGATTCTAACGCTGGCTTAATCACGGTCTCAACGAGTTGAACGCGAGCGGCGTACATGAGCAACAATTCAGAAATATCTTGAAGTGCTTCGCCTTCGTGCTCTTCTTTCACCAATGAGCGCATTTTCTCAGCCAACGCTGTGCCGCCTGGTTCTCTGGTATTAACAATATTCTGCACGCCATGTTGCGCCAGTTTTTCTTTTACAGCCTGAATAGCTGTACTTTTTCCTGCGCCTTCAAGACCTTCGATAACAATAAACTTCGCTGAATTCATTTTTTACTTCTTAGTACTTTCAAATATTGTCTTACTGCTCGGTTGTGAGCAGCCAAATTCTTGCTAAATACGTGTCCACCATGACCACTGGCTACAAAATATAGGTAACGACTATTTTCGGGATTCAACGCCGCTTCTATAGAGGCAGGACCCGCCATTGCAATAGGCGTTGGGGGAAGACCTTTAATCACGTATGTATTGTACGGCGTAGGTGTACGCAAATCTTTCTTTCGAATATTACCATCATAGTTTTCACCCATACCATAAATCACCGTAGGGTCAGTTTGAAGGCGCATACCTTTGTTTAAGCGGTTGATGAATACCGATGAAACCCGCTCTCTTTCCTCATCGAGCGCCGTCTCTTTTTCAATGATTGACGCTAAGATCAAGGCTTCGTATGTCGATTTTAGCGGTAACTTCTCTTGCTTGCCTTGCCATGCATTATTCAGCGCGGTATTCAGGTCGCGATGCGCTCGTTTAAGAATATCTAAGTCTGACGTTCCAGCGGTAAAATGATATGTCTCAGCAAGAAACAAACCTTCCAACTTTTGCTTATCTATATTGAGTGCTTCCGCAATTTCTGGCTCAGACTTTCCACGAGTAAGGTGGCGAAGGTGTTCAGTCGTATCCAGTATTGCTCGCCACTCCTTAAAGGTTGTTCCCTCAACAAAAGTAATAGCAAATTGATGCTCTTTACCTTCCCCTAAAAAGATAAGCGCTTCGCTTAGCGTCATTTCCGGCTTCAGCAGAAATGTCCCCGCTTTCACTTGAACAAGCTCAGGATACGCATGACGAATAAGTTTTGAAAAAGGGCTTGTACTAATCCAGCCCGAATTTTCAAATTGCGCTAAGACGCCCTGAAAACTCGTGCCCGACTTGATAGTAATTAGCTCTGGCTGCGAATTAGTGACGGGTTGATTAATGTACTGTTGAGCTTGTTGACTGACGTAAAACGCTACAGCTGCTAAGATCACAGCGCAGAGAGCCAGAAAAATCGCAATTTTTTTAATCACGTTACAAATATCTCCTGGAAAGTTTTGGTTAGAGAACCAATTTCGAAGTGGGTTTTGTCAATACAAGTAATTGGGCAAACTTGAAGTAATGCATTGGTCATAAAGACTTCTTTTGCATTCAATAATTCTTCAATAGAAAATACACGTTCTACAAGCGTCATCTTCTTGGTAATCGCTTCTTCAATGACTTGCTTACGCATAATGCCAGCCACACCGCACAAATTAAGCTTTGGCGTACACAATCTAAATTCAGAGTCCACCCAAAATAAATTAGCCACACTGGTTTCTATAACGTTGCCTTCAAAATCACAGACGATCGCTTCATTCCAACCATTCTGCTCTATCTCGGCTTTAACCAATACTTGCTCTAATCGGTTATTGTGCTTAAGACCAGCAAGCAAAGGTTGGTGACCCAAGTGAGTTTCACAAATGCCTAATGACACGCCTTTACTGGTCCATTCGTCGTAATGCGCTGGGTATTCGAACGCAGTAATGGTTACGGTTGGCGCAGATGTACCCGCAATACCGTATCCTCTTCCCCCTGTACCACGGCTTATATGAATTTTCAGACCCGCTTTTTCTTTATCTAAAGCAACCTTGTTGCACCATGCATAAACGTCTCCCCAATTCGGGGCTGGAATCCTAAGGGTTTTTAAACAAGATGCAAGACGCTCTTTATGATAATTCCACGCTTGGATTTGTTTTTTGCAGGTGAGAAGAGTCGAAAAGCAACCGTCTCCATATTGGAAACTTCGATCAGAAACTGAAAGTAATTCTTGAGGGCGTCCATTGACGAGAATCATAGCTGCTCCATAAATACAAAAAGCCACTCCATATAAACAAAAGCGGCTCAATGCTAAGCACCAAGCCGCTTTAAAACAAGCTTAACTATACTACTCTATCGATTCTTTTAGAATCGCATCAGATCTTTTTGAAGATCAATGAACCGTTGGTTCCACCAAAGCCAAATGAGTTACACAATGCGTACTCCATGTCGACTTTGCGAGACGTATGAGGAACGAGGTCAATGCCTTCAGTGCCTTCGTCTGGGTTATCAAGGTTGATAGTAGGTGGAACTTCTTGATCAACTAGTGCCATTGCAGTAATGATCGCTTCGACAGAACCCGCTGCTCCAAGCAAATGACCAATCATAGATTTGGTAGAAGAAACCAACACTTGTGCTGAACCTGCTTCACCTAGTGCACGCTTAACGCCTTTAATTTCAGCGATATCGCCTGCTGGCGTAGATGTACCGTGAGCGTTGACGTAACCGATTTGTTCACCTGTTACACCTGCATCACGCATCGCAGCTTCCATTGCAAGCGCACCACCAGAACCGTCTTCGCTTGGGGAAGTCATGTGGTAAGCATCACCACTCATCCCGAAACCAACAAGTTCACAGTAGATTTTCGCACCGCGCGCTTTAGCATGCTCGTACTCTTCAAGAACCATCATTCCGGCACCATCTCCCAGAACAAAACCATCTCGGTCTTTATCCCAAGGACGTGAAGCACGTTGAGGCTCATCGTTACGGGTAGAGAGTGCTTTTGCTGCACCAAAACCACCGATGCCAAGTTGTGTTGAGGCTTTTTCTGCACCACCGGCTACCATCGCATCCGCATCACCGTATGCAATCATACGTGCCGCGTGTCCGATATTGTGTAAGCCAGTTGTACAGGCTGTAGAAATAGCGATATTTGGACCACGTAAACCTCTCATTATTGAAAGGTGACCAGCAATCATATTAACGATTGTCGATGGCACGAAAAATGGGCTAATTTTACGTGGACCTTTTTCGCGTAGCGCTGTATGACCGGCTTCAATCAAGCCAAGACCACCGATACCAGAACCAATCGCAGCACCAATTCGAGGGCCGTTTTCTTCGGTTATCGTTAGGCCTGAATCATCAAGCGCTTGAATACCCGCAGCAATACCATACTGGATGAATAAATCCATCTTACGGGCGTCTTTTTTAGACATGTACTCTTCGCAGTTAAAGTCTTTGACTATTCCTGCAAAACGAGTTGTGAATTCGGAAGTATCAAAGTGCTCGATATCAACGATACCGCTTTGACCTGCTAACAGGGCTTTCCAGGCTGATTCTACAGTGTTGCCTACCGGTGACAACATACCCATGCCAGTGACAACTACACGACGCTTGGACACGATATAACTCTCCGGAGTTGAAATTGATTAAGTGAAAGGATAGAAGATAGTCGATAAAAACTCAGGCGGTCAAGGATGACCGCCTGGAAGTGCAAATTACTGAGCGCTGTTCACGTAGTCAATTGCAGCTTGAACAGTTGTGATTTTCTCAGCTTCTTCGTCTGGAATCTCAGTGTCGAACTCTTCCTCTAGAGCCATAACTAGCTCTACAGTGTCCAGAGAATCAGCACCTAGATCGTCTACGAATGAAGCTTCGTTTTTAACTTCTGCTTCATCTACACCTAGCTGTTCAACAATGATTTTCTTTACGCGTTCTTCGATGTTGCTCATTTTTCTTTTCCTTTACAGACTTCGCTTTATGCGATGTTTTCCGTAGTTTATTCAAACTTTTAAAAGTTGCAAGGGTGACCTTGCTGGTCAAACCACAATTTGCGCGATTTTTCCCGAAATTCGGTACATTTTTGACCTAAATCATGCATAAATCAATTACGCAAGACTTAAACCATGTACATACCACCG
This sequence comes from Vibrio penaeicida, assembly GCF_019977755.1. Classification (NCBI taxonomy): domain Bacteria; kingdom Pseudomonadati; phylum Pseudomonadota; class Gammaproteobacteria; order Vibrionales; family Vibrionaceae; genus Vibrio; species Vibrio penaeicida. Next base: position 1,176,818 of record NZ_AP025144.1, on the reverse strand, counting down.
TTTACATGCAGGGTTTCACCTGTAATGTAAGCCGCTTCTGGTGATGCTAAAAACACAACCGCAGATGCAATTTCACGTGGGTCACCAAGACGACCTGCTGGTACAGACGCTAGTGTAGCAGCACGTTGGTCATCATTCAGCGCTTTTGTCATATCAGTTTCGATAAAACCTGGCGCAACTGTGTTCACCGTCACACCACGAGACGCAACTTCGCGTGCCATTGACTTTGTAAAGCCAATTACACCCGCTTTAGCAGCCGCGTAGTTTGTTTGACCAGCGTTGCCCATAGTACCAACAACAGAACCAACATTGATGATACGACCGTTACGTTTCTTCATCATACCGCGAAGAACCGCCTTAGATAAGCGGAAGATCGATGTTAAGTTGGTATCCATGATATCGGTCCACTCATCATCTTTCATACGCATCAGTAGGTTATCACGAGTAATGCCTGCGTTGTTAACTAGAATGTCCAGAGCGCCAAATTCATCGTTAATTGTCTTTAAAACAGATTGGATAGATTCGACATCCGTCACATTCAACGCAAGACCTTTACCATTCGCACCAAGGTACTCGCTGATTGCTGCCGCACCATTTTCACTTGTCGCAGTACCAATTACTGTGGCACCACGTTCAACCAAAAGTTCAGCAATTGCACGACCAATTCCACGGCTTGCACCTGTAACCAGTGCAATTTTGCCTTCAAGATTCATCATGTTTTGTTAATTCCTTAGTTTTTCTAACTTAAAAATGCTATTTAGCTGCTTCTAGCGTTGCCGCATCATTAACAGCCGCACCGGTAAGAGTTTTCACAATTCGTTTGGTTAGACCAGTCAGTACTTTACCTGGACCCAATTCGTAAAGTTTTTCGATACCTTGTTCGCTCATCTTTTCTACGCCTTCAGTCCAGCGAACTGGGCTATGAAGTTGTCGAACAAGTGCATCTTTAATTTTTTCAGGGTCGGTTTCAGCAATCACGTCAACATTATTGATAACTGGAATGCTAGGTGCATTAAATTCAATCGATTCAAGTGCTTTCGCCAGTTTTTCTGCTGCCGGTTTCATTAACGCACAGTGTGAAGGAACCGATACAGGAAGAGGCAGAGCACGTTTAGCACCAGCTTCTTTACACAAAGTACCAGCACGCTCTACTGCTTCTTTACTACCAGCGATAACCACCTGACCAGGAGAGTTATAATTCACAGGGGATACAACATCACCCTGAGCGGCTTCTTCACACGCTTTTGCGATAGCATCATCGGCTAATCCAATGATCGCATACATTGCACCCGTTCCAGCAGGAACGGCTTCTTGCATTAAACGACCACGAAGCTCAACTAACTTGATGGCTTCTTTAAAATCAATAACACCCGCGCATACCAGTGCAGAATATTCACCAAGGCTATGCCCTGCGAATGTTTCTGGAGCGGATAGACCTTGCTCCTGCCATACACGCCAGATAGCAACAGAAGAAGCTAGCAAAGCAGGCTGAGTGCGGAATGTTTCATTTAAATCTTCTACTGGACCATTTTGAACCAGTGTCCAAAGGTCGTAGCCAAGCGCTTCAGATGCCTCAGCAAATGTATTTTTTACTACTTCGTGTTGCTCGCCTAGCTCGGCTAACATGCCAACAGCTTGTGAGCCCTGACCCGGGAATACAACAGCAAACTTGCTCATCGTAACTTTCCTTCAAAGCTAAGCACCCATATGAGAATGCAATAAAAACAAAAAAGCCAGACCGACATTTAATATGTCGATCTGGCAGAAATCATTAGAATCGGACTAAAGCCGAACCCCAAGTAAAGCCGCCACCGAATGCTTCTAATAGTAGTGTCTGACCGCGTTTGATGCGTCCATCACGTACCGCTTCATCCAATGCCGTCGGGATTGTAGCCGCAGAGGTATTACCATGGCGATCTAATGTCACAACAACTTGATCCATCGACATAGACAGTTTCTTAGCGGTAGCGGTGATGATCCTAAGGTTCGCTTGGTGAGGCACTAGCCAGTCTAGTTCATCTTTTTCCATCTCATTGGCTTCAAGTGTGTCTTTTACCAATCGAGAAAGCTGAGTCACCGCTACTTTAAAGACTTCGTTACCTGCCATATGCAGCCACTTATCTGACTCTGCGCTTTCTCGGCTAGCCATTGGTAAATTAAGCAAATCACCAAAGCGACCGTCTGAATGAAGATGAGTAGAAAGAATGCCCGGCTCTTCACTTTTACCCACGACAACAGCACCTGCACCATCACCAAATAAGATGAAAGTTGAGCGGTCAGTTGGATCGCAAGTTTTAGAGAGCGTATCAGAGCCAACAACCAGTACGTTTTTACACATACCCGATTTAATATGTTGATCAGCCACCGATAAAGCGTAGACAAACCCGGAGCACGCTGCAGCTAAATCAAACGCAGGACAGCCGCTAATATCGAGCTGAGCCTGAAGCTGGCATGCAGAAGAAGGGAATGCGTGACTTCCACTGGTTGTCGCGACGATAATCAAATCGATATCTCTGCGATCAATACCTGCCATTTCAATAGCGTTAACAGAAGCGTGGTAAGCCATGTCGGCAACCGTTTCGTTCTCCGCAGAGATACGGCGTTCTTTAATGCCAGTACGAGTTACGATCCACTCATCACTTGTATCTACCATTTTCTCAAGATCAGCGTTTGTACGCACTTGAGACGGCAGGTAGCTGCCTGTTCCTAAAATTTTGCTATACATGAAGACTAATAATGCCTCTCGAGTAAAACCGCTTCCAAACGATCACTAATCCGGCTGGGAACCTGTCGTTTGACCTCGTGTACCGCTTCGCCAATTGCATTGACGACCGCCGATACATCAGCACTTCCATGACTTTTAATGACAATGCCGCGCAATCCTAACAAACTTGCGCCGTTATACTGGTCGGGGTTCAGGTTTTTGAGTTCATCTAAAAGACCACCGAACAATTTTCTTGCAATCCAGGCTTTTATCCCTGAACCAGAAAGCTGGCTTTTCAGTTTATTGAGGAATAAGTGCGCAACCCCTTCTGTTGTTTTGAGACAAACATTGCCGACGAAACCATCGCAAACAACAACATCGGCAGAATCATGCAATAACTGATCCCCTTCTACATAACCGATATAGTTGACTTCATCGGTATCAGATAGAAGCTCTGCGCATCGCTTGACCAGATCATTGCCCTTTATATCTTCTTCGCCAATATTCAGAATAGCCACAGTAGGCGTGCGTTCGAGGTGTTGTTCTGCAAGGGCGCTGCCCATAACTGCAAACTGGAATAAAGTATCTGCATCACAGGATACGTTCGCACCAAGATCCAACATCCACGTTTTGTTTCCATTGGCAGTTGGTAGCGCTGAGACCAAAGCGGGTCTTTCTATTCCAGGTAACAGTTTCAACCTAAATCGTGATAGTGCCATTAAAGCGCCAGTATTCCCGCCGCTTACACACGCATCTGCTATCTTTTCTTCAACGCTATCGATACACAGTTTCATTGAACTGCCGCTGCTATTTCTTAAAGCTTGAGAAGGACGTTCTGTGTTGGAGATGGTTCGTTCGCTGTGCCTAACGCTTAAGCGAGAATTTGGAATATACCCTATTCGGGAAAGTTGAGACGTGATCAGATCGCGATCACCAATTAAGATCACTTTTAGCTCTGGGAAATGCGACAATGCCTGCACGGCGGCAGGCACTGTTACGCGAGGACCGAAGTCCCCGCCCATTGCATCGAGTGCAACGGTAATAGTTTGCAAAGGTTAACCTTACTTGTTGATAACCTTTTTGCCACGGTAGTAACCGTCAGCAGTCACGTTGTGACGTAGGTGAGTTTCACCTGAAGTTGCGTCTACAGAAAGTGCACTAGAAGTTAGTGCATCGTGTGAACGACGCATGCCACGCATTGAACGTGATTTCTTACTCTTTTGTACGGCCATTGACCCTACTCCTATGTTATTACTTAAAAATTAACGTTTTAAGTCTTTTAAAACATCAAATGGGTTCGGTTTTTCGTCCACCACTTCTTCGGGGATTTCGCCAAACACCAAATTGTCTGAATTAACGCTACAATCCGCATCATCGTGCATTGCTACTTGAGGCAAGGATAAGATGAACTCATCTTCAACAAGTTGTATTAAGTCGACTTCACCGTACTCGTTCAGATCTACCAAATCGTACTCTTCCGGTGCATCCTCTTCACTTTTCTCACTATAGAAGGGAGTATAAGTAAATTGGACTTCACACGCTTGTGTGAAAACTTCATTACAACGTTGACATTCTAAATCGATTTCGACGTCAGCTTTACCAGAGATAACGACTAATCGCTGTTCATCATGCCCAAAGGACAATGAGACTTTTGCGTCACGTTTTACGCCTTCGGCTGTGTCTGCTAAGCGCTTGAAAAGACTAGTTTGGATGATGCCATCGTAATCCAATCTTTTTTGAGCAGCTTTCGCTGGGTCAACCGTTCGCGGTATTTTTACCTTTTGCATAGGGCGCGAATATTATCGTTCAAATCTTCATGAGTCAAAGAAAAAGGACAAAAAAATGCGTTTTTTTCCTTATTTCGAGGATAACCAATAAAACTTAGTTTATTCTTTCTCAAACCCGTAATAATCCTGACCAAATGAATACGACTCCGAAACTGATTTTAGCATCGACTTCTCCATTTAGACGCACCATCTTAGAAAAGTTAAGCCTGCCCTTTTCTGTCGCCTCTCCAAATTGTGAAGAAACCGTTCGTGAAGGCGAAACACCACAAGCACTGGTTTTGAGACTGGCAGAACTCAAAGCTCGCTCATGTCCAGTATCTTCACCTGCGCTGATTATTGGCTCTGACCAAATATGCGTTATCGACGGAAAAATCGTTGGGAAGCCTCATACGCGAGCGAAAGCGATTCAACAACTTCAAGCTCAGAGTGGTAAAAGCATAACCTTTTATACTGGGGTCGCTCTATACAACACAGAAAATGACCATTGTGATGTGGAATTAGATACGTTTATTGTTCATTTCCGCCAACTAACCGACAGCATGATCGAAAGTTACGTTGACAAAGAAGAGCCCTATTTTTGCGCTGGCAGTTTTAAGAGTGAAGGGCTTGGTATTGCGCTTTTTGAGAAGCTAGAAGGAAAAGACCCGAATACGCTGGTTGGGCTGCCATTAATTACATTAATCGCAATGTTAGAAAAACAAGGTATGCGAACTATTTAAATTTACCAGCGTATTAGTTTTACAGAGATATATACTCAAGCTAGCTTTGGCGACCTATCTAAGAAGTGAGCTAACTTTCAATAAAGACCGCATTTTCGTGCGGCCTCTTTATATCTGTGTAAATACATCAGAGCCGGACAGAATGGTTATGGTTGGATCACGAGAACTATCGAGATGCCATGTTATTCTGCAAGTTCTCTAAGACCTTTGAGTACTTTTTCCAATTTATCACCCATTGGAGCAGAAATATCGACCTTCTCGCTCGAACCGGGGTGCTCAAATTTAATGTTCGCCGCGTGTAAGAACAATCTGTTTAAGCCCACTTTAGACGTGTAAGCATCAAATCGCGGATCACCATAGCGATCATCCCAACCTATAGGGTGTCCGGTATACTGCACATGAACTCGAATTTGATGAGTTCTTCCAGTAATTGGGCTGGCTTGCACCAATGTGGCTTGCTCGAACCTCTCTAAAACTTTAAATCGAGTTTCAGAAGGCTTACCTTTTGGGTTTACTCTTACAATGCTGTTCACTTCATTTTTAAGAAGAGGCGCGTTAACCACTTTACAGCTATTTTTCCACTGCCCCATCACCAAAGCAAAATAGTATTTTTGTACCGTTTTTTCACGAAACTGAGCTTGCAAATGCCTCAATGCCGAACGCTTCTTCGCTACTAACAAGATGCCTGAGGTGTCACGATCGATTCGGTGGACAAGTTCCAAAAACCTCGCATCAGGTCGAAGCGCGCGCAGTGCTTCTATCGCACCAAATTTAAGACCGCTCCCACCATGTACCGCAATGCCAGAAGGCTTGTTAAGAATCAGCATATGATCATCTTCGAAGATGATGTGCTTTTCCAGCTCTGCCACTTTATTTAGCTTGGTACTTACTGGTGCCGCTTCAGGCTCTGCGGTTATTTTGACTGGAGGTATACGCACGATATCCCCGGGCTGAAGCTTGTACTCCGCTTTGATTCTTTTTTTATTCACTCGCACTTCGCCTTTACGCAAAATACGATAAATCATGCTTTTAGGGATATTTTTAAGTTGGTTGCGCAAAAAGTTATCAATTCTTTGCCCTGCCATATCTTCGTCAATATCGACAAACTGTACGGTTGTTTTGATTTCGTTCATGTCGCGCATTCTAACATCTTCACTCCACTTCACCAGTCAAAATGCACTGTCAGCCCAACGAAAATGGCAGTTTCATGAAAAGATCAAAACTTTTTATTTCTATCGGTGAAAAAAGTTGTGCATAACTAGTGGGTGAATAATTGTACAAGGTAAGGGTTATATCTAATTAATTCATTAATAACAGCTAATTACAAAGGCTTTGAATTTTTCATCTCTCATTTTTTTAACACATTAATGGAAAGCTGATTGCCCACTTTTCTCCGCACTGCTATAGTTCAGTGCTGCAATGGTCAAATTGATTACATTTCGTACTCATACCAACAAATAAGACGATGCAAAGTCAGTTGCGCAGATACTTTTCCATTTTGAGCTTGAAAGAGGTCTTTACCGGCATATCCGGAAACAACTTCTTCTGCTTAGTTGGATATTTTCATATCGCAATAATGAAACGTCCCTTATTTCACTTGGTCGCAGAATCCATGAGCAATCAGCAACAAGAGTAGATCGCTTCTCAATCTTTATGCAGCAATGGGCGTCAGACATAGAGACAGAAGTATCACTTGTCGTTCTACTCTCTTTACTTGTGTTGAGTTATGACTGCCAAAACAGGCAGGTCACACGTTTTTTTATGATTGTGTGGCAACTGAAGTGTCCTAGAGCATCCCTCCCAGCCGTGAGGTTGCAACGATAAACCACGGGATCAGACACCATAAGAAAAGTGCGAAGCGACAAGTTGAATAATCAAAACAAAGAAAAAGACAACGAGATTTTTTAACAATGAAAAGAATGTTAATCAACGCAACTCAAAAAGAAGAGTTGCGTGTCGCCTTGGTCGACGGACAGCGACTTTTTGATTTAGATATCGAAAGTCCTGGTCATGAATCAAAAAAAGCGAACATATACAAAGGACGTATCACTCGAATTGAACCAAGCCTAGAAGCTGCATTTGTAGACTATGGTGCAGAGAGACACGGTTTCCTTCCACTCAAAGAAATTGCCAAAGATTACTTCCCTGACGGTTACACTTACCAAGGTCGTCCTAGCATCAAAGAAGTGCTTCAGGAAGGTCAAGAAGTTATTGTTCAAGTAGAGAAAGAAGAGCGAGGCAGCAAAGGCGCTGCTCTTACTACTTTTATCTCTCTTGCAGGTAGTTACCTTGTTCTTATGCCTAATAACCCTCGAGCTGGCGGTATTTCACGCCGTATCGAAGGTGATGAGCGCACCCAACTAAAAGCAGCACTGAGCACTTTAGAATTACCTCAGGGTATGGGTCTTATCGTCCGCACCGCAGGTGTAGGTAAAAGTGCAGAAGAGCTTGAATGGGACTTAAATGTCCTACTTAACCATTGGAACGCCATCAAAGAAGCATCTAACGCAAATGAGGCTCCTTTCCTAATTCACCAAGAAAGTAACGTGATTGTTCGTGCTATCCGTGACTACTTGCGTCGTGATATTGGCGAAATCCTTATCGATAGCAACACCATTTACGAGCGTGCAAAGCAGCACATTCAATTAATTCGCCCTGACTTTATAAGCAGAGTGAAAAAGTACGATGGTGAAGTTCCACTATTCAGCCATTACCAAATCGAAAGTCAGATAGAATCCGCTTTCCAACGTGAAGTTCGTCTTCCTTCTGGTGGTTCAATAGTTATCGATCCAACCGAAGCACTAACATCCATCGATATCAACTCTGCCCGAGCGACGAAAGGCGGCGATATCGAAGAAACCGCGCTCAACACGAACCTAGAAGCTGCCGACGAAATTGCACGTCAATTGCGTTTACGTGATCTAGGTGGATTGGTCGTTATCGACTTTATCGATATGACCCCTGTTCGCCACCAGCGTGAAGTTGAGAACCGACTGCGTGAAGCTGTACGCCTAGATCGCGCTCGTGTTCAGATTGGTCGTATATCCCGATTTGGTCTGTTGGAGATGTCTCGACAGCGTTTGAGCCCTTCTCTTGCAGAAGCTAGTCATCACATTTGTCCTCGCTGTACGGGTACAGGTGTTGTTCGTGATAATGAATCACTCGCTCTCTCTGTTCTTCGTTTAATCGAGGAAGAAGCACTCAAAGACAATACGTCACAAGTGTTAGCAGTAGTACCTGTTGCTATTGCATCTTACCTTCTGAATGAAAAGCGTCGCTCTGTTAACCATATTGAAAAACACCAAGAAGTAAAAATCACAGTTGTTCCTAATTCTGATATGGAAACACCGCACTTCGAAGTCATCCGTATTCGCGATGGTGAAGAGCAAGATCTGCTTTCTTACCTTGTTCCTAAGAAACTAGAAGCAATGAAAGAAGCGGAAGCCAAAGAGGTTGCTGAACCTGATCTTAAACCTAAGAAGCTTGAAGAACCGGCACTTAAAGGTTTTGCAGCACCTGCACAATCTGCCCCAGCTCCAAAACCAGCACCAACTTCAAAGAGTAAGCCAGAAGCTAAGAAAGATGAAGAAAACCAACCAAGTTTCTTCGGTCGAGTATTTAAAGCGCTAGGTAGTTTCTTGTTTGGTTCTGGTGAAGAAGCCGAAACCAAGAAAGAAGAAGAGAAGAAACAAGAAGAGAAAAACGAGAAACGCCATGGTGGAAACCGCCAGCGTCGTGATCGTAAAGACCAACGTGATAACCGTCGCCGTAATTCACGCGACAATAAGTCACGCAATCGCCGCCGCGACAGAGACCGTGATCAAGAGGTTGAAGTATCTGAAACTGATACTAAGAAAGCCGCTGATTCACGCAAGCAGAATCGTAAACCTCGTCAAGACAAACGTGTTAAGGACGAAATTAAAAACGATAAGCTAGCAAAACAAGGTCAGGAATTGGCTGCGGAAGCTCAAGCTTCAAAACCAGAGAAGAAAGAGAAAAAAGCCGAACAGGTTAAAGAGCGCCGACAACGTCGACAGCTCAAGAAAAATGTTCGAGTGAAAGACCAGAACAAAAAAGTCGAAGCCGCTGAAGAAGCGAATACAGAACAACAGCTGAAAAAATCTGCTGCTGTAGAAGCTAAAAAACCAGAAGCAAAAGGTGAAGAAGAGGAAACAAAACAGCGTCGTAACCGTCGTTCACCTCGTCATCTTCGTGCGAGTGGTCAGCGCCGTCGTCGTGGTCGTGATCGCAGACCAAATCCTTTCCGTTTACGTAAAGGTGGTGTTGCTTCACCAGAAATGGCGATGGGTAAAGTCATGCCTCGCTACGACTTAGCGAAACCAAAACGTCGTAAAGAAGAAACCGTCGAGAAACGCGTCGAAATTCATGCACCTGCACATGGTGGATACTCATTCCCAGAAATGGCAATGGGCAAAGTGATCATTCGTCGTCAAGACTCAATTGTTGCAGAAACTCAGCCAGTGGTAGAAGAGACAGTAAAACCAGCTGTATCAATCACTACAGACAACACGCCGGCAGTTGAAGCAGCTAAGGTTGAAGCTCCTAAAGTTGAAGAGCCTAAAGTAGAAACGCGTAAAGCAGAAGTACCTGAAAAACAGGTATCTGCAGATCCAGTTCCTACTCCAGTGGTAGAAGCTGCAGTAGCCGAGGTTCAAGTAGCTAAAGCTCAGGAAGCCACTCCAGCGACACAAGATGTAGCTAAAGCTGTTCAATCTAAAGAGTCACCTGAGCCTATTAAGGTAAAAGTTTCTCACCAAGTGAAATCACATGTTTCTGCGCCAACAGCAAAAGCGCCGGGCAGTGATGAGCTAAAAGAAATACAAGTTGTCGCAGCTCCTCTAAGAGCAGAAAGATTCCAGCCGATTGGTGCAGGCAGTATTGCTGCTAAAAACCGAGCGTCTGCTGGTATGGCTAAAACTGGCAACTACTAGCTTAGTGCTACACTAAAAGCAGGTCGCATCAGCGACCTGCTTTTTTGTATTTAAAAACAAATGTTTTTACCAAAAAAGTAAAACGACAGAAAGGTAAAAATCAATCTGTCGCTATCATTTGAAACTGCATCAATTAGAGCGATACCAATTGAAACAGTATCTATTGAAATAATAAGAATTTAAGCGTTCATAATGAGTAACTATTGATTAATTAGGTATCAATATTGAACTTCATCACGCTTTTCGGTAGGATTCGCCGACTCAACAGTCGATTATTGAGCTGCTCTTTTAAACAACCTGTTACTCAGCCCCAATAGTCGAAATTACGTATTATCAAGCTAATTGACTGAGCTAACATGTTCGAATTTCCGCAATTTTCAAAGCACTCTGTAAAAAATGATGTGCTTTCTGGCTTAACCGTTGCCCTTGCATTGGTTCCTGAAGCCGTCGCATTCGCTTTCGTAGCAGGCGTAGACCCAATGGTTGGTCTGTATGCTGCATTTATCGTAGGTTTAATCACATCTGTGTTTGGTGGCCGCCCGGGAATGATCTCTGGTGCTACTGGTGCTATGGCTGTTGTGATGACAAGTCTGGTTATCACTCACGGTGTTCAATACCTATTTGCTGCCATATTACTCGCTGGTATCTTACAGATAGCAGCAGGCATATTTAAGCTCGGTAAATTTATCCGTATGGTGCCACATCCAGTAATGATAGGTTTCGTTAATGGTTTGGCCATTGTTATCTTCTTGGCACAGCTTGGCCAGTTCAAAGCTCCTGACCTAGAAGGTGCGCTAACTTGGCTACCTGGTGATCAAATGATGTTAATGCTCGGTTTGGTCGCATTAACCATGGCTATCATTCACTTTTTACCAAAGTTCACCACAGCGGTTCCTTCCTCACTTGTCGCGATCGTGACCGTTACTGGCTTAGTCGTAGGTTTGGATTTAGAAACACGTACTGTGGTTGACTTCCTGAGAACAATGAGTGGCGACGAAGCCGCGACATTAGCTGGATCGCTACCAACGTTCTCTATCCCAAGCGTGCCAGTTTCTTTTGAAACGCTGCAAATCATACTTCCTTATGCCATCATTTTGGCGGCAATTGGTCTGATTGAATCTCTACTAACACTAACAGTGCTTGATGAAATGACGAACACTCGCGGTCAATCTAACCGTGAATGTGTTGGTCAGGGTATGGCGAATGTGACCTGTTCAATGTTCGGTGCAATGGGCGGCTGTGCAATGATTGGGCAATCTATGATCAACGTAAACTCGGGTGGTCGTGGTCGACTTTCAGGTATTGTTGCTGCATTAGCATTGCTCTTCTTTATCCTATTCGCATCCAACCTTATCGAAATGATTCCATTAGCCGCATTGGTTGGTGTGATGTTCATGGTTGTTATCGGTACGTTTGAGTGGGCGACGTTCAAACTCGCACGACGTGTACCAAAACAAGACTTCTTTGTAATCGTACTCGTAACGGTAGTGACTGTACTAACCGACCTTGCAGTTGCAGTAGCTGTTGGTGTGATTGCATCTGCATTGATGTTTGCTTGGGAACATGCCAAGCACATTTATGCCACTAGCAAAATTAATGACGAAGGCTCAAAGGAATACCACATTAATGGTCCTATCTTCTTTGGTTCAGCTGCAAACTTCCTAGAGTTATTTGATGCGCCAAATGATCCAGAAGACGTTATTGTTGATTTCGCTGATTCTCGTGTTGCCGACCACTCAGCAATCGAAGCTATTGAAACGTTAGCAGAGCGGTATTCCGCAGCGGGTAAAACGCTTCACTTACGCCATCTAAGCCAAGATTGTCGAGCACTGTTAGATAAAGCCGGCAGCCTTGTCGAGATTAACGTAAAAGAAGATCCAAGCTACAAAGTAGCAACAGATATTCTGGCGTAATCGCTTCTCGCTAGATGTAAGACAACATAACTAAACCGACGCTACTGCGTCGGTTTTCGTTTATAGCTGGCTAAGAAAGAAAGTGCGTTAAGGAGAATTACTTTAAGGAAAGGTTACTTCAAGGAAAATAGCGATAGTGCCCTGTTATTTTATAATCAAATAACATGTCATCCATTTTCGGTCCCCAACCAATATTGTGAACAATCAGAGGTCTTTTTCCGTCATCTGATTTATCTTCAACAACGATGCCTATATGGGGTAGGTTTCCAGGAAGCATCCAAGTAACCACATCACCTGGAAGATAGTTGTTGCCTTCATTAGATAACGCTAAGCTTTGCCCGTTACGCTTAAAGAACGCTTGAAGGTTAGGTACCCGACGATGATCAATGTTTTTATCTGGTCTTGATAATCCCCATAATCGCTTCGAGGGGTAGTTATCAAAATTGGCTTTCATGTCTTCATGCACTAGCTTTTGAAGGTCTATTCCCAAAGTTCTATAGCTTCGTATGATTACATCAGTACAAACGCCTTTATTTGCCGCCACATCACCGTTTGGATAAGGGATACTGACATAGCTACCATCGTATATCACAAAATGCTCAGTGCGCTCCATTGCCGCATCAACCAATCCGCTAGGGGTTGTTGAAGCTGAGTGGGCTCCGAAGCTAACGATCATAAGAGAGATTAAGGAACAAAGCTTTAACTTATTTGGCATTATCAAACCGTTATTTAACCCGTTTTTTTAAGACTACCTCAGTACAACTACTTGCTGTGACAACGAAAAGAAAAATGAGAGTCAAACCCTACAATTGTCTCAATCAATGGCACTTATTTTTGTCAGTTATGCAGATCTACTCTAAAAGCCGTTGGATAAGGTTGTCGCTGGCGTCTTCGATTAAATCAATAACCACTTCAAAACCATTCTCACCACCATAATATGGGTCTGGTATTTCATCGTATTGATTGTCCCCAAAGCTTAAAAACAGCTTCAATTTATGCTGATATTCTAACGGACACTGCTGTTGAAGATCGGAAAGGTTTGAGCGGTCAGCAGCTAGGATCAAGTCAAAGTGCTCGAAGTCATCTAACCGAATTTTTCTTGAGGTCATCCCTTTAAAGGAATATCCCCTTCTCTCCCCCGCTTGCATAGAGCGTTGGTCTGGTTTTTCACCACTGTGATAGGCTTCCGTTCCCGCAGAATCTACGATCAAATCCAGCCCTTTTTGGCTCGATTTCGCCTTTAAAACAGCTTCTCCGGTTGGAGAACGGCAAATGTTCCCCAAACAAACAACGAGTACTTTTGAAATCTTGTTTGTCATCAGCTTTCCTTATGGTTTTTACCTAGCGTTTGTTACGTTATGATACTCGCATTCAGATCCAGTAAGAAAGGGAAAACCATGTCGGCAGAAGACAGAAAAGAAGAAAGACATAAAGCACGTCAGCAACGAGTTAAAGAAAAAGTTGATGAGCGCATTGCTGCTGCACAAGATGTTAAAGGCATTTTGCTTGTCATCACAGGAAATGGTAAGGGGAAATCAACCTCTGGATTTGGCACCATCTGTCGAGCAGTTGGGCACGGTCTGACTTGTTCTGTAGCCCAATTTATTAAAGGTACTTGGGATAATGGCGAGCGCAATTTGTTAGAAAAGCTTGGCGTAGACTTTCAGGTCATGGGTACTGGCTTTACATGGGAAACACAGAGCCGCGACAAAGACATTAAAGCGGCTCAGAAAATATGGCAAGAATGCAAGCGAATGCTCCAAGATGATTCCATCGATGTGGTGCTATTCGATGAAATTACTTACATGGTGACCTACGGTTACATCGAATTAGAAGAAGTCTTGGAAGCATTGAAAAATCGTCCTTTCATGCAATCGGTAGTTATCACTGGTCGCGGTGCTCACAGAGAACTCATTGAGCTTGCCGATACTGTTTCTGAAGTCCGCAATGTTAAGCATGCGTTTGAAAACGGTGTTAAAGCATTGAAAGGGGTTGATTGGTAATCACCTCAGTTTCACGAGTGAATAAGCTCCACTCAATATATACCCAAGTAACCTCAAGATTCTAGGTTCAGCGAGAATTAACTGGCTTTCAGACAAGACACCGATTTGAAGATTTAGTGGTTCTAAATCAAGAATCGGCAACGCAGTATGAAAGCCAGTTAAACTCGCCCTTGGGAGCCCATATGCTGTCCCATTTCATCGTCAAAGAACTTGGAAAGGACCTGCCATTCCGCTGCGTTCTCTTCCTTGAACTGGAACAGCATATGAGGCTCTGAATCCTGCATCTTGAGGTCACTTGGGTATAAGTGCTCCCCACAGCGTTATGGGAAGCACTTATTCATTTGGAAACTCAAAATTTCTGTCCGAATTTCACAACCTGCTCTCGATACATTGCTAACAGGGCGTTCGTATTCACTTTAGACGCTACCTTCTGCACTGCTCGACCATCGCTTGATTCCCCTTTTATAAGGGTTGTCATCCCCTGCTTTTCTCCATCTGTTGTTACCTCTATCGAGCCCATTTCAAACTCAAATAAATCTGGCTGAACAACACAGGCGACCGCTGAAGGATCATGCACATGGCAGCCATTAAAACCGACAACCGACGCATAAAACTTCAGATAGAATCGGCTTACATCCCATATAAACTCCCCCACTTGCCCAGCATCTTCTTTTAATGACCTAAAATAATCGTCATCAAATACACTGGACTCTGTAACATCTAGCCCGATAATTGAAATAGGCCATGATGCAGAAAACACTCTTTGAGCGGCATGAGGATCATCATGAATATTGGCTTCAGCGTAAGGAGTAACATTGCCTCGATGGTTGTTTAACCCAAATGCACCGCCCATAATCACCACCTCTTTAACTAAGGACGTGATACTTTCGTCCTCTTCTAGAGCAAGTGCAAGGTTTGTTAACGGTCCAACCGCAACAAGCGTTATTTCACTGGGGTTTTCTTTAAGCGTATCGATAATGTAACGATAAGCGGGCTTGTTAATGATTCCTCCGATATCTACTCCAGACACATCGACATCACCAAAGCCACTTTCACCGTGTACATGGGAAGACGGACCAACAGGTTCCCTTTCTAACGGTCCCTCTGCTCCTTTTGCAATGTCACAAGTAAATTGAAATGTGTTCTTTAAGAACTGGGCATTACGAGTACTGTTCTCGATAGTAGCATTGCCAAATACAGTCGTAATACCAATCAAATTAATGTCAGAGTGTGCCTCTGCAAATAGCAAAGCCATGGAATCATCGATACCAGGATCGGTATCTAGAATGATTTTTTTTACCATACAGTTCATACCTTTGTCGCATTATTAAACTTATCATAAACACAAATTTTCATATCGCTTGTGATGAGATTCACGCTCCAAAGGATAGGATTTTATTGCAATAAAAAAGCGCACTGTCTTGCGAGATAGTGCGCTTTTTACAAAACTATTTTCTTTTAATTGAATAAGCCTTTAAGCAGCTTATCTGCGATATCTTTAGATTGATCAGGTTTAACTTTATCCCCTAACAATTTTTTGATTCCGCGCTCCGCTTCTTTCTTCGCTTTTTGCTTCAGGACATCATCGAAAACCAATTTGAATTTGGGATCTGCCCACGCTCCTGTGATCTGCACAGGGATCGTAACATCTTTCAAGTCATCGATAGTTTCCCCGCCTTGCCCTTTCAAAGACCCAACAATCGAAGTACGAATCAGCATGTCTACATTTTGCTTGATATAGTTGGCGTTTCCTTTACCCGTAATACGCAGCAGTGGGGATTGCATGTTGAGATTGTCTGTAGATACAACGCCTTTATTCAGCTTCAACGTGGCAGTCATTGCAGAGAAATCGGTTTTCTCTACGTTTTCTACCGCGGATACGTCCTGCCCTTTAAACTTCGCATAATTCGTACGAATAAGGTGAGGTAAGTTGACACCATACACAGCACCGTCCGCAAAGTTGATTTTTACCGTACCTTTTAGGTTTTCTTGTAGCGCTGTAGGCTTCAAGCTTTGACCATTTAACGCCAGATCAATATTGCCCGTACCTTCTAACAAGTTGTTATCGATAACATCGATCATCAGGGGCTGTACTTTTACCCCTTTCACTCCACCATTAATACTATAAGAAGGCGCGGACTTTCTTGCATCCAACCTTGCTTTGGTCGAAATACTTCCTTCGTATAAGTTGGCACTAAAACGCGAAAGATCGAGAACACCATTTTTCAACGTGAACTGAGTCGTGACCTTTTGCAATTTCGCATTGTTCGCTTTGAACTTATCAATAACCAGCTTTCCTTTCGCATTAACTAGTTTCAAAGCACTCAAATCAGGTTCAACTTCTGGCGCTTTAGGCGCTTCTTTACCCGCAGATGTATCATTACCCTCTGGGGATCCACCAGTACCGGACTCTTTCGGTTGTGTATTCAAGCCAAGGAATGCGTCTAAGTCGATATTCGGGCTATGCAAATTGAAATTGACTTGAGGGATCGCAGACAAAGTTACACTGGCGTCACCGTCAAGTTGAATGTCATTTGCTGTCAGTTTGGTTAACGCCAATGCTAAATGACTTTTCTTAACGTCAAATGTCACACCTGCATCTAAGTCTACTTTCATTGGTGATTGAGGAAGTGCATCTCCTTCTAGGTTGTTTGATAACTTAATTTTCTGCACTTTAATCTTAGAAATGGCTTTGTCGATAACTACGCTCAATGCGCCCTCTGAATCCACTTTCAATCCTGCTAAATCACCAGCAAGTTTGTAAGAAAGATCGTTAGATTTATCAAAAGCAAACGTCGCTAAATCCAAGCGAAATTGTTCGACCTTGTTTGTTGGGTCACTGAACGAAGCATTAACACCTAACTTACGCAGTTGGTAGTCTTGAAAGTCTTCTGAAAGGAAGAATTCGGTTCCACCTTTAGCGGCGAAATTCTGTTGTTGGTTTTGTCCACTCACATCAAATTCAATGCTATTCCACTCTCCAAGAGCAAAAGCGGGCAGAGAAAGTGTTGCCTTAGCGTTTAGCCCTAAAGATTTATCTTCCACTCCTGCATCCAGATCGACGTTTCGCAATTCATACTGTTTAAGATCTTGAGAGAGTTGGAATTCCACTTGCCCTTCAGCAGAGAAACTCTGTTGATTCTGTGCTCCTGTTACATCAAATGTCAGCTTACTCCACTGGCCAAATTCAAACTCTGACAGCGAAGCATTAGCATCACTCAGTGTTAACAGGCTTCCTACTTGCTTATCTGATACCGTCACTTTTGCATTGGAAATGGTAATGCCAGCAACAGATACTTGCCATTGCTCAAGTGCTGAAGGTTCAGTACTCGTCTCTGGGCTTTGGGAAGTTGGAGCTGTTTCTGGCTGGTTTTCAACTTTGGCAGAGTCACCTTGACCAGATTGAGTAAGAGCATCCAGATTAGAACGCCCATCTTTTAGTGTTTCTAGCGCCACTTCCGCACCATCAAGAATCACATTACCAATAACAAGTTGATTGCTTAGTAGCGGTGTCACTTCAATGGCTAAGCCCACTTGGTCGACTTTTAACAAATTGGGTGATGAAAAGCCTTCTGGATTTCTTAATTCTGTTTGACCAACACTAAACCCCAAGCTAGGAAAAAGTTGCCAACCAATATCCCCTTCAATCACTAGTGTCATTCCAGTATTCTTCTGAACCTGTTCGACAATCATGGGTTTAAATTGGTTGGGGTTAACAAAAATAATGAGGGCAAGTAGAGCAACAACAATCAAAGTGATTGGTACTGCAATGAAAAGAAGTAGCTTCTTCATCCTGGATTCCTTGAATCTGCGACCGGAGATATATTTAAATTACCTCAAACATACAAAAGTGGCGCATAATGCGCCACTTTTTGTTATGAATTTTTTCCGATTTATCAGAACTTTGACAATCCTGAGTCACCGCACCGCTTAGCTTTTTAGTAGTTTGGCTATATGTGCTTTCAAAACGTCAATCGCAATTCGGTTCTTGCCGCCACGAGGAACAATGATGTCGGCATATTGCTTAGAAGGCTCAATGAATTGCATGAACATAGGACGAACCGTGTCTTGGTATTGCTTAAGCACAGATTCCATAGAGCGACCACGGTCTTCTACATCGCGTTTTACGCGGCGAAGTAAACAGATATCTAATGGTGTATCCATGAAGACTGTCGCGTGCATTAAATCGCGTAAACGTGGATCCGTAAGAAGAAGAATACCTTCCAAGATGATCACTTTTTTAGGCGTTAACGACGTTGTAGTCGCTGTGCGTGTATGTTCTGGGTAACTGTACTCGGGTACTTCTACCGCATTCCCTTGAATCAATTGCTCTAGGTGCTTACAAAGCAAATCGTGATCAAGCGCATTTGGGTGGTCATAATTGGTTTTTTCACGCTCTTCCATGCTCAGATGACTTTGATCTTTGTAGTAGCAATCTTCCGTAATCACACCAATATGATCGTCACCGACCTTCGCACGAAGTTCGTTGTAGATTGTACTCGCGATTAAGCTCTTTCCTGAGGCAGAAGCGCCAGCAATTCCCACGATGACGCATTGATTGTTATTAGACATGTATAGCACCTGATACTAATTTGGTAGCTGAGTTGGGTTAAACCGCCCGATTATAGGGAGATACAATACTTAATACCAGTATAGAGTGTCGAAATTATCATTAATATCTATTGATAATAAGCATTAATATGCATGGTTGTTTGGTTTTCAAGCAGAGTATTCTAAGGTGAGGCTTTTCAGTGAGAAACATTGTATTGATTGCATAAGAAGAACTCATTAGCCGAAGCATTTTAAACTCTTCGGCTAACGTTTCATTTTGAGACAATATTAGGGAAATTGTTACGAATTCGCTTTAGTGAAGATGCCGCTGTATCGCCCATTAAAGCCGTAATACGGAAGTATAATATATCGAATATCATCATTTGAGAAAGTTGAGGCGTTATCATCCCCAACTCATGATGACGCTCTTCATAGGCGAAGGACAGTGCCAGATCTGACAATTTGGAAGTAGGTGTTTTTCCATACCTTGTTATTGCAGCAATCTGACATCCTCCCGCTTGGGCGATCTCCAGTGACTGAACCACTTCTTTCGTTTGACCCCGCGTCGTAAAAGCCAACGCCAAATCTTTATCCGTCAACATACTTGCGTAGGCGCGCTGCACATGCGTATCGGAATTAAACAGAACATTTTTGTTGATTCGGATAAGCTTTTGGTAGGCATCAGACGCCACAACACCAGAAGAACCAACGCCAAACAATGCTATTCTTTCAGCTTGCACCATAACGTTCGCTAAGCGTTCAAGCGTTTCCGGCTCTACAACCTTGATTGAATTCTCGACATTTTTACTAAAAAGGTATCCTGCTTTCTGGATAATGTCTGAGGGAGAATCATCTAAACGTACATCATTGTATAAAATCTCACCGACACTGTGTTTTTGTGCGGCTAAGTACTCTAGCTTGAACTCTGAATATCCTTTGTAGCCTAAATTCTGCGCAAATCGAATAACTGAAGCATTACTCACATCACATTGATTACCCAGCGCTACAGCACTTAGAGTGGATATATTATTTTTTTTGTCGTTTAACAGAAATCCAGAAATTTTCTTTTCTGCATCACTGCCGTGTACGGAAAGCATTTCTAACCTTGGAATAAGATCTGACATAAAGACGCCTGAAATGGTACCTGAGCCTAAAACATGTTGGTTAACATCATAATCAATATGCTCACACATATCACGCTTAGTGTGACCAAATACACAGTAGCTTCCGAGAACTGTTTAAGCAAACTCGTTGCGATCGGAACACCAACAAAGGAACCTAGAACGAGCATTAATGCCGTCGGAATATCACTTTCTCCACCTTGAGCATAAATAAACGAAGTGCTAGAGGACAAAACTAAAGCAATAACAATTGATGACCCAACCGACTTTTTAATACTGATGCCGAGGTGGCTGTTCAGAACAGGCAGTAACAAAATACCTCCTCCAACGCCTGTCGTTCCTATCACTAAACCACAAAGCCCCCCAGATAAAACAACTCGCTGGAGAGATCTATTTTTCTCCGAACATTGAGGGATGTTCCGTTTCTGAATCGATAAATATTTATTCACCAACAGATAGAGTGCAAAAAACATGACAGCAACGATCAAAATTTGGACACTATTGGAAATCAACAGGTTGTACTCTGCGTGACGATTTAGGTGTATTACAGCATATGCACTGCCTACACCTGCGGGGATCGCACCAAGCAAAATACCCCTTACACTACACCAGTCAACGTTATCCGCCTTAATGTGAAAGATACTGGCATTGACCTTAACTAGCGACGCGATCAAGCTAGCCGTTCCTACTGATAAGATTGGTTCCATACCAAAGACAAACTGAAGGAGAGGAATGATAAGAATACCGCCACCAACGCCTGTTAGCCCCATAGCTACCCCAAGTATCAAACCGATAATAAGCTTAAGAATAGCCGTGTAAAACGTGGCGTCCTCAAGTAAAAATTGAACAAGTTCCATTCATGAAAACCCTGGATGCTAATGTTTTTTAATGAACTTATACCCAAGTAACCTAAAGGTGCCTAGTTCAGCGACGTCTTTGTATATGAGAATCAACTGGCTTTCAGACAAGCCACAGATTCTGTATCTGCAGCTTTTGGTTAAATAAACAGGCTTAAGGAAAGTAGGCTAGATGCCTTCATCTACGTCTGTCACATGCGTCTGTTTCTCTAGCTCATCAGCCAATCGAGTCAGACCATTGTGACCACAGGTCAATGCGGTTTGAGCAAACTCCGTTAGTTTCATCTCGTCTCGTTCAAGCAACATCTCTACACACAGTTGAAGGTTAGTCCCTGAGATAACTTCAACATTATCTCTTTCAAGTGCAATCTGTGACGCAACTCGGAAGGGGCTCCCTCCAAGTAAATCAGTCAAAAATACAACCCCCTTGCTTGTATCCAATCGCTCTAAGTCACTCAACATCAATGCCTCAAGTTCTGGCACGGAAATGCCTTCCACAAAATCGATGAAAGAGAAGTTTTCCTGAAACCCAATGATTTGATTTACCGCTTGCCCCAAACCGGAGCCAAAACAGCCATGACCCACAAGAATTACCGCTATCATTTGTTGCCCTTATAAAATTCGAATAACAAATGCGGGTGGTATCCCGCACAGGTTGATTGATATTGGTTATAAAACTCCGATGTAGTGGCCACCAATACCGAACAAAATCATTAAGAAAATAATCTTCGTTGGCGAAAGCCCTTTCATGAGTAGTCGATACGTCAGTAGTACAAACAGTACAGGAAGGATATTTGGAACGATCTTATCCAATAAATCGGTTTGGATGCTGAATGTTGTCTCTGCATACCCTATTGACGCTGTGGTTTTTAGTTTTACGAATTGCGCAGACATTGCGCCAATTACCATGATACCTACGATGGTTGCGGAGCGTGCCATTGCAACGGTATGATCTTTAATCTTATCCAGTGCTTTAAGGCCTGATTTGTACCCGTAATTAAACAGCGGAATTTGAATACTCAGACGCGTCACATTTAGCAGCAATAAGAAAAATATTGGAGCCAAGTACACATTATCTAACGCCAGTGATGCCGCAATAGCCGCACTAATGGGTTTCAACGTCAGGTTAAACATGGCGTCGCCTACACCAGCAATCGGTCCCATGGCCGCTACTTTAAAAGCGCGTATGGTTTCTACTTTTTGCTTGCTTTGCTCCATTGCCAACACCAAACCTAAAATGAAGGTAACGAGATAGGTATGGGAATTGAAAAAATCCATATGCGCGCGCATAGATTCGCCCAAGCGTTCTTTTTGTTTGTGGATATGTTTTAAGCCAGGCGAAATAGCCCAAAGAAACCCACATGCCTGCATTCGTTCATAATTGAATGATGCCTGAAGAAACAACTGGCGCCATAATATTTGCCTTACCACTTTCTTTGGCAATACATCTGTATTCGCTACATCTTCAGCTGATGCTTGCGCGTTTTGAGAAACTTGGTCAGTCATTTTAAATACCTCCGCCTTGATTTTGGTCGTGTACAACAGCTGGTTTACTCTCTTCTATTCTCTGGCGCGTCATGTAATCAATAACGGCAATACAAGTTGCAAAGATAGCAATAGCTAACACAGGAAGGTTTAGGTAGGTCATTGCAGCAAAGCCAGCGACAAAGTATGGAATAAACGCTTTCTTAAACATAATCTTCAGCAGCATTGCGAACCCGAGAGCAGGCATCAGACCGCCGGCAATTTTAAGACCAGCGATGATCCCTTCTGGAACATAAGAGATGATGGCGTTAGCCACTTCTTCACCAAAATAAACTGGAAGCACAGCGGTTACGAAATAAAGGGTACCCAAAGAAAGCATTCCCAAATGGTTTATACGGGCTATCCCTTTATCATCACCTTGTGAGGCCAAACCATCCGCTTTGTGCATCAAACCTGAAAACACCGTAAATTGAAGTACGATCAATTGCTGCATTAAGATGGCGAAAGGCAGTGCGATCCCTACGACAACCTCTGGTGCAAAGCTTCCTTTTACCGCAAAAGCAGTTCCAACTATCGCACCAATTGTCACGTTAGGTGGCTGGGCACCAGCGATAGGCACGAGCCCTAACCATGCGAGCTCTAACGCAGCACCTACAGCAAGCCCAGTCTGGTAATCTCCTAAAATTAGACCGACCACTGGTCCCGTGACAATTGGGCGACCAAAATAGAATTGTCCACTATAGAAATCGACGCCAGCAAAGGCCGCCCATAATCCTATTAATATGATTTCAAACATATTTATCCCTTATATGCTTCGTAAAGTTCAAATATGTCCAACTTTTCCTCATGGGGCATTCGTTGGACGGCAAAATGTACACCTAGCTCTTTCAGCCGTTTGAAAGCCGTCATATCATCGTTATCCACAGAAACGGTGACATGAATTTGTTTTTTACCTTCTGAATAATGCATATTGCCGATGTTGATATCGTCGAGAGGCAAACCTCCCTCGACTAGACGAACCACATCCTGAGGTGTCCTCACAACCAGAATGATGTGCTGTTCCGGGGAAGCTTTATGGATTACATCGATTGTTTTTTGTATTGAAAAAAAGCGTACCCCCATGTTTCCCGCAGACATCGTCATCAGGTTTTGTTGGACAGCGTCTTCGGCCACGTCATCGTTTGCAATGACGATTAGGTTAGCTTTGGCATGGTGGCTCCAGGCTACGGCGACCTGACCGTGCAGCAATCGATTGTCGACTCGCGTTAAGTTGATACCCATTAGATGTTCTCTCTTCCTTGTTTCTGTTTCTTAATTATTGGTCATAATTTTGCTTGGCAATCAGCAGTTGTTCTTCTAATGTCTGAAACTCGTTCTGGATACAGGTCAGTGCCTGCTGATATGAAATATTTCCCAAACACATTAGCGCCGCAGCACGTGGGCGATATTCTGCTTTTTCTAAAAAGGCTTTAGCATCGGCTAAAGGAATGTGGCAAGTCGAAGCTACAATGTTTTCTGCCCGATAAATCAGCTTTTCATTGTTGGCGACGAGATCGATCATTTGGTTGTTATACACCTTGCCAAGACGAATCATTACGGTAGTACTGATCATCCCCAACAGCATTTTTTGCGCAGTACCACTCTTCATGCGAGACGAGCCATTCAACACTTCCGCTCCCACGTCTGGAGCAATGGCTATATGCGCTTCTTTCTCCATCGGGCTGGGGCCACGTGTACATATAGCAATGGTCAAACACCCCAACTGGTTGGCGTACTCCAGTGCAGACAAGCTAAAAGGCGTTCTCCCGCTCGCGGAAATTCCAATCACGACATCTTTCGATTCGAGATTGCGCTCTTTCAGGTTTTTTATTGACATCCCTTCATCATCTTCAACATCTTCTACCGCTGCCAACATTGCGTCTAACCCACCAGCTATGATCGACTGAACCAGTTCTGGATTAGTGCCAAAGGTAGGGGGACATTCGGCACTATCCAGAACGGCCAGACGACCACTCGTACCGGCACCGACATAAAAAATTCGGCCACCATTGAGTAGCTGCATATAAATTGCGTCAACGGCTTTTTCGACAGATGGCAGATGTTGCTCAATAGACTCAGCAACCGTTTTGTCGTAGGCGTTAATAGTTTTGAGAACTTCCATTGTGCTTCTTTTAGAAAGATCAACGGTGAGTGAATTAATTTCTCTTTCTATCAGCGCGTCGATATTGCTATCTCGCATAGAGATTTTCCTTACTTAAAAACAAACCCTTCAATGTAATGAAAGTATATTTACACTCAAAATACATGTAACAAAAGAACATTGAGATTTTTATTAATATAAATGTGACTTATGTCATAAAGGTACATTTATATCTTCTAATTATGTAATGATGATACATAATGGCAAATGTAGCTGCTTATACCCGTTACAGGGTTGGGTAGTCACAATGCGGATTCTCGTAAACGACAGGTAGGGGGCACTTAGGGTGGTGTTCGGGAATTAAAGTCCAATCATTTTATCCCGTAGCAGAGGGACAAGGTGAAAAACATGAAAACACTATGTGTATTGAAAAAAAGCACGCTCGCTATTTTTTTAGGGCTTGCAGCTATTCCAACAGTAGTAGCAATGACAACAGATGCCCTGGCCGAGGTAAGTGCGCCTAGTACAAATGAAGCCGAAATTCTCAATGGGGTTGCTCAGAAGATGGCTGCCTATATCGATGAGAATAATGAACCAACCAGCGATGTAGGATCCTGGTTGATCCCTGTATCAGAAGGAGGACTATTTGATCCCGCAACGGGGCAATGGTCAGATATTGACTACGTATCTTCAACCAGAGCAGCACTGCCCGTTCTTGAGCATCTGGATCGGCTTTTAGCACTGGCACAGTGTTACACCAACACTCAATGCAATCAAAATTCAGAGCCGGCGCTTCTTTCGGTCATATCTGCAGGAATGCAGCAATTCGCCGACGCACAATATAGCCACCAAAACTGGTGGTTCAATTATATTGGTATACCCCACCCAGTAGGCGAACTTCTGGTATACGTTAAAGCTAACAATATACCTGTCACTCCCTCCGCTTATCAGGCTTTGGTTAACGCAAAATATCTGAATGCCAGAAGTCACTGGAGTTACGGACGCGGAGCAAATGCAATAGACATAGCTATAGCAAATATGTATAGCGGAGTGGTTCGAGAAAACTCAGAGAGACTAAGCTACTACAGCAATCAGGCATTGAATGAAATCGGTCGCTCGGACATAGGAATCAATGCAGACAAGAGCTTTTTTGCTCACGGACCGATGCTCAACACTAATTCATATGGTTGGGTACTGGTTATGCGAACCTTACAGGTTGAATCGTACACACGTGACTACTATTCAATGAGTTCAACCAGCCAAAACGCGTTAGAAAGTTTTATGGATCAGGGGATGTACCCTACATTTCGGGGTCGATACCATGATTACTTAACAGGTGGACGTGGTGGTGTTTCGCGTGAAAATAATCTAGGTAGAGGATTTTCAACAGAAACGCTAGCGAGGTTGAACCCCGACAGGGCAGCACATTTCCAACTGGTGAACCAGGTAACAAGCGGGCAAACCTCTTCAGATCAAATGCCTTATCGAGGGGTCAAAGGGTACTGGAATGGTGACTACCTATTAAAAAATGAGCAGTCATATCAATACTCCTCTTTAACTCACTCAACAAGAACAATGGCTATTGAACAGGGAAATGGTGAAAACCTACTGGGATCTCTGATCTCTATGGGTTCTCACTCGATCCGAATATCTGGCGATGAATACTACAATATTTTCCCACTTTGGGACTGGCTGAAAATACCTGGCGTCACTGGTCGACAAGGTCAATCTATGAATCAGGGCTGGAATAGCCGAGGGATTGCTTTTTCCGGAGTAATGTCAGCGGCTAACAACGCCATTATGGTTCATAGCCAGAACAAATTTGGTGTGACAGTAAAGAAAGCAAACTTTGTATTTAGCGATGCTATCGTTGCCATGTCATCAGACGTTACCTCCGTTGAAGATGGTCAGGTAACCACTTCGCTTGATCAAAACTGGTATCGCAGTGGGGTGACTATTGGACTGACTAATGGCGACTCCAATACGATGACTAGCGGTACACAAAGTTACTCAGGTGATCAGCTGTCATACCTGCTCCATAATGGCATCGCTTACTTGCCTCTAGACAACAGCATGTATCACGTCAATGTGGAAGAACGTACTGGTCAATGGACCAGAGTGAATGCATCACAAAGTGATCGCGACATCACGGGAACCGTGTTTACCAGTTGGATAGATCATGGTAATCGCCCAACTAATCAAACTTTCAGTTACGCCATTTACCCTGCGCAAACAGCTGCGTCGGTATCCACGCTGAATCCCCGTGATCGGTTCGCAACTTACCAGGAAGGAGACACGCTTGTCGCGTATGATCAGCGAGACGACGTGTTACAGCTAGTCCTAAGAGAAGCCGGGCAATGGAGTAATGGTGATTTTACCTTGGTTTCTGATAAGCCTGGCATGTATATCGTAACCAACGCCAGTTCTGCTCAGCCTACGTTGTACTTTGCTGACCCCAATCAAACATATGGATCCGCTTCAGTTAGCCTTTTTAACTCGTATGGAGGCGCATCTGAACAAGTGTTGGCACCAAACTACCAACAAACAAATGTATCATCGGTTACTTTGAACATGGGGGATATAGCAGTACAACCAGACTTAGTTATAGATGCTTCAGATGATACTTTTGTTCGTTTCGGCAGCTATTCAAATGATAACTACGGCTCTTCAAACAAACTGTCTGTTAAAGCGGATTCGAATTCATCTTATCGTCGCCACGTACTTCTTAAGTTCCCGATAGATCAAGTTAATATCTCTGCTTTGAATACCGCGACACTTGAACTTTCTGTGTTCAATTCTGGAAGCTCGCAACCTGTTGTCGCATACAAAGTAGATGACCAAGCGTGGGAAGAGTCATCAGTGACGGCTAATTCAGCACCAAATTCAGGTGATCAGATTGCCGCAGAAACGAACAATAACGGAGTATTCAGATGGGACATTTCTCAAGTGCTTCGCGACGCTTCATCTCAAGGACGAGCAACCATCAGCATTAAATTGCTAGTAGCAAACAGCGGTCAAAGTAATTGGATTACTTTTAACAGTAAGGAAAGCACAGAAACAGGACCTGTCATTAACATTGATTATGACCCTATCGTTGAACAAGTTAACGTTGTTGAAGATGCTTACATTCAGGGAGGGAGTTCAGCCAACACTAATTTTGGTCAGGATGCACGCCTAATAGTAAAACTTGACCCTAATTCATCGAGTTACACTCGTGAGAGTGTGTTGAAGTTTCCTATCAGCCACTTGAATTCTTCCGCTTTAAATCTGGCAGAATTGTCTCTTCAAGTGAAAAATATTGGTCAAGCCATGACACTTCGGGTAGCGGAAATCGACTCAAGTTGGAGTGAAGGTGATGTGACTTATAAAAATTTGAACAGAGGGACATCTAATCCGATTGCGTCAAATCTAACCACCCAAGATCAAGTTGTTTCGATCAATATTACTGATTTAGTTATAGCTGCTCTTGAACAAGGCAAAGAACAAATCTCATTGAGGCTGTACAGTCTAGAACAAGGTGGCAACAAATATGCGACGTTCTACAGTAAAGATAGCGCTTTTGAACCACCAAGGTTAATCATCTCAAGCTACTAACCTCAAACAACCAAATAATGCCCCCGAACCATCTTCTGATTGGGGGTATTTCTATCAAAGTTTAGGCTAAATGAGGTTTGAAAATGTAAAAAGCGACATTACCCGTTGTAGTTACACTGCCACAAAACTTATTGCATCTGGCTTGGCTTTACCTTGCCAATACAAACGGCTTACAACGGTTTCAGCTAGCAAGCGATAAATATCGGAATGAGGTGATTCAGGGCGAGATACAACAGTCGGCGCACCATTGTCAAGATCTTCTCTAACGGAAATATGCAGTGGAATTTGTGCCAGTAGCGCCAAACCAAACTCTTGAGCCATTTGGCTTGCGCCACCATCACCAAATATATGTTCTTTCTCACCACAATGGCTGCATATGTGGTAACTCATATTTTCAACCATGCCTAATACAGGTACATCGACCTTTTCAAACATAGCCGCCCCTTTTCGTGCATCGGCTAACGCAAGATCTTGCGGAGTTGTCACTATCAAAGAACCTGTCACTGGAATCTGTTGCGACAACGTAAGCTGAATATCACCTGTTCCTGGTGGCATATCGATAACAAGATAATCCAAATCCGGCCATTCTGTTTCGTTAAGCAGTTGGGCTAACGCTTTAGAAGCCATGGGACCACGCCAAATGGCGGCATCGGCCTCATCGACAAGATAGCCAATTGAGTTGGTATAAACCCCATGAGCCTGCACGGGCTGCATCCATTTATTGTCTCGGACATCCGGCTTTTTCCCTTGAGTGCCCAGCATAATAGGAACGGAAGGACCATAGATATCCGCATCCAACATTCCAACCTTCGCGCCAGAAACACTGAGCGCCATCGCCAAGTTCACGGCTGTCGTTGACTTACCTACGCCTCCTTTAGCAGACGTAACTGCGATGATATTCTTAACACCTTTTACTTCCGCTAACACGGTGGTTTGCATCGCTTTTACGTTACCTACGATGTTGTATTCAAAAGCAGGTATAGAACTGGATTTAATTTGATCTTCAATCCAATTTTTCAGGCTTTGCTGCAGCGCTTTATTGATAAATGGAATCTCAATCTTAATCACACCACTCGCCAAAACAGACACAATTCCAGGAGTCTGGCTCCATCCATCGATCAGCATTGGATGTCGGTATTGTCCTAGCCACTGGCACAGGGCTTCTTTTGATTGAAATTGTTCCATATTACCTCCAATTATTTTTGTCCATCCTAACACTTCATTCTTTCGCAAAGAACCCTGAAAAAACTAGGATATACGCCTAGTCTGCGGGTTGGAGTAAGCTGCTGCTTAAGGTACTATTAGCGGCTATCACATTAATACCTATCTAAAGCGAATAACAAGTATGGCAACCGATCCAAAAAACCTTACTACAAGGAAAATACTGGTAACTTGTGCCCTACCGTATGCAAACGGTTCTATCCACCTTGGACATATGCTTGAGCATATCCAAGCGGATATCTGGGTTCGTTATCAGCGCCTTCGTGGCAACACTGTTAATTTCATCTGTGCAGACGATGCTCACGGCACGCCAATTATGCTTAAAGCACAACAGATGGGTATTACGCCAGAAGAGATGATCGCTGCTGTAAGTGAAGAGCACCAAAAAGATTTCGCTGGATTTGATATCAGCTTTGACAACTACCACAGCACGCATTCTGAAGAGAACCGCGAGCTGGCTTCTCACATTTACCTGCAGCTCAAGAAAAATGGTTTCATTTCCAGCCGTACAATTTCTCAGCTGTTTGATCCAGAGAAGGAAATGTTCTTACCAGACCGTTTCGTAAAAGGCACGTGCCCGAAATGTAAGTCTGATGACCAATACGGTGATAACTGCGACAATTGTGGTGAAACCTACAGCCCAACAGAGCTTATTGATCCGAAGTCTGCTGTATCGGGGTCAACCCCAATTATGAAAGACTCTGAGCACTTCTTCTTCGACCTGCCTCAATTTGAGAGCATGTTAAAAGAGTGGACTCGCTCTGGTTCGCTGCAATCTGAAACTGCCAACAAAATGCAGGAATGGTTCGAATCCGGTTTGCAACAGTGGGATATCTCTCGCGATGCGCCGTATTTCGGCTTTGAAATTCCAGGTGAGAAAAATAAATTCTTCTACGTTTGGCTAGACGCCCCTATCGGTTACATGGGTTCGTTCAAAAACCTATGTGACAAGCGTGATGATTTGGATTTCGACGAATACTGGAAGA
This sequence comes from Vibrio penaeicida, assembly GCF_019977755.1. NCBI lineage: Bacteria > Pseudomonadati > Pseudomonadota > Gammaproteobacteria > Vibrionales > Vibrionaceae > Vibrio > Vibrio penaeicida. The sequence continues at coordinate 1,146,785 of NZ_AP025144.1, read as the reverse complement.
AAGACAGCAACGCAGAGCTTTACCATTTCATCGGCAAAGACATTGTTTACTTCCACAGCCTATTCTGGCCAGCAATGCTAGAAGGATCTGGATTCCGCAAACCAAACAACGTATTCGTTCACGGTTACGTTACAGTGAACGGTGCGAAGATGTCCAAGTCGAAGGGGACGTTTGTCAAAGCAAGTACTTACCTTGATCACTTAGATCCAGAATGCCTGCGCTACTACTACGCTGCGAAGCTAAACAGCCGCATAGACGACTTAGATCTCAACCTTGAAGATTTCACTCAACGTGTTAACGCTGACGTCGTGAACAAGATTGTAAACCTAGCTTCTCGTAACGCTGGCTTTATCACGAAACGTTTTGAAGGCAAACTTTCAGATGATTTCGCTGAACCAGAACTCTATAGTGAGTTCGTATCAGCGGCAGATCGCATCGCAGAGCTGTATGAATCACGTGAATTTAGCCGTGCAATTCGTGAAGTGACGGCACTTGCCGATAAAGCCAACCAATACGTCGATGAAAAGGCACCTTGGGTTGTCGCTAAAGAAGAAGGCAAAGACAAAGAACTTCAAGATATCTGCTCCGTCGGTATTAACTTGTTCCGAGTTCTGATGACTTACCTAAAGCCGGTAATGCCAGCACTTGCCGATCGCACTGAAGGCTTCTTAAATGATGAGCTAACGTGGGAAGGCATTGCACAACCATTAACGGGCCATGAAATCACGAAGTTCAAAGCACTATTCAACCGAATCGATCCTAAGAAAGTAGAGGCGATGGTTGAAGCATCTAAAGAAGTAGCGGCAGCTGAGAAAGCCGTTGCTGAAAAATCTCAAGAAGCGCAAACAGAAACTGAGCTGAGCAAAGACCCTATTGCAGACGAAATCGAATTTGATGATTTCGCTAAAGTGGACTTACGCATTGCGAAAATCGTTGAGTGCGAAGAAGTGCCAAAAGCAAATAAATTGCTTAAGTTGACACTCGACATTGGTGGCGAAACGCGTCAAGTATTCTCAGGTATCAAGTCAGCCTACAAGCCGGAAGACCTTGTTGGTAAGCACACGGTTATGGTTGCAAACCTAAAACCTCGCAAGATGAAATTCGGTATGTCTGAAGGAATGGTTCTCGCAGCGGGTCCTGGAGGCAGTGATTTATGGTTACTTGAGCCGCATGAAGGTGCTAAACCTGGCATGCGAGTGATGTAAGTGACCACACCTAGTAAGTGACTACACACTAAAATTAAAACCGCCTAGTTTGCAGGCGGTTTTTTTATATCCATTCACCTAATCACCCACTCACCTAATCATCGTAATTTTCTCAAAGACCAACTTTACGTAAAACCACTCCCAAAATTGGTGCAATTGCACTACTCCTAGACATGACCTGAAAAACGAATAAATCTAATTCTTTGATTTTAAATAAGTAAAAATTTGGCACTGAGTATGCACTCTATAGACTAATCAACTTGGGGAGGCGTGTATGTTTATACTAATCAGCTTAACGGTTATATCCGTTTGTATTGTAGCGTTGTTTCTACGCAGCCAAGCAAAGGCAGAAAATGACCAACGCCACCTCGACGGTCTACATCTTTTGCGTCAAATTATTCAATTATGCCGAGCACATCGTACATTGACACATCAAGTACTTACCGAAGGTAATCAAGCATCGCACGCAACGTTAAAGTCCTTATTCAAGTTAAAAGAGCAAATCAAATCACTCGCCGTGCAAGCTAAAAAAATCAGCGATAACTCAAACAAAGCAAAATATCGCGTGCTCCTAATTAACCTAACTTTGATGTGTAAAGAGTGGAGAACCCATAGCGTCAATCGTAACCAAGTATCACACGGTAAAGTCATCCGCCAATGCCTCTACCTTATGGACGAGTCCATCATCACTTGGATGATTGAAGCTTATCGTGACGACATGACAGATCAGTATCACCATGACTGGCAGTTGATTTGCGAAGCTATGGAGTGTCTAACGCAACTGAGGGTATGTATTCAGGGAATTGAAACAGAAGCAGGAAAACGACGTTACCTGCATTACGGACATTTAATTCAAAGGCGGCTAACCCAAATAGGCTTGAGTTGTGCCGTTCCTGTTTCATCCGATGTCCAGCTAAAACTAAACGATGTATTAAGCGCTCTTACAGAAGAATCTAGCGACCATGAATTCATCGATACGGAAAGCCTATACAAACTCACCAATGGGATATCAGCATTCTTGTTTAGTGCTTACGACTACGTTATCAGCACTATCTGCGAAGAACTCTATGAGCCGTTACCGGAAATATTACCTTTAAACCACCTCAATGCTCGTCATTCACAAGCTTCCCTTTAGAGCCTATGAACAGCCATATGCCCTAGAATGAAAAAACCCGCCAAAAGCGGGTTATGAATATCTATTTCTCTGAGCGACAATTGCTTTAAGCGACAACGCTTTAACTGTCGTCTTCGGTAAAGTTCGTCGGTAGTGTCACTTTCATCTTATTCCAGATTTGTGCACTTTCAAGCCCGTAATGGCGAATAACAATCGGTAATTGATCACGAGAACCAGACTCGCACACTTCATGCAATTGTTTGTAGAAGTTCAATGCAAGATCTCGTGCTTCAGGGTTAGAGAAGTAATAGCTACCGACGCGATCATACAACTTCTTCAGACCATTAAAGATAAGCCCGTAGATCTGGTTTCCGGAATGGAAGGCAAGACGTTGGAACAACATGTAATCGTAAAAGTTGAACGTTTTGGCAATCAAAATAGCTTGACGCTTTTCTTCATCTTTTTCGTTGTCATCTTTTACGTTAGCACGAATTTTATCGGCGTAAGGCGACGCTTCAACAAACGTATCCCAATTATCCGATTCTAATAGTTGTTCACACGAATCAATCACACCTTGAATTGTCTTTAACGACGTTTCTTTATTGGCTTTAAAGGCATAACGCATAAAGATTGGGCTGATATTGGTACGTGCAGCCAAAAGATCTTCAACAATACTGGTTGCGTTATCCGCATCCAAGGTCATTAGCGTATCTAGAATATGCAGACCCGAGGTTTCCATAAATTGGTTAACTTTGGTCGGTTTACCATGCTGAATGGTTAGCCACCCATCACGAGCAAGACGCTGCAATACTTCTCTTAACGTCGTTCTTGTTACGCCAATCAATTCAGAAAGCTCGCGCTCCGCCGGTAGGATAGAGCCAGGAGGGAAGCGCCCCTTCCAAATACTTTCAATAATGTACTTCTCAGCAAAACCTGCTGGGCTTTTTGCCTTTATAACCATGAATTCGGGTTTCCGGTGCGTTTATAACGTAAAATTGCACTCATCATACCACTACTTGCACAATTCAGAAAATAACCCTGTGTATTCCTGCTTTGTTTGTGAGATTACGCGTTAGATTTTTTTATTCTGAGATAGATTAGCGCACTCATTGTGAGTCAAATCTCATTTTTCAACAATTTTAACAATCAAGCAACGAAATAAAATACTTACCCGAAGCATGAAAATGACTTAATTTTACATGGAAATTTAGCCTAATTTCGGCAAAAACACCTGCATTCTACTGCTAAAGTGCATTATTTTGATGGTTAAGCTAGGCAAGGGTAAAAGTGTAAGCAGAAGTTAAAGTTCGTACTATTCTATGAATCGATGTCGCTAGTTCTTGATAAAAAAGCCTGTCAATTTAACTATTTTAAACATTTTTAGGTTGACTAAATATTACGTAGGAGTAGAGTTGCGGTCGAAAGTATAGGAGTGCTTGTCTTTCTCAAGGAGTGACTTGGCAAGGCTACAGAGGTTTCCATCGAAGTTGTTTTCCTAAGTCACTGTTTAAGATATGATTTTTTATGAAATCCCGCATTTCATAGTCAGGGATCGAGACACACTCTCAGTGTCGAATTTACAATAAAAGAGTCTTATCATGCCGATGTCACTCGGAAACGCGTTCATTAAGAACTTTCTAGGCAAAGCACCAGATTGGTACAAGCTTGCCATTATTGCCTTTCTTATTATTAACCCAATTGTATTTTACTTTGTAGACCCGTTCATTGCTGGTTGGATGCTCATCATCGAGTTTATCTTTACATTGGCTATGGCTTTAAAATGCTACCCACTTCAGCCTGGTGGTCTTTTAGCTATTCAAGCAGTTGCGATTGGGATGACCAGCCCAAATCAGGTTTACCATGAATTAGAAGCGAACCTTCCGGTTCTTCTCTTGTTAGTGTTCATGGTTGCGGGTATCTACTTCATGAAGGAGCTTTTGCTCTTCATCTTTACGAAGATACTGCTTGGTGTGCGCTCTAAGGTTATGCTGTCTGTAGCGTTCTGCTTTGTTTCTGCCTTCCTTTCAGCATTTCTTGATGCTCTAACGGTTATCGCCGTTGTAATTTCTGTGGCCGTTGGCTTCTATTCGATATATCACAAAGTCGCCTCAGGTAAGGGCTCTCAAGCTAACCACGACCACACTAGTGATGACCACTTGTGTGAAGTTACTCGTGATGACTTAGAAAACTACCGCTCATTTTTACGCTCTCTACTTATGCATGCTGGCGTCGGTACTGCTCTGGGCGGAGTAATGACGATGGTAGGTGAACCTCAAAACCTGATCATTGCAGACCAAGCAAGTTGGCAGTTTGGTGAGTTCATGATTCGCATGTTGCCAGTGACTCTACCTGTATTCTTCTGCGGACTTATTACCTGTGCTTTAGTTGAGAAGTTTAAAGTATGTGGCTACGGCACGGATTTACCTGCAAGCGTTAGAAAAATTCTAGTGGATTTCGATAACGAGCAACGTAAGCGCCGAAATAAACAAGATATTGCGAAACTTGTTATCCAAGGCTTAATTGCACTATGGCTTATCATTGGTCTGATGTTCCACTTAGCGGAAGTCGGTTTAATCGGCTTAAGTGTCATCATTCTAGCTACAGCATTCACAGGGGTTATTGAAGAGCACTCACTAGGTAAAGCATTTGAAGAAGCGCTGCCGTTTACCGCCCTTCTCGCTGTTTTCTTTGCTGTTGTTGCTGTCATCATCGACCAAGAACTGTTTAAGCCAGTAATCGATGCCGTACTTGCATTGGAAGGTGGTCAGCAAATGATCATGTTCTATATCGCGAATGGCTTGCTTTCTATGGTGTCTGACAATGTATTTGTCGGCACGGTTTACATCAACGAAGTTAAATCCGCACTCGTTGAAGGCATAATTACTCGTGATCAATTTGACCTACTAGCTGTCGCCATCAATACCGGAACTAACCTTCCTTCTGTCGCGACACCAAACGGTCAAGCTGCATTCTTGTTCTTGTTGACTTCAGCGTTAGCACCGCTTATTCGTTTGTCGTACGGCCGCATGGTTATCATGGCACTGCCGTACACCTTTGTTCTTGCTATTGTGGGTTTGTTCGGTATCGCATTCCTGCTTGAGCCATTTACGGCAAGTTTCTATGAGATGGGGTGGATATCTCATCATGTAGGCGAAGCGGTAAGTTCGTCACAAGGACATTAATTTTTTTGTTGAATAGAGAACTTATTCAAGATAAAAAGCTCTGAGTTATCAGAGCTTTTTTTATAAGGATACATTACCTTGAACGCTTTATATGCAATCAAACAATTTTCAGAGAGTCGCCTGTCATGGCTTATTCTGCTGATTTCTATCGTGGCACTGGAAGCTACGGCTTTGTACTTTCAGCACGTTATGATGTTGGCTCCATGTGTAATGTGTATCTACGAGCGCGTTGCTATGATGGGAGTGGGCTTCGCGGCTATTTTGGGTATGCTAAACCCTAAAAACGTCATCGTTCGTTGGCTCGGATTTTTTGGATGGGGAGCCAGCGCTTATAAAGGCTTAATGCTTTCGCTACAGCATGTCGATTATCAATTTAATCCTTCCCCTTTTGCTACCTGCGATATTTTCGTCTCTTTCCCTGAATGGGCACCACTTCATGAGTGGATGCCATCAGTATTCAACGCATATGGCGATTGCAGTAAGGTTGTGTGGCAATTCCTAACACTGTCTATGCCTCAATGGTTAGTCGTTATTTTTGCTGGTATGTTAGTTGCGTTGGCGGTTGTGGTTGTTTCTCAATTCGCTAGAAAGCCAAGATCATTATTTTAAGAATAGATTCTACAAGCCTTCGATTTATAAAGATGCTTGAGTATTGGAAGATAAAGCGCCGCGTAGGCGCTTTATCTTTTATAGGGGAAGCTAGAGGATAACGATTAAACTAACGACCGCAACATTTCTTAAATTTCTTGCCACTTTCACACGGGCACACGTCATTTCTTCCAACGGTTTTATATGGATTCACGCTTTGTGATTTAGCGCCAGTCATTAGCTCATCAGCCGCCATCGCCACTTCTGAAGTCATAATATCCAACTGCGGTAATAGTTCTTCCAATCGAGGGGGGTTATCTACCCCTGCTTGTTTCATTTGCTCACGGGTTTGCTCTTCGTCAATCCCCAACATAAATGTGGTAAGCAGGGCTTGTAACATCCGCGCAGTACCGTCAGAGACTTGTGATTCAAGCCATTGTTCTTCAATGATAGCCCACACCGACATAAAGCCTTCAGAGAAATCGGCAAACGCTTCTTTATCATTCGCCCATTCAGACGGTCTATATTCGCTAGACTTTATCGACGCATACTGGTTATTTATTTGGTCAACTATCTGCTTCTCTATCTCTTCAGCTTGTATTTCAGGTAACCATTTTTTGGGTTCCAGCGGTTGAGTCGCGAAGTTAGCAGCCAGCACTGCACCCTCGTAAAAATAGGCATTTTCACCATCATAACCATTCGGCAGAGAAATCAGTTGGTACATTTTGTTTATCTTGTTTCTGTATGTTGGTGGGGATTATACCCAAGTCATTTGAAGAAACCAGATACCACTGTTTTGCTTGTCAAATCACCACCGATTTTGCATTCAATAAGCTTCTCGCATACAATCGCGCAGCCCTAAAACAAGGTAAAAACTATGCGTGTAATACTTGGACCAATGGAAGGCGTATTAGATCATCTAATGCGTGAAATTCTGACCAACATAAACGATTACGACCTGTGCGTTACAGAATTCGTGCGTGTGATTGATCAGCTATTACCAGACCACGTTTTTACCCGTATCTGCCCAGAAATCAATACCGGGAGTAAAACCAAATCGGGTACGCCTGTTCGTACACAGTTACTTGGTCAAGAACCCAACTGGATGGCTGAAAATGCCTTTAGAGCCGTAAATCTCGGTTCCGATGGAATTGACCTTAACTTTGGCTGCCCAGCTAAAATGGTTAACAAGAGTAAGGGTGGTGCCGCTTTGTTGCAGCATCCTGAGCTGATTTATCAAGTGGTTAAAGCGTGCCGAGATGCCATAGACCCAACTGTCCCAGTCACAGCAAAAATTCGGCTTGGATGGGAAGACCCGAATGATTGCTTTGAAATCGTCGATGCCATTACACAAGCCGGTGCTAACGAGATCACGGTACATGCTAGAACGAAATCAGGGGGTTACAAAGCCAGTGAAATCAAATGGGAATACTTAGCGAAGCTAAAACAGAAAGCCCGTGTCCCTTTGATCGCAAATGGTGAGATATGGAATTACGCAGATGGGCAACGCTGTATTGAAATGTCAGGAATCGACTCACTTATGGTTTGTCGAGGTGCCTTCAACGTGCCTAACCTTGGAAATGTAGTAAAGCACAATCACCAACCTATGCCGTGGCACGACGTCGTTGACCTGCTACTTCAGTATTCAGAATATGAAATCCAAGGTGACAAAGGGCTGTACTACCCTAACCGAGTAAAACAGTGGTTTTCGTATCTGAGACAAGAGTACCCTGAAGCTGCGGCTTTGTTCCGTGACATCCGAACCTTTAATAAAGCGGCACCGATTGTAGATCACATACAGCGATACCGAGATACAATGCAGAGTGTGAGTGCAATTTAATCACGACATATACTCTGTAAAATGAAAAATAGCGAAAGGAAAGTCACTCTCGCTATTTTCTATTTAAGGTACTAAAAACATCCTCAAAAGATCACCTGATTTTTTCCAGACTCCTTTGCGTAGTAGAGCTTTTTATCCGCAGACTTAACCAAATCTTTCAAGCTTGCCTGCTCTCGATGATCTTCGACACACACGCCGCCAGATAAAGAAAAACCGCACTCAAGAAGCTCGTGGGATTGACTGGCGACTTGCTTTTGAATTCGATGAGCAATGTCGACAATAAGCTGCGGGCTATTCGCTCTTATGTATACGACAAACTCCTCACCCCCAAATCGAGACACTGCATCCATTTCCCTTAGTACAGCACGCATCTGATCGGCGACAAAGCAGATCACTTCGTCTCCTTTTTCATGACCATATGTGTCGTTTATCTTCTTGAAGTTATCAATATCAAATACTGCAATACCTTCAAACTGATAACGACACGGCTTTTTAAATTCAATTTCCAGTCCTCTCCGATTGAGTAGTCCTGTCATTGAATCTTTTTCAGCTAAATTTTGAAAGTAACGGCGCTCGAAGTTCAAATTCAAATAAAACAGGCTGATCACGGTTAAAATGTAGATAATCGCAATGATGAAGACAGCATTTCGTTCTTCATGGAGTAGAGACAATAACTCATCGGCAAAATCTGACTCATAAAACAGCGTATGCTCAAACGCCACCCCTTGAATAGATAATGGGTACACAAAGTGTCTATCACGTACGTTGTGAAGCTGCTCGTTGTGCACCAAGTGCAATCTTTCACTCAGTGAAGACCCCGAACTCAAAAGCAGATCGGTTTTAATTTCTAACGACACCACGCCTTTAAAATCCTCTCCCTGACTAACGGGCAAAGACAACGTGAGCACCCTTTCGAGCTCATTTGCGTTTTCAACTGGACCTGTAACGGTTATCGAATCTGAATTGCGACTGGTCAAATACCAGAATGGTTGAGATTTAAAATGCTCAATTGAAGACCGATCAATATTTTTCGCTAAAGTATCAGGGGAAGAAATCACTAACCCCTCTTCAGCAACGTAATAAATACCCAATATATGTTCGTCAAGATCGTGTAGAAATGACAGCATCGGCGCTAAGTCCATCATTTCTACTGCGTGTCTATTTAATGCAGAACCTCGACGGCACATTGATTGGTCGCCCGAGATCATATAGCTAATATCCACAGCCGGGATGTTTAGGTTTTTATCCTGTGCTAGAACCAGCGCTTCGATAGGCCAAACATGGCAGACACCATTATTAACTTGAGAGTTATGCTGAAAGTGAGGAAAGTTTTCGTTCTGATAGTGAGTAGAAAGAGTGTAATCAAGCGAAGTCAGAATTTTCACCGAACGATGAATGGCGTTTTCAACCCGTTTGTATTCGCGCTCTACCCTTTTTTCATTTCGTTCGAAGTAATTTATAGCCACCATCAACAACATGCCAATAGCAAATATTGCTGGGATGAGAAATACATATCTTAAGCTCATGTGCTGGGTCGACATCATATGAACCCCAGACAAAAATAAAGTGTTTTAAAACACATATAAAAATAACGCGCCAATTTTGAACGAAAGCGCAATATTAACAGCATCTTAATAAAAGAAAAAACCCTCTTTGTGCTAAAGAGGGTTTACGTTTACGTTGAGTGACTTATCTCTTAAGAAAAGAATTAATTTAGCAATAAGCTATCATCAGCAAGTTCCTCACCACGTACTTTAGAGAACATTTCGAGTAAGTCAGGGACAGACATGTTTGCTCGTTCATCTCCGGCAACATCCAACACAACCTCACCTTGGTGAAGCATGACCGTTCTATCACCACACGCTAACGCGTCTTTCATAGAGTGAGTAACCATCATTACCGTTAAATTGAATTCATTCACAATCCGCTTCGTCAAATCGATAATGAATGCCGCCATACGAGGATCCAGTGCAGCGGTATGCTCATCTAAAAGTAGAAGTTTACTCTCCGATAACGTTGCCATAACGAGACTAACAGCTTGACGCTGCCCACCCGATAACAGACCAATGTTATCCCCTAACCTGTCCTCTAAGCCTAAGCCCAGAATACTGATTCGCTCTTGGAACAGTTTTCGTCGTTTTGATGATAAAGAAAAGCTCCACCCGCGGCGCTTACCACGCATATAAGCTAGCGCCATATTCTCTTCAATGGTGAGATCGCCACATGTACCAGCCAGAGGATCTTGAAACACTCGTGCACACTGGCTCGCGCGTTGGTCAACGGTTTGGCGAGTCACGTCAACGTTATCAATGATGACACTGCCACCCGCCATTGGTGTTTCACCAGTTACGGCCCCAAGCAAGGTAGATTTACCCGCACCATTGGAACCAATAACGGTAAGGAATTCATGTTCAGGAACAGTAAGAGAGACACCTCTTAAAGCTCTGTTTTCTAAAATAGTACCTGCGTTAAAGGTAACTTGAATATTGTCGAGCTGGATCATGCTACCTCCTTAGATTCAGACTTTGCAGGCTTACCGCCCTTTTTTGCGTTAAGGTTTCCTTTCAGCTTTGGCGCAATCAGAGCCAAAGCAACCAACACTGCGGTGACCAGGTTCAAGTCTGAAGCTTGCAGCCCAAACATACCTGTACTTAATGCAAATGCCACTGCAAGCCTATAGAGTACTGAACCAACGATAACGGCTACAACCGCCACCCAAATTTTGCGGCCTGGGATTAACGTCTGCCCAAGTATAACTGCCGCTAACCCAACAACGATGGTACCTACCCCCGAAGTGACATCTGCAAAGCTGTTTGTTTGAGCAAACAGTGCTCCAGAAAATCCAACGAAGCCATTTGATAACGCTAAGCCGAAATAGGTATAAAATGCCGTGCTCGCACCTTGCGATGCCACCATTCTTGCATTGACACCTGTCGCTCTAAGACCTAACCCAAAATCACTATTTAGAAGACGTACAACGAAAATTGCCGACAGTAAAACCAATACCCCAACCACAATTGGACGCACGTACATTGAATCGCCTAACGCTTCAAATGGCGTAAGGATTGTATTTTCGCCTATCAACGCCATATTCGGTCGACCCATAATACGGATATTGATAGAAAACGCGGCGATCATGGTTAATATTGAGGCTAAAAGATGCAGTATTCCACATTTCACGGCTAAGAACGCCGTAACCCACCCCGTTGCTGCACCTGCAATAATTGCCATGCCTGTTGCAACCCACGGGTCAATTCCTGCCACAATAGCAGTAGCAGCAACGGCAGCCCCCATCGGGAAGCTACCGTCTACACTCAAATCCGGAAAATCTAGAACTCTAAACGTTAAGTAAACACCCAGTGCAACTAATCCATAAACGAGCCCAATTTCAAGGGCTCCAAAAAATGCAAAAGCAGACATAACAACTCCCTTTCTGCTTGATATAAAAAGCCCGAATAGCGAGCACTATTCGGGCTTAGTGTTATTATTTTACGCTAGTTGCACGATCCAGAACGGAATTAGGAATGGTAACACCAATCTTTTCAGCAGCAGTTTTGTTCACAACAAGGTCAGAACCTTTTGCCACATTCACATCTAGACTACCCGGTTCCGCACCTTCTAAAATAGCGGCTACATAATCAGCAGTTTGAACACCGACTTGGTAGTAATCAAAACCTAAGCTTGCCACTGCTCCTTTCTCAACATAAGAGGTAGCGCCGCCAAGAACTGGTGTTTTCGCTTGATTCGCTGCGACGATCATACCTTCGATGGCACTCGCAACGGTGTTATCTGTAGGGGCATAAATCACATCAGATTTAGCAGAGATGGCTTGAGTTGCCGATTGAACATCCGCACTCTTTAAAGCCGTCGCTTCAACAACTTTGAGGCCTTTTGCATCCGCAGCTTCTTTCAAAAGCTCTACCAGAGTAACGGCATTCGCTTCACCTGGGTTATACACCACACCAATAGATTTAGCGTTTGGTAAAATCTCTTGAATTAAGTCAACGTGTTGAGCAACAGGCGATAAATCCGATAAACCTGTGACGTTCTTGCCTGGTTTTTTCATGCTGCCTACCAGCTTAGCGCCAACAGGGTCGGTTACCGCAGTGAATACAACCGGAATAGAGCGAGTTGAAGAAACCAAGGCTTGTGCAGTTGGCGTAGCAATACCTACCAATACATCTGGGTTTTCACCAACAAACTGGCGCGCTATTTGTACCGCAATCGCCGGATTACCTTGGGCTGTACGATATTCAAATTCTAGGTTTTTCCCTTCCACATAACCCTTTTCTTTAAGACCATCGAGCAACCCCTGGCGTGTCGCGTCCAGAGCGGGATGCTCTACGATTTGTGATACGGCAACTTTCGCCGTTTTAGCAATAACACCTGTAGAGGAAAGTAACGCTGCACCGGCAATACACGCGGTAGCAATGATTTGACTTGCTTTCATCTTGACTCCTTGATTCAGCAGTAAAGTTGTTGTGATGTTGTGGCTGCCAATCTCCTGGCAGCTTACTTGTTTTATTTCTTTGATTCTAAGCGCTCTAAATGGTGCACCTGTGGTGTGGTGACCTACTCATAAGTCTAGGGAATCTGAAACAAACAGCTACTAATTATAGTTTCTATATTTTGTACGCGCTTATTTACGCATATGTACACATTTTTACCAGTAAGGTTCCATAAAGGGAAGAGAGGATTAACAACAAAGTAACAAAACGTGAAATTTGCGTTAACCAGCACACAAAACCACGATATTTAAGAGCGAGCAAAGTAATATTCTTATCATTTGAATAAAAAACAGACGATGTTTTTTAAACAATAATGCAAAATAAATCTTAGCTAATGAAATTGACTTTTATAAATAGAAATGAAAGAAGTCGCGCAGTTTTACATGCTGAATTGGGACAAGCGTACGTGAGACATGATTACAGATCGTTAATAAGACAACAAAAAAGGAGGCTGGAATCAAACGATCCTAGCCTCCTTTTGGGAATTTACTTTAGGGTCTACTGGTAAAAAACCGAGCTATCAAAAATCTATCTGATTTTAAAACCAGCGCTCCAACGCAGATTTATCCAGCTGCCTAAACGCACGATTGAGCGTTACGGCCAGTTCTTTGTATCGTGGTTTGCTTTTTATTGGCTCGAGCGCGCCGCCAGCTTCAATAATTTTTTGATGAATTTCTCGGTACCAGCTTGCAAGTGCGGGCGGAAGCTGTGTATTAGAACGGTTACCCAACCACCACATACCCTGTAGAGGAAGGCTAATCGCAAATAAAGCCATCACAATGGCTTGGGGCATCGCTTGCTGGTTTTCAAACACCATTTGCATCAGCACGCTGATCGCAGCGACAGCTGGCATCACTTTGACACCAAATTTTGTGGCCTTAATGATGCGTTGTTCTGGAAAAAGAGGGGTCAGCTCCTTTCGCACAGGCCAAGTATCCATGTATTTTTGACCATCTTTCAAACTATGGATGAGCCCGACTTTATTGTTCATACCAACCTCTCACTAAAATAAATTGACAACCTTTAAAAAAAAGCTGCAAAAAAATTGATTCTAGTTAAAATGCACTCAAATTTTTTTGTTATCTTGGGTCATTATCGCTATCCTTAGCAAACCCTCAATCTCATTGTTGCTGTTATTTACAATTTAGGCAACCGTGAGTGTTATTTGCAAGGAAGCGTATTCGCGTTGATTAAAGTATCAATGCGTCCAACGATACGGAATTTCAAGTATTTTTTGACCAAGCGTAATTTGTCTTTTCAAAAAGACATTTATGCTTGCGATTGATTTTCATCCTTAACTGATTCTTTTATCAGACGAATAACAGGTAGTCACTCATGTCTAAGCTAGTTTTAGTTTTAAACTGCGGTAGTTCTTCACTTAAGTTTGCAATTGTTGATGCAGCAAACGGCGACGAGCACCTTACAGGTCTTGCTGAATGTCTTCATCTTCCAGAAGCTCGCATCAAGTGGAAACTTGATGGAAAGCACGAAGCACAACTAGGTAATGGTGCTGCGCACGATGAAGCGTTGTCTTTCATTGTTGAAACTATTCTTGCTTCAAAACCTGAGCTTGCAGATCAAATGAAAGCAATTGGTCACCGTGTAGTGCACGGCGGCGAGCAATTTACTCAATCTGCATTGATTGATGATGCCGTTCTTAAAGGTATTGAAGATTGTGCAGCATTAGCACCTCTTCACAACCCAGCAGCAATCATCGGCATCAAGGCTGCACAAAAAGCCTTCCCAAGCCTACCAATGACCGCTGTATTCGATACAGCATTCCACCAAACTATGCCAGAAGAAGCTTACCTATACGCACTTCCGTACAACTTGTACAAAGAGCACGGTATCCGCCGTTACGGCATGCACGGTACTTCTCACCTATTTATCGCTCGTGAAACAGCTGAGCGTTTAGGTAAACCAGCGGACGAATTGAACATCATTAACTGCCACCTAGGTAACGGTGCATCAGTTTGTGCAATTAAGAACGGTAAGTCTGTTGATACTTCAATGGGTCTGACTCCGCTTGAAGGTTTGGTGATGGGTACTCGTTGTGGCGATATCGACCCAGCAATCATCTTCCACCTTCACGATGCACTTGGTTACTCAGTAGAGCAAATCAACACCATGCTAACAAAAGAGTCTGGTCTTGCTGGTCTTACAGAAGTCACTTCAGATTGCCGTTTTGTTGAAGACAACTACGGTGAAAAAGAAGAAGCAACACGTGCAATGGATGTATTCTGTCACCGTCTAGCGAAATACGTTGCAGGTTACACAGCAACTCTTGAAGGTCGTCTAGATGCAATCGTATTTACTGGCGGTATCGGTGAAAACTCTGGTCCAATCCGTGAAATGGTTCTAAACCGTCTTGGCGTATTCGGCATCGAAGTTGACGAAGCAGCAAACCTAAAAGCACGTTTTGGTAAAGAAGGCACTATTACTAAAGCAGAAAGCCGTATCCCTGCAATGGTTGTCTCAACAAATGAAGAGCTTGTTATTGCTGAAGACACTGCGCGTTTAGCAGGTCTATAATAAACTGACTTTTACTGGCTAACGTGCCGATGAGTGCGCTTAGCCAGTTCTTATTTTTAGCTTTGGGAACATTCTAGCTTCGCAAAGCATTTACCTGATAGTGATAGGAATCCCCTATGTCACGTACTATTATGCTTATCCCTACTAGCGCAGGTGTTGGTCTTACCAGTGTTAGCATGGGCGTTTTACGCGCTATGGAGCGTAAAGGCGTTAAAGTTTCATTCTACAAGCCAATCGCACAGCCACGCAGCGGCGGTGACCAACCTGATCTGACGTCAACTATTGTTAGTTTCAACAGCGACATGAAAATTGGCGATCCTACGCCGATGACCCAAGCTGAAGCACTTATTGGTGCTGAAAAAATGGACGAGCTGCTTGAAACTGTGGTTGAGCGTTACAACCGAATTAACAAAGATTCCGATGTAACACTTATCGAAGGTTTGGTTCCGACTCGTAAGCACCCATTTGCTAACCAAGTCAATGCCGAGATTGCGAAAACATTGGGTGCTGAAATCGTATTTGTTGCGACACCAGGCACTGACAATCCAACTCAGTTAAAAGAGCGAATCGAAGTTGCTTGTTCTAACTTTGGTGGAACAAAAAATAAGAGCATTTCTGGCGTTATCATTAACAAATTGAACGCCCCTGTTGATGATGCTGGTCGTACTCGTCCTGACCTGTCTGAAATCTTTGATGATGCAGACAGTGCGCACCAAGCGAACCTAGAAGTGATGCAAATATTCAACTCTAGTCCAATTCGCGTGCTAGGTTGCGTGCCTTGGAGCATCGACCTGATTGCTACTCGTGCTATCGATATGGCAAAGCACTTGAACGCAGATATCATTAATGAAGGCGATATTGCGAGCCGTCGTATCAAGAGCATCACGTTCTGTGCACGTTCGCTTCCAAATATGATTGAGCACTTCCGACCTGGCTCTCTGCTTGTTACATCAGCCGATCGTCCAGACGTTATTGTGGCTGCTGCTTTGGCTTCAATGAATGGCGTTGAAATTGGTGCGATTTTACTGACCGGTGGTTACGATATCCCTAGTGAAATCGTTGACCTATGTAAACCTGCTTTTGAAACAGGGTTGCCTATCTTCAAGGCACAAGGTAACACTTGGCAGACGTCTTTGAACCTACAAAGCTTTAGCCTAGAAGTACCCGCGGATGACCGTGAGCGAATTGAATTCGTTAACGACCACGTTGCCAGCCACATTGATGGCCCTTGGATTGACACCCTAACCGAAGGCTCTGCTGCGGTTCGTCGTCTAAGCCCACCAGCATTCCGTTACCAGCTAACTGAATTTGCTCGTCGCGCTGCAAAACGTATTGTACTTCCTGAAGGCGATGAGCCACGTACCGTGAAAGCAGCAGCTATCTGTGCGGAACGCGGTATTGCCGAGTGTGTACTTTTAGGTAACCCTGAAGAGATTAAGCGTGTAGCAGAACAGCAAGGTGTTGTTTTAGGCAGTGGCGTTGAGATCATCGACCCAACAGTCGTTCGCGAAAAATACATTGCTCGCTTGGTTGAGTTGCGTAAGAATAAAGGCATGACGGAAGTCGTTGCACGTGAGCAATTAGAAGACACAGTGGTTCTTGGCACAATGATGCTAGAGCGCGAAGAAGTTGATGGCTTGGTTTCTGGTGCGGTTCATACAACGGCTAACACCATTCGTCCACCACTTCAGCTTATCAAGACAGCACCTAGCGCTTCTCTTGTTTCGTCTGTGTTCTTTATGCTTCTGCCAGATCAAGTTTTGGTTTACGGTGACTGTGCTATCAACCCAGATCCAAACGCGGAACAACTGGCAGAAATAGCGATTCAGTCGGCAGATTCTGCAGCCGCATTTGGTATCGACCCACGCGTTGCAATGATCTCATACTCGACGGGAACATCCGGTCAGGGTGCAGACGTTGAAAAAGTACGTGAAGCAACCAAAATTGCTCAAGAAAAGCGTCCTGACTTGGTTATTGATGGTCCACTTCAATACGATGCTGCAATCATGGAAAACGTAGCTGCTTCTAAAGCACCTAACTCTCCGGTAGCGGGTAAAGCGACTGTATTTGTATTCCCTGACCTAAACACAGGTAACACAACATACAAAGCGGTTCAGCGTAGTGCGGATCTTGTTTCAATTGGTCCAATGCTTCAGGGCATGCGTAAACCTGTTAACGATTTGTCTCGTGGCGCTTTGGTTGACGACATTGTTTACACTGTTGCACTGACTGCCATTCAGGCAAAACAAGCAGAAGAAGCCGAAGCTTAATTCTGTACAAGAATCAAAAAAACCGCCTGTTGGCGGTTTTTTTGTACCTGTCCAAATTGATTTTAAAACTTTTGATAAATCGACCATTCACAAAGTCGACCTTTCACAAATAAGAAAGCCCCTTCCTCAAAGAGGAAGGGGCTTATGTCTATAGGGTAACCAAATTAAACGTTACGCTTGAATACCAACAATCAGCCATGGTGCATTAGGTTGCGTTAAATCACGCTCTAAGTGCCAAACGTCTGTGATGTCTTCTTCTACGCCTTCTGCTGCGTCGCGGTAACGACCACTAAATTGAAGGCTAAGCTGTGCAGACGTTGCATTGTGGTCTGCACGAACAATTTCAGCATCCACGTACATAACGTCAGTGTGTTGCTCACCTTCTAGCTTTGCACGTTCTGCAGATAGGTCATCAAACAAACCAGGAGAAACATACTCACGAATCGTTTCTAATTCGTTGTGATTCCACGCACCTTGCAATTTGCGGTAGTGCTCACGAGAACCATTAACAAATGCAGCATGATCAAAACCCGGTGGGTAATTGTGTGGAACGTCACTTGTACCTGCAGCTCCAAATCCGCCAGATAATGGCTGAGTCTGCTCGAAGTTATGAACATTTGGCTGCTGTTGTGGCTCAAACGTATTGCGGTTTGCACCAGAATAAGCTGGTTGTTGTTGATTCATACTGCCTTGCTTAGAGGCAAGCATGCCTTTCATCAACTTAAAGATAACAAAGGCAATCAATCCCATGATCAGAATATCCATAAACTGGATACCTTCAAACGCACCGCCAAAGAATGCTGCTAGTAGCCCGCCTGCAAGTAAACCGCCTAGCAAACCACCCATTAAGCCTTTTTTGCCACTGGTTTGTTTACCTTGATCTTTGCCGACAGTATTAGTGTTTTGTTGTTGCTGTTTTGGAGCAGGCGCAGTTTTGTGGCTTTTACCAAATGATTTACCACCACCGAATTTCTTTGCTTCAGCAATCGGTGCAGCGGTGACGGAAATCATCAATAAAGCGACAAACGCAAATAATCGTTTCATCGTTATTTTCTCTTAATTCTGATTTTAACAGTACGTACATATGGGCAACCCAAGCGAAAAACAAGGCGACACAAGTACTTTAAGAATCATAGCCTCAAGTTGTTAACAATAAAATACGTGCAACACAAATGTGTGTTTCAGGATATTGCTAACAAAATCATCATTAGGGTATGCAGTTCATTGAAAAATGACAAAACTGTACATGGATACGCATCCGTACAGCTCAGATTTCAGTAATTTGAGCTCACAAGTGTTTCTCGTCTTGACCCTTATATAAGCGACACTTAAAATAATGAACATTGTTCATTTTAATACATTCAACCATGGCCAGACGTAACGATCATACACGTGAAGAATTGATAGCACTTACCCTCGATAACGTGAAATCTTTCCTTGAAGAAAAACCTCACCACGAGCTCAGCCTCAGAAAGATTGCCAACATGATTGGTTACGTCCCTAGCACTCTTGTAAATGTATTTGGCAATTATAATTTATTGCTTTTACAAGCTGTTGCACAAACTTTGGATGAGCTATCGCAGCAAGCAGAAAAAGCCGTTGAGGATGCTCAACACCCCATTGATGCCCTACATAAGCTGGCGTATTGTTACCACGATTTTGCTTTGGCACACCCACATCGCTGGCAGCTCATTTTTCAGCACACGATGAACGGGGAAGAGCTACCGACTTGGCAGTCAGAGCGAATAGACAAAATGACTGGCATGCTTGAAAGCCTAATTCAAATGATCACCCCTGAAGGATCTGATCAGAACGTAGTCGAAGCCAGTCGAGTTCTTTGGGCAGGAGTACATGGAATTACCTTGCTTAGCGTAGACGATAAATTCTTTTCTGCGTCGCCAATCGATGGCAAAATTTTAATCGACAACTTACTGTCCAACTATTTAGCTAACTGGCAAGCATAAGGAATTTGAATGCCTAACCAGCACCCGTCTTTAATAACACAAAAGCGCTTTCTCCCGTACTTTATTACACAATTTTTTGGCGCATTTAACGACAATATCTTTAAAAATGTCTTGTTGTTATTTGTTGCTTTCGCCGGAGCTGAAGCCCTTCCTGTATCAAGTAATCTATTTATAAATCTCGCGGCCGGTTTGTTTATTCTGCCTTTCTTTTTGTTTTCGGCTTCCGCTGGCGTCTTAGCAGACAAATACGAAAAGAGTGCCTATATCCGGAAAGTAAAGTTAGCGGAAATTGCCATCATGACATTGGGCGCGATCGGTTTCGTGACCGAAAGCTACTTGATATTGCTGATTCTGCTCTTCTTGATGGGAACGCAATCTGCGTTTTTCGGTCCTGTTAAATACGCTTTGCTCCCGCAACATTTAAAGCGCGATGAGCTTGTTCCGGGAAATGCATTGGTAGAAACGGGGACTTTCCTTGCTATTTTGCTAGGCACCCTTGGTGCTGGCGTCATTGCGTCAGTTGATAATGCAACGACGGTCGCGGCACTTTGTGTTGTCGGGTTTGCTTGTTGTGGTTATGTAGCAAGTCGTTCTATCCCTGAGGCAGCGCCTACCGCTCCAGATGTCGAATTTAAGTGGCGTCCAATTTCACAAACTAAAAACACGTTGGCAATAGCAAAACGTGACCGTGTCGTTTTTCAAGCCATTATGGCGATCAGTTGGTTCTGGTTCCTTGGTGCGAGCTATCTCACTCAGTTCCCCAATTACACAAAGCTGCACTTAAATGGCAATGAAAGCGCCGTCTCTTTTCTGCTTGCGCTGTTTTCAGTTGGAATTGCCATTGGTTCAATGGCGTGTGACCGTATATCCAAACATAAATTGGAGCCCGGTATCGTACCTGTCGGTAGCTTTGGTATCAGCGTTTTTGGCGTCATGATGGCAACGCTCACTCCTGACTCTTTACCGGTGTTCAGCGATTTTACGAGCTTCCTTACCTACCCTGAGCTTTGGCCGGTGTTCTTTAGCTTACTCATGTTGGGCGCATCTGGCGGTTTGTTTATTGTCCCACTCTATACATTGATGCAGACCCAAGCGCGTGAAAATGAGCGAGCCCAAATCATTGCTGCCAACAATATTTATAACTCCATCTACATGGTGGGTAGTGCCGTGTTGGGTATTGTGTGCCTTAGCGTGCTCGAACTGGCTATTCCAACCCTCTTTTTACTTCTTGCCGTATTGAATATATTTGTTGCCACTTACGTGTATTGGCAAGTGCCTATGTTCTTATCTCGATTGGTGTTGTGGATGTTCACCCACACCATGTATCGAGTTAAGCACAAGAACCTGATAAACATACCAAAAGAAGGTGGGGCTTTGATTGTCTGCAATCACGTCAGCTATATGGACGCCCTACTGATGATTGGTGCTTGCAAACGCCAAATACGTTTTGTCATGGAAGAGGAATATGCTCATTTCCCTCCGATTAAAACACTATTGGAGAACGGTGGCGTTATCGCGATTGACGGAACTAATAGTCGCTCTGTTCGCCAAGCATTTAATGAAGTAAAAAAAGCACTCAATAATGGCGACGTTGTTTGCATTTTCCCAGAGGGTCGATTGACCAATGATGGCAACATGAACCCATTTATGCGCGGTATGGACTTGATTCTTAGGCGTTCTCCCGTCCCTGTCATTCCAATGGCACTCAAAGGGCTTTGGGGCAGTTACTTTAGCCGTTCAAAAGATGGTAGAGCGTGCCATGGTTTCCCACAACGCTTTTGGTCCAAAGTGGAGATTGAAGCTGGTCAACCTGTTCAGCCAAAAGATGCCACAACAGAATACATGTTTGAAAAAGTATCTGAACTTCGCGGCGACTGGCGCTAATTAACAATACACTTACAGTCAAAACCCTTACAATCAAAGCTCTTACGAAAACGCCCCATGAACACACAACGTAAGTCAAATCTCAAGGCAACAACGAGTCGATATCTGGCACAGGTTTCGCCAGCTCTTTTATGCACCTGACCAGTGGACTTGGTTCAGTAACGCGCAGTGTTGTACGTCATACATAAGACTCACCA
This sequence comes from Vibrio penaeicida, assembly GCF_019977755.1. Classification (NCBI taxonomy): domain Bacteria; kingdom Pseudomonadati; phylum Pseudomonadota; class Gammaproteobacteria; order Vibrionales; family Vibrionaceae; genus Vibrio; species Vibrio penaeicida. The sequence goes on along the minus strand of NZ_AP025144.1, from coordinate 1,125,501 downwards.
AGGATGGGGTTGGCAACCTTTTTATTTGGCGTGTGTCTTTTTGATCCCTTTTTAATTCGAGAAATATCGTAAATCGCATCAATAGTAGCCTCTCTGCTTCACTATTGATGCGGTAGAACAAAGCGGCACGATCTCTGATAGCCAATATGACTCATCATTTCATTGGACTAAAAAAAATAGAAAATTATTCAACAGCTCGCATATTATGCATTTAATGAACAGTCGATAAGATATTTCAGTATAAGGCGAAGTTGATAAAAGCCTTGTAACACAAGAATCGTCCACTCTTAATGTGAACTTAAATATTGTGAATGATAGTAAATTAGACCAATTAGTGAGTGATGTATCAAAGATTTATTGTCCTCACACGATAAAAATTCATAAGGTTAACGTGGCTCGACAACCCGAGTTAGGTATCACACCGCTTGGTCAAAATTCTCTCGTTCACCTTTCATATGCTGCTCAGCTGACGATTGATGCAGAAAATTTTGAGAACCTTTTCTTAGTTCTGAATGCAAAAAATGGAGTAGCAAACACCAGCCAAGACAGTGAAAGAGTCCGGTTTCATCAAGGGCAAAGTGTCATTTTTTCGTCCGAGCGGTGCACCACCTTAGAATTTAACAAGGAATTCTCACAGGCATCTTTAACCTTAGATAATTCAATGATCGAGCAGGTCTGTTCGCGATGGGTGGGGAGCTCACTAAATACCAAATTAAAGTTTAAACTGACCCCTTTTCAGCCTTCGTTTCAGCAGCAATGGAATAAAGCCATCAAGTTTTCAGAAGATATGATAGGAAACAACACCCCACTTGCGAATAACGCAATACGTGCCTATGAAGAATATTTGATAACTTTATTACTTCAATATCAGCCGCATAATTATAGTGCTCTGCTTCAAAAATCCGACACGAACCCGCGCCCGAATATAGTAAAGCAAGCAGAACAACTGATCCGAGATACCTATCAGGCGCCGATTACCATCACGGAACTCGCATCAGAATTGAATGTTAGTGCTCGGACGCTGCAAGCAACTTTTAAACACAGTTTAGGGGTAACGCCAAAAGGCTATTTGACCAAAGTTCGTCTTGAGCGTGTGCATGATGAACTTTCTGCGTCAGGAACTTGTACCACAGTCACTCAGGCTGCATTTAATGCAGGGTTTTGTCATATGGGGCGCTTTAGTGAAGCCTATAAAAAGCAGTTTGGTGAACTTCCTATCGTCACCCTAAGAAGAAATAGTCAGTAAGAAATGCTAGAGGATGTAAATCGACATACACCTTAAACCTAAATCGCCCTAAGCCTGCCACCTTTACTACGTTTCAATTTTTAAACTCTTCTCATGCCAATGGCACAGCAAACAAAAATTCGCGTTTTGGATATTTGTTCGTTTAACGGATAGAACCGCTCGCTAGTTTCGTTAAAAAATAGAGTGCAGCTCAGAGGCTCTGAGCCTGGTACCAATAAATCAAAAGGAAGTGAGCACATGAATGATACAACAGACTTTTTGGCTGACAAGCAATATGGCGCCTTTATCGACGGGCAATTTCAACCGATCGCCGAACGCACTTATGCAGCCATTAATCCCGCGACAGGAGCACACTTAGCTCAAATCACTAGAGGAGGATGTGCCGAAATTGACCAAGCCGTTACAGCAGCCAAAAGCGCTTTCATCTCTTGGTCAAAGACTACCTATGAAGAAAGGTCTAAATTATTACATAAGCTTGCAGATAAGTTAGAAGAAAATCTACCTAGACTCGCATTAATTGATGCCGCCGACATTGGAAGACCACTAAATGAAACTGAAATAGATTATAGAATTGCGATTGGGCAGTATCGTTTTTTTGCTTCTGCTATTATTTCATTTGAAGATTTCGGTAAACCAATACCTAATGGCTATTTTGTGGCTCGTCGACAACCAATTGGGGTCGTTGGTCAAATCATTCCTTGGAATGTTCCCTCAATTATGGCCGCATTTAAACTGGCTCCAGCCTTGGCAGCGGGCAACACTGTTGTTCTCAAACCAGATGAAAATGCCTCACTTTCTACACTAGAACTTTGCAAAATTATCGGAAAAATTTTTCCAAAAGGCGTCGTCAATGTTGTTCCTGGATTAGGTGAAGAAGCTGGAGCATCACTTACGGCCCACCCAGGTGTTTCAAAGCTGGCCTTTACAGGCAGCAGTGAGGTAGGACTAATAATCTCACACGCTGGTGCTGACCGACTCGTACCTGTTTCATTAGAGCTTGGAGGAAAAAGCCCAAATATTGTATTCCCGGATGTCGATGACTTAGACGCAGTTGTCGATAATGCCGCATTTGCCGCCACTTATTGCAATGGTCAATCTTGTCTAGCTGGTACCCGGTTATTTATTCATGACGATATCTATGATGCATTTATGGATAAACTCACGACGGGTCTGAACAATGTGACGATGGGCTCTCCAACCAACAGAGAGACTAAAATTGGCTGCTTGATTTCTAAGAAACAGGGAGAAAAGGTATTAAAGTACATTGAAGATGGCATAAAAGAAGGCGCCAATTTGGTGTACGGCGGGTCAAGAATCACTATTCCAGGAAACGAGCATGGCTATTTTATTCAGCCGACTGTGTTTGAAGCAACTAACGATATGAAAATAGCACAGGAAGAAATTTTTGGTCCTGTTCTTGCTGTCATTAGGTGGAACGATTATGAAACTATGTTAGCTCAAGCTAATGACGTGAAGTATGGACTAGCTTCAGGAATATACACATCCAATCTTTCCAATGCCATGAAAACAGCAGAACGTCTTGAAGCTGGTGCAGTATGGATTAATCAGTATTTTAATCTAGTAGACGGGACACCATTTGGTGGCTGGAAAGAGAGCGGTATTGGAAGAGAATATTGCCGCGACACACTGAATCTATATACAGAAACCAAATCTATTACATTTGCGTACGATTTGCCTCAACCTTGGTATTTAACTTAATTCGTCGATGAGATACTCCCAAAAAAACATGCGCTGATAACAACATAGCGAGTAATAAAAATACTCGTTTACCCTCACTAGGAGAGCAATATGAAAATTACAGCAGCCGTAATGCGTGAGAGGGGTGGTAGCTTCTCAATGGAACAAGTTGAATTAGATGAGCCGCGCGATGATGAAGTGTTGATTCGCGTTGTAAGTTGTGGAATTTGTCATACAGATACTCTTCCGCGGGATCAAGTGGTACCAGCACCATATCCTGCTGTCTATGGTCATGAGGGATCGGGTGTTGTCGAAAAAGTTGGCAGCAAAGTCACCAAGTTAAAACCCGGTGATCATGTGGTGATGAATTGCAATTATTGTGGTGACTGTGACACTTGTAAAACCGGTATGCCAATGTATTGTCGAGAGTTTTTTAAAGCGAACTTCGGCTTTGCACGCATGGATGGCAGCCCAACTATGCGTCAAGGTGACGAAGTAATCCATGGAGGTTTTTTCAGTCAGTCGTCTTTTGCCACATATGCCCTTGGCAGTGAACGCAGCGTAGTAAAAATTCCTTCAGATGTGCCGCTGGAACTTATGGGACCGCTAGGGTGTGGAGTGCAAACTGGTGCCGGTGCTGTGATTAACTCATTGCATCCTCAGGCAGGGGATTCCATTGCGATTTATGGTGCGGGATCAGTTGGGCTCTCAGCCTTGCTGGGGGCTGTGGTTACTGGGTGTGCAATTCGAATTTGTGTAGATCCGAACGAAGAGCGTCTGTTGTTAGCTGAAGAATTGGGCGCAAGCCATGTGATAAAATTCAAAAGAGTGGCTAAGCCGCTCTTTTGGTTCTATACTTGATCGCTTTCAGGCTCGTTCACTAAGCCACGTTTCCAGCCATTTCCTAGAGATCTTAACTCCACCATGTTTTTGGGAATCGCTTGGCATTAAATGATATTCAATCGGCCACTTGAACTTTTCCAGCTTACTCGCCAGAGTACGTTCATACACTTTTTTAGGCTGCAGCGAATCCGTATCAAGCACCGCAATTGGTCTGAAACCATAGACTTCATCCTTAACTGGAACAACTATGGCGATACGTATATCAATGTGAGCACTGAGAACCGCTTCAATCTCTTCGCAATGAATGTTTTCGCCACCCGAAATGAATCGGTTGTCTTTGCGACCAACGACAATCAACTCGCCTTCTTCTAGGTAACCCAAGTCTCCCGTTGAAAACCAACCATCTTCATCTTGTAGCGATTTAATCTGCCCTTGACGGTAATACCCATTGGATAACGTATCCCCTCTCAGCCTAATCTCTCCCTCAACGCATTGGATTTCTCTGTATGGTAGAACCTTACCCGAGGAAGGTTTTTGATTGGTGCGCTTTGCTGTCACAGTCGATGCGGCTTCAGTAAGCCCATACCCCATCCAAGTATCGATACCTCGATTTTGTGCACCTTCAATAAGAGTATTTGGAATATGACTACCACCAAGCAACACTCTTTTCAGCAAGCCTATATCGTCACTATCGAGAAGCCGCTTTAACTGGGTAGAAACCAGTGACGCGTGAGTAACAAACCTCAAATCATGGAGCCACCCTTTTGTCGTAGGAATAGACATCGTCGCACCTGATACCAACCACCGCCAGAATATGGCAAGCCCTGATACGTGATAAAGAGGTAGACTTAATAACCACGAGTCACCCCATTTGAATTCAAATTCACTCAACAGCCCAGTTGCGGAAGTAATATGATTGGACTCCGTGTGAGCAACCGCTTTCGGATCGCCTGTACTCCCAGACGTGAAAATTAAACTCGAAATCGCTAGCTGTAACTCTGGAGAAACAAAACTATCCTGCTTTTGGCACTCCCACTCTCCTGACGGTTGCTGTTCAAACACCAATTTAGGAGTGATGGACTCCAACTTTTTCTTGATGATCTCTCTAGGTGAAAACGCAATTGGAGCAAAAATCGCCCCAATTTCTTGGCAGCTCAGTGCGATCTCTACAAGAAAGTCATCGTTTTTTCCAACACACGCAACCACGTCCCCAGCAGCGACGCCCATTTCATTCAAAGACTCGCTACGGGCAATTACCTTATTAAGTAACACTTCCCACGTTACATTTTCATCTTCATTCACCAGCGCAATTTCGTTTGAGCGAGAATTCGCCCATTTACGCAATAAAGAGTCTTTTTGTGGTAAACGGACTTTTTGCGGTAAAGGAGCCTCTGGCAATAGCGTGTTATTTGGCAATGGCATGTCCTGTGGGTTGACGTACTTTTTAACCACTATGTGTTTTTAGCACTGAAACACGAGCTCTTGGGAATCCAGCGATGTGATGGGTAAGGATGAACCCGGCCAAGGGACTTCAAGTTGTGAAGCAAATAAGCTCAGGGTATCCAGCCCCGGCACACTGCTCGGCGTAAGCCAATGTGCCAAGCGGGCAAGTTGATTTAGACCCAAACTGGACTCCAACGACGAACTAATCACACTGGAGATACCCAGTTTTTCCGCTTGCTTGACCAACGCGGCACAACGTTCAATCGACCCGATCAAGCTCGGCTTAATCACCAAGCTTTTCACTCCGGTAAGTTCCGATAATTTGAAGCCCTCTTCTTTAACTGCATGTTGAAGCGTTTCATCCCAAGCGATTGCAATGCCAGTATCGATAGCAAACGCTAGGCTTTCACCCGGCCTTTTACAGGGTTCTTCTAAGAAGGCAATTCGTTGTCGGTATGAAGGATTAACGTGACTCGCGAACTTTCGCGCTTCTTCTGGCGACCAAGATCGATTGGCATCAAGACGAAGAGACAAATCAGGAATGGATTCAAGAAACAGATTCACCAACATTCCATCACGAATAGGCTCATAGAGACCAACTTTGATTTTGGCTACCTTCTCTCCCTGAATGTGGCTAAGGATAGGCAGTAGCTCGTCTGGATCACCGGTACAAAGTGGAGCAACATTGTAGTTGCCGTTTTCAGGCAGCCCACCCGCCAATTCCATTTGAGCAATAGATAACCCGAAAGCAACCGATGGAAATAAGTCATCTAATTTCAATGCCCCCTCACTTGCCCATAATGCGAGTGCTTGTTGTAATTGCTCTCCTGCTTCATCAAAACTTTCTTGGCTAAAACCCGGAAGAGGTGCAACTTCACCATATCCGGTTTTCCCCGCATCGGTAAGTTCAACAATCCAACCTTCTCGTTGAGGAAGTTTTTGATCACGTAATATCACCCCGCTATCCATCGCCAGCTGATATCTGTAGAGCTTTACATTTCGCATAGAACTATCCTTTTCCTACCTAACTGAGTGGCAAATTACTTTCACGCCAATTGATTTTATTAGGCGTAATTTGCCAATGACGTTGTTATATACTCAAGCTACCTAAGTAACCAATTAGGGATTGCGAGGGAATTTATCAAAGTCAGGGCGGCGCTTTTCATTGAATGCATTCCTACCTTCTTGCCCTTCATCCGTCATGTAGAACATCATGGTCGCATTACCTGCGAGCTCTTGAAGTCCAGCCTGACCATCACAATCCGCATTTAATGCCGCTTTCAAACAACGCAGTGCCATAGGGCTATGTTGTAATGTTTCTCGGCACCAGCGTACGGTTTCCTTTTCGAGATCTTCAATTGGTACAACGGTATTCACCAGCCCCATATCCAGTGCTTCTTGTGCATCGTAGAATCGGCACAAAAACCATATCTCACGAGCCTTTTTCTGTCCTACAATTCGCGCCATGTAAGATGCACCCCAACCGCCATCAAACGATCCAACTTTCGGCCCAGTTTGACCAAACTGAGCATTCTCGGCGGCAATGGTCAGGTCACACATCATATGAAGGACATGACCACCACCTACCGCGTAACCTGCCACTGCAGCGATCACGGGTTTTGGGCATGTTCTAATCTGACGCTGGAAGTCTAGTACATTCAAATGATGTGTGCCGTCATCATCTTGATATCCACCATAATCGCCACGGATTTTCTGATCACCACCACTGCAGAAAGCGTCTTCACCTAGCCCTGTGAGGATGATCGCCCCGACCTTATTGTCGTATCGAGCATCAGCCAGAGCGTGAATCATCTCATTCACCGTTTGTGGTCTAAACGCGTTTCGCACTTGGGGGCGTGCGATAGTAATTTTGGCGATGCCATCGGATGATTTATGGTAATGAATATCTTCATAACGATTGCTTGAGCTCACCCACTCAACCGGAGCATAAAGCTCCTCTTCTGTAATACCGACCGTTCTTGCCATAGTTTTCTCCGGAAGTTATGACTGAAGTTTGTACTCAGTCACACATTGATTAATGATTTGAGCAAATGCTGCAGGTTGCTCTTGATGCACATTGTGCCCAGCATTTTTAACTAAACTGAACGTCAACCCACTTGATTCCGCTAACGTTTTGTATTTTTCATCTTTGTCGCCACAAACGTATTGAATACAATCGTGCCTTAATATTTCGTCCAGCAAATAGGGTTGCTTCGCTAATGATGTAGCGCATAACATTCTCGACACGCCAACCGTATTATTATTTCGTCTTTGGTTGATAACACTTTGTCTTTGCTCATGATTTAATGAGTTAAATACTGGTTGTTGATACCAGCTTTGCAAAACCTGCTCTATATCTTCATTGGCAAAGCGTTTCGCCCATTTAAGGTCGTTTTTCCATCTGGCGTCTTTTTCCAATTCACTTTGTAATCCAAAATGGCCACCTTCTAATACGACTTTTACAATATTGGCTCGATCCCAATGACCATTCGCTAAGCCAGACATCGCAATCCGTGCGCCCAGAGAATACCCAACCAAAATAACGGGGGTATTTTGCGACAGCCTCCTCTTCAGAGTGCGATTTACTTGTTCGCACGCTTCAGATAAATTCGCAGCCGTAACAGCGGCACTTCTACCATGCCCAGCTAAATCAATGCCTAAGCAGTTAAATTCATTCAAATACTTAGAAGTGGTTTGCCAATCAAAGGCACTGCCTAAAAAACCATGAAGAAACACCGCTACAGGCTGGTTTACATGCGTTTCATGGTAAGCCAACCATTGACTACCTAAATACATATTGGCTTCCTAAGTCATTGCAGACTTTTTCCGTAATGGGTTTTAGCTCGCAGGATGTTTGCTCCGAAGGGGTAATCAATTCAACCAACAAAGTGCCGTTGCCCGACGCTAAATGGCTCACGATTTCTTGTATGCAACTTGAAGTATCGCTTGGTGCCGCGTAACCCAAACCAAATTGCATCGCTGCGTGCTTGAATTGATACCCATGTGGCATTTGATAGAGTGCTCTTTTTCTCTCTTTGGGCACGGGTAATAAATCGAAAATAGCACCGCCATCATTATTGGAAACCAAAATAACTGAGGGGTGAGTATTGGTATGAGTCCAAAGAGATAAAGAGTTGAGATCATGCAATAAAGAGGTGTCTCCAATCATAACTAAAGACTTATTTTTACTGGCTGAGTGCACACCTGCTGCCGTTGCAACCAAACCATCAATCCCTGACGCTCCACGGTTTGAATAGATTTCAAGTTCAGGTGTTTTCGCCAGCATATCCACCAATCGAACCAGCAAACTATTACCAAGGAATACCGTAGGTACATCCAAGGTATAGTCGAATAAACGCATAACTAAATCCGCTTCAGAACAGGCTACAAATTCGTGAGAACGAATAATCTTTTGAGTGATTTCTGATACTTTTTTTAAAGCATCTCCCCAACCGTGATACTGAATGTCTGATGGACTTATTTCGGTCAACGCGTTTTCACACCAAAAACCGACATCCGCAATAACTCTATGCTGTACTCTATGGCTTGGATTCAGTCGTTGCTGATAAGGCTGAACGATTTGATAATCACAATGGTCACCGCGTTTTTCTATCCAATTTAATAGACGTTTTGAAACGAGCCTCGCCCCAAACTGAAGAATCAAATTGCAGTCGTCTAACGCTTTACTGGCCTCGGGGCTTCTTAGCCAGAGATCGTAATGCGCAAACTCGCTGCTCACCCCACTTTGCGGGTCGCAGAACACAGGCCAACCTAAGCACTTCGCAAGCTCTAGCGCCTTTTGAGATTCAGATAAATTCAATGAGCCAAGAATCACGACGCCTTTTTTGCTTTCTATTGAGTGGACTTGGCTAAATGAGTCAGTTGAAAGACTGGGTTGAGAATGAAAGTGAGACACTCCGGTTAAGAGAGAGCGAGATTCATACCAAGGCTTTACTTTCAGAAGATAAGGATCATCGAAATTTGCTTCATTTCCATCATAAAGCGGCTCGGGATATGGGCAATTGAAATGAACGACACCGCCATGCTCGGATTGAAAATGCATTGCCTCATCAACAGTGGACAGCAGCCAATTAGCAGGGATTCGTGTATTTGGACTTGGAAGATTGACGGCTTTGCTTACATGTGAAGAAAAAATGCCCATTTGGTCGATGGCTTGATTTGCACCACAATCGATAAGTTCCACAGGGCGATCTGCGGTGAGTACAACAAGTTTTTCTCCCGTCAGGTTGGCTTCACATATTGCGGGCAGTAAATTAGCTACCGCCGTCCCAGATGTCACCACAATAGCGACGGGATTATGAGAAGCTTTTGCCAAACCTAACGCGTAAAATGCTAAGCCACGTTCATCAAAGTGGCAATGAAGGTTTAATGACAAATTAGCATCGGCTTCTAACGTTAACGGTGTTGATCGCGAACCTGGTGCGATGCAAATGTCTTCGACGCCAAATCGGGTTAACTCTTCTAAGATCAGCGTTGCCCAAACACGATTCAAACTCGCTTGTTCAATCATGATGCTACCTCCACTTCTGGCAGCGTGTTAAATAGACTCAGCAGTGTTGACATTTTCTTGTCTAATTCCTGCCACTCTCTGTCTGATTCTGATCCCGGAACAATTCCCGCTCCGGCATAAAAATGAATGTGTTTAGCGGTAATTTTTGCACTTCGGATAGCCACACAGAACTCGGCTTCTTCTCGATTAAAAAAACCAACATTGCCGCTATACCATTCTCGATTAATGGGCTCGTTTTTATGAATAAAGTCGAGTGCTTCTTCTCTTGGTAGCCCCGCAATAGCGGCGGTTGGTTGAAGTACGGATAGGATGGATTCACCGCTCGATTTTTTCGATATTTCCGCCTTAATCACTCTGCGTAAATGCTGAACCTTAGAAAGCTTCTTGATGCTAGGAGATTGCTGAATTTGAATTTGATTGCAAAGAGGCGCTAAACGCCCAACGATATCTTCAACAACGAACTGATTCTCTCGCTGATTCTTTGGGTCGTTAAGCAACCAAGTCGAAAGTGACAAGTCGTGTTCAGAGCTGCCCCCTCTTCCTACCGTTCCTGCCAAGGCTTCCGTTTCTAACTCCAACCCAACACGTTTGTATAGCCGCTCAGGTGTCGAACCCACAAATGAATTCTCTTCATCGATGGCAAATGCAAAGTGATAACTTCCCTCGTTCTTTATCTGGCTCAAACGAATAAAAGCAAAAGGAGAAATTGTGTGGGTCTGTTCAAATGTTGATTGACGAGCAAGAACCACCTTTTTCAACGCACTGCTTTGAAATTGGGTTAATGCTCGAACGACCAACCCATCCCATACCTTTGCTGTAGGTTGATGTTCAACAAAGGTGAGCTCAGGCAAAGGAACTAGGCGGGATAAGCTGGAGCAACCGGCACTCAAAGAGGCTAACGCGTTCAGAGTGCTACTTATATCGCAGGAGAGATTAACGCTTAGCGTCCAATCGTTGTCATTTCGAATCAATTCTATTTGAGGAAGAAAGCAATAAGATTCGGGTTTTATGTTGGTATTGGTTTTAGTATTGACGCTACGTCGTTCGTGCTCTGCAAAGTTCGAAACAACCCAGATGTTTTGCTTCGGCTTGAGCCCGACTTGCGCATCAATAGTCGATCGGAATTGGGAGACTTGCCCTAGTGTGGCAGCTTCAATATTTCCGCCTCTCGATTTCCAGTACAGCTTAGGGGAATGAGGCTGATGTTCTAACCAATCAAGCAAAGAAAAACTTGAATCAAGTTCAATAGGTAAACTGATTCGATGTTGGTGCTCCTTTCCTTGGTAAACACATTCAATTAGTTCGTTAATTTTTGCTTGTAGTGGCAACAAGGCAATCTCACTCTGCTTCAAACTGAGATCATCTTATCTTAGGTCGACTATTCTATTTGTTGATGTTAGACAAATCTGAGCGGATTTAGGGAAAAATTCGGGCTACACAGAAATCGATATTCAAGTTACCTGAGGTGCATGATTCAAGTAATTTGACCCTGTATGTCAGAACAATATAAAAACCTGAAATTTCAAACAGATTTTTATTCTATTAAGAATTTAAATAGTGTACTTTTAGAAATTAAAATAAAATAAATCGGGATTTACTCAATGCAAAATATCGGGATGTCATCAAAACTCGACAATGTCTGCTACGACATTCGAGGTCCTGTACTCAAACATGCTAAGCGCATGGAAGAAGAAGGGCATAAAATACTAAAATTGAATATAGGCAACCCTGCCCCATTCGGTTTTGACGCCCCAGATGAAATTCTTGTTGATGTAATCCGCAACCTGCCCACTTCTCAAGGGTATTGTGACTCAAAAGGCATCTACTCCGCGAGAAAAGCGGTGGTTCAACATTATCAGCGTAAAGGTCTTTTAAATCTTGATGTAGAAGATGTTTACATCGGCAACGGTGTATCCGAACTTATCGTTATGGCAATGCAAGCTCTACTCGACAACGGCGATGAAATGCTGGTCCCTGCCCCCGATTACCCATTGTGGACTGCCGCCGTCTCTTTATCTGGTGGAAATGCGGTTCATTATCGATGTGATGAGGAATCCGATTGGTATCCTGATCTTGAAGATATGAAGGCGAAAATCACGCCAAAAACACGTGGCTTGGTACTGATTAACCCAAATAACCCTACAGGCGCGGTATACAGTCGCGACTTTCTTCTGGAAGTGATTGAAGTTGCTAGGCAGCATAAGTTGATTATTTTTGCCGACGAAATCTACGACAAAGTCTTGTATGACGGTGCTACGCATACTTCTATTTCAACGCTGGCAGACGACGTTTTAATGGTCACGTTTAATGGTTTATCTAAAGCGTATCGTGTTTGTGGCTTTCGCGGTGGCTGGATGTTTTTGACCGGGCCTAAAGGTATCGCCAAGGGCTACGTCGATGGTTTAGATATGCTTTCATCAATGCGTTTGTGCGCCAATGTTCCCATGCAACATGCCATTCAAACCGCTTTGGGTGGCTATCAAAGCATTAATGAATTGCTTTTGCCCGGTGGACGCTTATTGGAGCAGCGAGATCGAGCTTATGAATTGATTACTCAAATCCCGGGAATCACCTGTGTTAAACCCAAAGGGGCCATGTATTTATTCCCCAAAATTGACGTGAAAAAATTCAACATAACCAATGACCAAAAATTTGTTCAGGATTTTTTGATTCAGGAAAAAGTACTTCTAGTGCAAGGATCCGGTTTTAATTGGCCAGAGCCCGATCATTTCAGAATTGTTACCTTGCCGCATATCGAAGATTTGGAAACCGCCATAGGTCGGCTTGAACGCTTCCTAACCACTTACAAACAGTAAATTTTTATCTTAACGGCGCCTCAATATTGATTGGGGCGTTTTTTGTTCGGCTAGTTGTACCTTTCAGCCCAATCTCTTACTCGCTATACTCAAGCTAGCACTTTGAAATTATTCGAGTATCACACCCATCCGAAAAAAGGAGCCATTCATGGCACGCAGTCATTTCTTCGCTCATTTGGCCCGAATGAAACTTATCCAGCGTTGGCCTTTGATGCGCTCTGTTTCTACAGAAAATATTTCTGAACACAGCCTGCAAGTCGCCTTTGTTGCGCATGCTCTGGCCATAATCAAAAATAAGAAATTTGGCGGCAATGTTAACCCCGAGCGAATCGCTCTATTGGGTATGTACCATGATACCAGCGAAGTCCTAACTGGGGATTTACCTACACCTGTAAAGTACTATAATCCTGACATCGCCAAGGAATACAAAAAGATAGAAGCGGCGGCAGAAGAAAAGCTTGTCTCTATGTTGCCAGAAGAATTTCGGGAGGATTTTGCACCTTTCTTAATTTCAAAAAATGCGCATAAGGATGATCAAAATATCGTAAAACAAGCCGACAGCTTATGTGCATACTTAAAGTGCTTAGAAGAATTGTCCGCTGGTAACCACGAATACGCGCAAGCAAAAAAAAGACTCGATAAAACGTTAAAGGAAAAAGAATCCCCAGAGATGACTTATTTTCTAGAAACGTTTGCGGAGAGCTTTGAATTGTCTCTTGATGAAATAAGCTAAATAAGGCGACTTGGCTTACTGTACAAGAAGAAATAAACGAGCGAGGACTCAATGACAGAAACTGATCATAATGCATGGCAAACTCGAATGAATGCAGAGCAAAAGATGCGCAGAGACGATCATCGAGACCCGTTTCAACGAGATCGCGCTCGAATCCTCCATTCAGCTGCCTTCCGTCGACTGCAAGCCAAAACCCAAGTCCATGGTACTGGCGTCAATGATTTTCACCGAACACGATTAACCCACTCGCTAGAAGCAGCTCAACTCGGTTCAGGGATACGCGCTCAGGTTAAACGTAAACAACCCAACCTCGCCGACTTGCTCCCTACCTCTAGCCTGATGGAAGCTTTATGTTTGGCTCATGATATCGGCCACCCACCGTTTGGGCATGGAGGTGAAATTGCCTTGAATTATATGATGCGTGAGCACGGTGGATTCGAAGGTAATGCGCAAACTTTTAGAATCGTCACCCAGCTTGAACCTTACACTGAACACCACGGTATGAACCTGACTCGCAGAGCTTTGCTGGGACTCATCAAATATCCAGCTCTCATCAGCGAACTGCGTTCATCATCCATTCCAGAATCGGTGTCCAATCAGCGCAAACTCAAAGCCAGCGACTGGCACCCTGCGAAAGGGATATATAACGACGATAAATCTTTGTTTGATTGGGTCTTAGAGCCTTTAAGTGGCAACGATAAAGATCGCTTTTCAGCGCTAAGGGCTCGTGAATACACACCATTTGAACATAAAAAGACACAGTACAAGTCTTTGGACTGCTCCATTATGGAGCTTGCCGACGATATTGCTTATGGGATTCACGATCTAGAAGATGCAATTGTGTTGGGCTTGATTCATCGCTCACAATGGCAAGAAGTGGCGGCAAGCCAACTGGCTGAATGTGGTGATAAATGGTTTGAAGAGAACATTCAACAGATCAGTGAAAAACTATTTTCTGGTGTCCATTACCAAAGAAAAGACGCCATTGGCGGAATAGTAAACGCACTACTGACCAGTATTAGCGTCAAAGAGTTTACCGAAACAAGGTTCGACGAACCTCTATTGAGATGGAACGCTAAGTTAGAAGAACCCGCCGAGAAAGCACTGGAAATCTTCAAGCAATTTGTGAGTCGATATGTTATCCAGATCCCTGAGGTTCAGGTTGTTGAATATAAAGGGCAACAAATTATTATTGATATCTTTGAAGCGCTTAGTGGCGATCCTAAAAGACTCTTACCGGAAATAATTCGCCAAGACTGGATTAGAGCAACTGAATCTCACGATGGTGGAATGCGTGTGATAACTGACTATATTTCATCATTAACTGATGGCTCTGCTCAGAGGTTGCATCAGCAGCTATTTTGCTCTTAATTCAGTGGAAAGCGTACTCATCTCGAAAAATCAACATACCCTAATAATTTTGAGCTCGGATATGCGGTGGTATATGTTTAAACTGCATATCCACCATTTGATTAAAGCTTTCTATCAGCGGAGTAAAATCTCGCGTTACGTCTAAAATATTCAGCAAATGAAAACCTGCTTCTACTGTAGACAAGCTATTACTTGAAGGTGCCTTTCGAATCCTGTAATTCCCTTCAAGGTCAACAGGTAAAGCGACACTCGTTAAGGAGTGCAAATTTTCACTAAGCCGCCATATTTTATACGCTTTTTTCCACGTCCCATCTATTAGCAGCACACGGTGTTTTCTGATTTCATCATTGCCCAATCGAGACACTGGAACACTTTCTTCACTTGGGAACAGCACCGAGTGATTATAGCTGTCATCTTGAAGTAGATCGTTAAGCTCTGTGTGTTCTGAAAAGTTTTCCCCGACGAAAATACGGCATGAATCTAGAGATAAGTTCAAAATCCTTGCGGTACCCATCGCGCGATGTACTTCATCAGGATGTTGAAGAATAATGAGTTCTACCTCAGAATGGAGGTTTTGTATGGTATGGCAGATACACATTTTCTTTGCCTTGCCACAATCTTGGCAATATCGGTATGTAGAAGCAGATTGATGATCAGACATAAAGCAGAGCTCGTTCCCGTTGTTACCGTATTCCTCATCGCCATGGTAATTGCAGAGTACCCTGCTTTCCAACCTTGGCTACCTTGGAATGCTGACTTAATACTGAATGGTCAGTGGTGGCGAATCGTAACAGGAAACTTCACACACACCAATCTCAATCACCTCATGCTTAACGCTGCAAGCTTTGCGGTCATCGCTTTTTTCTTCCGATATACCGCTTCATGGCTTTCGCTTATCATTGTTGTCCCCCTTATATCCATACTGATCGGAATTGGACTGCTAGCCAGCGATATGTACCAATACGCGGGTTTTTCTGGTGTGCTGCATGGCATTTTTGCGTTCTATGCAATTACGGAAACGATTCAGGGAAGAAAACACAGCGGCTTGCTGGTTTTAGGTATCTTGATAAAAGTTGGGTGGGAAACCTGGGTTGGCCCTTCGGCAGACACAGAAGCACTCATTGAGGCGAAAGTGGCGACAGAAGCCCACATTGCCGGAACTATCATCGGGTTAATTCTCGGTAGCCTGCAACCCAAGGGGTGGGTAAAAGCAGCGAGTTAAGGAATTAATCCCCCAACTCGCAGGAATGCATCATCTAAAGCAGTATGCGTTCTTTATTTTTTTCAACGGTAGATTTACCTATTCCCTTAATTTTTATCAAATCTTCAGCCTTCTCAAACAAACCATTTTCTTGACGAAATTGAATAATATCCTTGGCTTTCTTCTCACCTATGCCAATCAATAACGTTTCTAGCTCCTCAGCAGTCGCTGTATTAATGTTTACAGTAATTTCTATACCATCGTACTTATCCGCTTTTTGAGTGCTTTTAGATGGCGAAGAGGTGCTCTCTGAGAAAGCCGGAAGAGACACACATAAAGAAAGAGATGCAATAAGAGCCAGTTTGATGAACTTCATTTTACGTTCCTTGTATAAAAAAACGTATTCTGAACAGACGAAAATGATTAGAAAACAGTCAATACTAGAAATAGAACAGGCCGCATAGTGCGGCCTGTGTGATAAACAAATTAGTTACATACTTTTACGGCTGGGTACTCTCAATTACGTAGAACTCGACATCCGCGCTTTCACGCAGTGCTTTGCTCAATGCAATCACATCTTGTTCACCGTTAGAACGCACTAACTGCATACCGATTTGTGCAGCAAACGCTGGTTGCTCTTCAGCAGCAACACCAGCTAGCTCAACCACAACGATATTGCCCGAGAAGTCTTTAGACTGTCCGTAAACTTTCTTGCCTTCTTCTGGCTTAGTCAGAGCATATACCGTGTTCGCAAGTGGGTTACCACGGTTTATGGTTTCTTGCTCGCCAAACGCTAAGCCTTCTTGCTCAAGAACACTCGTGTCGTCGTTAGATAGAGTTTCGATAAGCTGGTCAGCAAGTTCAACGGCTTTTTGCTCACCTTTTACAACAGACAACTGCTGCATAACTTGATCTTTCACTTCTTCAAACGGCAACACCGTTTCTTCTCGAACGTCATCAACACGAACCACTACAACATGTTCAGGTGCAATCTCAACAGGAATTGAATTTTCACCATTTTCTTTCACTTCTACGCTGTAGATAGCTTCTTGAACTTCAGGACTGCTTAGAATCTCTGGCGCATTAAATCGAGAAACAAAGTCCGTAGTTTGCACGGTACTCTCAATCAACTCTGCTGATGGTTCTAGCGAGTTAGGTGCTTCAAATGCAATGCGCTCTAGGTCATTGTATAGATCATGGAAGCGGTCAGCGGCTTTTTGGTTAACGATGTCTTGCTTGATCTCGTCTTTAACTTCACTTAGCGGTTTAGTCTCAGAAGCTTTCAAGTCATCTAATTTGATGATGTGGTAACCAAAGTCAGATTTAACCAGACCAGTTGTATCGCCAACTGCGGTCAGAACAAACGCTGCTTCTTCAAATGCTGGATCCATCACATCACGCTCAATCCAACCTAAAGAACCGCCAGTTTCAGCGCTACCGATATCTTCCGAACGAGACTTTGCTAGCTCAGAGAAGTCAGCGCCCGCGCTCAGCTCATCCAAAATAGCTTGTGCTTTAGCTTCTTCGTCGCCTTGAACCAGAATATGGCTCACGCTGCGCTGCTCTGCTGTAGAGTATTGATCAATGCTCTCTTGGTAGTATGCTTCAATGTCTTCTTCAGTAACATCTACATTCGCTTTCAATGCATCACCCGAAAGCTCTAGGT
Source organism: Vibrio penaeicida (assembly GCF_019977755.1). Classification (NCBI taxonomy): domain Bacteria; kingdom Pseudomonadati; phylum Pseudomonadota; class Gammaproteobacteria; order Vibrionales; family Vibrionaceae; genus Vibrio; species Vibrio penaeicida. Next base: position 1,107,953 of record NZ_AP025144.1, on the reverse strand, counting down.
ATGACACCTTAACTTGCTCTGGACGTGTGAACTGAGAGGCATTCGATGAGTAGTATTCTTGAAGCTCTTCATCTGAAAGATTTGCAGATTTTGCAAACTCTTCAACGTTTAGCTCAAGCGTACGAATATCACGAGTCTGAGTGATCAGTTTAGATTGATCAGCAACTTCACCTGGAAGGCTAAACTCACTTGCACTTACCGCTTGAAGAAGCTGATTGCGTACTTCACTGCGACGCATTACTTCACCAAATGATTCTGGAGTATAGCCAGCACGGCGAAGAGAAGTCTCATAGATGTCCTGATTGAATTTGCCTTCCAATTGGAATTCTGGCATTTGCAGGATCATACCAAGTACTTGTTCATCGCTGATTCGCAGACCAAGTGACTTTGCGTGATTCTCAAGCAGGATTTCATTCACCATTTTATCTAAAACTGACTGACGCAGTCTTTGAACGAAATCGGGGTCTGAAAGAAGGTTAGCGTATTGCTCACCATATTGCGCTTGAAGCATGTTGCGTTCATTTTGATACGCTTGCTCAAAAGCTCCGCGGCTAATCTCAACACCATCGACTTTAGCAGCAACGTTGCTACCACTACCGATATAGCCACTGACACCAGTGAAGACAAAGGACAGAATAATAAGTCCCAGAATAATTTTAACTGCGATGCTGTTTACGCCTTCGCGCAATCGTTCCATCATAATGTAACAACTCTCCAAAATTGAGCCTGAGCTCTGACTAAGCACTTAAATCTACACAGTAGCGAATCTAATTATCCAGCTCACTGATAAATATGTGTGATTTAGATCTGCAGTCCACAAAAAAGTTCATTAAAGAAATGAGTACATTTTCAATTTTCTAGACCGCAACTTACTCAGAAGGGAGCAGGCATTTCGCTCTATAGCGCTGAATGGTGAAGATGATATCAGAAAAAGAAATGCGCACCACATTGATGCGCATATTTCAGGACTTTTTGGCGTTTTTGAGCGCCATTCCCAGTAATTAACCTTTAGCAGGTCAATTCAAATTTAGTTACACGCGTCTTTAAGCGCTTTACCTGCTTTAAATGCTGGTACTTTTGCTTCCGCGATTTGGATCTCTTCACCAGTCTTAGGGTTACGACCTGTGCGTGCTGCACGAGTACGTACGCTGAATGTACCAAAGCCTACCAATGCTACTTGGTCGTCAGACTGTAGAGTATCACTCACTGCTTCAATGAATGCGTCTAGGGCACGACCCGCTGATGCTTTAGAAATGTCAGCGTTCTCTGCGATTTTTTCTACTAGTTGTGTTTTATTCACGTGATGTTCCCCTTTAGTACTACCGATTCCAAAATGGCAGTATTCGTTCCGTTAAAAAATTTAGTTATTTTTAAACCGCACCTTATGGATAAAGGCGTTGTCCTTGGTGGATAAACTTAGCGTCCAAAAAAAACGCTGACAAGCCTTTTCAAGCAAGTCAGCGTGTTTTGTTTAGTTATTTTTGCTGCACGTCACTATTTTACAGACTCTAGAGTGACTCCAGACGGGTCTTTTTCTAATGCAATCGTTAACACGTCGTCAATCCACTGAACCGGTTTAACCACCAGATCTGCAATAACATTGTCAGGAATCTCTTCCAGATCACGTTCATTGTCTTTAGGAATGACAACCGTTTTAATGCCACCACGGTGAGCAGCGAGCAGTTTTTCTTTCAATCCACCGATTGGAAGCACTTCGCCACGCAGAGTAATTTCACCTGTCATCGCTACGTCCGCTTTCACAGGGTTCCCTGTTAAGCTAGAAACCAGCGCTGTGCACATCGCGATACCGGCACTAGGACCATCTTTTGGCGTTGCCCCTTCTGGAACGTGCACGTGAATATCACGTTTTTCGTAAAAGTCTGAGTTGATACCCAATCTTTCCGCACGAGAGCGAACAACGGTCATCGCAGCTTGGATAGACTCTTGCATCACATCACCAAGAGAACCCGTTTGCGATAGTTTGCCTTTACCTGGCATAGATTCGGTTTCAATCGTCAACAGATCGCCGCCAACTTCCGTCCAAGCCAAGCCGACAACTTGTCCAATACGGTTACTGTCGTCCGCTTTACCAAAGTCATGACGTTGTACACCTAGGAAATCTTTAAGATTTTCGATGTTTACGACTACTTTCTTAAGGTTAGAATCAAGCAGGATATTCTTGACTGCTTTACGGCAGATCTTCGAAATCTCACGCTCTAGGCTACGTACACCCGCTTCACGCGTGTAGTAACGAATAATACCGATGATGGCAGAATCTTCGATTTCGATTTCGTGTTCTTTCAAGCCATTACGTTTGATTTGCTTGCTAACCAAGTGGCGTTTAGCAATGTTCAGCTTTTCATCTTCTGTGTAACCAGATAGACGAATCACTTCCATTCGGTCAAGCAATGGACCTGGAATGTTCATTGAGTTAGACGTTGCAACAAACATGACATCAGACAAATCGTAGTCCACTTCAAGGTAGTGGTCATTGAATGAGTTGTTTTGCTCTGGGTCAAGCACTTCAAGTAATGCTGATGCAGGATCGCCACGCATGTCAGAAGACATCTTGTCGATTTCATCCAACAAGAACAGTGGGTTTTTCACTTCCACTTTCGACATTTTTTGAATCAACTTACCCGGCATTGAGCCAATGTAAGTGCGTCGGTGACCGCGGATTTCGGCTTCATCACGTACGCCGCCCAAAGCCATGCGAACATATTTACGACCAGTAGCAGCCGCAATAGAGCGACCAAGAGAGGTTTTACCTACGCCCGGAGGACCAACCAAGCAAAGGATAGGACCTTTAAGCTTGTTGATACGGTTTTGTACTGCCAAGTACTCCAGAATACGCTCTTTAACGCGCTCTAGACCGTAGTGGTCTTCGTTTAGCACTTCTTCAGCTTTAGAAAGGTTCTTCTTCACTTTAGAGCGCTTAGCCCAAGGAACACCAACCATCCAGTCGATGTAGCTGCGCACAACCGTTGCTTCGGCTGACATTGGAGACATCATCTTAAGCTTTTGCAGCTCTTGTTCAGTCTTCTCACGCGCTTCTTTAGGCATCTTCGACTCTTCGATCTTAATCTTCAGAGTTTCGAATTCGTCTGGTGCATCGTCCATCTCACCAAGCTCTTTCTGAATGGCTTTCATTTGCTCATTCAGGTAGTACTCGCGCTGAGATTTTTCCATTTGCTTCTTAACACGACCACGGATGCGTTTTTCGACTTGAAGCAAATCGATTTCTGATTCCATTTGCCCCATCAGGAATTCTAGACGTTCATTGACATCTATAATTTCAAGAACTTGCTGCTTGTCATTAAGTTTTAGAGGCATGTGGGCTGCGATGGTATCAGCTAGGCGTGCAGCTTCATCAATTCCGTTCAAAGAAGTTAATACTTCAGGCGGAATTTTTTTGTTCAATTTAATGAAACCTTCAAACTGATTGATAGCGCTGCGAACAACGACTTCTTGCTCGCGTTCATCCAACTCTGGAGTCGGCAAGTATTCAGCGTCTGCTAGGAAAAAGTCATTTTCTTTAAACTGATGAATTTGAGCGCGCTGTTGACCTTCAACCAACACCTTCACAGTGCCATCTGGCAATTTCAACAACTGTAGGATTGTGGCTACGGTACCAATGGAAAACAGGTCATCGATAGACGGCTCATCTGTGTCTGCTTGCTTTTGTGCGACAAGTAGAACTTGTTTGCTGGTGTCCATCGCAGATTCCAGGCAACGGATTGATTTCTCTCGGCCAACAAACAAAGGGATAACCATGTGTGGATATACCACTACATCTCTCAAGGGTAATACGGGGATCTCGATACGCTCGGAACGTTCCAAGTTCATACTATTCTCTCTTCCGTTTCTGCTTATTTGCAGTATATGGGGGCAAATGGCTTAGATTCAACGAGATAATAAAAAAAAGGAGGCAAAAGCCTCCTTTAGTATTTAAAAGTTTTTTATTCCGCGCCAGCGGCCTGATTGTCATTGCCTTCATAAATCAACAATGGTTCAGATTCGCCTTGGATAACTGCTTCATCTATAACGACTTTGCTTACATCTTCTGATGATGGCAATTCGTACATTGTTTCGAGAAGAACAGCTTCAAGAATAGAGCGAAGACCACGAGCACCAGTCTTACGATCCATCGCTTTCTTAGCAATGGCTCTTAGTGCATCTTCACGGAATTCCAGCTCTACATCTTCTATGTCGAACAGAGCAGCATACTGCTTGGTCAACGCATTCTTTGGTTCACAAAGAATCTGAATAAGCGCTTCTTCATCAAGTTCTGTCAGAGTCGTAGTAACCGGTAGACGACCAATGAATTCTGGAATCAAACCGTATTTAACGAGATCTTCTGGTTCGACTTGCATGAACAATTCGCCCACTGTGCGAGTTTCGTCTTTAGAACGAATCTCTGCACCAAAGCCGATACCTGTACCTGTCGCGGTACGTTGCTCAATGACTTTATCTAAACCGGCAAACGCACCACCACAGATAAACAGAATCTTAGAAGTGTCTACCTGCAAAAACTCTTGTTGAGGGTGCTTTCTTCCACCTTGAGGCGGAACAGAAGCGACGGTACCTTCAACCAGCTTCAATAACGCTTGCTGAACACCTTCACCCGAAACATCGCGAGTGATTGAGGGGTTCTCTGCCTTGCGAGAAATCTTATCGATTTCATCGATATAGACAATGCCGCGCTCTGCTTTTGCTACATCGTAGTCACATTTCTGCAGAAGCTTCTGAATAATGTTCTCAACGTCTTCACCTACATAGCCAGCTTCCGTCAATGTGGTTGCATCAGCCATAGTGAAAGGAACATCAAGGAAACGAGCCAGGGTTTCAGCCAGCAGTGTTTTACCACTACCTGTTGGACCGATCAGCAAAATGTTACTCTTGCCCAGTTCAACGCCTTCGCTCGTTGTGTCGCCATTACGCAGACGCTTGTAGTGGTTGTATACTGCAACCGCTAGCACTTTCTTTGCGTAATCTTGGCCAATCACATAATCATCAAGGTGTTCGCGAATTTCGCGAGGAGTAGGAAGTGCGCTCGACTCTTTCTTAGGGAGCACATCCTTGATTTCCTCACGAATAATATCGTTACATAAGTCGACGCATTCGTCACAAATGTACACTGATGGGCCTGCGATTAGCTTGCGAACTTCGTGCTGGCTTTTGCCGCAGAAAGAGCAATAAAGTAACTTACCGCTACCGCCCTCTTTGCTTTTATCTGTCATTCGCTAACCTCTTAGCCTTAACTGTCTTGTTTTGAGTTTATATCAATTTTCACCAAATTTCGCCTGCATCTTTCGGCGAAGCGCAATTACGCTTTATGGTGCGTCAAAACTGAATCAACCAAACCGTATTCTACTGCTTGATCTGCCGACATAAAGTTGTCGCGATCTGTATCACCTTCAATAACTTCAAGAGGCTGACCAGTGTGCTCTGAAAGCAACTTGTTTAGCTTCGATTTAATCGTCAGGATTTCTTGAGCGTGAATTTGAATATCAGATGCCTGACCTTGGAAACCGCCAAGAGGCTGGTGAATCATTACACGAGAGTTTGGTAATACGTGGCGCTTACCTTCTGCACCACCTGCCAACAGGAATGCCCCCATTGAACACGCTTGACCCATACATACTGTACTCACGTTCGGTTTGATGTACTGCATCGTGTCATAGATAGACATGCCTGCTGTAACACTGCCGCCTGGAGAGTTGATGTATAGGAAGATGTCTTTGTCTGGGTTTTCTGATTCAAGAAACAGCAATTGCGCAACCACTAGGTTCGCCATTTGGTCTTCGACTTGACCAGTAAGAAAAATGATACGCTCTTTAAGCAGACGAGAATAGATATCGTAAGAACGTTCACCACGGGAAGTTTGTTCTACCACCATGGGTACTAGTGCATCAATGATTGGAGACATTGCATTTTTTTCTTGGTAGCTCATATTCTTATATCCCTAAATAAAATGGCCCGGATGATAGACTCATACGGACCATTGTTAGCAGAAGAGTTAAAACAAAGTCAACTTTCTACGCACTGAAACCTGATTTTATGCAGGTTGTTGTGCATTCATAAGCTCGTTGAAGCTTACTTCTTTGTCAGAAACTTTTGCTTTAGCGATGATAGCGTCGATCGCTTGCTCTTCTAACGCAACATTGCGCATGTTGTTCATCATTTGTTCGTTTTGCTCGTAGTAAGCAATAACTTCCGCTGGATCTTCGTAAGCAGTAGCCATCTCTTCAATAATAGCCTTAACTTTCTCGTCGTCAGCTTTTAATTCTTCAGATTTGATAACTTCGCCTAGTAGAAGACCAACAACTACGCGACGTTTTGCTTGCTCTTCAAACAACTCACGTGGAAGTTGTTCAGCCGCTTCAGGGTTGCCACCGAAACGCTGTGCAGCTTGCTGACGTAGAGTACCGATTTCTTGATCGATAAGTGCAGCTGGCACGTCAATGTCGTTTTCGTTTACTAGACCGTCAAGCGCTTGCTCTTTGATACGGTTCTTAACAGCTTGCTTAAGTTCGCGTTCCATGTTCTTGCGAACTTCAGTCTTAAGACCATCGATACCGCCTTCAGCACCAAACTTAGAAACGAATTCTTCGTCTAGTTCAGGAAGCTCACGCTCTTCAACTTTGTTCACTTTGATAGCGAACTTCGCTTCTTTACCTTTTAGGTTTTCAGCGTGGTAATCTTCTGGGAAGTTTACGTCGATTTCGAATTCCATGCCCGCAGATTTACCTACGATGCCGTCTTCGAAACCAGGGATCATACGACCAGCGCCCATTTCTAGTGGGAAGTTCTCAGCTTTACCGCCTTCAAACTCTTCACCGTCGATAGAACCAACGAAGTCGATTGTTGCACGAGAGTTTTCTGACGCTGCGCCTTCAACTTCTTTCCAAGTTGCTTGCTGCTTGCGAAGAGTTTCGATCATCTCTGCAACGTCATCTTCTTTCACTTCAACTGCTGGCTTTTCAACAGTGATGTTGTCTAGACCTTTAAGTTCAACTTCTGGGTATACTTCAAAAGTTGCGTTGAATACTAGGTCTTTACCCTCTTCAGTTTCCACTGGAGCGAAAGTAGGTGCGCCTGCTGGGTTGATTTTTTCTTTCACGATCGCTTCGATGAAGTGACGTTGCATAACCTCACCCATCACATCTTGACGTACTGCTTTGCCGTACATTTGCGCAACCATCTTCAAAGGCACTTTGCCTTTACGGAAACCATCGAAACGACGGTTTTTAGCGATGTTGCGTAGTTCAGCTGTTACTGCGTCTTCGATGTTTGCAGCAGGAACGGTAATAGTAAGACGGCGCTCTAGGCCTTCTAGAGTTTCAACAGTAGCTTGCATTATAAATAAACCTCAAAACTGGCTCAGTATTACCTGAGCTTAGGAGCCAGCGCCTTAGCGGTGACTTCATCCTTAAGTTGCATTCTGTCTGAATGCATAAAATGAAATTCGGAGACCCACAAACCATTCAATTCGTAGCTCATGAACTATTCAGTGACCTCTTCCATACTGACTTCGCAGAAAGAACGTCTCCAATTAGCCTCAGGACAGAAATTTTAGACGCGACATTCTAGCGATATGCGTGACGACTGTCGAGCCAAGTCCTGATTTCTCGAATATTTGGCAAAAGTTTTCTGAGAAATGGGGACGATACATGGCTTTTCAAGGGAAATAATCTGTTTTTTTTATGAAAAGATAAAAAAGAGATCCGAGTCTTGTTTTAACACACCAAAGTTTTCTCTTTTTTGTTACTTTTACGTTATCAGTTTTTGAAAAAATTTACCTCTATGATTCTACGGCGTATTCCAATTATATTGATGTTCTCCTACGTAGTCTCTAGCTTGATTTTAGGCTTATGGGGCTGGCGACTGGGCTATCAAAATCAATTAGACCAAACCAATTTGCACGCCGATCAACTTAGTAATCACTTAACGACTCAGCTCGAAAAATACGCTTATATTCCTCAACTCATGTCGAAGGATAATGAGCTTGTAGACGCGCTACTTTCGCCTACCAACAGTGCGCAACTTGATATCACAAATCGTTACTTAGAAGAAGTAAACCAAATAGTCGGCGCTGCCGACACGTATTTACTTAACCATGTCGGCACAACGATTGCTGCAAGTAATTGGCAAAATAAAAAAACATTTATTGGAAGAAACTTCGCATTTCGCCCTTACTTCCAACAAGCCATCAATGGAAAGCGAGGCGAATACTTTGCTCTCGGCAGTACTTCAGGTAGACGCGGTTACTTCTATTCTTATCCAGTTAAACATGCAGGCAGTAACGTAGGTGTTTTGGTGGTGAAAAAAGATTTATCGACCATTGAAGAAGACTGGACAAGCCAAAACAGTTTTTTCGTTGTAACCGATGCAGACGACATTGTTTTTATGTCTAATCGCATCAACTGGTGGTATCACAGCCTTTATCCTTTGAAACAAGACAAAATTGCGGAAATCAGAAAAAGCCGCCGCTATTTGGAACGAGATATTTTTGCGCTTTCATTTGTGGGGGATTTCGAGGCACCAGAAACCGAACTCCAATTACAGGGAACCAATGCCTTCTTCAATCAATACGTCAGTTTTAACCAATACTTAAGTGTGGTGCGTCCACTTAAAGGGAGCTCATTAACGGTTCGCGTATTGAGTCCAAAACTAAACCTAGTTTGGAAAGTTTCAGCGTTAATTGCCCTTAATACCTTGGTTTTCATTTTATTGTATTTGGCGAGTTTCATCATTCGCCAACAAAAATCTAAACAGCGGCAAATCGAACGGATTCAGGTGGAATCTAAGCAAAAACTTGAGTTTCAAGTTATGGTGCGCACCGCAGAGCTTCAAGAGGAAATAAAAGTCCGAGCAGAAACCGAATCGGCACTTAGGCAAACTCAAGAGGAATTGATTCAAGCAGCGAAATTGGCGGTGTTAGGGCAAATGTCCGCCAGCATCAGCCACGAGCTCAATAACCCATTAGCAGCGATTCGCAGCTACGCCGATAACGCACTGCTATTTTTGGTAAAGTTCCAACACGATAAAGTCCACCAGAACCTCCATAGAATTTCTGCGTTAACCGACCGTATGGCAAAAATTAGTCAGCAATTAAAAACATTTGCGAAAAAAAGTGACGCGAGTGAAAGAGTCATTACCCAAATTTCGCCAGTTATTATTGCAGCGCAAGAATTGCTAAAGCCTCAACTCAAAGAGAGTCTGACGCAGTTAAAGTGTGAAGGTCTGGAGCAGCCATTCAAATCCAGAATAAACCCAATTCAGCTTGAACAGGTGCTAGTGAACTTAATCACTAATGCCATTCAGGCAATGGATATGCAGCCACAAAAACACATTCAACTTAAGTTACATGCAACATCGGATTACGTCATGATTGATATTGAAGATACTGGTCCTGGTATTACGCAAGATACGCTCAATCAGTTATTTGAGCCTTTTTATACGACGAAGCAAAATGGCTTGGGATTAGGCTTATCTATATCTCAGCAAATCATGCAAACCATGGATGGTGAACTGCAAGCGGGTAATACTGAACATTCGGGTGCTTGTTTCCGGCTTCTGCTACCCAAAATTTAGGAACGAGTATGTCTCATATACATTTTGTCGATGATGAAGAAGATCTCCGAATCGCAATGGAACAAGCTTTCGAACTTGCTGAAATTCAAGCTACTGGTTTTCCAGATGCGGAATCTGCATTGCTCGCGTTCGATGATGACGATCCACCTTATGTTGTTGTCACCGATATCCGCTTACCCGGCATTAATGGGCAGCAGTTATTAAATTCCATCAAAGTGAGAGATGAAGATCTGCCAGTGATTTTAATTACGGGGCACGGTGATATATCAATGGCAGTACAATCGATGCATGATGGTGCGTACGATTTCATCGAAAAACCGTTTTCAAACGATAGGCTTATCGATACGGTAAAACGTGCCATTGAACGCAGAAAACTCACACTGGAAAACCAGAAACTCAAACGCGCATTAAAAGCCAACCAAACTCTTGGCCCAAGAATTATCGGAAATACCAATAGCATCCAAGACCTTCGTGACACCATTGCCCATATCGCAGATACAAACGCCGATATTCTCTTGTTTGGAGAAACGGGTACAGGAAAAGAGCTGGTTGCACGTTCACTTCATGAACAAAGCAGCCGTAGAGAACAAAACTTCGTTGCGGTTAACTGTGGAGCTGTGCCAGAGAACCTGATTGAAAGTGAGCTCTATGGTCATGAAAAAGGCGCATATACGGGTGCCGATAGCCTTCGAGTCGGTAAATTTGAATACGCTCAAGGTGGTACGCTCTTCTTGGATGAAATTGAATCCATGCCAATGCAAGCCCAAATTCGACTATTGCGCGTACTACAAGAAAGACAGATCGAAAGGATCGGCTCCAATCAGAGTATTGGGTTAGACATCCGCGTTATTGCCGCGACCAAAACCGACTTGAAAGACGCTGCATCACAAGGCACCTTTCGGCAAGATCTCTACTACCGTTTAAACGTCGTGACTCTGGACTTACCACCACTTAGAGAGAGAAAAGAGGACATCCCTGCCCTATTTCATCATTTCTTGCTTGTTGCTGCTGCTCGTTACGGCAAGGCCGCTACCTCATTGCCACCTGCTGATTTACAGGCATTACTCGCTCATGACTGGCCAGGCAATGTTCGAGAGCTAAGAAATGCTGCAGAACGGTTCGTTTTGCTTGGGAAATTAAACCAACTTGGAGAAGCTACAAAGCCAAAATCGCAGTTAGGGCTGGCAGAGCAAGTGGCTGATTTTGAAAAAGCCCTGATAGAGCAAGCCTTGTCGTCCCACGACGGCAGCATTAAAGACACCATGTCTACGCTAAACCTCCCAAGAAAAACCCTGTACGACAAGATGCAGAAATTTGGCATTAACAAAGACAGCTTTAAGAATTAGGATTCGTTGCCCTTTCAAGCCCTATTGAGCCCACTAATTCTATAAGTGGGCTTCAAATATAAAACAAGTCACTTATTCAATTCACAGTTTCACTGCCAATCATCACACTTTTACCATTACCTTCTCACCGCTGGTTGTTTTTCAACCACACAAACGATAACGTAAATCCATATATGAAATTTACTTTTATATATGGATTCAACTCTAAGCACATAACTGAGATTCTATCTTGTTCCTTCTGAGACCAGAGAAGCCGTCCACTCGGAAACAGTGAAGTACCGGGGCAAGCCAGTGCCGCAGCTGCTCAAGCTTTATCTTATGCAGTGTCTACGCGACACCACGCGGGTTCTTCCGCTATGCAATTTCAGTTTTCTTGAACAACCAGGAGTAACACATGGAACGTTTTCTCAGATCAATGACGGCTTTGATGATGCTGATCTCTACATCAGTATTCTCTGCCGATTACGAGCTTAAGCTCGCCCACGTCACCTCTAACCAAGAGCCACTGCATCAAGCATTGGAATACTATGCTGCTAACGTTGAAAAACGTTCTGGCGGTAAAATCAAAATCACCATTCACCCTAATGGTGAACTGGGTACCAACTTAGAAGTCTACGAACAGGTCAAATTAGGTCTTCCTGTCATCCAAACTGCCGATCCCGGTTATCTATCCGACTACGCGCCAGATTTTGGTGTACTGAATGGCCCGTATTTACTGGAAGATCCAAAAGATTTTAAAAAGCTACTGGATTCATCGCTGTACCAATCTATGAAGAATACGGTTAAGAAGAACGGTAATTTTGAAGTCCTCGCCATGAATTGGTTGTTCGGCGAAAGACACATCATCTCAAACAAAGCGATTCTTTCTCCTTCCGATTTGAAAGGAGTGTCCATGCGAGTTCCGCCTAATGTAATGTGGATTGAAACCGTAAAAGCCATGGGTGCTCGTGCCACGCAATTGGCTTGGTCTGAAGTGTACACGGGGCTCTCTTCAGGCGTTGTAGATGCAGCCGAAGCACCATTAGGGTCGTTGTACGCCGCTAAGTTATATGAAAGCAAAAAACACGTTTCGCTAACCAGCCACTTTAAAGCCTTCATCGGGCTTGTTATTAATGCAGATTACTTCGCTAACTTACCTCAAGATATTCAAACCATTCTTGCAGAAGAAGCCATCAAAGCAGGTGATTACATGACGGAACTTTCCATAGGCACAACGGAAACTCTGCTCGATAAGCTGCGCTCTGAAGGTGTTACCGTCCATAAAAATGTGGATGCTAAAGCATTCCAAAAAGCCACAGCACCGGTATACGGTAAGTTCCCTAAATGGTCGGAAGGGCTTCATGCCAAAGTCCGTGAAATTTTGGATAACTAAGATTTGTTAGATCTAGTTTGAAAACCCAGGTAACCCATAACGCTAAGTTCAGCGAATATGGGTTCGCTTTCACGATATGAAGATCTAGGTTTTGGATTGTAAGGAGACAATTCATGGCAGCAAAAAGAGTATCAAAGGTACTTGGTAACATTGAAACCACACTCGCTTTGATTGCCATGAGCCTAGTCTTAGGTTCGGTTGTTTGGGGCGTGGTCACTCGATACATCACAGAGCAACCCGCAACATGGACGACCGAATTGTCAGGCATCGCCTTTACCTGGCTGGTCTTTATGGGGGCATCCGTTTGCTACCGAAAAACGCTGCACATTGGTGTTCCCGTTTTTGTCGATGCACTACCGCAAAACATTCGCAGAAGATTAGACTTTGTTACAACTGCGCTAATTATGGTGTTTTTGGCGTACAGTTTTTATCTCGCTTCAGTGTTGGCTTTCCAATCATGGAACCGCCCGTCTCCGGTATTACGTCTCCCATTTTCGTTTGTTTATCTCGCGACGTGCTTGTCTTTTCTTTTCATGTTTATCCACGCTGTCTGTCATATTTTCATCAAGCCTGAAGAGACCGATTCTGATACTAACGTGGAGGCGAAATAATGGATTTACTCCCTGTTTTCATCTTGTTTCTGTTGTTTGCCGCCAATGTACCTGTGGCCTTCGCTTTGGCTATTGCTGGGCTATCGTTTTTCATGATGACTAATGGCATTCAGCACCAAATCTTCATCCAGCGCTTTGTTGCCGTTACTCACTCTTTCCCTCTTTTGGCTATTCCTTTTTTCATTATGACGGGTGTCATCATGAACCATTCTGGCATTACAGATCGGCTTATGAAGCTAGCGGATAGCCTGACAGGGCATAGAGTTGGAGGGTTAGCGCAAGTGAACATTTTGCTCAGCACACTGATGGGCGGCATGTCCGGAAGCGCCAATGCCGATACCGCCATGCAAAGCAAAATTATGGTTCCGCAAATGAATCAACGGGGTTATCACACTGCATTCTCGGCAGCAGTCACCGCTTGTTCTTCCATTATTAGCGTCATTATTCCTCCAGGAATTGGGCTCATTTTGTATGGATACATGGGTGATGTTTCAATTGGCAAGCTATTCTTAGCGGGCGTTATTCCGGGTATTGTACTGTGTATTGCTTTGATGATCGTCGCGCATCGCATATCTAGAATTCGTCTGTACGCCCCTTCTCAACCTCAAAAATCGTCACTGACTGATCGCTTAATCGCTCTGAGAAATGCCTCGTGGTCGTTAATGGTTCCTATCGGAATAATTGGGGGGATAAGATTTGGCTTCTTTACTCCAACCGAAGCGGGCGCAATTGCGGTGATCTACGCCATAATCGTGGGCTATATTCACCGACAGTTTTCGGTGAAAGCACTTCCTGCAATTATGAAAGAGACCGTCATCGCAACGTCCACCGTTATGTTCATAATCTGTGCGGCTTCGACGTTCAGTTTTTATCTTTCTTGGGAAAGGTTACCGGTTCAGGTTGCCAATGCCATGCTGGCGATAACAGATAATCCTTATTTGTTGCTGCTCATCATCAATCTTTTGTTGGTAGCAGTTGGCATGTTTATCGAGGGAGGCGCAGCTCTGATTATTCTGACACCGATCTTGGTCCCTATTATCACTAAAGTCGGTATCGATCCTGTTCACTTTGGCATCGTGATGGTACTGAATCTCACCATCGCTGGCGTTACCCCACCTCTCGGCACGTTAATGTTCACAGCTTGCAGTATTAGTAAGGTTTCGGTGAAAGAATTTGTTAAAGAAGTCCTGCCGTTTCTTGCCATGCTGATTGCAGTGTTACTGCTACTCACTTTTGTACCGCAAATTTCATTGTGGCTTCCAAGCACAATGAACTAGATGTGTAACAGGAAGTTGGGGGAAGTATTACTTAACACCTACAGCTAGGGGCAACTTCTCTCGAATGAACTCAGCAAGTGCGTTCGTGTGGGCAGGCACTCCTAGTCTGGAAGGCATCAATAAACTCAAGCTCGCGGATTGAGAAATCCATTCAGGAAGGATTCGGACAAGGTGCCCTGTCTGTAAGGGCTTTTTACACACATAATCAGGCAAGGCAATGACACCGAGGCCTTCTATTGTCGCTTGTTTTAGCGTCGACATATCTTCTGAACACATGACGATGTTGGTATTTTGGTGTGTGCGCAGTCCATCTTTGCGCTGAAGAGGGATGGCATCTTTTCCGTTAGATCGCCCAACTTTGAGTACTCGGCATCGCGCTAAATCGTAGGGACTTTCAATTTTTCCAATTTCTTCTAAATAGCTTGGTGAGCAATACAAGGACCATTCTACTTTGGTGATAAATCGTTGAATTAAGCTTGAATCGGGTAGTTCACTACTGTGCCCCCTAATCGCCATATCGATACCTTCAGCAATCAGATCAACGTTTGTATTCGAAACACGTTGCTCAATAAGGACTTGGGGATACAGCTTAGCAAATTCAGTGATGATATCGATAAGCGCAAATTGAGCGACTCCCGTTGAGCAACTTAAAACAACTTTCCCGCTCAGCAGCCCCATTCGGCTTTCCATCGCCGCCTCGGCCAATTCCATGGTGTCGACCAATTTTCGAGCATGCTGATAAAACCCATGGCCTTCATCCGTTACCGTTACGTTACGTGAGGTTCTTTGCAACAGCCTCACTCCTAAACGCTCCTCTAACTGCGTGACATGACGGCTCAACCGAGATTTAGGCATATTTAAATCTCTTGCTGCCGCTGTGTACCCTTTTTTCTCTACTACATGTACAAAATAGAAGTAATCATTCAGATCGACCTTCATTTTATTGTCCTAAATATGGAACGATATGTTCAGATATTAACGGTTTTTTGAGTTAAACCAAACGGATATATTAGTTTCAAGCCAACAAATGGAACGGAAAAGAATTATGACTGCTCTAAAAAACATCAACGCTACTCAACAGGTAAAGGTAACAGGCAACGCTCTGAGCGTTGGTAGCGGATTTACCGGCCTAGGGTTTCGACACTCTCAGTTCGAAGGGACTATGGACCCAATCATCATGGTGGATCACTACACAATGACAGTACCGACATTTGGTGCTCACCCTCATGCTGGTATCTCAGCCGTATCGGTCATTTTTGAAGATAGCGAAGGCAAATTTAACAACCGCGACTCTTTGGGTAACGACTTTGATATAGAAGCTGGAGACCTATACTGGCTGAATGCAGGAAGCGGCGCTTTACATGATGAAGCTCCACGCCAAGGCGCTAAAATCCACGGCTTACAAATATTCGTAAATTTACCGGCCAAACTTAAACACCAATCACCTAGCTCTCTGCATATCAAAAAGAAAAATATGCCCACTCTTGAAGGTCAGGGTTATCGCGTAAGGTTAGTTTTGGGTGAAAGTAATGGTCAACGTGTTTCCGAGTCATCCGTTTGGCCTTTCTTAATACTGGATGGATACGCTTCAGAAGATTCAACGTTCACGCACAATATAAAGGAAGACTTTAATGCATGGTTGTACGCGGTAGAGGGTGACTTACAGTACAAAATTGACGGCAAATGGCATGCGCTTGCTCAAGGAGAATCAACCACAATAAGCCAAACAGATCCCATCGAATTGAATGTGCGTGGAACGTCCGAAACTCAAAGCCACTTTACTCTACTGTCAGGCGAAACCATTAATGAAAGCTTCGTACAGCAAGGACCTTTTGCGATGAGCAATCAGCAAGAAATAGATGATGTTACTGCTCGGTATCAAGCTGGGGAACTTGGCTCGTTGTAATTTAAATCGCCGTTATTAACCCTAAATCACACTTAATAGCAGAACTAATATTCGAGGATCCACATGAAAGTACTCACTTTAGCCGCAACAAACAGTCGTAATTCAATTAACAAGCAGCTAGTAAAGTTCGCCTCCAGCAAGCTAGTGGATTCCGAAATTGATTTTGTCGACATTAACGATTTTGACTTACCTATCTATAATATTGATCTTGAAGAAGAGTACGGCATTCCGAAAACAGCACACTCGTTTGCAAAACGAATCGAACAGGCTGATGCAGTTCTCATTTCTCTTGCAGAACATAACGGTAACTTTACTGTTGCGTTCAAAAACTTGTTCGATTGGTTAAGTCGTATAGACAGAAATGTCTACCAAGACAAGCCTGTTATTTTTCTAGCAACCTCGCCAGGTCCCAGTGGAGCAAATAATGTTCTAAAGCTTGCCACTGAAGCAGCACCACATTTTGGAGGTAAGGTTGTAGGTTCACTGAGCATTCCGAGTTTCTATGACAACTTTAATAGCGACAACCAAGTGTTAATCAACCATGAATTGGACAGCAAACTAGAAAGCGTTCTCAACGTTTGGGCAAAGTAAAACATTTTCACTAGACCAAATTGGAAGCCGTTAACATAAACATCGATAACAGGGGAGTAAACAAAATGAGCTTAGAACGGAAAGAGTTTTACCTATTCTCAGCCATTATGGCTTTAATCATGTCTGGTGGAATGTCTTTAGCAATGGGGCTACTAACTGTAGATGTTTCACAAGCTATCTCTACTTGGCCGAATACATGGTTCATGTCATTTTGGGTCGCACTGCCATTAAGCATATTCGTTGTTCCAGTAACCCAGAAAATCGTGGATTCTATCTTTAGAACCAAGGAAGAAGAACGAGAAGCAAGCTAAGTCGTTCAAAATAAAAAAGCCCTGCAGGGGAAAGCAGGGCAAGTGCGTTTTATTGAGCGATAACGGTTGAGTGTAGGGTGTCTCTACGCTTCGCTTCTATTTTGTTATGATTTCAGGTCCCATAAGCGTGGTCGGTAGCCAAGTCGACACCCATGGAACATAAGTGACAATCACGAGGAAGAGGAACATCACCGCAACCCAAGGTAGCGCGGCTTTGACCACATTCATCATCGACATTTTCGCTACCCCTGCTGTCACAAACAAATTGAGCCCGACAGGCGGCGTGATCATCCCAATTTCCATGTTCACCACCATCATAATGCCAAGGTGGATCGGGTCGATACCCAGCGCAATGGCAATAGGGAAAACTAAAGGAGCAACGATGATCAATAAACCTGATGGCTCCATAAACTGGCCACCGATAAGCAGTAAGACGTTTACAACAATAAGGAAGGTGATTGGGCCTAAGCCCGCCGATAGCATTGACTCGGTGATCATCTGAGGAATGCGTTCTTCTGTGAGAACGTGCTTTAAAATCAACGCATTAGCGATGATAAACAGCAACATAATCGTTAGCTTACCCGCATCATATAACGTGTTCTTTGTGTCTTTGTGAACAAAGGTTTGGAACACTTTCACCAACAATGGTTTGGTGTTTTCTTTATCTGCAAACGGCCCCATATCCTTGTAGATGAAGTTTGCAATAAGGAAAGAATACACAGCCGCGACGGCTGCCGCCTCTGTTGGTGTAAATACCCCACCGTAAATCCCGCCAAGAATGATCACGATCAGTAATAAACCCCAGCTTGCATCTTTTGCGGCCGCAAAGGCTTCGCCCCACCCCACAAAGGGCTGTGCTGGCAGGTTTTTGACTCTTGCCGCAATGTAGATGGCAATCATCAACATCACTCCAGCAAGCAAGCCCGGAATTACACCACCTAAGAACATCCGCCCAACAGAAACATCTGTCGCGGCAGCGTATACAACCATCACGATGGATGGCGGAATGAGGATTCCCAATGTGCCTGCATTGCAAATAACACCAGCAGCGAATTCTTTGGAATATCCATTCTTCACCATGCCCGCAATAACAATACTACCGATAGCCACCACCGTTGCAGGAGATGAACCCGATAACGCCGCAAACATCATGCAGGCTACGACCGACGCCATTGCTAAACCACCACGGAACCAACCCACCATCGCAATCGCAAATCGAATGATTCGACGGGCAACGCCCCCCGTAGACATAAAACTTGAGGCGAGTATAAAAAACGGGATGGCCAATAATGTGTAATGGCCAGCAAACGCATTAAACAAAGTTTGGGCAACAGAAGCCAACGAAGCATCAGAGTGAAGCAACAGAAATAGGACACTGGCTAGACCAAGGGAAACCGCAATGGGCACACCAATTAACATGAAGCCTATGACCATAATAAACAGCAATAAAATGTCCATGGCTTAGCTCTCCTTGCTTTCAGATTTCAGTGCTTCTAAATCTTCTTCCGCTTCATGGCTGGAAATAAGACGATCGATTTTTCCTGTCGCGATTTGCCACGCGCATTGCGCAAAGCGAAAGGTCAGTAACGCCATACCAATTGGAAGTGCAGCGTAAGGGATAAAGCGTGGCATTTTTTCGTAGCGCTCGCCTTCATTCATCCAATCGGATAGGAATTGCAGAATTTCCGGCATAGGAATATCGTCGGTCTCGTACCATGCGCGCTCAGTCACAAACGGAAACCAATAATTCCAAGAACCAATAAATAACAAAATAGAAAAAAGCAGGCACAGCGCAACAGCAGCTAATGCGTACATCTTTCTTCCCCGCTCTGGTGCGAGGTTAATAATGACATCCACACCAATATGAAAATGTTTTTTCACGCCATAAGAAGCGCCGACAAGTACCATCCAGGCAAAGAGAAAAACGGTCAGTTCCAGTGCCCAAAGGATGTTGTCGTTAAACACATAACGAAACACCACATTAGAAAAGGTAAGTAGGGTCATACTCCCAAGAAACAAGGCAATCAGTGTTTCTTCGATTTGATCCGTTACCTTACCGACTCGAGTAAATAAGGACTGTTCCATACAGATACTCCGCTGTATTAGGAAAAATGTAAGGGAAATGGGCATGACAGAAATTGTCATGCCTAGGGTCTGTTGAACTTTCGTGGTTAAATTTTATTATTTATTTGAAGCTAAAGCGGCTTCGAGCAAATCTGCACCGATGTCTTTTTCAAACTTCTTCCAGACAGGTCTAAGTGCAGTCACCCACTCCTGACGTTGTTCAGGTGTCAAAGACCTTACTACGCCACCCGCGGCTATGATGTTTTGCTTGTTGATTTCGTTTACCTCACTGGAAGCGGAATTACGTGCAGCCGTCACATCATTAAGAATGGCATTAAACTCTTCTCGAACGTCCTGAGGTAATTCTTTCCACCATGTATTTGAGGTCACCACTAAGTAATCGATAATGCCATGGTTGGTTTCCGTAACCCCGTCCTGAACTTCGAAGAATTTTTTGCCATAAATGTTCGACCACGTGTTTTCCTGTCCATCGATAACTTTCGTTTGAAGGCCACCGTACACTTCTTTGAACGACATTTTTTGTGGGTTCGCCCCTAACTGTTCAAATTGCGCGACCAATACATCCGACGCTTGAACACGGAATTTCAGCCCCTCTGCATCGCTAGGAGACATCAGCGGTTTGCTCGCAGACATTTGCTTCATTCCGTTGTGCCAGAACGACAATCCTTTCAATCCACGACGTTTCATCGCATTTTTAAGCTTGTCACCCGCTTCTGAGTTTTGGAAACGGTCGACAGCGTCCACATCTTCAAACAGAAATGGCAAATCGAAAATACGGTACTTCTTAGTGAACTTTTCAAACTTCGATAGCGATGGTGCCGCTAATTGCACATCACCATTGAGTAGCGCTTCAAGGACCTTATTGTCATCGTAAAGCGTTGAGTTAGGGAATACCTGCATACAGGCTTTGCCGTTCATCTCTTCGTTCACACGCTTCTCAAGTAGAGAGGCAGCAATGCCTTTGGGGTGTTTATCTGTATTGGTCACATGGCTGAATTTAATAACAATCTCGCCAGGGTCACAGTTAGCAGCCGCTTGGAAACTGGTAAGCGCCAAGATAGAGGCAGAAAGTAGGGTAAGAGGCTTTAACATTTATATTCTCCTTGTTTAACACTTAGTCGTCATCACTGAAGACCATGTACTCGACTAAGAGCAAAACCCAGACCAACCTGATACATTTTATTAACAACCCTTTAACCATAAAGGCTGTGAGTGAACTGCCTCTATGAGCACCTGAAAAACCGAAATCCGTTTAGGCGGAAACCCACCCATTAAAAAGAAGCAGATGGGTGGAAAGTGAAACATTGGTGCACTCCTTAACGTTTTGTTCCACAACTCTCATTTTGATGCGGAACCAGATTCATATAATGATGCAACTCTTGTTGTTTTTATAAATTATGAATACCTAAATGATCATTTATAAAACAACAACAGGAGAAACGTCATGAGTGTTTTAAGTAAGCCTTCCGTCTATTTTCCCGAGTACGTGGTGACTCAAGACGAAATTATTGAATGCCTTCGCACACTGCATAGCGACCAACCTCACGCAGAAAAAGCGTTTGATATGGTTAGAAATTCAAGTATTGATAAACGCCACCTTATCGTCCCACTCGAGAAAGTCGTCTCGCTAGAAGATTTTGATGAACGAAGCGCTATTTACGATGAACAGGCTCGGTTTATGTCTGAACAAGCCGCCCTTCAAGCAATTGAGAATGCGGATCTTCAGATCAAAGATATCACCATGGTCATTGTGACCTCATGCACTGGTTTTATGATGCCTTCGCTCACAGCTCATTTAATCAATGCACTTAACCTCAACAATTCAACCATTCAGTTGCCAATGGCTCAGATGGGATGTGTAGCAGGTGCTGCTGCAGTGAATCGAGCATTTGACCACTGCCAACAGTCACCGAACAACAACGCCCTGATTGTGA
The DNA here is from genome assembly GCF_019977755.1 of Vibrio penaeicida. NCBI lineage: Bacteria > Pseudomonadati > Pseudomonadota > Gammaproteobacteria > Vibrionales > Vibrionaceae > Vibrio > Vibrio penaeicida. The sequence continues at coordinate 1,086,923 of NZ_AP025144.1, read as the reverse complement.
CACTAGAAACGTCATCGCTGTGCTTTGATAAATACGCGAACCGTATTCAAGACTTTGTGACCAACTCACTGTTTGGCGATGCATGTGCAGCAGTAGTCATGCGTGGAGACGATCAAACCAGCGGAATGAAACTCACACACTCTGCCAGCCACTTCCTACAACAAAGTGAAGCATTTATTCGCTACGACATGACACCGAGGGGTTTTAAATTCTCATTAGATAAGGAAGTGATGTACTCGATTGAACGCGTTGCTCCTGTCATCGATGATTTTGTTCAATCTCGTCAGGATAAGCGATCTAAAGATCTGGACTTCTACCTCTTCCATACCGGAGGTCGGAGAATTCAAGATGAAGTAGAGCGCACGTTAGGTCTAACACCTGACGCCCTAGACCATTCTAGAGCATGCTTGCGTGAAACTGGCAATACCTCTAGCGCTGCCGTTATCGATGTACTCAGAAGAAGTTTTGAACATCGAAAAGCAGGAGAACAAGGCGTCATGGCAGCATTTGGACCCGGTTTTACCACTGAGATGGCATTGGGTACTTGGCAGTAAAAGTAAAACGGGCGTCTGAATTCAAGTTCAGACACCCGTAGTTAGTATTTATATAATTAACTTATGTGCTCAGTTCTAGCCCAACGCGAGCTTTATCACTTTAAAATCTATGGCTTGTCCCAGAAAAATTCTCGAATCTTTCCATCCGCATCCGTCAAGATGTAAAAATAGTTACCTAAAACTAATTCTGAAAAATACTGCCTAAAATCCTGTTCCTTTGCCGCCTCTGAATAGTACATGGCATAGAATCTCTGTCCATCTTCTATATCCGCATTCTCAACTAGCGTAATTTGTATATCTTGGTTTTCCTGCAAAAGCACAGCTTGATTAAGGTACCCACTATTGTTACCAGTGATTTCTTTCCACAATTCTAAGTGTCTAGCCATACTCACTACTCTGGTTTTTTCGGTAGTTAGTTGTTTTGATAACTGATCAATATAAAGCAGAGACCACAACAGATAGACAAGGAAAAATGTGCTCAGTAGATAAAATAACCAGCGCTTACTAACTTCTTTAGTTATTTGCATTTAACTTTCTCCGACTCCTATAAAAGTCGCTTCTACTTCTAACCCAACTCCAACAAGACGCTGAATCATCAGAGAAACTACTCCATCAACGTACTTTCCAGAACATCTGATGCTGGTGCTGCCATCAATGCCCTTACAGTGGAAGCCATCTTTCAGCAGTTTGTATCTCAATGTATAAAGGGAGATATTTTGTATGAATTTGGCAGTGATAATTGCTGGCTTAAGACCGTCCGCCACTCGATAAGTAAAAGTCACATCATTAATTGATTGATAGCAACTAAACTCTCGAACTTCTTTAGGTAACTTTAGATAATAGGTAAACGAACCCTTTTTAATATCATCAGGTTCCCAGAAATAGAAAACACCTGAAAGATATAAGAATGCAATAGAGACAGAAAAAACATAAATCAACCAACGAATTACCATGCGACACCACAACAAAACTAGGTGCATATTAGGCTATATCTATTTATATAGGTTGTATATAAAAAAAGCGCCCACTATGGGGCGCAAAAACAACAAAAGGTCCCTCGGCCTTTTGGTTGTCACAGATAAAATGAAGCCTAAACGCTAAGGCTTCAAACCCTTGTAAGGTAAGACTTAAACCTATTGTTCGATACGAATCTCCGTTTTCGCATCAAAGAACACAGCCTTAGAAAGGTCAAAGTACAAATTCGTTACTTCTCCCACTTTCACATCAAACTCGGGAGATAATCGGCAAGCCACTTCTTGATTATTCACTTTCACCATGGCTATGGTGTCTGGACCTGTTGGTTCAAGTACTTCTATTTTCAGAGGCAGTTCGCTAGCCACGCTTCCTAATTCAACCTGTTCAGTGATGTTTTCTGGTCGCAAGCCAATCACGACTTCCTGACCATCACGAGTTCGTAGCGAATCCGGCAAGCGAATATCATGAATTTTGTCTTCACCATCCGTGACTTTTAGCACTGGGTGATCAACTTCATTCAAATCCACCTTACCGCGGATAAAGTTCATCGAAGGCGACCCCATAAAACCTGCGACAAACATATTGTTGGGCTTGTTGTAGATTTCTTTTGGCGTGCCTAGTTGCTGAAGCTCTCCATCCTTCATCACGGCGATTCTATCCGCCAATGTCATGGCTTCAATCTGATCGTGGGTTACATACACAATGGTGGTGTTTAGTTGCTGATGTAGGCGCTTAATTTGAGTACGCATTTCGACGCGCAACTTCGCATCTAGGTTCGACAATGGTTCATCAAACAAATACAGCTTAGGCTTGCGAGCCAAGGCGCGTCCCATGGCTACACGCTGGCGCTGGCCACCGGACAACTGCGAAGGTTTGCGATCAAGCAGGTGATCAATTTGCAGCATTTCGGCAACTCGATTTACCTCAGCTTCGATTTCGTCCGTTGGCATTTTGCGGATTTTTAATCCAAAAGCGATATTCCCTCTCACCGTCATGTTTGGGTATAACGCATAAGATTGAAACACCATCGCGATATCACGATCTTTCGGTTCCACTTGCGCCACATCCGTACCATCGATAACAATTTCACCGGAGGTAATATCTTCAAGCCCAGCGATGGTATTCATCAGAGTGGATTTACCACAGCCAGAAGGCCCGACTAAAATCAGAAATTCGCCTGAATCGATACTGATGTTTATGCCTTTTAGTGTTTCTTGCTCCGCATTGCGATAGGTCTTGCGGATCTTGTTGAGTTGTAATGTTGCCATGAATTTATCCTTTTACTGATCCGGCGGTGAGACCACGTACGAAATATTTACCTGCCAATACATACACAATCAGTGTCGGCAGTGCGGCGATAATGGCGGCGGCCATATCTACGTTGTATTCTTTCACCCCTGTACTGGTGTTCACCAAGTTGTTAAGGGCAACGGTAATGGGCTGAGTATCCGAACCGGAGTAAACAACGCCAAATAAGAAATCATTCCAAATTGCAGTGAACTGCCAGATCACAGTAACCATGATGATGGGGAGCGATAAAGGCAGCAGAATTTTGAAGAAGATGGTGAAGAAACCTGCGCCATCCAGCTTTGCTGCTTTAACCAATTCATCCGGTACACCGATATAAAAGTTTCGGAAGAATAAAGTGGTAAACGCCAATCCATAGATAACGTGAACGATCACAAGACCCGTCGTTGTATTGGCGAGCCCAAGCTTCCCTAATGTTGCTGCCATAGGAAGTAAGATGACCTGAAACGGTATAAAACACCCAAATAGCATCAGGCTGAAAAACAGGTTTGAGCCTCTGAATTTCCATTTACTCACTACATACCCATTAAAGGCACCGAGTAACGTAGAAATCGCGACCGCTGGAATCACCATTTGGAACGAGTTCCAGAAATACCCTCTTACCCCTTCACATGCCACGCCGGTACACGCTGATGACCAAGCTTTACCCCAGGCATCAAACACCCACTCTTGTGGCAAAGACATAAGGTTACCTGCTTTGATGTCTGGCAGGGTTTTGAACGAGGTGATCACCATGACAAACAGTGGCATGAGGTACACCAAGCAGAAAAACAGCAAAGCAGCGTATAAGAATGCTCGGCTTAAGTTGAATGGCTTACTCATGACTTTTTCTCCCTTAACTCAGAGTAAAGATAAGGCACTAGAATGGCCAAAATACCCGCTAGCATCATCATTGCACTGGCGGCACCCAAGCCGATTTGACCACGGGTAAATGAATGCGCATACATAAACAGTGCTGGTAAATCAGATGAGTAACCCGGTCCGCCCGCAGTTAATGCAGTGACCAAATCGAAACTCTTGATCGCAATGTGGGATGTAATGATTACGGCGCTGAAAAACACAGGCCTCAAACATGGCAAAATGATCTTTAAATAGATGCTTGGTAAGCTCGCGCCATCGATTTGGGCAGCTTTGATGATGGATGAATCGATACCACGAAGACCGGCTAAGAACATCGCCATTACAAAACCAGACGATTGCCATACGGCAGCAATCACCAAGGTATAAATCGACATTTCGGAATTTACTAACCAATTGAATTCAAAATCAGTGAAGCCCCAGTCTCGCACCATCTTTTCGATGCCTAATCCTGGGTTTAAAATCCATTTCCATGCGGTACCCGTAACAATGAACGACAACGCCATCGGGTAAAGATAAATAGTACGTATCGCACCTTCTTGACGGATGTTTTGGTCAAGCAAAATAGCCAGCCCTACACCCAAGACAATGGCGATAAACATAAAGAGCAAACCAAAGATACCTAGATTAGTGATCGAGGTAACCCAACGGTCGTTCTCCATTAGTTTTTCATATTGAGCAAAACCAGCAAAGTTGAAACTAGGCAAAAAGCGGGAATTGGTTAGAGATAAGGCTGCAGTCCAAAAAATGTAGCCGTATATGCACACCACAGTGACGAGCATAGTCGGAGCCAGAACAATTTTTGGCAGCCAGTTTTGTAATTTATCGGCAAAGCTGCGCTTCGGCGCCGATTTAGTTTTAGGCACTGTCAAAACATGCTCCATAACTTATCCTTGTTAGAGGGCCCCTCAGAACCGCCGCAAGCGGCGGTACATGAGGAAAGTGCGGACTCATCTTGAGCACGACTCTCAGGGGGTGTTCTTTTCGGGGTGAACCCGATGTCAAAACCAGTAGATATCTCGAAGCTGTGGGTCGAAAAACTACCGGTTTTGAACCGTTCTTAAATGGCTGCTTTTACGGCTTTTGCCAACTTCTTAACTGCTTCATCCGCTTTTGCTGATGGGTCGTTAAAGAAATTAGTGACTACGTCGTAGATGGCACCTTGAACGTAACTGGTTGTAGACAAGCCGTGCGCCATACTTGGCACTAAATCGCCACTGTCTGCACTGGTCTTAAATGTTGCCATTGAATCCAGAGCACAGGAGTCGAATTTGGTCATGTCCATATCCAAACGAACAGGGATTGAGCCTTTATTGAGGTTAAATACTTCTTGGAAGTCTTTAGTAAGAATGGTTTTCGCCAGTGCTTTTTGCGCTTTTTCATTGTCTGCATTTTTCAGCTTAAAGAAGGCAAAACTGTCGATATTGAACGTAAACTGACCATCTGTACCCGGTGCTGGCGCACAAATGTAATCTTTACCCGGCATTTTACCTGCCGCAGCAAATTCACCTTTTGCCCAGTCACCCATGATTTGCATAGCCGCGTCACCATTAATGACCATTGATGTCGCTACGTTCCAATCTCGGCCTGGGGAGTTGCTGTCGATGTAATCACGAATCTTGTGGAACTTCTCGAACACCTCAACCATTTTTGAGCCTTGCAGCACATCCATGTCTAGATCAACAAACGCTTTGTTGTAGTCAGCGCTGCCAAGTACATCAAGGGCTACGGCTTCAAATACTGTCGCGTCTTGCCAAGGTTGACCACCGTGAGCGAGTGGAATGTAGCCTGCAGCTTTGATTTTTTCTGCGGAAGCAAAAAACTCATCCAAGGTTTTAGGAACAGAAACACCTGCCGCTTTTAATACTTCTGGGTTTGCCCACAGCCAGTTTACTCGGTGAACGTTAACAGGGACGGCAACAAAACGACCTTCATGCTTCATGACTTTTGTTACAACTTCTGGAAGATTACTTTCCCATTTTTCCGCTTTTGCCACGTCATCTAAGCTGGTTAGAAACCCAAGGTCACCCCACTCTTGAATGTCGTGTCCTTTAATTTGAGCGGCTGAAGGAGGATTACCTGATACCGCACGAGTCTTTAAGACTGTCATAGCACTTTCACCGCCGCCACCAGCAACAGCAAAGTCTTTCCAAGAGTGACCTTGCTCCTCGACCTTACTTTTCAGTACAGCAGCGGATTTTGCTTCACCGCCAGAGGTCCACCAATGAAGCACTTCTACTTCGCCAGCTTGTGCGTACGATGTCGCAGCTAGCAATGATAGGGTAATCAGAGTTTTATTCATTTTCATTGTTATCGTCCATGTTATTTTGGCTTTGCAGCCTTGGATTAAGCAAAAACGGGGAAAAGGATACTACCGAGCATTTCCTCATTTGCCCTAAGTCTAAACATGGAAAAAACAGAAGATTGAAACAAAGGGTAAGCCCAATGTAACGAAGATGTTACATTAGAGCTCAGGGTCATGTGGGATAAGGACTTTTGCCTCCAGACCGCCTTTGAGAGAATTGTAAATAATGAGATCTCCACCATGTGCGTGGAGGATATTTCGGCTAATCCCTAGCCCTAGACCGTGCCCATCTTTGTCATTGGCAAGGCGATAATATGGCTCAAATACCATATCCAGCTTGCTTTCAGGAATGCCCTGCCCTTCATCTAGGATGATGAGTTCTAGGCGATCCTCGTGGTCATAGACATAGACATGTACGCGATGCCCATATTTGACCCCATTATCGATGAGATTGGTGAGTACCCGTTTCATGGCAAGTGGTTTGCCCCAAATGGGCAGAATAGGCGTGTCTGGTAAGAAAACTTTGGTGCTTTCCTGATTATGACTTTCCGCAATCGATGCCAACATGTCCGCTAGATCCACTTGAGCGTTATTCTCATGCAGATCGGTCTCTCGTACACACTGGAGTGCTCCCTTCACCATCATCTCCAGTTCATCAAGATCACGGTTAAACTTAAACCGCTTTTGATCGTTTTCCAGTAGTTCGGCACGGATTCTTAGGCGTGTGATGGGAGTTTTTAAATCATGTGAAATGGCAGAGAACAGGTGCTCTCTGTCGGTGATATAACGGTTTATCCTAGATTGCATGCGATTGAATGCTCGGGTTGCCGTTACCAATTCACTCGCCCCCTCTTCCACCAGCGGAGACTGCTCCACGTCGATACTCATGTCGTTCGCTGCTTTTGCCAGTCTTTTCAACGGGCGAACCTGACGACGAACCAATAAATAGGTTAGCAACAGCAGCAGTGTGGTTGAGAAAACCAGAAACAATACCTGATCGCTACCAATGATCGTGTCGTCCAAGCTTATGTATGGCGCAGGAAGCAATGCGGCAATATAAAGCCACTGGTTGGTGTCCAGCTCTATTTGCACCACCAAAATAGGTGGGTTGAGCGGCTCCAGCGTTAAGGTGTGGTGCGCCCAAGAGCGAGGCAAATCGCTAAGGCGAATATCATTTTTTAAGATTCGCAACGTATCTGGGCGTGAAAACTCTACGTCTATTTGATGCACTTTCCGAAGCTTGTTATCGAGTACTTGTTCTACGGCATCAACAGAAATACGCTTTAAACGAGATTCCGCCACCGGATCGATAGATAGCTGTTCTTCATTAAACGAAACGAAAAATCGAGTCCCTCCCATATTCCGAATCTGATCTAAAACGATATGGCGGTACTCTCTGGGAAGGGATTGAAAAAACGTGACCGTTGAAGCAAACATATTCGCCATACTTTCCGATGCCGAACGTATACCTTCATATTCTCGTTGCTTGGATTGCGAATACCAAATAGAAGTTGCAATCCCTTGTGCAACCACAACCGCCAACAGCGTTAACAGTAAAGTTCGAGCAACGAGGGAATTCGGCCATTTTAGCTTCATAAAACGTGATTCCTGTTATCGATTGCCGTCATCGCTCATACGTAACTGTTGCCGTAAACATATAGCCATTGCCACGCATGGTTTTGATGTATTTATTCCCTTTGTCACCAAGGCGTTGACGCAATCGACTTAACTGTACGTCAATACCCCGTTCCATTGGGAGGGCCTCTCTTCCACGTGTCGCAATAGAAATGGTATCGCGATCTAAAATTTCATTTGGGTGAGACAAAAACAACATCAACAAAGCGAAATCGCTGCCCGAGAATTCGATTGTCTCATGGGTATCCGAGTGAGTTGCACGGTGAGAGAGCGTGTCTAACCGCCAATCACCAAACACGATATTTCGAGATAATGAAGGTAATGCGCTGGCCTCATCTTCTTGAACATGCATTCGTCTTAACAACGCTTTAATTCTCGCCATTAATTGACGAGGGCTAAACGGCTTCGCAATATAGTCATCCGCGCCAATTTCCAAACCAATGATTTGATCCGTTTCGTCAGACACCGCAGTCAGCATAATAATAGGCACATTGGATTGCTTTCGAACCTTCTGACACAGAGTAAATCCATCGTCACCAGGGAGCATTACGTCCAACAAGATTAAATCCGGATACCCTTGCTGCTGTAAAAATTCAGCCATGGCTTCTCCGTCTTCCACACTGGATACCTGAAAGCCAGCTTTAGACAAATACTCTTCCAGCAACTCCCGGATTTCACTGTCGTCATCCACAACCAGAATATGAGTTTTTATCTGCATATCTTTTGCCTTTTACACGTTAGTGCCTTACTAAGAGAGAAAGTAATGTATACCCAAGTAAACTTAGGCTCATTGGATATAATCCAACACTTTCAAAGATAAAATGATTTTAGCTTGGATAAATTAGGGTTTGGTATTTTTATCAACAAAGTTTGAAGTTGTTATCAGCCTATATAAATATAATATGAACTTATACACTCAAAAATTTGCATTTGGGAACGACATTAAGTGAATAAAATTCAAGCATCTAGCTTTGATTTCTTATTTATTAGCGACAAAAAACATTTAACTAATTCATTCGAAATACTCAAACCAGCCATTTATTCTAGGGCTCAAAATACAACCACATTGAATAAATCATCGTTTTTATTTAATAACATTCCTCTGTTGATTAGATTTTAATCATGTTATACAGACAATTAAAATTACAAATATTTCAAGCAAATTTAGAAATTTATAATTCAAATTTATGATGGGATATTTGTATGACATATGATCTCATTTATATGGCTAAGGTTTAATAGATTATGCGATAAAGCGCTCAATATATTGAGGTCTTTATAAATTATTTGTTAGAATCTGAGCACATTCTCGTTTCGATGTGTCACCGCCCGCAGGCTAAGCTCATCCGCTGCGTTAAAGTAGGTATTACACGAATTGGTTAATTTCAGGAAAGTCAATCTGTTGAATAATATGCTGAAAAAATTAAACCAAGTAACACGTTGGATATCTGGCGAAAGTGAAGATGTATTCAAACGAGTTCACCACGTATTTCTTTTACTCACCTCGGTATTTTTAGTCATCGTAGGTGTATTTAATACCGTTGCTAACATCACACCCATTCATTTTTCGATCATCCTTTACTTTGCTGCCTGTTTAATGGGAATCATGTGGTATTACTCTCGATTCAAAGATCATTATCGAGTCGTGGCGATTTTATTTGCTACTTGCTTAATGGTTTTTATCATCCCAATAACATGGTTTTCTAACTCAGGTTCATATGGTCCTACCGCGTTATATTGTTTAGTCACAGCCTTGTATACCCAAAGTGTATTACGCGAGATGTCTTTATTGCGGTGGCCATTCATCATGTTTGCAGTGTGTCTCCCTTCAATACTGTTCAGTATCGAAACGTATTTTCCAGATTGGGTTATCCATTATACCTCTGATCATGCACGTTTTCTTGATCAGCAATTCTCCTACTTTGCAGTTATGATTCTGCTGATGGTTATGATGTCGGGTCATGTCTACCGCTACCGTATGGAAGCAATGCGTGCCCATAGCTACGCAGAAAAGCTGAGACACTTAGCAGAACGTGACAGCCTAACAAACCTCTTTAACCATCGCGTGATTTTAGAAAAATCGAGGCAAGTGAATGAGGTCTCCGAACATGCAAGTTTAGTTTTATGCGATGTCGACCATTTCAAAAAACTGAATGACTCCTACGGGCACCTTATGGGCGATGCCGTCCTCTCTGAATTAGCGAGAACCCTTGAAGCCGATTTTTTACCCAAAGGCTCATGTGTTGGGCGCTATGGTGGAGAAGAGTTCTTGATCGTTCTTCCCGTTGCATTGGATGATGCCAAAGTCATTGCCGAAAAAATCCGTATGGCAGTGCTTTACAGCAGTAGCCAATCATTAGAAATCACAATCAGCCTTGGTGTGTCACAATTCCAGTCAGAAGACTCGGTAGCAGACACTCTGAAACGGGCAGATGAAGCCTTATATCGAGCAAAACTGTTGGGCCGAAATCAAGTGGTTATCGCACCTATAGATAACGATAAAAACGCCACAACGTCATCGTCAGAAATCGCTAAATAGTGCCAATACTCTCGTAAGTTCATACTTACTCAGTTGCTTACTGCATCTCGTTTCGAGCTTAAAAACAAATTCCCCTAGATCTTTCTAACAATCAATATTCTTGAACTACACTTATTGCAATTGTGTTGGATAGAGGGAAATTATATGAAAACCAGAGCAATTATGGCTTACGTTTTCGGCGCCATATCGGTCATATCTGTCGTCACTTTTTTATTGGGGTTTAATATTCTAAGCTCTGCAGGAAAGCTAAAACAGACATCCGAGACGAGGTATGCTTCTTATCAGGTTGCTGACGAGCTCAGACAAAGTTCGGATGATCTAACAAGACTTGCTCGAACCTATGCACTAACGGCAAATGCCGACTATGAAAGCATGTACATGGACATCCTCGCTATTCGTAATGGCGAAAAACCTCTTCCTGAAAAATACCACCAGATATATTGGGATTTGGTCATCAATTATGGTGAAAAGCCCAAGCCAGATGGTATTACGGTATCTATCCAACAGCGAATGAAAGATCTTGGATTCTCCGACAAAGAATTCTCGCTGTTAAAAGAAGCGCAAAGCAATTCCGATGCCTTAGTGAATTTGGAAGTAAAAGCAATGAACGCTGTTAAGGGTATCTTCCTTGATCCAAATTCAGGTCAGTACACGGTCAAAGGTGACCCCGACACATCAATGGCGGCAGAGTTGCTTCACAGTAAGACATACCATGTAGAAAAAGCGAAAATCATGAAGCCCATCGATGGTTTCTTCTCTGAATTAGAAGCTCGTACATTGGGGTATCTACAAAACGACTTTGGTGAGCTCCAAGGCGCCGTGACCATTACACTTGCGTTGATGGCAGCGATGCTCGTGGTATCCGTCATTGGCTTCATTATGGTGAATCGTGTTGTCACTAAGCCGGTCACAACGTTGAGTGAACAACTTAGTGCCATTGAGTCTAGTGGTAACTTAAGCCATAGAATTGAAAACGTGGGTTCGGGTGAAATCGGTGAAATTGCGAAACAAATTAACAGCATGCTGGAATCTTTGCATAAAACGAAAGAAACCTCTTCGCGTATTTCTTCGCATGTACAAGATCTCGCGTCGGAAACGCATGGTGTGGTATCTGAAAGCCGCATGAACTCAGATACACTCACCCAAGAAACGAACTCCGTATTGGTCGCTGTAGAAGAAATGGCAACAGCATTAACACGTGTCACGGACGTTACCGTTACGGCAGAAAATGAAGCTTCCCAAAACGATAAGAACGTAAGTGAAGGTCAATCGTCAATGCAGCTCGCTGTCGACTCAATGACCACACTGCAAAGTGAATTTGGTCATACTCAGCAAGCAATGGAAGGGTTGATTTCAGAAAGTGCTCAAGTATCTGGTGTACTAGACGTCATCAAATCCATCGCGGAACAAACCAACTTGTTGGCGCTCAATGCTGCAATTGAAGCTGCGCGTGCGGGTGAACAAGGTCGAGGATTTGCAGTAGTAGCAGACGAAGTTCGCTCGTTAGCGCAAAGAACACAAGACTCGACCAATGAAATTGAAGAGATCATTGCAAGCCTACAAGAAAAAACAAACTCGATGGGTGGTACCATTAACCAAGCCGCAACCCTAATGGGTACTGCGCATGAAAGCATTGATAAAATTGGCGAAGTCTTCGTTAAAATTAAAGACACGACAGGTACCATATTCAGTTTGAACTCAGAGATTGCACAATCGACCGATGAGCAGTCAAAAGTGTCCAACATGATAAATGAAAGCCTGACGCAAATTAACGACCTTACCAACAAAGTGGCCCATTCAATTGAGCAAGTTGAGCATTCGGCCTCCAACCTCGATCAGCGCGCAAAAGAACTGGCAAATATGTAAGTACAGCACTTCCAATATTTGTATCAAAAGGGTGCCTTTTTTGAAGGCATCTTTTTTTTGTCACGTAAAGGTCACACTTCAATCAATTACTTCATTGTTTTCCTTTAAAAAAAGCTCAACTCTTTCTACGTTAAGTAGATAATTTCACTTCTGTTGCATACTCATGATCATAAAAGTGCTCTCGAATTCAATTAAAGGTCAGATCGCATTCTCAATTGTGACTATTTTTGCCTTGTTCCTAGTATGGGTATTTGCCAATGGATACTTCAATACACAGCAAGACATCTTGGGCACAATTCGCCACGACATTACCAAAGCACATACTTCATTGCTTCAACTGCGCCGCCATGAGAAAGATTTTCTCGCAAGGAAATCTGAACAATACACCGAGCAGTTTGAATCCGAGATCGCAGAATTATCTCAAGCGCTCAATGAAATTTATCTCCTAAGCGCCGAAGTCGATATTAATGTTCGAGATGATCTTAAAAGAACGCTCACTTCCGTAGGGCAATATAAAGACGGATTCAACTCGCTTTCTGTTACTTATATGCATATCTACAAACCGACCTCTGGGTTGGTCGATAGATTACTGCTCAATCTTGCTCAACTCAGATTAGAGCTGGGTAAATCACCTCAAAATGTAAAACAACTTATTGCCGAAACGGAACACCTTGTACTTGAAATGGGTGCTAACCAAACCTTCCTACTGCAAGTCGAAAACAAACTCCTGAAAGGCCTATATAAAAAGGACGTTTCCGAAAAGAAAGCCATTATCAATAGCTTAATGGCGCTAAAGAACGACTTATCACCCGATGAGGAAAATATCTATTCAATTACTTTGATTGAGCAGATATCCGAGCAAATTCATGACTTACTGTTTAGCCTTCGTGTATTAGGGCTAGACGAAACACTGGGCCAACATGGCGAGCTTCGTAAAAACGCGCATTCTATAGAAGCCAACTTTTTTGAATTAAGCAAGCACGTAGATACCGCAATCAATGCTTCAGAGGCAAGTATCGCAACCTATCGTTTCTTCTTATTCGTGACTATGCTGGTCGTCTCCGTCATTTCGCTTCTGATACTGATATTTAACGCTTCGAAGATCGAGAATATGCTCAAATATTCGGTAAAAGAGGCGAAAAAAGCCAACCGAGCTAAGAGTTCATTTTTAGCGAATATGTCTCACGAAATTCGAACACCATTGAATGGCATCATCGGTATGGCTGAAATCCTAAAAGGCACAAGCCTTTCCGCCATTCAAAAAGATTATCTAAAAACCATAGATTCTTCTTCACAAACTCTGCTCATGCTCATTAATGACGTGCTGGATCTCTCTAAAATTGAATCTGGAAAACTTCAAATATCACCGCACACATCGAACGTTAGAGAAGTCATTTACGATACGGCTGCTCTCATTGCGCCTAAGTCGCATCAGTCGGGTATTCAATTGAACGTCGATGTTTCAACCTCCATTCCTGAGCACGTAAAGTTAGACGAGCACAAGCTTCGTCAGGTAATGATGAACCTCGCTTCAAACGCGATTAAATTCACCAAACAAGGCTCTGTTTCTCTCATTTTGTCTAGTCGCGCAATGGATTCAGGAAGCATCACTTTACTGTTCCAAGTGATCGATACTGGTATAGGAATTGATGTTTCACAACAGAAAAAAATCTTTCACGCTTTCGAACAAGAAAATTCAGACACCTCAAAAGAGTTTGGCGGCACAGGTCTTGGCTTAGCCATCAGTGACAAGATTGTCGAACTGATGGGAGGTAAACTGACGCTCGTTTCCGAAAAAGGAAAAGGCAGTGAGTTCAAGTTTGAAATCACCTGTCCTGTCGAGTTAGGGCATCAATTGCCAATTAGTAACCTACCTGCTGTCTATCTCGTTAATATTGAAGAAGACACGGCTATTTGTGATGAACTGAAGCATTTTGGTGTGTCATATTCAACGTACGATATGGACAATAGCGAACCAGATATGCCGGAAAGTAGTGTTATCCTCTGCCGCCAGATGAAGGAAGAACCTACCCATGCTTTACTGTCGCAAATTCGTTTAACGCATCCAGAATTACCCATTGTATTAGTCCGAAATAACCATCAAAAACATTATAATTTTGAGCATTTAGTCGACGGCTATTTAACCGCTCCATTGTTCGGCTTACGCCTTCTTACCGTGTTGAAAGAAAGTGTGAGCCAGCATACACCCGATGCAGCTTCTGCCTATGATTTTTCAATGGAAGCCAATACCAATGTTTCACCTGAAATCCTATTGGTTGAAGATAATGCAGTAAACCAAAAAGTTGCTCAGATCAATTTGGAGAGAATGGGATTAAGAGTTTTTATAGCAAACAACGGGCAAGAAGCCGTCGATGCCTACCAAGCAAACCCAAACCAATTTGCAACGGTTTTGATGGACTGCATGATGCCAGTAAAGGATGGCTTTGATGCAACAAAAGAAATTCGTATTCACGAAAGAAAAAACAGTTTAAATCCGATCCCCATCATTGCGTTAACAGCGAGCGTATTAGAAGACGATATTCAAAAGTGCTTTGATGTTGGTATGGATGATTACCTACCCAAGCCATTCACCAAAGCTGTCTTCGTCGCTAAGATGGAAAAATACGTCGAAGGCGTGAAAGAGACCGTTAGTGACTAGGCGGTTTCGCTTTCACTGTGATTCACTCGCAGGAGTTTGTGCTAAATTCAAACGACCATTATGAAGTAAGCGTTTTCAGTGATGACGGCACGATGATCTTATGCGCTGGCGTAACAAACAACATGTACAATCGGCCAAGATTGTTGTGAACGTGGACAACCGTCGTCGCGTGGACTTGGATCCTATCTCCCAGATCTTCCAGATAGAAAGAGACTTTTACGTTAAGGTGTTTGTCGTTGTCTTTTAGAATCACTTCTTGCCGGTTCACAGAGTGCAATGTGAAGATACCCACTCGGTCACCCACACGATAGTCAGCCGCCTTTTTATCACTTTGAAGTTCTCGCATCTTTCCCAAGTTTTTTAACCCGAAGACACCCACAATTCTATTTCGCAGATCCATCAGCGCGTTTACCCATTGAGGAGATTTACTCATCAACTCGATGTACACATCCATCGCGGATTGGTTGTGGTTTTGAATGTATGTTGTAAACGTATCGTGGAAATAAGCGCCAGATATAAACTGGTGGATTTGAGCATTTGATTGAAATGTCATGAACTCTTCCCTAATTCAACAAAATTAAGTGAAGAGTAACATCTAGGGTATTAACAGCGCGTAGGTAAAGTTACCTATCTTGTGCTGACGGTTTTCATAGGTAACATATAAAACGAGAAAACCCCTGACAGCTTTCGCTATCAGGGGTTTCAAATAATGGCACGCCCTGAAGGATTCGAACCTTCGACCACATCCTTAGAAGGGACGTGCTCTATCCAGCTGAGCTAAGGGCGCGCTACAGGAAAAGGATTATACGAGATGATTGAACAAGGTCAACGAATTTATCTAACATTCTGATTCGAATGACCAAAAAAAAGCCGGAATGGAGAAAAACACACCGAAAGCCCTGCTAGCAATCGTTTGCGCAATAGATATTGTCATCTTTTTTTGCGACAATACGCCAAAAATTCAGCCCCATAACCTCAAGGAATACCATGTCTGCTCAAAATATTGATGGCAAACTCATTTCTCAAACTGTTCGTTCAGAAGTTGCAGCACGTGTAAAAGCACGTACTGATGCAGGGCTACGCGCACCAGGCCTTGCCGTGGTTTTAGTTGGTGAAGATCCAGCATCTCAAGTTTATGTAGGCAGCAAGCGTAAGGCATGTGAAGAAGTCGGCTTTGTTTCTAAGTCTTTTGACCTTCCTGCCACAACTTCAGAAGAAGAACTATTGGCTTTGGTCGATGAATTAAACCAAGACGGTGAAATCGACGGTATTCTTGTACAGCTCCCTCTACCAGCAGGCATCGATAGCACCAAAGTTTTAGAACACATTACACCCAATAAAGACGTAGATGGCTTCCACCCATATAACGTGGGTCGTTTGTCTCAGCGTATCCCTAAACTTCGCTCATGCACGCCGAAAGGCATCATTACTTTACTGGATCGCTACAATATCGAGTTACGTGGAAAGCACGCCGTTGTTGTGGGCGCATCGAATATTGTTGGTCGTCCTATGACGCTTGAGTTGTTGCTTGCAGGTTGCACAACGACGACGTGTCACCGCTTCACGAAAGATTTAGAAAGTCACGTCCGCCAAGCAGATGTGGTTGTGGTTGCGGTTGGCAAGCCAAATTTTGTTCCTGGCGCTTGGATTAAGAAAGGGGCAATTGTTGTTGATGTCGGCATCAACCGCTTAGATTCAGGTAAATTGGTTGGCGATGTTGAATACGATGTGGCTAAGGAAAACGCGAGTTTTATTACACCGGTACCTGGTGGTGTTGGTCCAATGACCGTTGCAAGCCTTATCGAAAACACGATGCTGGCCTGCGAACAATACAACAGCTAACATTCAGCTTTCAGTTGAATCTGCAATCCATTATTCCTACTAAAAAGCGAAGCACTGATGCTTCGCTTTTTCTTGGAGCTTCAAAAACTATTACTGCACAATTTTATCGGCTAGATGACTTACCGCGATACCGAAATAGTATGAGCGATTCCACTTCATCAACACCTGATAATTATTGTAAATCAGATAAGCGCGACCATTTTCATCATCGGGCATGATTAACCACGCATCAATATCTTCTTTAGGCTGAGGAAGTGTTTTACCGTTGATTCGAGTCACACCCAACTTGCTCCACTCTGCCAATGTTCTTGCTTTGGCTTTCTGACGCCCCTCAAGGTTCATATCAAAACCTGCGGGTATCGTGACCTGACGCCCCCAGGTGTACTTGTCGTTCCACCCAGATTGGCTTAAATAATTGGCTGTAGAAGCGAACACATCTGACTTAGTATTCCAGATATCTTTCTTCCCATCATTGTTGCCGTCGGCGGCATACGCAAGGAAGGAGCTAGGCATAAATTGGCACTGCCCCATTGCCCCAGCCCATGAGCCTTTCATTTTATGAGGAAGAATGTGCCCTTGATCTAGGATCGTGAGCGCTGCCATGGTTTCTTTGCGGAAAAAAGCCTCACGGCGACCATCAAAAGACAACGTAGTGAGCGCATCTATCACGCTATAACCACCCGTAAGCTTTCCGAAGTTACTTTCCACTCCCCAGAGTGCAACAATGAATCTTGGTTGAACTCCATACTCATCACCGATTCGTTTCAGTTCAGCATAATGTTTATTGTAAAGCGCTTTAGCCTGCTTCACCTTCCAACTAGGTACTGCTCTGGGTATATATTCATCCAAAGTCAGCTTTTTTTCCGGCTGGTTTCTGTCTGCTTTTACGGCTCTTGGTTTATAGGTGACGTTTTCAAATGCCTTATCAATAATTGACTGAGAAATCCCTTTCTCTAAGGCTTCTGCTTTCAGCCCTGTGACATATTCATCAAAATCAGGCTGGGCAATTGCCGAATGGCTCAAGCCCAAACCTAACAAAGCAACGAGTAGTTTTTTCAAGCCTTTCTCCCTGAGCGGCTAGCGTTATTATTTTTGCTTCGCCTTCTGCTCTTTATATTTTTCTAGTAAGTTTTCTGGTGGTGGTGGAAGCTGAAGGAAATACCCTTCATTTTCCATTGATTCTTTTACTTTTTCTACGTCTACCTGCGCTAGTTTTCGACCATCAATTTTGATGACCATAACAAAGACAGGTTTACCAAACATGTCTTTTAAAGGCTGCGGAACCTCAGAAAAATCATCTTTCTTAGGAATGTACAGGTATGCCCCTTCTTTTTTAGGGCTTTTGTAGATAGAACACAACATATGGGACCTATTCTTGCGTATTTTTCTTCGCTAAAAAGTGAAGTTTTCGTAAAGTTTAAGAGATTTTGAACGTAAAGCGTCTATTTGACAATAAGTTGCTTGATGAGGATTGTGTAGAAATATAACATGCTACCATTTTAGGGTTTGAGCCCAAGCCAAATTGTTTGAAATTTAATCATGACAACATCCACGGATTTAAAAGGTAGCAGTTTTACGTTATCTGTCCT
The DNA here is from genome assembly GCF_019977755.1 of Vibrio penaeicida. Classification (NCBI taxonomy): domain Bacteria; kingdom Pseudomonadati; phylum Pseudomonadota; class Gammaproteobacteria; order Vibrionales; family Vibrionaceae; genus Vibrio; species Vibrio penaeicida. The sequence goes on along the minus strand of NZ_AP025144.1, from coordinate 1,068,793 downwards.
TCACCTGTCAGGCACTGACGTGAGCGAGAGTGTACGTTTTCTACACGACAAAGTCGAACAAGCCCCTGCATTTTTCCAATATGCGCCAGTAGTGCTTAACATCGAACAAATGTCCGGTGATGTCGATTTTCAGCAGTTAAAAGCGGGGGTTCTTTCAACAGGAATGATCCCTGTTGGCGTGACTGGTTGCAAAGACAAACGTGCACAATCTTCAGCAAAAGAAGCTGGGTTTGCCGTTATGTCGTCAAGTAAGACCACCACCGCTCCTGCCCAAATGGCACCGACTAAAATCGTACGTACTCCTATTCGCTCTGGTCAGCAAATCTATGCGAAAGATGGTGACTTGGTCATATTGAACCATGTTAGTGCTGGTGCCGAAGTGATTGCCGATGGCAGTATTCATATCCATGGCTCTTTGCGAGGCAGAGCCATCGCTGGAGCCAGCGGGCAAAAAGAAGCAAAGATCATTTGCCACGATTTACAGGCTGAGCTGATTTCCATTGCAGGGAATTATTGGCTCAGTGACCAAATTGACAGTACGTATTGGCAGAAAAAAATCATGCTCAGCATGCATGAAGACCAACTGACAATCGACACCCTCACGATTTAAAAAGGAAAATTTGATGGCACGCATCATTGTTGTTACATCAGGTAAAGGTGGCGTTGGTAAAACCACCTCTAGCGCAGCGATCGCCTCTGGGCTCGCTCTCAAAGGTAAAAAAACGGCCGTCATCGACTTTGATATTGGCTTACGTAACCTCGACCTGATTATGGGTTGTGAACGCCGAGTAGTTTACGATTTCGTTAATGTTATCAACGGTGAAGCCACACTTAATCAAGCTATGATTAAGGACAAGCGCACTGAAAATTTGTTCATTCTTCCTGCTTCACAAACTCGTGATAAAGACGCGCTAACAAAAGAAGGCGTACAGCGAATTTTGACTGAGTTGGATGAAATGGGCTTCGATTTCATCATTTGCGATTCACCTGCGGGCATCGAGCAAGGTGCGCTCATGGCACTATACTTTGCAGATGAAGCCATTGTTACGACGAACCCTGAAGTTTCGTCAGTGCGTGATTCTGACCGAATTCTAGGAATACTTGACTCTAAGAGCCGACGCGCAGAAGAAGGGTTAGAGCCAGTAAAGCAGCACTTGTTGTTAACTCGCTACAACCCAGAACGCGTAACACTAGGCGAAATGTTGAGTGTTGAAGACGTGGAAGAGATTCTGCACATTTCTCTATTGGGTGTGATTCCAGAAAGCCAAGCGGTTCTGAATGCATCGAATAAAGGTGTGCCAGTGATTTTTGATGACGAGTCTGATGCAGGTCTCGCCTACGATGATGCAGTTGAGCGCTTGCTGGGCAATGAAAGAGCGTTCCGCTTCTTAACGGAGCAAAAGAAAGGCATCTTTAAACGACTATTTGGGGGCTAATTATGTCTTTATTGGAGTTTTTCCGACCACAAAAGAAAACATCCGCCAATGTTGCTAAAGAGCGCCTGCAGATAATTGTTGCAGAGCGTCGTAACGAAGGGTCCGATGCCCCAACCTACTTACCGCAACTAAAAGAAGATATTCTAAAAGTCATCAGTAAATATGTCGACATCGACCCTGAAATGGTCAATGTATCGCTTGAACAAAATGATGATGATTTGTCAGTACTAGAGCTCAACGTAAAGTTGCCCGACGAAGACAAGTAATAACGATCAACAAAAAAACAGCGGCTAACTCAGCCGCTGTTTTTTTATAAAGAATTCTTAGTATCTGTTGCTATCAAACAGCTAATCCGAAACAGGTGGTTTGAACAAGTGGTCAAAGCTTTGGTTATCACTCAACCATTGCTCAAAATCTTCCACTTTCATCGGCGGAGATACATAGTACCCTTGCACCAAATCACAGCCATTGTTCATGACAAATTCCAGCTCTCGGAACGTCTCCACACCTTCTGCCACTGTCGATATTTCTAATTTTTTTGCTAGCGATAAGCTGGTTTCAATAATGGCTTTGCTTACCTTGCTATTTTCGGCTTCATGAACGAAAGAGCGATCCAATTTAAGTTCAGTAAACGGAACTCGCTGTAATTGCTCCATCGTGGAAAACCCAGTACCAAAATCATCAATAGACAAACCAAAGCCTTTTAATCGGAAGCGAGTAAGAATATCCAAGCTGGTTGTCGCATCTTTACTGAGTAATGACTCTGTAATTTCGATAACGATATGATGCGCAGGAATGTCGTGCTCCATCACCAATTCTTTCACTTGCCTAGGAATCTCCAAGTTCGATAGACAGTAATGAGAGAAATTCACCGACAAGGTTAAGTCCAAGCCATTTGCTTTCCAACGGGCTAAATCGGCAATACCCTGTTTGAAAATCATCTCAGTTAAGTGATTTATTAAACCTAATTTTTCGGCAATTGGGATAAATACGTTTGGTGGGATGGTGCCTCTTTCAGGGTGATTCCAACGAGCAAGCGCTTCCACTCCAACGACTTTTCTACTTTGAATACAAAGCTGAGGCTGATAGTGAGGAACAATATCGCCTTTCACTATGGCTTGCCGTAACTCAGCGCCAATCGCCGTCAGATTCACTCGGTATCCTTGATTGCCTCCCATCAGACCAGAAGAACTGAACATGCGTTTCAGCTCTTCAGTATTGATAGGTTTAGACAATGCCCCGAGTACAGGGATTCCTCTTTCCTGAGCGATTTTAACGGCGGTTTGCAAAATTCGGTCGTCTTCACCGCTGATCAAAATCAGTGAAGCGCTATGGTGTAGTGCTTCCATATGACGAATTAACTCGACACCATCGAGAGACGGCATGTTCAAATCAGAAATAACTACATTGACTGGATTGAGCTGACAGGAGATAGCCTCCGCTCCTTCGACAGAATTAGTGGTTAAGGTAATTTGAACAATCCCCATAGAGCTCAGTGCTCTCTCAAGCATATTCAATATAAAGGGATCATCATCAATTACCAGAACATGCAGTTGCTCAAACGATTGCTCTGTCATTTTCGGGTTACAGCCTCCGGCAAATTCCAATGATTTTGTATTGATATTTGACTTACTTTAGCATACAAAATATGTTACAAAAAGTTACATTTTATAATTGTGGTGAACGATTATGGGCTATTTCATTACCAAATGGCAGATGATCTCCGGCAAGATAACGATTGCTATGGTGGCAATTGCGGCGATAGTTGTCACTAAGGCGATCCTTAGTTTTCAGCTTTATTCTCAAGTTCAGGAAAATAATGCAACGATAAGCAGACAGAACATTCCTGGAGAGCTCGCTTCAATTAATTTGCTAGATGTGATTGGAGATATGAATGCCGATATGCTGCATTACATTCTTGGTGATGCCGCACGTTCTGAATCGTTTGATAAAAACCGAGAACAGTTCTTTCATTACCTAGATGTGATTGAAAAGTCCGAATCCGTCGATATTAATACAATCCAAGAACTGAGTAGCTTATTTTTCCAATTCGAGAATCGCGTTAAGCTCGATATTTTCTCATTCTACAACCCCAATGACGAAATTTGGGCAAAAGCTCAAGTAACTTCAATGGTTGATTCAACAGGGCAATCACTACTCAACCTCTCAGAAAAGGTTCAAGTACTGGAATCGAATGCTCATGCATCTAAGCTATCTCTTCAAAGCGATGAACTGTTTGAGTTAATTAACGATCTTAATATGCAAATGAAAGTTTATGTATTAGGAGCCCAAGGTGTAAAGGAAGAGTTTTCATCTTCCATTCAAAGGGCTGAATTCTTACTTACGTGGCTCAAGTATTTACTCAACGAACCTTCTTCTCATGAAGTCATTGAAACATTGCGGGCAGAGCTACGAGTTATGCGCAATGGTGGCTTTGAAGTATTTGAACGCTACAATAATAACGATAAGCAAGGTGTCCTTAAGATTGCAGAAGAAGTAACGGGGCAAGAATACAAGCAGCTTTCCGATACAATTGGTTTATTAAGTGCCCGGCTAGATAACCAAATGACGGAAAGGCTCACTGTTCTCGATAACCTAACCAACAATTACAACTATTTCTTATTTGGCTCTATCTTTGCCGTTCTAATGTTTTGTACTGTGGTAATCATTTACATTTATCGCTCTATTAGTGCACCACTTCTCACCATCAATCAGCAGATGAAAAGCCTTATAAAAGGTGATACCAGTATCAAAGTGCCCTATCGCTATCGCAGTGATGAGGTTGGGGAAATGGCGCGAATGCTAGAAGCGTTTCGCCAAAACCAGATAGAAAGGAATCAATATCAGCAAGAAGTGATCATCGCACGCGACAACGCCGAATCCGCAACGAAGGCAAAAGCCAACTTCTTGGCTACCATGAGCCACGAGATTCGCACCCCAATGAATGGCATTATAGGTATGATCGACTTGCTCAATACCACCAGAGTCAACCGCGAACAGCAAAGAATGCTTAAAACTGTTCGGGAGTCTTCATTTTCACTGCTGAATATCATTAACGATATTCTCGATTTTTCTAAGATAGAGGCAGGTAAACTCGATGTAGAGCAAACAACGCTTCCTCTTCGAGAAACACTGGAAAATGTTGTCGCTACTCTATCACCAAGCGCAGAAAATGCGGGCATTGTATTCCAGCTTTATATAGACCCAGAGTTACCAGAAGAGGTGTTAGGCGATCCGGTTCGGTTGCGTCAGATATTATTTAACATTATCGGCAATGCTATTAAGTTCTCGTCAAAACTGTCCAGACGTGGCGAAGTCTCGCTCGAAGTTCATGCCTATTTTATTGATATTAATGAAATCACTATTCAATTCGATATTAAAGATAATGGAATCGGTATTCATCAAGATCAAATAAGTACCCTGTTCACTCCGTTTACACAAGCGGAATCAGATACAACACGCCGCTTTGGTGGAACAGGGTTAGGCTTATCGATATCGAAACATTTGACTGAGCTCATGGGGGGAGAAATCTCGGTAAACAGCACGGTGGGAATTGGAACAACATTCAGTATTCACCTGACTTTCCCATTCTCTCAAGATCCAAGCAATCGCGTAAACCCAGTACATATCGCTGAAACTCAGGTATACGTCGACTTATCGACTGACTGGCTAAACAGTCATCTTCCAAGCTACCTTAAAACACTTTGTGTGCCTTGGAAAAAACTGGATCGTCAGCTGTTCCCGAACCTCAAGCTTACTGATCCTCATTGCATCATCATTACGGACAACCTTGCTGATCTCGTGGCGATAGAGCCAGCAGCATTACATGATTCCATTAAGTATTTGGAATTACTGCCTCAAGCTAATATTTCTTCGCAAATCAGTGAACGAACTTTCTCTATCTCTGCACAGCCTCTCAAGCTTTCAAACCTTAGGTACGGATTGCGAGTTGTGACAGGCATGGAAAGCCCATTCGATATTGCACCACATACCGAAGATCAGCTGGATCTCAAGGAGATCAGTGCTGGAGAGTCAAAAGGGCTCATTTTGGTGGCAGAAGATAACCCGGTAAACCAAGAAGTCATAAAAAAACAGCTCAAAGCATTGGGCTACGAATGCAAACTTGCAGACGAAGGCTTACAGGCACAAGCCATTTATGAACAATATGACTTTGATTTGGTGCTAACCGATTGCCACATGCCAGAATGTGACGGGTACGAGCTCACTTCTGCTCTTCGCCAAAAACAAATCGAAAAAGGGCGTAGAATTCCCATCATCGCTGTAACTGCTAATGCAATGATTGGTGAAGCTAAGAAATGCTTAACCGCCGGAATGGATGATTACCTTCCAAAGCCTATTGAATTGGAAAAACTCAAACGGATGCTTCACGACTGGATGCCAAATTCAGACACAGTCACCAGCTCAGGAGTGGCGATGAACCTAGAAGTGGTTGATACCATATTTGGCGGTGATATGAATGCCTACAAGCAGAGCGTTAATGATTTTATGCAGTTGAGCTTACCGCAATATCAGGCTTTAGCAGACGTTGAAAGCGAAGAGTTTGAAATGAGCGTTGTAGCGAACATTGCCCACAAATTGAAATCTTCTGCATCCACAATAGGGCTAGACGAGCTGTACAAACTGACACAAGAAATCGAAAATCATTCCAAGCTCGGAGCAAAACCTCCGTTACTCAATACGTTAGCTCAACTCAAATCATTGCTACCCAAAATTGAAGCCTTGCTAAACAGCCAAAATAGCGACATGTAAAAGTAAAAAGGAAGGCAAAGGACAAGAGAAGACAAATGAAAAGAGGCTCAGTGTAATACTGAGCCTCTGTGCTTTTACACCCAAGTAACCTCAAGGTGCATGGATATTAAAAAAAGAAAGCTTCTAAAGCAATTTATTCAGCTGTTCACCAAATAACGCTTTGCGCCAACTTGTCATTACATCTGGCATATTGGAAGGATTACGATCCTTTTTCCATACCCAAGTGATCAGCTGATTAAGCTGTTTTTTGGAAGCGAGGAATTCTGTCGCCAATCCACTCTTCTGAGACGCTTTCTTTACTTCATCTTTAAGCTGTTTGAACAATTGTTTGTATTCTGGTTTGTCCATCAGCCTTTCAACCACATCAGGGTACTCATCTTCAGGTACCTGCTCGCCTTTTTTTACCATCGCAATAACTGTGTTGCCATGACGACGAATTTCGCGGTGATCAAACCCCTCTTGCTCCATACGCTTCAAGCTCTTGATACCGAATCGCGCTGCCGCCCACAAATTCTGCTCACGGAAAACAAAATTTAATGCGATATCACGCTTAAGTGCTTCCTCTAAGCGCCACTGAGCAAGTATTTTAAGAATAGCCAGTTGATTAGGACGAAGCTGCCAAGCGCCTTTTATGTCTTGATAAGCCTTTTCTGGAATGTGTGTAACCACACGCTTAGAAGCAATGAGATCCGATTCCTGTTGAGCGGCTTCCCACCAGCCCGCCTCGCGGACTGCCGCTTCCAATTTTTCAAACATAGGCAGAAGGTAGTGTACATCTGCTGCTGCGTATTCTAACTGCTTGCTAGTAAGCGGTCTTGCTAGCCAGTCTGTACGCGCTTCGCTTTTGTCTAGTTCCACGCCCAAGTATTCGTTTACTAACGCTGCAAAGCCAGTGGATAAGCCATGTCCAAGAAACGCAGCCATAATCTGAGTGTCCATCATTGGGACTGGTATTGCTCCAAAAACATGAGCAAATACTTCTAAATCTTCTCCACACGCATGCAGGACTTTTAATACCGAAGTGTCTTTTAAAAGCGCTTCGAATGCATCCATTTCGTCAATAACAGTAGGATCAATCAAAGACAGTGTCGTACCATCGAAGAGTTGAATTAGACCTAACTGAGGGTAGAAGGTGCGAGTTCTAACAAATTCCGTATCCAACATAACGGTGTCAACTTCGCGGGCGGACAGGCAAACCGCTTCCAGTGCTTCTTTTGTATCTACTATCTGATAGTTCACTTGAATCTCTTAATTGTTATTCGTTTTATATTCAGGATGACACCCAAATTACCTTGCAAGCCTAACGTCATTGCTCACGCTAACTTTAGTAAGGATGATTTAAAAATTAATAAGCATAAAAAATGCCGGCAGTTGCCGACACTTTAACATTCCGAGATAAGTTATGCTGGTCTTTCAACCAGTTTTACAGCATAAAACCGCGCATTTATGCAGTCTCAGCCTTATTATTTTCTTCACGAAGCGCACGCCTTAGGATTTTGCCCACGTTCGTTTTGGGCAAATCGTCCCTGAATTCGATAATCTTAGGGATTTTATAGCCGGTAAGATGTTCGCGACAATGGCTGATCAATTCGTCTTTCGTTAAGCTCGGATCTCGCTTAACAACGCAGATCTTCACCACTTCACCAGAAACTTCATGTGGTTCACCAATAGCAGCAACTTCAAGTACTTTTCCGTGTAACGAGACCACATCTTCAATCTCATTTGGATACACGTTAAAACCAGAAACCAGAATCATGTCTTTCTTGCGATCAACGATATGAAGGAAGCCTTCCTCATCAAACTTCACGATATCGCCTGTCGATAGCCAGCCTTCATGGTCAATCACTTCTTTAGTAGCTTCAGGTCGCTGCCAGTAGCCCTGCATAACTTGCGGGCCTCGAACTTGAAGCTCGCCAACCTGATCATTTGGCAATACGTTGCCTTCATCATCAATAATTCGTACATCGGTAGAAGGAACAGGTAAACCGATCGCACCGTTATATTCCGTTGAATCATGAGGGTTAGCGGCAACTAATGGTGCACATTCTGTTAAACCGTACCCTTCCAGCAGGAATCCACCCGTAATGTCTTTCCATTTATCGGCCACTGCACGCTGAACAGCCATTCCACCACCGACGGCAATACTCATCCGGCTGAAATCCAACTCTTTAAAATCTTCATTGTTCACTAAAGCATTGAATAACGTATTCACGCCCGTAATAGCGGTAAACGGGTATTTTTGAAGTTCTTTTACGAAGCCGGGAATATCACGTGGATTCGTGATCATTAGATTTCTTCCACCCAGCTCAATGAACAGTAGGCAGTTCACGGTAAGCGCAAAAATATGGTAAAGCGGCAGTGCGGTTACAACTAACTCACGACCTTCACTTAACACAGGACCATAAGCCCCTTTCGCTTGCATGACATTTGCGAGCATATTGCGATGAGTCAGTACCGCGCCTTTTGCTACGCCTGTTGTGCCACCCGTGTATTGCAAAAAGGCAATATCATCACCAGACATAAATGGCTTCACATATTGCTCTCGGCGACCTTTTCGAATCGCTTTACGGAATGAAATGGCATTGGGCAAATCGTACTTCGGTACCATGCCTTTCACATATTTCACCACAAAATCGACCAATGTCCCTTTCGCGCGAGGAAGCATCTGCCCAAGGCTGGTTAAAATAACGTGTTTGATTGGCGTGTTATCAACGACTTGTTCTAACGTATTCGCAAAGTTAGAGACAATCACAATGGCTTTCGCACCGGAATCATTTAGCTGATGTTCAAGTTCACGCGGGGTATATAGCGGGTTAACATTCACGGCAATTAAGCCCGCTCGTAAAATACCGAATAAGGCTATCGGGTATTGCAGTAAGTTAGGCATCATGATCGCTACACGATCGCCTTTCTTCAATTTCAGTTCATTTTGTAAATAAGCGGCGAATGCGCGACTGCGTTCCTCTAATTTTCGGAACGTCATGACTGACCCCATGTTCATGAAGGCAGGCTGGTCGGCAAACTTATGTACCGATTGCTCAAACATTTCCACTAGCGATGGGTAGTTGTCTGGGTCAATGGTTTCAGGTACATCACTTGGGTAACGTGTTAGCCAAACTTTATCCACAAATAAACTCCTCAAATTCGACTGGCTGATGGTTGTAGCCGAGTTATTACAGCACAGTCATTCGTGTTGTGACACGAAATAATCAAACACTTGTTTAAATTTTGTTAACCAAATCCATAATCAGCGCGCTGACCTTTTCTGGATGCTCTAGATGACAGTGGTGCCCTCCGGGGATAGACACCCATTTTTCAGAGGGTTGCGATCCTTCCTCGTCTTTTTCCCTATTCTTTAGTAAATAGGGGGCTTTCAAAGACGCAAAACCACTTTCACCCAAAATGATCAAATGCGGGCATTCAATATTATTGATAATGTCGTTTCGCTGCTGTTCGCTCATTCTGTACAAAGAATCACATTTAAGCTTTTCATCATGTCGCCAATACCATTGCCCGTTTTTTTGCTCTAAAGCACGGTAGGTCATCGGTCTAATAAGCGCTTGCGCTACTAGAGTATTAATTGAACGAATGCGGACAGCATCTTCCGGATCGGATAAACCTTTCGGTTTCTTTTCGCGATATCTATACCGGCTTAATACACCAGTACGAAGCCGTTGTGTTGAATTTTCAGAAGATTCAGAAAGCGGACCGTACCCCTCAATTTCAACCAAAGCTGTCACCTTTTCAGGAAACGCGGCACTATAGCAACTTGTAATCAATGCACCAAGAGAATGCCCAACCAAAATGGTTTCTTTTGCTGAGAAATTCTGCAAAACACCATGAAGATCGTCTATATAGTCGTGAAACGGATAAAAATTGTCCGCTCCTTTATCTGTAGACAATCCATGACCAGGCAAATCAATTGCCACTAAATGCAGCGTTGGATCAATCCGGTTTAGTGCTTTCATCACTCCGGTAAAGCTTTCCGAATTATCCATCCAGCCATGAACAAAAACGACCGTCTTAGCGGCCGTTTTTGCTTCACCTAATTCTAGCGAGGCAATCGTAGAATGACTGCCTAACACATATTGATGAGATTTCATTATTTCACTTCTTGAATCACTTTAGCTCGGCTAGAGCCCATTCGGCTTGACCGACAATTGATGCCATAACAAGGGTAAAGATAAGAATCAAAGTCGTGGACAATCACAGATTCTTCAACGCGCCACAAATGCATGCCATACGCATTCATAACAGGGAATGTATAGTCAAACTCCCCGACCTTACCTTGCTCTGTAGGCTGAGACTTTCCAACAACGGTAACCAACCGACCTTCAGCATAAGTCACAGGATCGACAAAGCCATCAATGTAAGCAACAAAGCGACCATTTGCGTCAGTACTTATATCGGGTTTTCCTGTTTTACTGATAGGAAGGTTGACTATTTCAACACGAGATTTATCGGCTAGATTGGTGACTGTGGCGATCATACCGCCTAGGCGAACATCGGCGGTGCCTTTATGAGCTGCGAAAATTGGGTAATCCGTAATAACCTCTTCAGATTGGGCGGTAAGTTGCTCGGGTAAGCTTGAGCAGGCAGAAAGTAGAAATACGGAAAGAATAAATAGACAACGGCGAACCAACATAACATGCTCCGTTAATGAGAACTGATATCAACTATATCAAACTGTTACACCCAAGTAACGTCAATTAGCTATTCGAAGATAAGAACCTACGACCAAGCCAAAGTGAGTATTATTGGGGAAAATCAGATATAAATATCGACTCCAAGAAGCTGCGCAAGTTCCTCCTTTTTCGCTTGATTCATGACCCCCATGTATTCTTCCATCGCCTTGCGAGTACGTCCTTCAGGCAAGTCATATTCTATCTGGGCGCGGTGTATCTCCGACTCATCAACATGCCTGATGGTTTGAGCAACGGCATTCGCCACCTTAGTCGGTTGACTGACGGGTTGTTTTCCCTGTTCTTTCTTTACCTTAGACTGCTTTTGCGTCTTATTGGTATTAGGGACAACAACTGGAGGTAATCCATTAATGGAAGCCATAGATGTCCTTTTTAGGGTCCGTTGACCAGAGCCTTACAACCTTTTGGTTATGAGGCTCTCTCATTTATTCCTTACCTGGTAGTTTCTTCCAAGTAACGTTGTCTCTTAGGTATACTGGGCTGGAATCTTCCACCGCCACTGTATTGCCTTTTGCAAATTCGAACTGTGCTAATACCACCATGTCTTGCGCGTCTGGGTACAGCACATCGCTACCTTCTGTATCTAGAGGCAAAGACTCTAGCCCTTCAGAATACGCACCCCAACCGGTTCCAGCTTGAGTCCAAACGTTTTCATCCTGCTGTAAGTTTTCCGCTAATACCGCTGGAGGTACGACACATTCAGGTTCTTGCTTCAACCATTCGCCGTTTTCTTGACGCACATAGCGCCCCCAGTAAACTTCGCTCATTCGGGCATCAATTGCACTGGCAACATGGTTTTTACCATGCAGGCGGTAACACGCTTGCGCCATGGCTTCCATAGTGGATACACCAATCATAGGCAAATCCGCACCAAATGCTAAACCTTGTGCAATACCGATGCCAATTCGAACACCGGTGAAGCTTCCCGGTCCACGGCCAAATGCCAAGGCATCCAAATCTTGCAGAGTAATATTGGCTTCTTTGAGTACTTCATCGACCATTGGTAGCACTTTCTTAGTGTGGTCTCGCGGGGCGACTTCACTTCGTGCGTACAATTTTCCATCCACAATCAATGCAACAGAACAGTTTTCTGTCGCGGTGTCTAAAGCTAGGATTTTCGCGCTCATTTACGCCTCAGTTATTCATTTATCTATTTGGGGTTTTAGTTGAAACCTATCCAACCTGAGTCAAAACACTTCTTTTCATTCAGAAGATGCCTCTTGGCTCAAAAATTGGTTAACGACATCTAAATCCCGTGTTCTTGGTATTGGTGGCAAACTTTGCAAAAAGACTGCCCCATAATCACGTGTGACCAGTCGGTTGTCACAGATGATCAGTGCACCTTGGTCTTTTTTATCTCGAATCAGACGCCCGACTCCCTGTTTAAGGGTAATCACTGCATCGGGTATTTGAACCTGATTGAATGGTTCTCCCCCACTCAATCGACAATCTTCAATACGTGCTTTGAGCAAGGGATCATCAGGTGCAGTAAAAGGAAGTTTGTCAATAATAACACAGCTCAATGCGTCACCTCTAACGTCGATCCCTTCCCAAAAAGCTCCCGTTGCCACCAGCAAGGCGTTGCCCAGCTCTAAATATTCAGCCAATAATTTTTGCTTGGTTGTTTCACCTTGCATCAGTACAGGTATCGAGAGCTGCTCACGAAATCGCTCTGCTAAGTCGCGCATCATACTGTGAGAGGTACAAAGAAAAAAGCATCGTCCACCGTTCTTCTCTATTACAGGTCCCAGCATTCTCGCTAAACTTTCAGACATCCCGGGGCTGTTTGGTTCCGGAAGATATCGGGGAACACACAGCCGCGCTTGTTGTTGATAATCGAATGGGCTTGGGAGCGAGAACTGCTGTGGCGGCTCTAAACCTAAGCGATGGGTAAAGTGGCTAAAGTCATCTTGCACCGCTAATGTGGCTGAAGTGAATATCCACGCCCCCTGCTTCATCTCCACTTGCTCACGGAATTTCTCGGCGACAGACAAAGGGGTAATGTGCAATGAAAAGTGACGAGGAGTACATTCAAACCAATACGAGTAGCCAGTAATATCGACTTCGCATACCCGATCGATTCGTGCTTTGATTGCGTTCGCTCGCTCAAAAGCCGCATCCAGCAGTTCGCTTCGCCCTAACGCAACTTTTAGCACCTCAATGGCGAGTTCCAACACATCAAGCAAACGTGTGATCTCACGCTCTATTGACGGCGACTTCATCGCCTCTCGCCAATTTCCGCGAAAACTTGGATCTCCTAAAACAAGCCTCATTTCCATCGCAGACTGAACCAGACGATCGGCCACTTTCTGCAACTGGCGCATGTCTTTGGCTTCAGTTCGGTATCCAATTTCTATGTCTTTAGACAATTCCTGAATTTGACGGCTGGAAATAGATGAACCGAAATATTGGCTCGCAATGTCTGGGATTTGGTGCGCTTCATCAAATACAAACACATCTGCTTCGGGAATTAACTCACCAAAACCCGTTTCTTTTATCGCGAGGTCGGCGAGAAATAAATGGTGGTTCACAACAACGACATCGGAGTCCATGGCTTTCTTTCGCGCTTTAAGCACAAAACAGTCTTGATAACTTGGGCACTCTTTGCCTAAGCAATTATCGTTCGTCGATGTAATGTCGGGGATAATTGGGCTATCTTCTGCGATATCATCACATTCTCCCAAGTCACCACTTTTAGTCTCAGAAGACCAACTGCGAACTTTCACCAATTGGGTCAAAAGCGTTGAATCCGCTTCTACGCTGTGGCTTTCAACCATTTGCCGACTCAATCTATCCAAACATAGGTAATTGGATCGACCTTTTAGCAGTGCGACACTGCCATAATAACCAAGGGCATCGACCATTAAGGGTAAGTCACGATGAAAAAGCTGTTCTTGAAGGTTTTTTGAACCAGTGCTGATGATGGTTTTCTTGCCACTGAGTAGTGCAGGCACCAAATAGGCAAAGGTTTTACCCGTACCCGTTCCAGCTTCGACCACCAGCTGAGATTGGTCTTTGATCGACTTTTCGACGGCACGAGCCATATCCAGCTGGGCTTGTCGGGGCTGAAACCCTTTAATGGCTTTGCCTAACGCACCACTAGCGGAAAAGGTTTTATCGATCATAGGCTCTTAAGGTCTGTTGACCTAGGAATGAAAACAAAGAAGGAATTATACTCAAACAACCCCAAGATGCGACTCCAGAAAGAGAAGTTTTCGTCGGAGATGAGCAAGTAAAACAAAGACGCAAACTCGAAATGAAATTTGCGCCTTCAAGACGTAACGTTACTGAGTTATTAAACTTTTATCACTTTCGCTGTAAGTATCGCTCCAACCAAGCAGGACCTTGGAAAGTGTCATCAGAAAGCAGAGCGTGTGCCGCTTCAGATGGTGTTGCTTTTTCTTCCCAGAGTTGGTTAAGAAGATCTTCATCTATATCATTATCGCCAACAAGGGTTGTCACTCGTTCTACATATAATCGACGGGCCAACAGCTCTTTATCCATAGCAAATACCTCTCTGATATGCAGGAGTAAAATTCAACGAGTTTCACAGCAGACTCCTGAACGTGCTTATTTTGTTGAAACCACCGCCATAATAGATTAATTATAGACAACATATTGAGGCTCACACCGCGATTTCTTTTTTATAAAGCCCACTCTCGTCTCAAAATGGTATACCCAAGTGGCCTCAAGATGCAGGATTCAGAGCAGCATATTCTGGTCCAATTCAAGGAAAAGAACGCAGCGTAATGACTGGTCCTTTCCAAGTTCTTTGACGATGAAGTGGTACAGAATATGTGCTCCCAAGGGCGAGTTTAATTGGCTTTCATGCTGCGTTACCGACTCTTGATTTAGGCTTCTAGATCTTCAAGCCGGTGCCTGACCTGAAAGCCAATTAATTCTCGCTGAACCAAGCATCTTGAGGTCACTTGGGTATATATTCGAAATTCAAAAAAAATATTACAGGAAGTAACCCAAAAAATGGAACGAAAAACGCTACTTACGCACTGCAACGACGCTCCCGGACTGATCTCAAAAATCACTAATATTTGCTATAAGCATCAGCTCAATATTATTCATAACAATGAATATGTTGATAATTCTAGCGGTCATTTTTTCATGCGAACGGAGCTCGAAGGTTACTTTAATGACGAAACGCTATTACTGGATTTGGATCAGGCGCTCCCTGAAGGTGCAAAAAGAAGGCTTATCGGGTCAGATCGGAAGAAAGTAGTGATTCTGGTTACTAAAGAAGCGCACTGTCTTGGTGACATTCTGATGAAAAACTACGATGGCAGCTTAAATATCGATATTGCTGCGGTTGTTGGTAACTATGACACTCTTCAGAATTTGACGGAAAAGTTCGACATTCCATACCACCATGTTTCTCACGTCGATTTAACTCGTGAAGAACATGAGCAAAAGATGCTGGAAGTGATCGATAGCTACGAAGCAGATTACCTAATTCTTGCCAAGTATATGCGCGTTCTTACGCCAGATTTTGTTGAAAAATACCACCACAAAATCATCAATATCCACCATAGCTTTTTGCCTGCCTTTATCGGCGCAAAGCCTTATCAACAAGCGTTTGATCGTGGTGTTAAGATCATTGGGGCTACAGCTCACTTCGTGACGAACGATTTAGATGAAGGACCAATCATCAAGCAAGATGTGATTCCGGTCGATCACAATTTCAGTGCCTCTGATATGGCACAAGCAGGTCGGGACGTCGAGAAAAACGTACTTAGCAAAGCGATCAACAAAGTAGTCAATGATCACGTGTTCGTTTATGGCAATAAGACCGTGATTTTGTAAGGCGACCGAAAACTCAATTACCTAGGGTCTGTTGATCTTTCGAGATGATTTTTGCAGCAATTTGTGGGTGATTTATACAAGGCAGAGCTTTTTCGGTGTAGTCGCTCTACATCAATAAGCGATAACGCAGTAGAAATAAGCCACAAATGCTGCCCAAAGGGTTCGCTTCTATGCCTTTTACTCTTTGTTACAAGGTATTTGCTTAGAATAACTAGGCGTCACACCTTGCGCCGCGATTAAAAGGCATAGAACTCGAACAAAATTTAACCGCGAAAGATCAACAGACCCTAATAACAAACGAAATAAAAAACGGTGAGCATTCTCTCACCGTTTTTTATTGCTAACAGAATACCTTTATTTCCGACAGGCACTAACCTTGTTCAGATGCAACAACATCTTTTAAAGAGTGCGGATGAAGCTTGATGCAAACTCCCTGATATTTGAATGCTACCGTTGGGTTTGGCAACCTTTCACCTTCTCCCTTCGGACTGGACACTTTTACTTTGATACCTAGTTCGTCGAAGTTAGCGGATTTTTCTTGGAATTTCGGAAAAGTCGAGTTTAAAAAAGCCAAATAATCATTTGCCGTTTTTGCCTCAGATGGAATCACAAACTCCACGTGCTCCCATGATTCAACCGGGTAGCTTTTCCCTTCTGCTGGATAAGGCAATTCTAAGCACTCCAGAGACCAACCGTTTGCCATAAGTGGTTGAGTAAATTCCAATACAATAATGGGTCGACCATTAATTTGAGCACTGGAGATCTCGTCTCCCCATTCCAACCATTTTTTGTGCGCGAATGTTGCCGCCTCTACATCGTTGACTCTTAAGGCAATATGATCTGCTTGATAACCCGACAAATCTATTCCAATGAGCTCAGAAAGGGTTTGAATTCTTGCCATAAAATCGGGCAGCTGAAGAAGCATATTTTCAGGTAGAAGATCGGAGTGTGACGTCACTTTCGACATGGTGTTCTCACTAAAAGTCTGATTTTCTCGCCATACTAGCAAGATCGAGCTGAAAAGTAGTAAAAATCGCTTTTTTCTGACTACTAGACAATGAAGAAAGTTGATATGATTAACGCCATTTTGTGAACTAGAACAAGTATCCATTCCCCCACTTTAAATACAGCGGGAATGCATCAAAACAATTCTTAGAATTGAAGGAAGCTCGTGTGAATATCCAAGCACTTATTAACGACAAAGTATCTCAGGCTCTAGAAGCCGCTGGCGCACCCGCAGGAAGCCCTGCTGCCGTTCGCCAATCTGCAAAGGCACAGTTTGGCGACTACCAAGCAAACGGTGTTATGGGTGTAGCTAAAAAGCTAGGCACTAACCCTAGAGAATTTGCGCAAAAAGTGTTGGATGTTTTAGACCTAGACGGTATCGCAAGCAAAACTGAAATTGCTGGTCCTGGTTTCATCAACATCTTCCTAAGCGAAGCGTTTTTGGCAAAGCAAGCGGATGCTGCGTTAGCTGATGAGCGCTTGGGTGTTGCAAAAGACGAACAAAAAACCATCGTTACCGATTACTCTGCACCAAACGTTGCAAAAGAAATGGCGGTTCACCACATTCGTTCAACGGTAATTGGCGACGCAGTGACTCGTACGCTTGAATTCCTAGGGCACAAAGTGGTTCGCGCCAATCACATCGGTGACTGGGGAACGCAATTCGGTATGCTTATCGCCAACCTAGAGCGTGTTCAAAAAGAATCGGGCGAAGTGTCGATGGAACTTTCCGATCTGGAAGCCTTCTACCGTGAATCGAAAAAGCTATACGATGAAGATGAAGCCTTCGCAGAAAAAGCACGTAACTACGTTGTTAAGCTGCAAAGTGGTGATGAGTACTGCGCAGAAATGTGGAAAAAGCTTGTCGACATCACTATGGTTCAAAACCAACGCAACTACGACCGTTTAAATGTATCGCTATCACTGAACGATGTGATGGGCGAAAGCATGTACAACAACATGTTGCCAGAAATTGTCGCTGACCTTAAAGAAAAAGGGTTGGCGCAAGAAGATGATGGCGCTCAAGTTGTATTCCTAGAAGAATACAAAAATAAAGATGGCGAACCTATGGGCGTTATCGTTCAAAAGCGCGATGGCGGCTTCCTATACACCACCACAGATATTGCCTGTGCGAAATATCGCTACGAAAAACTGGGCGCAGATCGCGTACTTTACTTTATCGATTCACGTCAGCATCAGCACCTTATGCAAGCTTGGACGATTGTTCGTAAAGCGGGTTATATCCCTGAAAACGTCTCACTTGAGCACCACGCATTCGGCATGATGCTGGGTAAAGATGGACGCCCGTTCAAAACTCGTGCTGGCGGGTCTGTGAAACTCACCGATCTACTGGACGAAGCAGAACAGCGCGCTGAAAAGCTCATCGAATCCAAAAACCCAGGGTTAGACCCAGAAGAGAAAACCAAGATCGCCAATACAGTTGCCATGGCAGCAGTGAAATACGCTGACTTGTCCAAGCACCGCACGACAGACTACGTGTTTGATTGGGACAACATGTTGGCATTTGAAGGCAACACAGCACCTTACATGCAATACGCCTACACTCGTGTCGCGTCTGTATTCGCAAAAGCAGGTGTGTCGATGGATTCGCTTCAAGGCGAAATCAAAGTGACCGAAGAAAAAGAGAAAGCATTGATTGCTAAGTTGCTTCAGTTTGAAGAAGCCGTTCAATCTGTTGCTCGCGAAGGTCAGCCTCACATCATGTGTAGCTACTTATTTGAATTAGCGGGTCAATTCTCTAGCTTCTATGAAGCGTGCCCTATCCTTGTGGCTGAAGATGAAGCTGTGAAGCAAAGCCGCTTGAAACTGGCTGCACTAACAGCGAAAACCATCAAGCAAGGCTTATCGCTTCTGGGAATCGAAACGTTAGAGCGTATGTAAGCGAACCAGTAACTTACGAATATAAAAAGAAAAGCCTCGCAATCGCGAGGCTTTTTAATATCTATAAACCAAATCAAAACTGAATCAGCTTACAAAGAATTTAATATAACTCCGTTCCATCTGGACGAGTGCGGAGTAAGTTTAAAATCCACATGTATTGCTCAGGGCGGTCACGCAAAAGTTCTTCTAACGCATGGTTCATCATTCTGGCATCTTGCTCTTCGTCACCCGTTGGGAAGTTTTCCAACGCTGGTAGAATGAAAAGCTCGAACTTTCCTTTTTCAGCATTGTACGCTGGAATCATCGGCACAACCTTAGCGCGGCTCAGTTTAGCCAGCTTACCAAACCCCTTCAATGTTGCTTTTTCCGTACCAAAAAAAGGAACAAAAACGGAATTGTCGGCACCGTGATCTTCATCGGGTAAGTAGTAGGCCATGTAGCCTTCTTTAATAGAACGTAAATACGGTTTTATGCCTGAATCACGAGGCACAATTCGACCTCCGTAGCGCATACGTTGTACATTCATGAGCCAGTCGCCAATCGGGTTTTTTTGCGGTCGAATCATAATGACCACATCATGCCCGTAGGAAGAGAAATACATTCCAGTGTAGTCAATTGCCCAGCAATGAGGGACTAGCGCGATTATCTTTTCACCATTCTCTAATCTAGGGAAAAGATGCTCTCCTCCAAACACTTCGCCACGACTCTGATTGTATTTTTTGCTCCGCACTGTCAATTCTGCGTACCCAAGAAAAAACTGCGCTGCGACTTCATACATTTTTTCAAGCAATTGCTGTCTTTCATCGGCAGATTTTTCAGGATAGCAGAGCTCTATATTTTTTTTAGCTCGGCGCAGTGCACCTGAATTGCGTTTTGAAAAGAAACGAGACAACCAAGCTGCAAATTTATCGCGTGGACGATGTGGTACAAAAGCGAGCAATAAGGCAAATCCAATACCTATCCACGTTGGCCAGTATTTCGGATGCAAAAACGACCATTGAAACTTGGGATCATATAACTGTTTTTCGATGTTATTGCTCATTCGACCATTAAATCTATCTTAGGATTAGGCGCGATATGATATAACAAAGGCAATTCAAAACAAACGACAGATAACTATGGCTTTTTCACTGCACCCTCAACTAGACAAAGACACCAGTTACCTTGGCGACTTTCCATTATGTCGCGTCCTTTTACATAAAGATGCCACGGTGCCTTGGATCATTCTTGTTCCAAGATTCGATAATTTAACCGAGTTGCATCATTTACCTATGCCTAAGCAGCAGCAATACCTTGTTGAATCTCAATTGGTTTGCGAGGCGATTGAAGCGCTATTCACCCCAGATAAACTCAATACCGGTGCGCTTGGAAATATGGTGCCACAATTGCATCTTCACCACATTGCTCGATATAAACATGATTCTGTTTGGCCAAAGCCAGTGTGGGGAAATACTTCTGGTGAGTTTAGAGATGAGAAGTCGCAGTTAGATATGATAAACCTGATACAAAACTATCTTTCAAAGTCAGACATTTTTTCTACCGCTTCAGAATAAACACTGCGTCAAAAGAAAAGGAGCATACCGAAAAATCCTTGGTTAACGGTATCGCCCCTTTCTTTTAGCAAACAATAAAATTGTTACGGTTAATGCCTGTTATCCGATAATGACGTTCATGGCAATTTGTTCCGGTCGAGAGATCCAACAATAGCTAGCGGTGTGATCACCTTTCGCAGATATCTTCGTTACTTTGCCTTTTTTCATCCAAAACGTCAGCATGGCATCAACACCGTCTTCACTCATGTGAAAATGCCGAGCGAGTTTCGACTGACTTACCGTACCATTTTGGGACATGTATTCACTTATCTCCGTCAAAATCATACGCTCACCATCTCTGTATTCGTGTGCTGTTCATCCCCTGCGCGCTTTAAAAGTAGGTAAGTGAATACGAATATTGAAATGACCAATGCAATCCAAAGTGTACTGCTCATCGGGTGATGGGAAAAATGCGTGATCTGATAAAAGAGCGTTGCTCCTCCGTAGGCAAGCAACATGGTCCACGCAGCAATAAAGCGCGCAAACTTATGACCAAATTCTCGAACATAAGCACCCATTGCCGCCACGCAAGGGGTATACAGCAAAATGAAAATCAAATAGGCAAAAGCCGCATTTCCAGTAACGAAATACTCTTTTAGGTTACCGAATATGGAGCTGTCCACTTCTTGCTCTTCGGCAACGGCTTGTGCATCGGTAAGATCACCGACCTCAATACCCAGCGGATCGCTAAAACTAAGACCTAACAAGTTTTCTGGGATTGTCATTACCGCCTCGTCCAAACTCCCCCATAGATCAAACTCGCTTGGTTCTTCTTCCGATGGTGACGAATACAGGTTGTTTAATGTCCCGACTACCGCCTCTTTAGCGAATATTCCTGTGATGATCCCAACGGTAGCTGGCCAATTTTCTTCACTTACACCAATAGGCTTAAAAATAGGCGTAACGATTTGAGCTGCACTCGACAATACCGATTGTTCACTGTCTTCATTTCCAAATGTGCCGTCTGTTCCTAGTGAGTTGAAAAAACTCAAAATGGTGACAACGATGACAATCGTCTTGCCCGCGCCCAAAACAAAACGTTTCAGCTTTTGCCATGTTTTCAAAACAACATTCTGCAAGGTAGGGAATTCATAACTCGGCATTTCCATAACAAAATGCTCACTTGAGCCAGAATATAGTGTGCGCTTTAGGATAAGGCCGGTTCCTACAGCGGCAAGTATTCCCAGTAAATACAATGCAAATACAATGTTTTGACCAGATTCTGGGAAAAATGCTGCTGCGAACAAGGCGTAAACAGGTAACCTTGCGCCACAAGACATAAATGGCGCCATCGCTGCTGCAAGTTTTCTCTCCCTTTCTTGGTCGAGTGTTCTCGTTGCCATAACAGATGGGACATTGCATCCAAAACCTAGGACTAGAGGAACAAATGCTTTCCCTGGTAAGCCAATTTTCTGCATGACTTTATCAAGAACAAATGCTGCTCTCGCCATATAACCAGAGCTTTCAAGTAAAGATAGGAAAAGATAAAGGCAAGCGATGACGGGAATAAAGGTCGCAACCGTTTGAATACCTCCACCGACGCCATCCGCCAATAACGTCACTAACCAAACAGGAAGGTGTTCATCCAGTAGATAATGACCGCCGTCGACCAAAACAGTGCCAACACCGATATCAAAAAAATCGATAAATGCACTGCCGATATTGATAGAGAACATAAACATTAAATACATAATGAGGAAAAAGAATGGAATACCAATCCAACGATTGAGCACGAGGTTATCTATAGTTTCGGTCGTGCTATGGCTCACCTTTCCAGACTCTTTCCTAACACGCTTACAAATGTCATGTAAAAACGAGTATTTAACATTAGCCACTTGTAAGTCGATGTCACACTGAATGGCATCCACTGAGTGTGTTAATTTCTTGCGTTGTTCTTCAGTGAGGCTATTTACGATCAGAGGGTCATTTCCCAATGCGCGAATGGCTTTGGCTCGTGATCCACGCTCCGTTGACCACAGAGGAAGTAAAGCGTCGATTTCTTGCTCAACATCCTGACTGTACTCTAAAGAAAAGCGCTCTTCTGGAATCCCTTTCACTAAGGTTTTGTGCAAATCTTCTTTGAAGCTTTGAACTTGTTGTCGGTTGTTAGACGAAAGCGCATAAACAGGGCACCCAAGTCCCTCTTCCAGCCTCTTTATATCTAATGTTTGTCGCTTGCGAGTAAGTGCATCCATTTTATTGACCACCACGATCATGGGTCTACCCAGCTCTCGCAGTTGCAATGTCATATACAAGCTTCTTTCGAGGCAAGTTGCGTCGACAACATTAATGATAAGATCCGTAGGATGCGTCAAAGCAGCTCTAGAGGCTATCGATTCGTCTATGCTGTTTGCATCATGAGCACTATCTAGCGCATAGATTCCTGGTAGATCAGTCAGTGAAAAGTCGTCACCAGAATGCGTAAAATGCCCAGTCTTTTTCTCAACCGTAACACCCGCCCAGTTGCCTACCTGCTGTTTCGCTCCAGTAAGAGCATTGAATAAGGTGGTTTTTCCGCAATTGGGGTTACCAACGGTTAGGATGTCATATTGCATTAGATGGACTCCACTTCAATTTGACGTGCGAGACTATCTCTAATAGCAATAACAACCCCTCTAATTTCTACCTGAAGTGGGTCCCCCATCGGAGCTTTTCTAACCAGTTTTATATGGGTTTTGGGCAACATACCCATAACCATCAATTTTTTATTGAGTTCTTGGCTCAATTCGCCCAAACCTGCAATCGTCGCAGTGCCGCCAATATTCATATCGGAAAGCTTCATCAGTGTAACCTCGACATCATTCTGAATGAGAAACATTATTATTTTTATAAGTAACTATAATTGAACGATGTAACAAAGTGTTGCGCTCAATCAATGTTACCGTTTTTACTGTTTCCACCCATAAAACAACGTCAAAAACGTCACTTTACACTCCGTCAATATCGTTAAAAAAACCAAAACTTTGATTAATAGTTAAGCACCCCAACAACCTATATGAAGATTTCACTACTGAGACTAAAAATAAATACCCTTAATTTACAATCACTTAAACCATGATTAGATAGGTTGTCGGATTTCTTATGTAAATGTGTCGTTAATTCAATAAAGAAATTAAGTGGAGCGAGGCTATAGTTACTCCATCGAAAGGCACTGCCTTAGATAAGAATTCCAGAGGTGATATAGCTTAGCTATATCACTCCGGCAGCAAGCGAAGGTGTCATTGACACCCGTGGTATAGTCCCCCCGGCTATACCACGATATTTTTTTTCTTCCTTTTTCAATTCCCCTAAAAACATCAGCAATCAAATTACTGCATTCTCGCGACTTTACTTTTGCTTTACCTATAGTAGCCATTCTTTATCTCATTTATATTTCAGTTAGTTATACCCGAATAACCTCAAAGTGCTTGGTTCAGCGACTTCTCTACCAAAGAATAGGGATTGGGCTAGACATAGGTAACAGAGCTCCCCCCTTTGAAGCCAATACAACGCTTGCAGAGCATGATGAGCGTAATAGATACCCCTTTTATTCAGCAAACACAGAAGCCCTTTGTAACGTTAAGTGAGAGTAGATAGACGCAAGAATAGAAACGGATGCAATTTGAATGCAAATGAAATAATGCCCTAATAGATAGCTTTTTCAGTGTGTTAAAAGGTTCGAAGGTCTAATTTTAAAAGGCGGAGGAGCACACCATCAAACACCTTGATTAGCTTCAATAAATTTGGAGGGTGAAATACCGTAATGGTGTTTAAATCGCTGACTGAAATAGGAAGGGTCATTAAAGCCTGTCTCATGAGCAACGTCAGATACTTTTTCGCCGCCGATTAGCCGCTGACAGGCTTTCTCTAATCGAATTTCGTTAAGGTACTCTTTAAATGTCTTTCCTGTTTGAGATTTAAACTTACGCTGCAAACTTCGCTCCGATGTATAAATCATTTTCGCCATCGGTGCTGTACCAAAGTCGGGGTCGTGATAGTGAGTATCCACTATCTCAAAGACTCTTGATAACCATTGCTCTTCTTCAGTAAGCGGAACTTGTTCTTCCGAAACAACTATTTCTTCTTTAGTTGACGCGTTAAATCTTCTTCCAATGGGTATGTCGAGCTCTTCCACCGGCGCATTCGACCAAAAGGCGTCAATGATGTTAGCGTTGTTCTCTTTTTTCCTAAAGAAACACTCACCGCCACCATATTCAACGTATCGACGTAAGCCCTGTAAGCTTGTATCGGTTAACGCACTCCACTCTTCGCCACTGTACTTGTGATTAAAGGAGTTGTAACCCAACACTTCCTGCTGAGAAATTGGATTGCCCGTATCTTGAATTCTGAACCCACATTGCTCATCTTGGTTAACTACAACCAATTCAATTTGATCGCCTCGCCTACTTCTTCTCGAAACGTTTGCCAACATTCCGTGGAGTACATAGTCTAAATTAAATTGTTCCACATAAACTGAAATTGCAGCTGGAGAATGATACACGTTGAGTTGAACACCTTGTTTCGCCAATTCTTGCTCCCAATGCGCAACCACTGCGTCACACACTGAATTAAGGTCATGGCTTGCTCTGGTCTCTCCCTGAGATTTAACACTGAGATCAACGATCTGTTGCAAAAGGTAAAACGCTTTCTTGAATTGGCCAGGTTCAGCTCCAGACTGGCATATATCTTCAAAAACAACTTTCGTCTTACCGGCAAGGCTATCAATGTAAGTTTGGCGAATATTAATCTGCCTTTTCAAAAGCTTATTACTGTTTACCAACATATCACTTTGGTGTTTTAGCTGACTTGTTCTCAGTTCAACTTTATCTCTCAGCGCTTTGTTAATTCGACGTATTTGACGTGAACGCCACAATACAATTAACCCTGCAAAGACAATTAAACATAAAATGACGTAGGCGATAAACCAACCGGACATGTACCAAGGCGTTGAAATAATGAAAGAAAAACTGGAGCCTTCAACTTCAAGCTCAGACTGTGAAGATGTGCGAACTTCAAGCTCGTATTCACCAGGTAATAGATAATCAAAGGTTAATTGCGAGCCTTGAAGAGATATCCAGTTTTCATTCCGGCTTCCTAAAAGCCGATATTCCAAGCTCCAAACATCAAAATCAGGTAATACACCTACAACGAATGAAAGGTTTTTCCCGTGTGGAACTTGGTATTGCTTGCTGCTATCAGGCGCAAATTCGAAAGGCTTTCTGTCCAAAAGGACCTGACCAAATTTAACTCGACTCAGAGGCAATTGTGTCGCTTTCAGCGCCTTTTCTGATGTCATTATAATTCCGAGTTTGGAACCAAATATTAGGTGGTCACCATTGGGAGCAACCGAACATACATCTGGTAAAAATTCATTATTTATCAATCCAAAAGGGGCCCCATAATGATGAAGAAGTTGCCCTTCATTGGAATAAAAACTGAGCCCCTTGGATGTAGACAACCACATACCATTCGCCGTGGAAACACTGCACAGCGGTTTAATATCCGCTTCAAACAACGGTACAATTCGCTGAACAAGAGTCTCAGGGTTATAAAGACTTAATCCTCTGTTGCTGATTCGCCATGTTTTACCACCAACAGTTTCAGACATATCGACAGTTCTCGCCAGTAATGTTTCACCACTTCGTTCAAACTGTAGGCGCCCATTGGCATAGTAATAAAGACCATGGTCTGTCCCTATCCAAACGGTTCCAGTAGAAGACGTATAAAGGTGAGTGATTTGTGTTGGGAAGTATTGTTTGGCTACCCAATCAAATCCAAAATTCTCCGTTACTTTGCTGTCGGGTTGGTAGCGAATCAGACCTTCTGCCGTCGCCACCCAAAGCATGCCGCTTTTATCAATAGTGACTCGATTAATCACTCTTTGATTTAGTTGGCTAGGTAGCATCTCGTTTTCAAGCGCTAGCGTCTCTAGATTGAACTTTCTTAACCCATCGGACATTGCCAACCACAAGAATTTTCCTTGTTGCACCAAATCATTCACACATCCCTCAAGCAACCGCTTGGGGTAATGCATATTCTTCGGGTTTAGAAGATAAAATCCTTGATCGGTTCCGATCCAATGCGCTCCGTCCGAAGATGTGAATACTTGCTTAATATTACCCAATCCTAAATGTTGGGAAGAAGTACCAAAACGCACGCGTTCAAACAATCGGCTGTAAAGAGAGTAATAATTTATCCCTTTGTTCGTCGCCACCCAAACGCCACCTTGCCCGTCATTGTATAAGTCGTACACATGATCACCGGGCAGTGCATAATCATCTTGATAGTTAGATGAAATATGGTCAGTTTCACCGGTAAGGAAGTGGTAAATGTATATCCCATTTTCAGTACCTAACCAGTAAGACGTATCCGTTTCTTCAATCGCCAATACGTGAGAACTACCAATCACTTTAAAAGTTCGCGATTCATTATCAATGGTAATGATTCTAGCGCCTTGAAGAGAGCCAACGATGAGCTCCCTGCGTTTTTGAGAAAAGTGGAGAGACTCAATATGGTGCCTTCCAGACGCGCGGATATGATAGAACTTCTTACCTTGATTAAAGTAAACGCCAGAGGTCGTTCCCAAAATCCATCGGTCAGAAACATATTTCGCGTCATTGACTATCACTCGCTTCTGACTATTACTTTGGTAAACAAATGAAAGGGGATACTCATTCACTGAGTTATCATCCAAATCTAATGTGTAGAAGTTTTCGGCGGTTGCAGCCCATACAAATTTATTACTCACGCCAAGCTTCAGTATTCGGCGATTAGCAGGAAGAGAAGTAACGAGTTCTTGTGGGAAGTTAGGCTTAAACCGGAATATTTTATTGTTTTCTGAGAACCAGAAATACTGCCGACTGTAGGCGACCTGAGAGAGCTTGCGCTCAAAGACACTGCCAGATCGGGGAAGAATATGCTGACCGTCAAAAAACCTCAGCTGCCCATGAATATCATGAATCCAAAGCCCACCATCTGGACCCGATATCAGATTTTTTGCGGTAAGAGACTGCCCTTGCATCTGAAATGGCAAGGGGTAGAAAATGGAATTGCTCTCGTGAGCTCGTAAGCTTTGACTAACGACAAGCAATATTAATATGAGTACGGATCGCGTAATCAAATCCTTCCCTTTCTCTAAGCCGGAAAACCGCCATCACCAATTTGAGATACTGGTAATTTTGAGTAACTTGATACGTTATACGAATTATGATGAATAAAAAAGGTGCAGCTCACTACACCTTTCATTTATCTAGATCTGATCACGTAAAATTTGTATGACACTACCAGCATTTTCTTTAAATTCCGGTAACTTAGACTTAGGTACATCCGATGCTTTAGGTAGTTGCACCTTCATTGCATCCACTGGGCGTGAATTTTTGATCAACTCATAATGGAGATGAGGACCTGTAGAGCGCCCCGTATTTCCACTTAAAGCGATTTTTTGACCACGAGTGACCGTATCCCCCACTTTTACCAGAATTCGGTGTAAGTGCAGGTACCTTGTTACGTACTCTCGACCATGTTTAATAACCACATAATTGCCCGCTAAAGGATGGCGACGTGCTTTCACCACTTTGCCATCGCCCGTCGAATAAATAGGTGTGCCCGTTGGCGTGGCAAAATCGGTTCCATTGTGGGGAGAAATACGTCCCGTAACTGGGTGCTTTCTATGAGGATTGAAACGAGAACTGACTCGATATCGCTTATTGGTTGGCAAACGATCAAATGCCTGCTCTAAGCTTTGACCAGACTTGTCGTAAAAACGATTATCATCAAATTTAACAGCGGTGTATTCTTTTCCTCTATTCACGTACAGCAAAGCTTTAACATCACCTCTGCCTACCGCTTTGCCATCGATAAATTCTTGCTCGATCTGAACAGCGAATTTGTCACCTCTACGCGCTAAGCGCCCAAAATCAAACTTCCACTGCATCGATTTAACAATGGTCGTGATTTGCCCCGGTGACAACCCGGCATTCAATGCCGACTGATAAAAGCTTCCGGATATTCGCCCTGTAACCACAACAGGTTTCAATTCTCCGGAGTTTTCCAATCTTTGATATTGATACCCTGATTCGCCAAGCGTATAAAGATCATACTCTTTGGCATTGCGATCAATACGTAGCTCATCTAACTGACCATCCGTGTCTAACGTCCATGTTAACGTCATTCCGGGGCGAAGCCGTTCAGCAGCCTTATTTGTATTAATTAGCGCGTACATGTCATTTAGTTTCAGACCGTACTGCTCGAAGACCGTGCTAAGCAGCTCCCCTTTCGCGACGACATGTGAATGACTCGGCTCTATTGCATTCGCCAACTCTTCTTCAAGTTCGTCTTTAGGGGCAGAAAACTCTGGGGCGTTAGAATCAATTTGAGCACCAAGAGGTTCGCTGTTTTGATCTGAAAGCGCTATGGTTTGTTCACTTTCAAGATCAATTTCAACTCGTTCAGTAGGCGTTGCGGCAGATTGTGATGAAATCGAAACGGGGTTTGGACGCCAAAATGATACACCGATGGTTAATATCGTTAGGCTCAGAATAGTAAGTTTGTGTTTTTTAGGTAATCGCTGCCAGTGTTTGGCAGCGACATTTATATTTTTCATTCAGATAAACAGCTAGCGAATTGGGAGCCTAATGACTTTAAAAAGTCGAAATACGCCCCAGACTGCACTTTGATATTCACCGCAAGTGGATCAAGTTCGCCTTTATTCACACCTGTCCCACGCGTTACGGAGGTCACTACAGCTGGGGTAAATTGAGGCTCAGAGAATACGCAATATGCATCTTTAGATTCAAGCTTTTTACGTATTTTGTTTAAGGTTTTTGCTCCAGGCTTTCGCTCTGGGCTAACAGTAAAATGACCTAAATTGTTCAATTTAAAATGATTTTCGAAGTAACCGTATGCATCATGGAAGACAAAATAGCCGTTGTGGCGAACAGAAGATAATTTAGCTTCTATCTCTGCGTTTGTTTTATTTAAGTTAACTTCAAACGCAACCAAATTATCTTGGTAGCGTTTTGCATTGCTTGGATCAATCTCAGATAACTTGTTTGCAATGGTGGTAGCGGCTTGAAGAGCTTGATCAGGACCTAACCAAAAATGCGTATCATAGGCACCATGGTTATGCCCTTCGTGTCCGTCATGTCCTTTATGATGATCGTGACCTTCATGGTGGTCGTGCCCCTTATGGTCATCATGATCATGATGCTTTTCTTCATTGTGATGCGCTTCATCTTTATCGCATCCACAATCACCATATTTTCGTAACTTAACTTCAGGTTGTTGTTGAAGGGCGAAAGCACCAGAATGACTTTCCATTACACCAGTCAGAAAAGTTTCCATGTCTTCACCGATCCAAACCACTAGATCGGCTTTTCTGATCTTTTTAATGTCAGATGGCTTCAAAGCATAGTCATGAGGAGAAGTATTTGTAGACAGCAGAACGTCTGAGGTGGATACTCCCTCGGTAATTTCATTGGTAATGAGTTGAACAGGTTTTATGGAGCTTAAAACGTTAGCTGCGCTGGCGATAGAAGGCATCAACCCTAACAACAAAAATACATGACCAAAACGTGGCATTTTATCCTCTGAGTATTCAGTACTTGGCGTAAATGGGGGTAAATGTTACTTTATAACACATCAGTAATGCAATAGCGGTTTATAATGACTCTCCTCGCTTCACTCAAATCTATACGGGTACAATTTGGTGATAAGCCCGTTCTCGACAACATCAATCTAGACCTACACAAAGGTCAAATTACGACATTAATTGGTCCTAATGGAGCGGGGAAATCAACATTAGTAAAAGTGTTGCTTGGACTCAACAAGCGTTTTGATGGCACATTATCATTTACTGGCAAACCTAAAATAGGGTACGTTCCGCAAAAACTCAGGTTAAATGACACCCTTCCTCTTAGCGTTGAGCGATTTCTAAAACTTGCTGGGAAATACAGCAAACAAGAGCGGCTAGAAGCCTTAAAACTGGTTGGCGCTTCCCATTTGCTGAATAACAATATGCATCGGCTGTCTGGTGGTGAAAATCAGCGTGTTTTGTTAGCAAGAGCATTGCTTCAAAGACCCGAGCTGCTTGTTTTGGATGAACCAGCACAAGGTGTTGATGTGCAAGGTCAAATAGACCTTTATAACTTAATCGACCATTTGAGACACCGATTTAACTGTGCTGTATTGATGGTGTCGCATGACCTACACCTTGTCATGGCCAAGACCGACCATGTGGTTTGCTTGCATCACCACGTATGCTGCTCAGGTACACCTGCTGCCGTTAGCGAACACCCATCTTACATTGCGCTGTTTGGTCACCGTAGCCGAGAGTCATTGGCTTTTTATCAACACGATCATCATCACCATCATGACCTTTCTGGCGATCCCGTCGCCGGAGACGCTGATGCATGTCAACATATTCAACACGGTCACAAACATGATTGAGTTTCTTCTCCCCTCTATTCTCGCTGGTATTGCTATCGCACTGATTGCAGGTCCATTAGGGTCTTTTGTCGTCTGGCGTAAGATGGCGTACTTCGGCGATACCCTAGCGCACGCTTCGTTATTGGGTCTGTCTTTGGGCTTTTTGTTGGATATCAATATCTATCTGGCATTGGTTATTTGCTGTATTGCGCTTGCAGCCATTTTAGTCACGCTTCAAAAACAAGAAGTTGTCGCAACTGACACGTTACTCGGTATTTTGGCGCATAGCTCGCTTTCACTGGGATTGGTGGCAATCAGCTTTTTCGATAACGTACGTGTTGATCTAATGGGGTATTTGTTCGGCGATCTACTTGCGGTTTCTCCACAAGATTTAACCTTCATATTTGCTGGTGGAGCTTTCATTATCGCAGCGCTAATGTATTTTTGGCACCCTCTACTATCAAGCAGCGTCAATGAAGAACTCGCGAGTATAGAAGGGATTAATACTGACTTTATGCGCCTTGTTTTGATGTTGCTGGTTGGTGTTGTCATCGCGGTAGGAATGAAGTTCGTTGGAGCACTTTTGATCACCTCACTTATGATTATCCCTGCTGCCGCTGCACGCAGATTTTCGCGTACACCAGAACAAATGGCGATTCTATCTTCGCTGTTTGGCGTTGCGGCAGTATTATCTGGCCTATCATTTTCATGGAATCTGGACACGCCAGCCGGACCTTCCGTAGTGATCAGTGCCGCCATTATTTTTATATTGGCTCAATTCAAGAAAGTAACGCACTAAGCGATTGTTACAAAGAAACTTTAATCACGATTCAAGATCAAAACAGGGAAGCCTCGCTTCCCTGTTTTAGTTTTCTAATCTAGCTATAAGAACAATTACTTCCAACGATTGTAATGCCATATCCATTGCGTTGGGTTCTTTCGAATAACTTGCTCTAGGTATTCCATTGTCGTTTTGGCTTCCGCCTCCATTCTCGCTTTCCCAAATAAATCCTCTCTCTGAGGCAATTTATTAAAAAACAGAGATTGCTTTTGCTTACCTGACAAAGTGTGATGAAGGTAGGCTGAACAACCCAGCTTTTGCGCAATAAAGAATGGAGTGGTTGGAACCTGAGTATCAAAACCAAAAAACTGCGTGTTAACGCCATCGGCACGCAGATCCATGTGAAACACGACCCAACGCCCTTCTGAAATGGCTCTGACTAACCCGAGGATGCTGTTACTGCCTCGCTCGACAAAAGGAATCTCTAATTCTTCAGCTGCCGTCTCGATGATCGTATTTTCAGTTTCTCTTTTTCCATCTTTACCAGCACCAAAAATCGTTTCGGTTGGTACACCTTTCTTATTCAGATACCAAGTTACTGCATCATAAATTCCGGTATGTAGGCATAGGATGACACCGCCCTTACCTTGCTTAGCTTCCTCGACAATGCTTTTAAGTCCATCATCAGATTCGAAAATGTGAGCATTGAGATGACAAACTCCCATCAAGTTCATCAATGTTTGTTTAGCGGAGGCTTTTGATATCTGCTTTCGCCAATTGACATCACTTTGCGGAAATACGCGACGCAGTCCTTTATCTGCGGTTTTAAATCGACCTACATGCAAAACCGGAGCGAGTAGACTTGCCATTGTCTTTTTGAAGAAGAAAGGGGTTCGGATAAAAGCACGAGTTCGGCGAGCAACTTTCTCGTGTTTTGCTTTATCTTTTGCAACATTGTCGCTTGCTGCATTTATTCCTTTATTCTTCTTAGTGTTATCAAAAGTCTTAACTGTCATGCAGATTAAACCAATCCAATACCTGACGAATCGTTGCGCTAAGATCAAAGTCCACAGACATAAGATCCATTGACAGCCCAAACTCACTTTCAACGTTGGTAATCAGGTCTATAAAGGAAAACGAATCAACGTAATCGAAGAATGAATCATGTTCAGCAACAAGAGTGCCCGGAGCCACTAACTTAGAAATATAGGCATTAATAAAGCTCTCTATTTGCATTCGCTTAGTCTCTCTAGTTGTTCATAAAGTGCGTTTATATCAGTCTTGCCATTAATGTTTCTTGGCATGTTTTTCAACGCAAAGATTTGTTTTGGCGAAATAGCCCTTGGCAGGTAGTTGGAAAACTGTTTTATGATCTCAGGTTCATCCAATTCGTAATCCGATTGGAAAAACACGACGACACCATTGGCATATCCGGCTCGGCTTAACGGCCAAGGCACCGCTGCAACAGTTGATAGATGGCTTACCTTTCGAGCTACCGTTTCAATTTCTCCAAGCTCGACCCGATGCCCAGCAATTTTTACTTGATGATCGTTACGGTCAAGGTGGTGTAATACCCCTTCACGCCATTCCACTAGATCGCCTGTTTTATACCAAAGCGTACCTTCGTTATCGTGGAAGTAAGCTCGCTGAGTATTTTCTTCATCGTTCCAATACTTTCCAGCCAGCTGTACCCCTTTGATATAAAGCTCGCCTTTTAGTTCTTCGTGAAACTGGTCAATTAACTGCGGCTGGTTATCTGAATCAATGATGGCTAATGAATTCTTTCTAAAAGGAAGCCCTACAGGTACGGAAGTCCTATGCCTATCGACTTCAGCTTGATAAGTGTGCGCTGTCACGGTCACGGTGCACTCTGTGGGTCCATAAATATTCACCACTTTTTGCCCCGTCGCTTGCTGCCACTTATCGGCAAGATCTGTCGCTAATGCTTGCCCACAAAAAATACTCAGTTTCAAAGAAGGCAAAGAATCAGGCGCTAATTCATCACGTTGAAGTGACAAATCAATCACAGAAGGAACTGATAACCAGGCTGTAAGTTGATAGTGACGAATAAATTGAATCGGATTGGTTTTAAGAATTTCAGGGATACAATACAAACACGCGCCGTGCATCCAGGCTGAAAACATATCGTGCACTGAAAGGTCAAAACTGAGATCCGAAAACTGGGCTACTCTGTCGGACTTTGACAATGGAAACGCGGTTTGAATGTTTTCCAAATAGCTGGAAAGATTTTGATAAGAGATAGGGATGCGTTTGGGCTTCCCCGTTGACCCTGACGTATGCATGATATAAGCAAGCTTGCTCCCGCTAGTCTCACTTAATGCGATTTCCTTCTCTTTAGTATCATCAACCGAAATAAATTGGTGGTCGGGAAAATCATTTTTCCACTTCTCGACTTCAACACCTTTCTCGAAAATGATCGTCCAACGGGTAGAGGTGCAATCGAGCATTTCTCTCAGTATTTTCTGATGCCCAACATCGCACGCTATTACTTGCGTTTCGGTGTCCAACATTATCTCAGTCAATTGCGCTGGAGATTTTTTATTGTTCATCGGAATCCAAGTAAGACCCGAAAAATAACACCCCATAACACTTGCATAGGCAAACAGGCTACGGTGAGCAAGAACCGCCACTTTTTCAGAGGTGTAGTGACGGCAACTTTCACTCACAGAGTGGGCTTTTTCTACCAGCTCTCGGTAAGTGTAATATTGATTAGCAACCCAAAGAGCAGGCGCATCTGCTGACTCTAGCATCGCTTGGAAAATGTGCTTTCTCATTATGAAGTTCTTCTATTTATGCCGAGTATTTAGGGGGTTCTGACCATCAGTAGTTAAATGGACAAAATGATTAAGGTCAGCGAGTTCTGCACTTTCTGATGCAATCCGTTCTTGCTCGTACAAAATAGCGTCTAAATGTTCAATACAGGTTAGAGGATTTGCCAACACCACTCGAAATACCGTTCCTTCCAACGTTTTTCCTTGATTAACGCGAAGTTTGGTTCGAGAGACAAAGCCTTTACCAGTATCCCTTTGGGTTTCTTGAATGTGCTGATTTAAACGATCGAGCAATTGGTAAGCTACGCCCCTTTCACTCACTTCAAGGCGCTCAATAAGGGCTAAAAGACTTTTGGGTGCATACCGGTAAGTAAAAATGCAAAGTGTTGGAGTGCTAGTGAGTTCAAAATTGGTATTTTTTTTAACTTTACGAGCAAACTGGTGCGCTAAATGAATACTTCCATCCACCAGCTTTGCTATTCCCTGTTTTCCCATCATTGCTAAATTTGAAGCCACTAGCGCTGCGACTGCACCTCGAGAACCTTCTACCGTATGTGCTCCCAAATCATTGGAGCCTTTTCGAATAATATAGTTAGCATGGTGAGATATAGATTGCGTCGCTAATGGGCTTTTGAATAACACCATGCCTGCACCCATGGGAACATAGAGCTGCTTATGCGCGTCTATTGTGACCGAATCAGCCAATTCAATTCCTGCAAACAGATGTCTTTGCCTGTTTGACAACAAGCTGGCTCCACCCCACGCAGCATCGACGTGAAAATGACAGTCTTCCTGATTGGCGATCTCGCCTAACTCTTCAAGCGGATCAATTGCCCCTGTTTCAGTAGTACCAGCGACCCCAACAATCGCCATTATTTTTACGTTTTTTCGTTTTAGAATTGAAATTTTCGATCGCAGATCCGTTATACACATTCGTTGCGCGGAGTCGGTATCGACAACGACTAGGTTACTCTTCCCTAGCCCTAATAAGTCAGCGGCTTTTTTTAAGGAATAATGCCCAGCACCTGAAACCAGAATTGCCAAGTCATCATAAGGGCTCTGTTTAAGCGCTTTCATAAGCCCTATTTCCCCAACATCAGCGTTAAGAGCTCGATTTCTGGCGACCCATAGTGAAGACAGGTTAGCGACCGTTCCTCCTGAGCAAAAATGTCCAAGGCTTACATCGGAACTCAAAGCATCTGAGCTGAGCGAATTGATGTTCTTGGTCAGAGAAAAGCACTGAGAATGAAAGAACGCAATGACGTCTTTTTCTAGCTGAGTAAACACATTGGATGTTTCAACCTTAACGACATTTTGATTCGTAGCCGCTAAGATTTTTGCCATGGGTAAAATATGTTTGGGCAGCGCTGAGGTCATATGACCAATAAAATCTGGGGAAAAAACAGGGGCACTGCAAGCAAGCAGGCCCTGGATAAAATCGCAAAAACCTTCGGCTGTTTGAGGGGAGTCTGATACTTCAAATGAAATCCGTTTTTCTGACACATCAGCCGCAGGTGTTTTGCGAAGGAAGTATTCGTAATCGTGTTGCAGCGCATGTTCGATCATGGCGAGGCAAGACACATCGGTTTGGCCGTTGAAGAAGTCTTCGATACGGATTTCTTTTGTTTGCTCACTTGATACTTCAAGGGCGAGTTCAGGCGTATTCGAAGAGAATTCCAGCATGGCTAAGCAACCTAATGTTTAAAATTCTGAAAAGTCAGTAGTTCGGCGGAATACTACGAACTACTGACTGTTAAATCAGTATTTTCAATTAAACAATACGCTTAGCTTATTCAGCAGAAAGGCAGACTACGCCTGCGCTTCCTGTTCTTTTGATTTGAGGCTTTGATAAAGCTTTGAATAGACAGGATCGGAGTTTAAAAGCTCTTGGTGAGTGCCTTGACCAGAAACTCTCCCTTGTTCAACGACAATAATGTTGTCGGCATGCTCAATCGTGGATAGGCGATGCGCAATGACAACCAGCGTCTTTTCTTTTTGAATATTAGCCAGCGCTTCCTGTATTGCTCTTTCGGATTCAGTATCCAGAGCGGAGGTGGCTTCATCCAGTATTAGAACCTTTGACTTCTTCAGTAACGCTCTAGCTATGGCAAGACGCTGACGCTGACCTCCTGAAAGGGTGACACCATTTTGACCAATTTCAGTATCGTAGCCCTCAGGCAACTGAACAATAAATTCATGGGCGTTAGCCAATTTAGCTGCATTCTCTATTTCGGAGCGCTTCGCGTTCTCTAGCGCTGGATACGCTATGTTATTGGCTATGCTATCGCTGAACAAATGAATATCTTGAGACACAGAACTGATGTGCGTGCGTAAGTTAGAAAGTTCGTAATCTTCAACGTTCACACCATCAAGCAATACCGAGCCGGAATCAACCGAGTACAACCTTGGAAGAAGCTGAACCAAAGTACTTTTACCCGATCCAGATCGGCCGACTATCGCCGTCATTTTGTTAGTCGGAATATCAATGGAGATATTATCCAAGGCTTTACCCGCAGCACCTTCGTAACCAAAACTCACACCATCGAAACGGATGTTTCCTTCCGTAGAGTCTTGCGTGTGTTTTCCTGTGTTGCTTTCTGTAGGTTTATCCAATATTTCAAACAGAGATTCGCACGCTGCCATACCTCGTTGAAACTCAGAAAGCACATTGGTTAAGCCTCGCAAAGGGCGAAGAAGGCTATACATCGAAGCAAATACAACGGTAAATGTGCCCGCAGAAAGCTGGTCATGAATGTTGTCCATACTCGCAATATACAACACAGCTACTAATGCGAACGAGGCAATAGTTTGAATGACGGGGCTAGACACTTGCTGCGCCACGATCAATTTCATGTTTTGCTGGCGAACTTGATTTGTGACACCTTCAAAACGGCAAACTTCTTTTTTCTGCCCGCCAAAACTTAACACTTCTTTGTGCCCTTTCAGCATTTGCTCAGAGCTTGTTGCTAAGTTTCCCATTTCATTTTGAATATTGTGGCTGACTTTTTTCAGGCGCTTAGAAATGACACTGATTAATATGCCTATAACAGGGCAAACAATAAGAAGAACAGAAGAGAGTTGCCAACTGGTCCAGAACATCAAAGCAAGTAGACCAAAAATAGTCACAATTTCGCGCACAAGGGTGATTAAGGTGCTACTGGTCGCCCCAGCAACTTGCTCTGTATCGTAAGTAATTTTGGAAAGTAAGGTGCCAGTGGATTCTTTACTGAAATAAGAAACGGGCATTTTCATTAGGTGATTGAAAAGCTCTCGACGCAACTTCATGACAATGTTGCTTGAAACCCAACTGAGTAAATAACCATAAACAAACCCGCTGCAACCACGTAAAAGTGCGGTTCCCAATATGATAAACGGGAGTATCTGTAGATAATTAGATTCTAGGTCACCAAAGCCTTCGTCCAAGATAGGCTTAAGCAAAGAGAGCATATAGATGTCACTTAAGGCGTTAATCGCCAATGCCACTATCGCTCCGCCTATCGCCAGCTTATAAACGCTGATGTAGGGAAGTAATCGCTTAAATTGTTCGATACTTTTCTTATCTTTAATGACAGTCATAAGAGTTTCGTGAAAATTTTTGCGCTAGATTACCATTAATTCAGTCAGTGTATTGTACTTTTGTCATCAAAACTGCTGCTGGATCTGCTGAAAAATGCTTGTTAAAGTCCCTCACTTCTGTGCGCGACAGTAGCCAAACGAGAATCAAAAATAATTTATGACAATACGAAATGCACTGCGTCGGTTTGACAGCTACCGTCGTGACAAAATGGGATCTTCTGAAATATTACTGTACAAGTTACTCAGTAATAACAAGTCGCTGGAACCTAAGCTTTTAGATAACGAAGATGTGAAGCATATCTTACTGATTCGTAACAATAAGCGTATCGGAAATATGTTTTTTATGTTGCCTTTCATTCGAGAACTTAGAAAGCAATATCCCGATGCCAAAATAGATTTGCTACTGCGCGAACCGTGGCAAGGGCAGTTTTTTCAAAATATGGGGCTAGGGAAATTCGATTACTCCAGCTTCTCTTTCAAACAGATAGTAAGCTGGCTGCAATGTATTTTCCGTTTAAGGAAAAATACCTATGACTTGGTTCTTGTCCCCTACTCTTCTGTCACTGATAGCATGATGTCATCAATGCTAGACGCTCGTAATAAGGTATCTGAGTACGCGAAAGACAGGCTACCTGCAGCCCCTCACTCATCACCGCTGCCTGTGAGACATCCCCACGCAGCGCTAGAAAGTTTAGATATTTTAAAAGGCATGGGAATCAAGCTTGATCCTGAATACGACCACACAATGGCGTTTTCTCAGCAAGAAACAGAGAATGCACAACAAATTTCTCAGCAGTTGCGAAAAGGAAAGGAACACATCACATTGGCTTACTTCCGTGGAGCACGCGGAGAAAAGCAACTTGATGAAACCACCTGGGAAACCGTGCTCACTCAATTTGATGAAGTGACGGGCAAGCAAATCAATTGGATCGAAATATTGAGCCCTGACATCCCAGCCCCACTCAACGCTGAAACACAAACTTATCAATCAAAAGATATGCGAGTACTTGCTGCCGTGCTCAAACAAATGGATGGGTTTATTTGTTGCGATACCGGTCCTTTGCATTTGGCGGATGCCGCTGGAGCAAACTGTGTTGGTCTTTATACTCATACCTCGATAGAGCGATACGGGTTGCTAGGAAGCAACACCGTCAATGTTGATGGGTTAGATAACCTAGACGCGGCGCAAATCCTAAAGTCGCTTAAAATCCCATTTTGATGGTGATTAGAAATCACAATTAAAAAAGACATAAAAAAACCGGAGCTTCTAAGCTCCGGTTTTTTGTATTCACTGAACTTTCTTACCAGCCAGTCACTTCACGAAGTGCTTTACCGATTTCAGCCAGAGACTTAGTCGTCTTAACGCCAGCCGCTTCTAGTGCTGCAAATTTGTCTTCCGCAGTACCTTTACCGCCAGAGATGATTGCACCAGCGTGACCCATACGCTTACCAGGAGGAGCCGTAACACCAGCGATGTAAGAAACTACAGGCTTAGTTACGTTCTCTTTGATGTACGCTGCTGCTTCTTCTTCCGCTGTTCCGCCGATCTCACCGATCATAACGATAGCTTCTGTTTCTGGGTCTTCTTGGAACAACTTCAGAATATCAATGAAGTTTGAACCAGGGATTGGGTCACCACCAATACCAACACAAGTAGATTGACCAAAGCCTTCGTCAGTTGTTTGCTTAACGGCTTCGTAAGTCAATGTACCTGAACGCGATACGATACCCACTTTACCTTTCTTGTGGATGTGACCAGGCATGATACCAATCTTACACTCGTCAGGAGTAATAACGCCTGGGCAGTTAGGACCGATCATGCGAACGCCAGTTTCTTCTAGCTTCACTTTCACATCAATCATATCCGTAGTTGGAATGCCTTCTGTGATAGTAACGATGAGCTCAATACCTGCATCGATAGCTTCTAGAATCGCATCTTTACAGAATGGTGCTGGAACGTAGATTACTGTCGCTGTTGCGCCAGTCGCTTCTACTGCTTCACGAACAGTATTGAATACTGGTTGACCTAAGTGAGTTTGACCACCTTTACCAGGAGAAACACCACCAACCATTTGCGTACCGTAAGCGATCGCTTGCTCAGAGTGGAAAGTACCTTGACCACCAGTGAAGCCCTGACAGATTACTTTAGTGTCTTTGTTAATTAGTACAGACATTATTTCGCCTCCGCAGCAGCTACAACTTTCTGAGCAGCATCTGTTAGCGACTCAGCAGCAATGATATCAACATCAGAATTAGCAAGAACTTCGCGACCTAAGTCTGCGTTAGTACCTTCTAAACGAACAACAACAGGCACTGTTACGCCAACTTCTTTAACCGCACCGATAATACCTTCAGCAATCATGTCACAACGAACGATACCACCGAAGATGTTTACGAGTACTGCTTTAACATTGTCATCAGACAGGATGATCTTGAATGCTTCTGCTACGCGCTCTTTTGTTGCGCCGCCACCTACATCTAGGAAGTTAGCTGGCTTACCGCCATGCAGGTTTACGATGTCCATCGTACCCATCGCAAGACCTGCACCGTTAACCATACAGCCAACGTTACCATCCAGTGCTACGTAGTTTAGTTCCCACTGTGCAGCGTGTGCTTCACGCTCATCTTCTTGAGATGGATCGTGCATTTCACGAAGCTTAGGCTGACGGTACATCGCGTTTGAATCGATGTTGATTTTACCGTCAAGACATAGAAGGTTACCTTCACCTGTCACAACAAGTGGGTTAATTTCTAGAAGAGCCAAATCGTACTGAGAGAACATAGTGCCAAGACCCATGAAGATCTTAACAAACTGCTTGATTTGATCTCCCGCTAGACCAAGTTTGAACGCAAGCTCACGACCTTGGTAAGCTTGAGGACCAACCAATGGGTCGATTGCCGCTTTATGAATCAACTCAGGTGTTTCTTCAGCAATTTTCTCGATGTCCACGCCGCCTTCAGTAGACGCCATGAATACAATTTTACGACTAGCACGGTCAACAACGGCACCTAGGTACAGCTCGTTAGCAATGTTCGATGCTTCTTCAACTAGGATTTTTGTTACTGGCTGACCGTTAGCGTCTGTTTGGTAAGTAACAAGGTTTTTACCCAGCCACTTTTGTGCAAATTCTTTTACGCCTTCTTTTGTGTCATGCAGTTCAACGCCGCCCGCTTTACCGCGACCACCAGCGTGTACCTGGCACTTAACGACTTTCTTCGCTGTACTGATGCGGCCGGCAGCTTCAAAAGCTTCTTGAGCTGTATCACACGCGAAACCTTCTGGTACAGGCAAACCGAATTCTGCAAACAGCTGTTTGGCTTGGTATTCATGCAAATTCATTGTGTTATTCCGTTTGTTTATCCCTTAGGGGATTTATTATTTCCATAGACGCGTTATCAATTCTGATAAACGGCGCACGTATGTAGGGTTTTAGTCTTGAGCATGCGAGATTTACCCGCAATAAAGAGCCAGACGTTGAGAGCCTGGCTCAATTTTTATGCTTTTGCTTAGCGGACTATACGTCTAACAATAGACGAGCTGGATCTTCAAGCAACTCTTTAATCGTTACTAGGAATCCAACCGACTCACGACCATCAATCAAACGGTGATCGTAAGATAGAGCCAAGTACATCATTGGAAGAATCTCAACTTTCCCATCAACCGCCATAGGACGCTCTTGGATTTTGTGCATACCAAGAATTGCAGACTGTGGTGGGTTAATGATCGGTGTAGACATTAGAGAACCAAATACGCCACCATTAGTGATAGTAAAGTTACCGCCAACCAACTCATCAACGGTCAGTTTGCCGTCACGACCTTTGATTGCCAGCTCTTTGATGCCTTTTTCAATTTCAGCAAAACCCAACGTATCACAATCTTTCAGTACAGGAGTAACAAGACCACGAGGTGTTGAAACTGCCATGCTGATATCGAAGTAGTTGTGGTAAACAATGTCTTCGCCATCAATCGATGCATTCACTTCTGGGTAACGCTTCAGCGCTTCAGTTACAGCTTTCACGTAGAAAGACATAAATCC
The DNA here is from genome assembly GCF_019977755.1 of Vibrio penaeicida. Taxonomy (NCBI): domain Bacteria; kingdom Pseudomonadati; phylum Pseudomonadota; class Gammaproteobacteria; order Vibrionales; family Vibrionaceae; genus Vibrio; species Vibrio penaeicida. The sequence continues at coordinate 1,026,980 of NZ_AP025144.1, read as the reverse complement.
AAGACGCGTACCGTGGCGCTCTTCAAATTGGTCTTTATACTGCTTACGAAGATCCATGATTGGCTTCATGTTCACTTCATTAAACGTTGTCAACATCGCTGTGCTGTTTTTCGCTTCAAGAAGACGCTTCGCGACTGTCTTACGAAGACGCGTCATAGGTACACGCTTCTGGGTGCGTGCGGCTGCAGGTGCTTCTATTTCTGGTTGAGCAGCGGCGGCTGGTGCAGATTTCGCGGCAGCTAAATGCGCATCGATATCTTCACGAGTAATACGACCACCAACACCCGTTCCTTTCACTTGGTTTGCATCTAGGTTGTGCTCTGCAAGTAAACGGCGAACTGCTGGGCTCAATGCATCGTTAGATTCTTCCGTCAAAGAAGCTTTATGGCGCTTGTCTGGAGAAGCTTCTTTGTCGTCTGTGCTGTCTGCTGTCGGTTCACCCGCTACAGCGCCAGGCTTCAATCTAGCAATAACTTGACGACCTAGTACTGTTGCACCTTCTTCTTCGACGATGGCTTCAAGTACACCGGCTTCAGGGGCAGGTACTTCCAGTACAACTTTATCTGTTTCAATATCAACAATGACTTCGTCGCGCTCGATTGCATCACCTGGTTTTTTGTGCCACGTTGCAACCGTCGCATCAGCTACAGATTCAGGTAAGTCTGGAACCAGAATTTCAATTGTCATGTCTGTTTCGTCCTTTTTCTTCTAGTTCTTAATCTAGGGTAAGTGCGTCACTAATTAACGCTTTCTGTTGTTTCATGTGTACTGACATGTATCCAACTGCAGGTGATGCCGAAGCCGGACGACCTGCGTATTTCAAATCAGCACCAGCTGGAATCGCGGCACGGAAGTTATGTTGGCTAGAGTACCAAGCACCTTGGTTCTGAGGCTCTTCCTGACACCAAACATAATCCACTGCATTTGTGTATTGTGCGATCGCAGTTTGTACTTCTTCCAGCGGGAATGGGTACAACTGTTCAATACGAACTATCGCAACATCGTCTTGTTCGTTGTTGCGACGTTGCTCTAGTAGGTCGTAATATACCTTGCCCGAACAAAATACAACACGCTTCACTTTAGATGCTTCCAGTGTATCTATCTCACCAATTGCAGCTTGGAACGTACCTTCCGACAAATCTTCTAATGAAGAAGTACAAAGCGGATGACGTAAAAGAGACTTAGGCGACATAACAATCAGTGGACGACGCATTGGGCGCACCACTTGACGACGGATCATGTGATAAACCTGCGCAGGCGTAGAAGGCACGACTACTTGCATGTTTTGTTCAGCACACAATTGCAAATAGCGCTCTAGACGTGCAGAGGAGTGCTCTGGACCTTGACCTTCGTAGCCGTGAGGCAGAAGCATAGTCAAACCACACAAACGAGCCCACTTTTGCTCTCCAGAAGAGATAAACTGGTCGATTACAACCTGTGCACCGTTCGCGAAGTCACCAAACTGAGCTTCCCATAACGTTAAACCACCCGGTTCTGCTGTCGCGTAACCGTATTCAAATGCCAGTACAGCTTCTTCAGATAGAACAGAGTCAAATACTTGGAAAGGACCCTGCTTATCATGGATGTTCGCTAAAGGAACATAGGTGCTCGCATCCGTTTGGTTATGCAATACAGAATGACGGTGGAAGAAAGTACCACGACCTGAATCTTGACCAGAAATACGAATACGTTTGCCGTCATCAACCAAAGTTGCATACGCCAATGTTTCAGCCATACCCCAATCGAGTTGTTTCTCGCCATTAATCATCGACGTTCGATCGTTGTAAAGTTTGTTTACACGGCTATGAAGCTTGTGGCTTTCTGGGTACTGACACAAGCGTTGACCTAATTCTTTCAGGCGCTTGATATCAAAATTCGAATCCCAATCCGTATCCCAATCGTGACCAATATAAGGTGACCAGTCTACGGAATGCAGTGCCATTGGACGCCACTCCTTCACCACGACTTCACCGTGGTCAAGTGCATCTCGGTACTCGTTCACTAACAACGTGGCGGTTTCAATATCAAACTCGCCACGTTCAATTAGAACGTCTGCGTATAGCTTACGAGGGGTTGGGTGCTTTTTGATTTTTTGATACATCAACGGTTGAGTTGCATTCGGCTCATCCGCTTCGTTGTGACCGTGACGACGGTAACAAACCAAATCAATAACGACATCACATTTGAACGTATTACGGTAATCAACAGCTAAGCGAGCAACAAAAGCTACCGCTTCTGGATCATCTGCGTTCACATGGAAAATCGGTGCCTGTACCATCTTGGCAATATCGGTACAGTACATAGTTGATCGAGTATCACGAGGGTTCGACGTTGTGAAACCGACTTGGTTATTCACAACAATTCGGACAGTACCACCAACACAGAAACCGCGAGCTTGAGACATGTTGAACGTTTCTTGAACAACGCCCTGCCCGGCTATCGCAGAGTCCCCATGGATGGTAATAGGCAGAACGCTGCTTCCATCTTTATCCCCAAGGCGATCCTGACGAGCTCGGACCGAACCGATAACAACAGGGTTAACGATTTCTAGGTGAGATGGGTTAAATGCTAACGCTAGGTGTACATCGCCACCCGGTGTTGCAAAGTCAGCAGAGAAGCCTTGGTGATATTTAACGTCACCAGTACCCCAAGTGTCATCGTGTTTGCCCGCAAATTCATCGAACAAATCTTGTGGCTTCTTACCAAGCACGTTGACCAGCATATTCAAACGACCACGGTGGGCCATGCCGACAACAACTTCACGCACACCCTGAGCACCTGCGCTACGAATGATTTCCTTAGTCATAGGAATCATTGCATCGCCACCTTCTAGGGAGAAACGTTTCGCACCTGGGAACTTAGCACCGAGATAACGCTCTAAGCCTTCGGCTGCAGTCAGCTCATGAAGGAAAGTCTTTTTCTCTTCAGCACTAAATGAAGCTTGGCCTGATACAGATTCCAAGCGTTGCTGAATCCAACGCTTTTGCTCTGTATTTGTCATGTGCATGTATTCAGCACCGACAGAGCCACAGTAAGTTTGCTTGAGGGCTTTTTGAAGATCTCTCAAAACCATAGTTTCTTGCCCATTGGCAAAAGAACCTACGTTAAAAGTTTCGTCTAAATCTTCTTCAGTGAGGGTATGGAAAGCAGGGTTCAGTTCAGCGACTGTATCTCTTTCCCAAAGACCGAGAGGGTCGAGGTTGGCAGCTTCATGCCCGCGGAATCGGTAGGCATTGATCAGCTGTAGTACTTTTACTTGTTTAGCATCGACATCGGGATCACTAACTTGGACATTGTAATGCTTTGTTTCTTTCGCTAATCGACGGAAGTAATCACGGACACGAGAATGCGGTTGATCGACCGCGTCGGATTGCGTAGGCAACCCTTCAAATACTCGTTTCCATTCCTCACTCACCAGATCGGGATCACTAAGATACAGTTCGTAGAGTTCTTCTACATAAGTTGCATTGGCGCCAGCCAAGTGTGAAGACTCGAGCCATGCCTTCATCACGCCGTTGTGCATATTTTCCCTTAACCAGTAGGTTTCACGTTTGCATCGGTCTTATGCCGAGCTATTAATAAAGCCGACCCAAAGGCTTTACATAAGGGTCGGCAATTTTGAATCCATTAAACCGAACGATTCAATAACATGGTCTTAATATGACCAATCGCCTTCGTAGGATTTAATCCCTTAGGACAAACACTTACACAATTCATAATGCCATGGCAACGAAAAACGCTAAAAGCATCGTCAAGATTAGATAAACGTTCGTCTGTAGCCGTATCGCGGCTATCAATTAACCAACGGTAAGCAGCAAGTAGACCTGCTGGACCGATGAACTTATCTGGGTTCCACCAAAATGATGGGCATGACGTCGTACAACATGCGCACATGATACATTCATAAAGACCGTCTAAATGAGCGCGATCTTCCGGTACCTGTAAGTTTTCACGTGAAGGTGGCAAGTTACCATCTGAAATCAGGAACGGCTTCACTTTCGCGTAGTTGTCGTAGAACTGAGTCATATCAACAATCAAGTCTCGTACAACCGGCAAACCCGGCAGCGGACGAATGATGATAGTATTTTTGTCGGTCAACGCAGATAGAGGCGTAATACAAGCCAGACCATTCTTTCCGTTCATATTTAAACCATCAGAACCACACACACCTTCTCGGCATGAGCGTCTGAATGAAATGGTCGGGTCTTGCTCCTTCAGTAAGATAAGTGCATCAAGCACCATCATGTCTGAACCTTCTTCCACTTCAAGGACATAGTCCTTCATGTAAGGCTTTTTATCTGTATCCGGATTGTAACGATAAAGAGAGAAATTAAGTTTCATGATATGTACCTCCCTTTAGTATGTACGTGCTTTTGGCGGAAATGCTTCACGGTGAACTGGACTCATGTTCACATCGCGCTTAGTCATTGCTTCGGTTTCCGGATTATAGATGGAGTGGCATAGCCAGTTTTCATCATCACGGTCAGGGAAATCGAATCGGGCATGTGCGCCACGACTTTCAGTACGATAGTTCGCCGCTACAGCCGTTGAAAACGCAGTTTCCATTAGGTTGTCCAGTTCCAAACACTCAATTCGCTCCGTATTAAACTCGGTTGATTTATCAGCCAAGTGCGCCTCTTTCAAGCGCTCACGAATCACTTTTAACTCTTCTAAACCTGTTGCCATCGCATCGCCCTCTCGGAATACCGAGAAGCTATTCTGCATACAGCTTTGAAGATCTTTACGAATTTGAGCTGGATCTTCACCGCCTGTGCTGCCTTCCCAACGCATGGTACGAGCCAGAGATGCTTCAATATCAGACTCCGTCGCTGGGCGCGCTTCAGCTTGTGCCGCCAACGTTTCACCAAGATGCAATCCAGTCGCACGACCAAATACAACTAAGTCTAGCAGTGAATTACCACCTAAGCGGTTAGCGCCGTGTACAGATACAGAAGCGATTTCACCACAAGCAAATAGACCTTGTATTTCTTGCTCTCCACCGTCAGCGTTTTGCTTAATGGCTTGACCGGATACCTGTGTTGGCACTCCACCCATCATATAGTGACAAGTTGGGATAACTGGGATTGGCTCGTGAACTGGATCAACGTGCGCAAACGTACGTGAAAGCTCACAGATACCAGGAAGACGAGATTCAAGTACTTCCTTACCAAGGTGATCCATTTTAAGTTTGATGTGTGGTCCCCAAGGGCCATCACAACCACGGCCTTCACGGATTTCAATCATCATTGAACGAGCAACAACGTCACGACCAGCAAGGTCTTTCGCGTTAGGTGCGTAACGCTCCATAAAGCGCTCGCCATCTTTATTAAGCAGGTAACCGCCTTCACCACGACAACCTTCCGTAACCAATACACCTGCACCAGCAATACCCGTTGGGTGGAACTGCCACATCTCCATGTCTTGCATTGGCACGCCAGCACGAAGTGCCATACCAACGCCATCACCGGTGTTGATGTGTGCGTTTGTAGTCGATGAATAAATTCGACCAGCACCACCAGTCGCCAATATTGTGGCTTTAGACTTGAAGTAACACATTTCTCCGGTTTCCATACAGATCGCTGTACAGCCAAGGATTGCACCATCTTGGTTTTTCACCAGATCAAGCGCATACCATTCAGAGAAGATGGTGGTTTTGTGTTTAATATTTTGCTGATACAGAGTATGAAGCAGTGCGTGACCTGTTCGGTCAGCCGCCGCTGCGGTACGAGCTGCTTGCTCGCCACCAAATTCTTTCGATTGACCACCGAATGGGCGCTGATAAATACTTCCGTTTTCAAAACGAGAGAAAGGTAGCCCCATTTTCTCTAGTTCAATAACCGACTCTGGTCCGGTTTTACACATATATTCGATAGCATCTTGGTCACCAATATAATCGGATCCCTTTACGGTATCGTACATGTGCCATTGCCAATTATCTTTATGAGAGTTACCAAGAGCTACTGTAATACCGCCCTGAGCTGAAACGGTATGCGAACGAGTAGGAAATACTTTGGAAAGCAAAGCACATGTTAGGCCTTGCTCTGAAATTTGCAGAGCGGCACGCATGCCTGCACCGCCAGCACCGATTACAACGGCATCAAATTCACGAACTGGAATAGTCACTTACGCACCCCACAATACAAACAGACCAGAGAAGAAATAGGCGATTAAAACGGCAATAATTGCTACTTGAATTACACCACGCAAAAAGACGGGCTTGATGTAATCAGTTAAAACCTGCCACAAGCCAATCCATGCATGAACAAGCACACAAACTAATGCAAGCATAGTAAAGACTTTGGTAAACGTACCGCCAAAAAACGCGGTCCAGGACATGTAAGTAATTTCGTTGAAGGCACAAAAGCCAACAAGATAAATAGTGTATAGGGTTAAAATGATCGCACTTGCGCGGATCAATACATAATCATGAACGCCATTGCGCCCAAGCGTTGAAACATGCTTTACCATACCATCACCCCCGCGAGTAGCGACAATACTACTGTTACGGCAAAAGATACTTTAGCGCTCAACGCACCTGTATCTAACTCTTCAAAATATCCCATATCCATGAATAAGTGACGAATACCGCCTACTATATGATATGCGAGTGCAGTAAGAATACCCCACAAGATGAACGATACGAAAAAGCTATCAACAATGTCTGCTGCTTTAGCGAATCCTAGGGGAGAAGAGAGGGAAATGGATAGTAACCAGAGTAAAATTCCAATTGCTACAAACGTAATAACACCTGAAATTCGATGCAGGATGGATGCGATTGCAGAAATTGGAAAGTGGACTGTCTGTAAATCTAAATTAACAGGTCTAGACTTTCTTTCTTTCACGGGCTTGCTCACTCAGCTCCTTAGAGCATTTATAGTTATAAACCAAATTTTAGTAGGAAACCGACAAAAATTAACATTTAATTAACGCATTCAGCTCATATTGGGCGAGATAAATGTAAATGAATTGTTATATTTGCTTCTATTATTATAGGCCAGATTTTCCGTCTAGCCTTGAATTTATAAGGATTCCACAAAAATTTTCTGCGCCACTATACGGGCGGTAACATATTAATACAATTGACGTAACAAATAATGCTACACAGAACAGATTTTTAACTTTTTTCATATGAAAAATCAAAACGAGTGCACACAAAAGAGGAGAAAAATTGACTTTACTTTAGATACTCAGTAAAAAAACGGCACACAAAATATCCTGGATGGATTAATAATAAACAAAGGAGAATGTTATGGCAGATAAGAAAGCGACCCTTCATATTGAAGGTAAAGCGCCAATCGAGCTGCCGATTATGGAAGGTACAGTTGGACCTGAAGTAATCGATGTTCGTAAACTAGGAGCCAATGGTTACTTTACTTTTGACCCCGGTTTTCTTGCCACTGCATCTTGTGAATCCCAAATCACTTATATTGACGGTGCGAAAGGTATCCTTCTTCACAGAGGTTTCCCTATCGACCAACTTGCCAATAACGCAGATTACCTGGAAGTGTGTTACATCCTTCTGTATGGCGAAGCCCCAGATCGTAAGCAATATGAACAATTTAAAGAGACCGTAACGCGTCACACAATGGTCCATGAGCAAATCGCAAGTTTCTTCCACGGATTCCGCCGTGATGCTCACCCAATGGCTGTAATGTGTGGTGTTGTAGGAGCACTAGCGGCTTTCTACCACGACTCTCTAGACATCAACAATGATAAGCACCGCGAAATCGCGGCGTACCGATTGCTTTCAAAAATGCCAACTTTGGCAGCAATGTGTTACAAATACTCAATCGGTCAACCGTTTATCTACCCACGCAACGAACTAAGCTATGCAGAAAACTTCCTGCATATGATGTTTGCTAACCCATGTGAAGAGTACAATGTTAATCCTGTTGTTGCTCGCGCAATGGACAAGATCTTTACGCTACACGCGGATCACGAGCAAAACGCGTCAACTTCTACAGTTCGTTTATCTGGTTCGTCAGGTGCAAACCCATTTGCATGTATCGCGGCAGGTATCGCCTCTCTTTGGGGTCCTGCACACGGTGGTGCTAATGAAGCGTGTTTGCGTATGCTGGAAGAAATCGGCAGTGTCGACAACATCCCAGAATACATTGAACGTGCGAAAGACAAAGATGACCCATTCCGCCTAATGGGCTTTGGTCACCGCGTTTACAAGAACTACGATCCACGTGCAACAGTAATGCGCGAAGCATGCCACGAAGTACTTGAGGAATTGAATATTCAAGATCCTCTACTAGACGTAGCAATGGAGCTAGAGCGTATTGCTTTGTCTGACGAGTACTTCGTTGAGAAGAAACTGTACCCTAATGTAGATTTCTACTCAGGCATCATCCTGAAAGCCATCGGCATTCCAATCTCTATGTTCACGGTCATCTTCGCGATGTCGCGTACAATTGGCTGGATTGCACATTGGAATGAAATGCACAGCGATCCTAACAACCGTATTGGTCGTCCTCGCCAGTTGTATACAGGTAAGAAATCTCGTGACTTCCAACCTCTTCACGAGAGAGAGTGATATTCAACTCTTTGATTTTTCATTGATGATTGAGTAACAAACAAAAGGTCGAAGCATTCGCTTCGACCTTTTTGATTGTATAAACTTAATTTTGCTCGCTAACTTTAAACTGGGTTATCGATATCGATAAAGGTGACATCCAATCCATGTTCTGAAGCTAACCACTCTCCTAATGCTTTAACGCCATATCTTTCTGTTGCATGATGCCCAGCGGCGAAGTAATGAATGTTCTGTTCACGAGCCGTATAGGTGGTTCTTTCCGATATTTCACCAGAAACGAATGCATCCAAACCATGCGCTACAGCCAGTTCGATAAAATCTTGCCCTCCACCAGTACACCATCCGATCGTTTCGATTGTTTTGGCTTCATCATCTGGTGCGATATGCAGAGGAGTACGATTTAAGACTTGCTCTATCTTTTGGGAAAAAGCTTTGCCAGACATGGGAGTACGTAATTTTCCAAACATAGCAACGGACTGAGGGTGCCCCTCTAACCCCCCCTGAACTTCTATATCCAAAAGTTCAGCTAGGCAAGCGTTATTACCCAATTCAGGGTGAATATCCAATGGCAAATGATACCCATACAAATTAATGTCAGACTTAATTAGGCTTCGAATACGCTTTCCTTTCATACCTTTTATTGGTTCTGGCTCGCCTTTCCAAAAGTACCCATGGTGAACGAGTAAGGCATCAGCCTTTAATTCGATTGCCCTTTCGATCAATGCTTGCGATGCGGTTACACCTGTCACGATACGTTTTATTTCAGGTTTGCCTTCAACCTGCATACCATTAGGGCTGTAGTCTTTAATCAATTGGGGAGACAGCTTCTCGTTGAGAATCGATTCGAGCTGAAAATTGTTCATCTTATTCATCCATTGATTTATCTGCTTTTAGCGCGTTATAACAATTTAAGGTTAGAATGTCGAAACGAAATGGAGAAAAATCAATGCTATCAAAACCCGAAATCGACAAACTCCTTCATTGGGTCGCATCTACCCCATCTCTGTTCAACCTTAACGCACCTGTCTGCGGAAATTCTCCATTTTCGCAAAACATACCTGTTAGCATGAACGGTTACTCTGGGAATCAACGCCTAGGTTTTGTCTACCAATATGCTTGCCGCTGTTTGTTTCAAGCAAACAGTCAATACAGATTACTAGAAGAAGAAATTCAATTACAACAAGATGGACGCACACTGGGCGCTATCGACTTTATTCTAGAAAACCATGACAACCAAACCATAGAGCACTGGGAAGTCGCCATTAAATTCTACTTACTTCATAACACACTTTGGTATGGCCCCAATGCTAAGGATAGACTGGATCTGAAGCTCGACAGAATGTTGAGTCACCAACTGAAAATGTCTTCGTCCAAAGCATTTAAAACCCAGTTCCCAGAATGGGAAAATATAAGTGAACACCTGCTAATGCAAGGTAGGCTCTACACAAACCCATTTGACGATGAAGCGATCCCCAAAAGTTGCCTTGAGTATCAGATCGAACAATCTCGGATCAAGGGCTATTGGTGCTACGACAGCCAAAAACACCTCATTACCGACAAACTTTATGTATTAGATAAAAAAGATTGGGTGACAGGAAGGAATAAAGATTCGGTGCTATTTTCAGGGGAAGTTAACAAGTTTGTCCACTGCCAATCAGAGAGTGGGCAATATTGGTTTATTGTTAATAACCAATGGCCTAATTGACTTAGGGCTACTGCTTCAGGCATAAAAAAGGTGGCTTTCGCCACCTTTCTTATACCAGTTAAAAATTATAAGCCAGCATTTTCAAAAACTTGGTTTACAATTTCTTGAGCTTCTTCTTCAATAGCCTTCAAGTGCTCTTCGCCTTTAAAGCTCTCACAGTAAATCTTATAAATATCTTCAGTACCAGATGGGCGAGCCGCAAACCAGCCGTTACCTGTGGTCACTTTTAGACCACCAATCGCGGCACCGTTTCCTGGCGCATGAGTCAAACGTGCCGTGATTTCATCACCAGCCAACGTCTTTGCAGATACCATCTCAGGTGACAGTTTCTTCAGAATATTCTTTTGTTCAGTATTGGCTACGGCTTGAATCCGATTATATTGAGACTCACCATGTTTGGTAGCCAGTTCTTCATAATAATCCTGTGGGTTTTTACCAGTTACCGCCGTAATCTCAACGGCAAGAAGACACAAAATAATACCATCTTTGTCTGTCGACCAAGGCGTACCATCTTTACGTAGGAAAGAGGCTCCCGCACTTTCTTCACCACCAAATCCGAACTCGCCAGAATACAGACCGTCAACGAACCATTTGAATCCAACAGGTACTTCGCATAACGTGCGACCTAAATCCGCAACCACACGGTCAATCAACGCACTGGAAACCAATGTTTTCCCTACAGCAACTTCTTTACCCCACCCTTCACGGTGGCGGTACAAGTAGTCGATACACACAGCAAGGAAGTGGTTCGGGTTCATAAGCCCTTTAGGCGTAACGATTCCGTGCCTGTCGTAATCAGGGTCATTACCAAACGCCAGGTCATAATCATCTTTGAGGGCGAGCAGGCTAGACATTGCATACGGCGAAGAGCAATCCATGCGAATCACACCATCTTTATCTAGCGACATAAACTGGAACGATGGGTCAATAGATTCACTCACTAGGGTAAGATCTAACGCGTACTCTTTAGCGATCTGACGCCAATAGTCAATTCCAGAGCCACCTAGAGGATCCACTCCAATCTTAATGTTTGCATTTTGAATAGCTTGCATATCGATAACGTTAACCAAGTCATCAATATATGGTTTTACTAAATCGACTTCTTTAAACAATTCAGAGGCTTTAGCTTGAACAGAATGGCTACGTTTAACACCTTGTAAATCTTCAGCAATCAATACATTCGCTCGGTCTTCGATTGCTTGAGTCAGTTCAGCTTCAGCAGGACCACCGTGAGTAGGGTTGTATTTGATACCGCCGTCTTGTGGTGGGTTATGCGAAGGCGTAATAACGATACCATCTGCTTTTTCAGAATGCTTAAGGTTATACATCAAAATTGCGTGTGAAATACCTGGGGTAGGAGTAAAGCCGTTGTTTTCCTGAACCACTACTTCTACGCCATTAGCAATCAGAACTTCAATAACGCTGGTAAACGCTGGTTCAGATAACGCATGAGTATCTTTGCCTAAAAATAACGGACCTGTCGTCCCCTGCTCTTTACGAACTTCCGCGACCGCTTGAGCAATCGCAAGGATATGGTGTTCATTAAAAGTGGATTTATCTGAGGTGCCGCGGTGACCTGACGTACCGAATTGAACACGGTGCTCAGGATTAGAAGGTTCTGGTTGAAGTAGAAAGTAATTAGCAACTAACGAAGGGATGTTGTGTAAATCTTCTTGCAGTGCTTTTTGCCCTGCTCGAGGATGGATAGCCATTTTTATTTTCCTTTTAATTTTCTTACCCACATAAACAAAACCTCATAATAACGTTTAATGGAGTCATCATGAGGCTTTGTCTATGCGCTTTTAAATTGCGTTACACACCTTTTCAATTAGGTCGCCTTGAAAGCCCATTCGAGTCATCAATTGGTCTACCATCTGGCGTTTCCGGTTTGTATTATTATTGGTGATTACCCAGAAAGGTGTATTAGGAATCTGACGTGGTTTTGTTGTTTTTCCGCTGGCAAGCAACGTGTCTTCATTATTTGCAAAATAGACTCGTGTACGACCTTTAACTTGAGTTGCTTCTGCAAAATTATCGTTGTGAATGCCGTGAAGGGTCGATAGCACCAACATAAACCGATCAATCGCTTTGTCTTTACCTGCAAATTCATCAGAAATTAATAAAGAGCGAAGTACTTTGACACCGTCTACTGCCGAGTCTTTACCTGCATCTTTACTTACTACGATTCCATTCACTGCCGGAGCCGGAGTCTCTACTGCTTTAGCTTTATCAGCCATCAACAAACGTCGAAGAATGTCAGATGCACTCTCGCCAATATGTTGAGTCTGACTTGCTATGTAACGGTATAGATCCTCATCAACCTCTATTGTTTTCATTCGCTTTTCACAATCTCTATGTTTAAACTCTGGAAGATTATAACCAGTTCTTCCGTGATACTCTACGGCAAACCCAACAAGATAAAGAGAAAATGTCATCACTTTTGAATTATAAGTTGCAGGGCGAAGGCTCAACGATTGTTCTTCTGCATGGATTGTTCGGTAACCTCGATAACCTTGGTCTCCTTACTCGCGATTTGATCCAAGATCATCAGGTGCTTACGGTCGATCTTCGAAACCATGGGTTGTCCTTTCACAGTGATATTCATACGTACGAAGAAATGGCACGAGATGTTGAAACTCTAATCCGTCATTTGGAATTAGATAACGTCAAACTAGTCGGTCATTCGATGGGCGGTAAAGTAGCAATGAAGCTTGCTTCTATTCTTGGTAAACAAGTTAACCATCTTGTAGTTTTGGACATGGCACCTGTCGCCTATACACAAAACAGGCACGATAACGTGTTTGCTGGGCTGCATGCTATTGAACAACAAAAGCCCACCTCCCGCTCGGACGCTATGAAGATACTTGCTCAGCATATTGAAATGGAAGGTGTTAGGCAGTTTCTTGGAAAATCACTTTATAAAGACAGCTCTCATCTCAGTTGGCGATTCAATGTTGCGTCACTTTATGCAAATTATAACAACATACTTACGTGGCATGAGTTACCCCCAGTTGAGATACCGACTCTCTTTATTAAGGGAGGAAATTCCGACTATTTAACAGAAGAGCATCAAGGGCTCGTGCGTCAGCAATTTCCGCACGCAAAAGCCCATGTTATAGCCAATACAGGTCATTGGTTACACGCCGAAAAACCAAATGATGTACTGCGAGTATTGCGTCGTTTTATCTCAACATAGAAATCACTATTGCTGACTCCCAATGTTTGATTCAGCCCCCGTTACGATGATAATACTTATAATTTACTGCTATTGAAGAATCCTTCTCATTAACTTTAAGGCGCAAGAGTGATATAGTGCGCCCAGCAAAATTGACTACAAGGAACGTCATGCTCTACGACTATATCAATATGCTAGAGTCCATTGGGTTGGACCTTTTATTTGCAGCAATTTTCTTTTTTATAGGAATGGCAATAAAGGACGTATTGAAACAGGGGAATGTCCCGCCGTTTGGGCGTCGTATAGTTTGGCTTGTCCTATTTTTAGGTTGCGCAGGGTTTATCGCAAAAGGTCTTATCCAGTTAAGCTGGGAAGGGACAGGATTAGGTTAACCAAAAACTGCAACTTAAAGAATTCACCAAACAAACTGTCACTATATGGGTACTGATTCTATGGCAAGTGTAGGACTCTTCTTTGGTAGCGATACAGGTAACACTGAAGCCGTTGCTAAGATGATTCAAAAACAACTGAGTAAAAAACTGGTTCACGTTCAAGATATCGCTAAAAGTAGCAAAGAAGATATCGATAATTTTGATCTTTTGCTTTTAGGTATTCCAACTTGGTATTACGGTGAAGCCCAATGTGATTGGGATGACTTTTTCCCAGAGCTGGAAGAAGTTGATTTCTCTACAAAGCTAGTGGCTATATTTGGTTGTGGCGATCAGGAAGACTACGCAGAGTATTTCTGTGACGCGATGGGCACAATTCGTGATATCGCAGAAGCGAAAGGCGGAACAGTTTTAGGCTACACGTCTACAGACGGATATGAGTTTGAAGCATCTAAAGCATTGGTCGAGGGTGATGAATCTCAATTCGTTGGTCTATGCATCGATGAAGATCGCCAACCAGAATTGACCGAAGAAAGAGTTAAAAACTGGGTTGAACAAATCTTTGAAGAAATGTGCCTAGCTGAATTGGCCGACTAATTCGTTTATTTTGAATGCCTCCTAACACGGAGGCATTTTTCTATCGTATCTTATCGAAACTGCGGTTTCTTCCTCACATACAGTGTTCGCTGAACTTCAGAAACAACATTCCCATCTTTATCTTTTACGTAAATCAGAAATTCAGGGAAACTTTTATCCCCATTACTGGTTTCTTGATAAATACTATCCAATATCGGCTGAGATACGTGAAAATCAGCAAATAGGTGGGTTTTGCCTGGGGCTATGAAATTGATACTGGCATTTTTGTCCCATACAAAATACTTCTCCCCTAAAATTCCCATCAGCATTAGCGAATAAACTGGATCAGTCAGCGAAAAAATAGAGCCTCCATATTGAGTGCGATTCGCGTTTTTATTCCACCATCGAAGCTTAAGTTGCATTTTTACCTGACGAAAATCATCACTAATAGACACAATGCGAATGCCTGCTCCCCAAAAGGGTGGCCAAATATTGAGAGCAAATTTGACGAGGTTGGGTTTATAAATTTTACTCAAGTTCTTATGCATAGCCATTGTTATAAAATTGTAACTGGTCGGACCTTAATATCCGTGATTTGAGGCATATTTACAAGCTTTGAATATTAACCCTTTGAACTTCGTGGTTTATTGTTACGTTTTACTAGCCTATAATGGCATTAACTACGACTTCTGTATTTTGCTGCAGAACCTCTACAGGAAAAAATATGCCAGACAATAACCAAGCCCTCAAAGAAGCTGGACTAAAAGTAACGCTTCCGCGTTTAAAGATCTTAGAAGTGCTTCAACAGCCTGATTGTCAACACATTAGCGCCGAAGATCTATATAAGAAGTTGATCGATTTAGGTGAAGAAATTGGATTAGCGACGGTATACCGTGTTCTCAACCAATTTGACGATGCTGGCATTGTGACTCGTCACCATTTCGAAGGTGGTAAGTCTGTGTTCGAACTTTCTACACAACACCATCATGATCATCTAGTATGTTTAGATTGCGGTGAAGTGATTGAGTTTTCTGATGATGTTATTGAAGAACGTCAAAGGCAAATCGCGGCAAGATACAATGTGGAATTAACGAATCACAGCCTTTATCTATACGGTAAATGCAGCGACGGCTCGTGTAAGGATGATCCAGACGCTCATAAGCCTAAGAAATAGCACCTTGTTTAAAGAATACAAAAGCCGAAGGTATTGAACTGACCCCCAATAGTTGGACACCAATTATTGGGGGTCTTTTTATGTCCAAATACAACCGAGCATTGAAATGCTCAATAGCGAAACAATACCTACAAGGCGAAAGCTCATCTCAGGAGCTTTCTCGCCTTCATTCCATACCATCGCGTCAAATACGTTACTGGGCACAAGTATTCGATATTCATGGCTCTCAGGCATTTATGCCTCATAGTTTTGCAAAAAATGCGCAAACTAAACTGCAAGCTTTAACTCATATGTGGACGAATGGTTGGTCTATCAGTCACACTAGTGCGGTTTTAAACTTTTCTTCCCCTGGCACAATCGCTGTTTGGCTCAAACAGTACGAAAGAGATGGCTTTCAGGGGCTTGAACGTAGCAGAGGACGACCCGTAATGAGTAGGCACCCTTTTATTCAAAACAAGAGCGATGACGAGAAAACACTGGAAGAGCTCAAAGAGGAGTTAGCGTACTTGCGAGCAGAGAATGCTGTCCTAAAAAAGTTAGAGGAGCTGGAACAGGAGAAACATCGTCGAACAAAGAAAAAACGAAAGTAGTTCTAGCTCTTAAAAATCGATATCTACAGCAACATCTCTTGCATGCTCTTAAGTTAGCAAGAAGTAGCTTCTATTATCATGCGCAGTCGAACAACGCCATCGAAAGCTATCAAGATGAAAAACGGTTAATTGAGAAAATATATCATGACCATAAAGGGAGATATGGCTATCGTCGTATTCATTTAGAGTTAAGGAGACAGGGCGTCATGCTTAACCATAAGACAGTTCAACGTCTAATGGGGTTACTAGGCTTGAAATCAACGGTCAGACCTAAGCGGTACAGCTCTTACAAAGGAGATGCTGGGACAACCGCTCCAAATGTACTTGAACGGGACTTCAATGCAACGAAGCCTGATGAAAAATGGGTAACTGATGTCACTGAGTTTAAAGTTCAACAACAAAAGGTGTATCTATCACCAATTGTTGATCTGTTTACTCAAGAAGTTGTCGCTTACAGGGTTGCTAAAAATGCGTGTTTACCTCTGGTTACTGACATGCTGACTGAGGCGGTTGCGACCTTAGCTAAAAGACGCTAAGCCCATAGTGCATAGCGATCAAGGTTGGCAATATAGGCATAGGAAGTATCAGCAAACTCTCGCTGAACGGGGATTAACTCAAAGTATGTCACGAAAAGGAAACTGCTTAGATAACGCAGTAGCAGAGAACTTCTTTGCCTTACTGAAAACAGAAATGTACCATAATCAGCACTTTGAAGATGCCGATGACTTAATCGCACATATTGACGAATACATCGAGTATTACAATACGAAACGCATCAAGGTGAAACTAAAAGGCCGGACTCCGACGGAATATCGAAATCAGGCCTTAAAAGCCGCTTAACAGAAATGTCCAACTTTATGGGGTCACTTCATATTAACCCTTCGGCTTTTTTGTTCTTTCTGAATATAACTTTCAAACTGGAACCCTCCCCTAAACAACGCAGCCTATTCTGAGCAGTAAATAAAAAAAGAGCACTTACGCACTCTTTTTTTTCATTAAAAATTAAGATTGTACTTAATTTGATTCAATTTTCGCCCAAGTATCTCTTAACCCGACCGTTCGATTAAATACTAAGCGCTCATCGGATGAATCTTTAGAATCTACACAGAAATAACCGGTTCGTTCGAACTGATACCCTTGCTCTGCATTCGCATTTGCCATACTTGGCTCAACGACACCATTAAGCACGGTTAGTGATTCAGGGTTAATTGTTGAAGCAAAGTCGTCAACAGCTCCAGGGTTAGGAACTGAGAATAAACGGTCATACAAACGAATTTCTGCTGGAAGACCTTTATCTGCTGAAACCCAATGTATTACACCTTTGACCTTTCGACCATCGGACGGGTTTTTACCAAGAGTTTCATCATCATACGAACAGAAAATCGTGGTTATATTACCTTCAGCATCTTTTTCAATACGCTCAGCTTTGATTACATAAGCACCACGTAAACGAACTTCTTTACCTAAAACCAAACGCTTGTATTTCTTATTCGCTTCCTCACGAAAGTCATCTTTTTCGATAAACAGTTCACGAGTAAATGGCACTTCACGCTCACCCATTTCTGGTTTGTTTGGATGATTAGCTACAGTCAGAGTTTCGACGTCACCTTCAGCAAAGTTTTCAATCACCAACTTCACTGGATCCAGAACAGCCATAGCACGTGGCGCATTTTCATTTAGATCATCACGAATACAAGATTCTAAAGAGCTAAACTCAATCATGTTCTCTTGCTTCGTTACACCAATGCGCTTACAAAACTCTCGAATAGAAGCAGGAGTAAAACCTCGGCGACGTAATCCAGAAACCGTCGGCATACGCGGATCATCCCAGCCTCTCACCAAGTTTTCAGAGACCAACTGGCTCAGCTTACGCTTGGACATAACAGTATATTCAAGGTTCAAACGGCTGAACTCGTACTGACGCGGCTGACATTCGATAGAAATGTTATCTAATACCCAGTCGTACAAACGTCGGTTATCTTGAAACTCCAATGTGCAAAGCGAGTGTGTGATACCTTCTAACGCATCCGAGATACAATGCGTAAAATCATACATCGGGTAAATGCACCATTTATCGCCAGTCTGATGGTGTGTTGCAAAACGCACACGGTAGATAACCGGGTCGCGTAAAACAATGAACGATGAAGACATATCAATCTTAGCGCGCAAGCACGCTTTGCCTTCTTCAAAACCACCATCACGCATTTTTTCAAAAAGTGCTAAGTTTTCTTCGACACTTCGGTCACGATAAGGGCTTGGTTTTCCTGGTTCTTTAAGAGTGCCACGATATTCACGGATCTGCTCAGGACTTAGCTCATCTACATACGCTAAGCCTTTGTTAATTAATTCAACTGCATAACCATATAGCTCATCAAAATAGTTTGAGGAATAACAAATCTCCCCACTCCACTCAAAGCCTAACCAGTTAACATCATTCTTAATCGACTCGACGTATTCGATATCTTCTTTTTCAGGGTTAGTGTCATCAAAACGTAGATTACACTGTCCTTGATAGTCCTGAGCAATACCAAAATTAAGGCAAATAGATTTGGCATGACCGATGTGCAAGTAGCCGTTAGGCTCTGGCGGGAATCGAGTATGCACGCTGCTATGTTTGCTTTCCGCTAAATCTTTATCAATGATTTGGCGGATAAAGTTCGATGGACGAGCCTCAGCTTCACTCATCTAAACACCTCTACGTATTAAAGTATTGTCAGAATAGTTAATCGCTAATGATCCACCATTCTTACGAGATACACAACTGCCTCAAACACTTTATTGCCAAATTTAGTTTTGATTGGCTAAAAAAAATGCCTCCCATTAAGGGAGGCATTCGTATTCAAGATTTCTTAGTCAGAGACTAAGGAAGTTTTACATCAGACAAGTCTTCACTTGCACCAATGCTCTTCATTTCGCCTGCTACGATTTCAGCTAGTGGGCCAAGGATAACCTGAAGGTTATTTTCACCTAGTTTCACTACACCTTTAGCACCAAGCTTCTTAAGTACAGCTTCGTCAGCTAGAGAGCGATCTTTAAGAGTTAGACGTAGACGAGTGATACACGCGTCGATAGTCGTTAGGTTCTCATGACCACCTAGAGCTTTTAGGTATTGGCGAGCAAGGTCTCCTTTTGGAGCGTCACCAGTTGCTGCAACTGCTTCTTCTTCGTCTTCACGACCTGGAGTTTTCAGGTTGAAAGCGCGGATAGCGAACGAGAACGTTACGAAGTATAGAGCGAACCAAGCTAGACCTAGAGCAAGTAGAACTAGAGGCTTAGTTGCGATACCGAAGTTAAGTACGAAGTCGATTGCACCACCAGAGAACGTAAAGCCGTGTAGCGTACCGAACATGTTCGCCACTACAAGAGCCAGACCTGTGAATGCTGCGTGAACTGCGTATAGCGCTGGAGCTAGGAATACGAACATGAATTCCATTGGCTCAGTAACACCTGTTAGGAATGCACAGAAACCTACAGAGAATAGAGCACCAGAAACTTGAGCACGTTTCTCAGCTGGAGCAGCTAGGTACATTGCAAGAGCAGCACCAGGCAGACCAAACATCATAACCATGAAGAAGCCGTTCATGAATACGCCAGCGCCTTTATCGCCTGCGAAGAAGCGGAACAAGTCACCAGACGCGACTGTTTCAGTCACTTCTTTAACCGTTGCTACGATTTCTGGAGTTACAGAGTTAGCAAAAGTAAACGTAGTTTCTTGACCAACTACTAGAGTTTTAGCGATTTCTGGAGTAACACAAACTTTAGTTAGGTCTAGAGCCTGACCAGCAGCCTGCGCACCTGTGATTAGGATTTCCTGACATGAACCGAGGTTGAACCAGAAAATGTTGTTCACGATGTGGTGTAGACCGATTGGAATCAGTAGACGGTTAAGGAAACCGTAAGCAAATTGACCGAAACCACCAGAAGAAGATACGCCTTGCGCTAGAGCATCAAGTCCGCCCTGAATTGCAGGCCATACAACACCCAGTACTGCACCCAGTACAAGAGCGAAAAGACCAGCCATGATTGGTACTAGACGTTTGCCAGAGAAGAAAGCTAACCATTCAGGAAGACGAGTCGCGTTGAACGCATTGTATGCGTGACCTGCTACGATACCAGCAAGGATACCACCGAATGCCTGAGTGTTGATGTCAGCATTAATTGTTGTCGCTGTTGCGTTAGAAACGAAGTAAGCCACTGCACCAGCTAGACCAGCTGCACCGTGACCGTCTTTAGAAAGACCGATTGCGATACCAATTGCAAAGATAACTGGTAGGTTACCGAAAACCGCACCACCTGCTTGCGCCATGAAAGCGATATCAAGCACGTCACCTTGTCCCAAACGCAGTAATAAACCTGCTATTGGAAGCACTGCAATAGGAAGCATCAAAGCTTTACCTAATCTCTGCGCATATCCAAGTATATTCACCTTAAGTTCCCCCTATAGGATTTTTTTGTATTAGATTTGAGACACTTTTTTTAGTGGCTCAATTTAGTCGTAGTCAGTTTATGACATTAATTTTGCTCCGCAAATTAAAACCTTTTCATTTGTGATCCTAATCACCCGTTTCGGGTAAGGG
The DNA here is from genome assembly GCF_019977755.1 of Vibrio penaeicida. Lineage (NCBI taxonomy): Bacteria > Pseudomonadati > Pseudomonadota > Gammaproteobacteria > Vibrionales > Vibrionaceae > Vibrio > Vibrio penaeicida. Next base: position 1,006,255 of record NZ_AP025144.1, on the reverse strand, counting down.
GAAAGGATTTTGCTAGCGAGATCATAAAACTTATTTTATCATTCAAAACAATTGCCCTAGGGCGCCAAGATTTAATCATTTCCTGTATAAATTTGAGGTATCACCGTGAGATTAATTCCACTTAATACAGCTACTGATGTTGGCTTATGGTCCGCACGTCATATTGTCAACAGAATCAACAAGTTCCAGCCGACTGCAGATCGACCATTTGTCTTAGGATTGCCGACTGGTGGTACACCATTAAACACTTACAAGCGCCTTATTGAACTTCATAAAGCTGGCGAAGTAAGCTTCGAACACGTGGTTACTTTCAATATGGATGAGTATGTTGGTCTTCCTTCTGATCACCCAGAGTCCTACCGTTCATTCATGTACAGTAACTTCTTTAACCACATTGATATTCAAGAAGAAAACATCAATCTTCTTAATGGTAATGCTGAAGATCAAGAAGCTGAGTGCAAACGCTACGAAGACAAGATTAAATCTTATGGTCGCATTAACCTATTTATGGGTGGCGTTGGTAACGATGGTCACATCGCATTTAACGAGCCAGCATCGTCTCTTTCTTCTCGCACGCGCATCAAAACTCTAACTGAAGACACGCGCATTGCGAATTCTCGTTTCTTTGATGGCGACATCAGCCAAGTACCAAAATACTCACTGACTATCGGTGTGGGTACTCTGTTGGACGCTGAAGAAATCATGATCTTAATTACTGGTCATAACAAAGCACTTGCCCTGGAAGCGGCAGTAGAGGGTTCTGTGAACCACCTATGGACAGTATCTGCACTACAACTTCATCCTAAGTCGGTTATCGTTTGTGACGAACCTTCGACTCAAGAATTAAAAGTGAAGACAGTGAAATACTTCCGAGAGCTAGAAGCAGAAAACACTAAAGATCTTAAGTAAGGGTTATTACACTATGTATGCGCTAACTAACTGTAAAATTTATACAGGTAGCGATGTCTTGGACAACCACGCCGTCATCATCGACGGTGTAAACATTCACTCTGTTTGTCCTGTCGCTGAGCTTCCTACTGACCTTAAAACCGTTGATTTAGATGGTGCAAATGTCAGCCCAGGCTTTATTGACCTACAGCTGAATGGCTGTGGTGGTGTGATGTTAAACGATGAGATCACAGCAGAAACCATGCAAATCATGCACGAAGCGAACCTAAAATCAGGTTGTACTAGCTTTTTGCCAACGCTTATCACTTCTTCTGATGAGAACATGCGCCAAGCTATCGCCGCTGCTCGTGATTACCATGCTAAGTATGAAAACCAATCTTTAGGTCTGCACCTTGAAGGACCTTACCTTAATGTGATGAAGAAAGGCATTCACAGTGTCGATTACATTCGCCGTTCTGATGACGACATGATCGACTTCATCTGTGAAAATGCCGATCTCGTGACTAAGGTGACACTGGCACCTGAGCAAAATGACCCAGCGCATATCGAAAAGCTTCGAAATGCAGGTATTGTTGTTGCGATTGGTCACACCAACGGTACGTACGCTGAAGCTCGTCAGGGTTTTGAAGTGGGCATTACATTTGCGACTCACTTGTTCAATGCAATGACGCCTATGGCGGGACGTGAACCAGGAGTTGTAGGTGCAATATATGATACTCCGGAAGTATACGCTGGCATCATTGCTGATGGTTTCCACGTAGACTACGCGAACATCCGAATTGCTCACAAAATTAAGGGTGAAAAGCTCGTATTAGTGACCGATGCCACAGCTCCAGCAGGCGCTGATATGGATCACTTTATTTTTGTAGGTAAGAAAGTATATTACCGAGATGGCAAGTGTGTTGATGAAAACGGCACACTAGGCGGCTCAGCACTAACTATGATCGAAGCAGTTCAAAACACAGTTGAGCACGTTGGTATCGCTTTGGATGAAGCTCTACGAATGGCTACTTTGTATGCTGCACGCGCAATTGGTGCAGAGGACAAACTTGGCCGAGTTAAAAAAGGTATGGTTGCTAACCTTGCTGTATTTGACCGTGACTTCAATGTCAAAGCGACAGTAGTTAACGGACAATACGAGCAAAATTAAGCATGAATGGCGGACAAATAGGTAACGTAGACTTAGTTAAACAACTCAACAGTGCAGCGGTTTACCGCTTGATTGATCAGCAAGGTCCTATTTCTAGGATTCAAGTTGCCGATGTAAGTCAGCTTGCTCCGGCAAGTGTTACTAAAATTACCCGCCAGCTTTTGGAGCGCGGCCTAATTAAAGAGGTCGCGCAACAAGCCTCTACAGGTGGACGAAGAGCCATCTCTCTTACGACGGAAGTCGAACCCTTTCATTCAATCGCGATTCGTATCGGTCGTGATTATATTCATTTCAGCCTTTACAACCTTGGTGGTAAAGAGCTGGTTAATCACTATGCTCCTTTTATCTACCAAAACCAAACCGACTTAATGGAAGGTTTAGTAGAGCAAATACGTACTTTTATTGAGCAACATAAAGATCGTATCGAGCAACTGATTGCAATTGGTATCTCATTACCAGGGCTAGTAAATCCCGAAACTGGCGTTGTTGAATACATGCCAAATACAGATATCGATAATCTTGCACTTGGCGACGTAGTACGCGATACCTTCAATGTAGAATGCTTTGTTGGTAACGATGTTAGAGGCATGGCCCTAGCTGAACACTACTTTGGTGCAAGCCGAGATTGCCAAGACTCTATTTTAGTTAGTGTACACCGTGGTACGGGTTCAGGCATTATTGTCAATGGACAGGTTTTTCTAGGGTTTAACCGCAATGTTGGTGAAATAGGTCATATTCAAATTGATCCACTCGGCGAACAGTGCCAATGCGGCAACTTTGGCTGTCTTGAAACGGTAGCAGCGAACCCAGCAATCTTAGAGCGCATTCGTAAACTATTGAGCAAAGGTTACCAATCGAGCCTTAGCAACATTTCTAATCCCACTATGGAAGATGTTTGCCAGCACGCGTTAAAAGGCGACGAGTTGGCAGGTCAAAGCTTAGTTAAAGTAGGAAATCAGCTAGGAAAAGCTATCGCGATAACCATCAACTTGTTTAATCCACAAAAAATCATTATTGCTGGTGATATTACAAAAGCGCAGGACATTGTATTTCCTGCGATAAGAAAAAATGTGGAAACACAATCATTAACCACTTTTCATGCTGGATTACCTATTGTTGCATCAGAATTAGACCACCAACCAGCCATGGGAGCGTTTGCTATGATTAAAAGAGCAATGCTGAATGGCGTTTTGTTACAAAAATTACTTGAAGAATAAAAGTTTGGTGGAAAAATAGCGTTCTGGCGCTGAATAAATGGGTCGTTTAAGCGACCCATTTTTCGTTTTGGCGATCAAACATAATGATTAGTTAATCTAACTACTTACAAAAAGCTGGCTTTCAATGGAACTCATTTTTATCTCGGTTGCTTTTCTAGCAGGTTTTGCAGCCCTTAAATGCAACCTTCCTCCTTTGGTTGGATTTCTGCTTGCGGGTTTTGCTCTTAATGCATTTGGTTACGAAAGTAACGACACGCTTACGACACTAGCCGACCTAGGTGTCACTCTTCTTTTGTTTACGATAGGGTTAAAGCTAGATGTTAAAACCTTATTAGCTAAAGAAATTTGGTTAGGTGCTACGGTACACAATATCGTTTCAACCGCATTTTTTACCACTGCGCTCCTTTTACTAAAAACTCTCGGGGTCAGCACTCTTTCGTCTATCGGGTTCGAGCAACTTATCTTACTTGGCTTTGCTCTTTCCTTTTCTAGCACAGTCTTTGCTGTTAAGAGCCTTCAAGAAAAAGGCGAAATGAACGCCACGTACGGTACTCTCGCGATCGGTATCTTGGTTATGCAAGATATCTTCGCTGTCGTGTTCTTGACAGCTTCAACGGGAAAAATTCCAGAATGGTATGCAATAGCATTGTTTATCCTACCGTTCTTAAGACCTTTATTCTTTAGAGTGCTTGATTGGGTTGGGCACGGCGAAATGCTGGTTCTTTTTGGTATTTTCTTTGCGCTTGTTGTTGGTGCGGGGCTATTTCATATCGTCGGTATGAAGCCTGATCTCGGTGCGCTGATTATGGGAATGATCTTAGCAGGTCACAAGAAAGCCTCTGAGTTATCTAAGTCTTTACTCAATCTAAAAGAGCTATTCTTAGTCTGTTTCTTCCTAAATATTGGATTAGCAGAAGAGCCAACATTGACGGGGCTTTCTTTGGCTATCTTGTTTATGTTGCTACTTCCAGTGAAAGGTATTTTGTACTTCTTCACCATTAATTTCTTTAAGTTTAGAGTTCGTACGTCTTTACTCGCCTCACTGACACTCTTTAACTACAGTGAATTTGGACTTATTGTTGGTGGCTTGGCTTACAAATTGGGGTGGTTACCTGGTGATATCCTTGTATCCATTGCAATTGCTGTATCTATTTCCTTTGTGTTGGCTGCACCTATCACCCGCGCAGGGCATGAAATTTATCAACGAAGCGCCAAATGGCTTAAAGAGGCTGCCGCAGAAAAGCTTCATGCCAAAGACCAGTTAATTAACCCAGGTCACGCTCAAGTTTTGATTCTAGGCATGGGTAGAATTGGCACAGGTGCCTATGATGAGCTAAGAACTCGCTATGGAAAAATAAGCCTGGGAGTTGAGGTAAGATCAGACGCAGCAGCTACGCACCGCGCTCATGGACGTAATGTTATTGAAGGCGACGCGACCGACCCCGATTTTTGGGAAAGAATACTCGATACTGCCAACGTAAAATTGGTATTGCTTGCTATGCCCCATCACCTAGGAAACCAATTAGCCTTAGATCAGCTACAACGGAAAGAGTTTAAAGGCCAGATTGCTGCCATTGCAGAATATTCCGATCAGCTAGAAGAATTGACAGAATTGGGGGTTGATGCCGCTTTCAATATATACAACGAGGCAGGCAGCGGATTCGCAAGACATGTTTGTGAGCAGCTCAAACCTGAATTTAAAGTTTAAAATACAAACTTAATACATAAATACCGGCCTCTAAGCCGGTATTTTTCTTCATATCGAACAAAAAACATCCGCAAGTAGATCTCATTCACTAAAACACCATATAAATTAAATAATTTTTAACCAAAGCCATTTTGATAAAATAAATTGAAAGCAAAATGTTGCTTTTTTAATTGATCATGGCAAATTAAGTTTAAAAGATTAAAACGGATTTACTTGAGGTAATGGTATGTGTTCAGTATTTGGTATCTTAGACATAAAAAGTGATGCAGCAGCATTAAGACCTGTCGCTTTGGAAATGTCTAAAAAGCTTCGTCACCGCGGTCCAGATTGGTCCGGTATATATTCTTCAGAGCGTGCAATCTTAGCTCATGAAAGGCTGGCTATTGTTGGATTAAATAGTGGTGCGCAACCTCTATATAGCCAAGACAAAAAACACATCCTTGCCGTCAACGGCGAAATTTACAATCACAAAGAGCTTCGAGCGAGATACGAAGACAAATTCGATTTTCAAACAGACTCAGATTGCGAAGTTATCTTAGCTTTATACCAAGAACTAGGTGCTGATCTGCTTGAAGAACTAAACGGTATTTTTGCATTCGTTCTTTATGACGAAGAAAAAGACACATACTTAATTGGTCGTGATCATATCGGTATCATCCCGCTTTATCAGGGCTATGATGAACATGGAAACTACTACGTCGCCTCAGAAATGAAGGCTTTAGTTCCAGTTTGTAAGACCATTAGTGAGTTCCCTCCAGGCTGTTACTACGGCAGCGGCGATGCTGAACCTCAGCGTTACTACACTCGTGACTGGAACGAATACGCGGCAGTACAAGGCAACTCCACCAGCAAAGAAGAACTGACTCAAGCACTGGAAGATGCGGTTAAACGCCAGTTAATGACCGATGTTCCTTATGGTGTGCTTCTGTCTGGTGGTCTGGACTCTTCAATTACTTCTGCGGTTGCTAAGCGATTTGCAGCAATGCGAATTGAAGACGATGAAAAATCTGAAGCTTGGTGGCCTCAACTTCACTCATTTGCAGTGGGTCTAGAGGGTGCACCAGACTTAAAAGCGGCACGTGAGGTGGCTGACAAGATCGGGACTGTTCACCACGAGATGACTTACACCGTTCAGGAAGGTCTGGACGCTATCCGTGATGTGATTTATCACATTGAAACCTACGATGTCACAACCATTCGCGCGTCGACTCCTATGTTCCTGATGGGTCGTAAGATCAAAGCCATGGGTATCAAGATGGTACTTTCTGGCGAAGGCGCAGACGAAATATTCGGTGGTTACTTGTATTTCCACAAAGCACCGAACGCCAAAGAATTCCATGAAGAGACCGTACGAAAGCTATTAGCACTCAACATGTTTGATTGTGCTCGTGCTAACAAATCACTTGCGGCATGGGGTGTCGAAGGTCGTGTCCCATTCCTAGACAAAGAATTTATTGATGTCGCCATGCGATTAAACCCAGAAGATAAAATGTGTGGCAATGGAAAGATGGAGAAACACATTCTTCGTGAGTGTTTCGAACACTACCTGCCGGACTCTATTGCTTGGCGTCAAAAAGAGCAATTCTCTGATGGTGTGGGCTACGGCTGGATAGATTCATTGAAAGAAGTGGCAGAATCAAAGGTCACTGACCAGCAAATGGAAACAGCAGCTTACCGCTTCCCTTACAACACACCGGCAACCAAAGAAGGGTATGTGTACCGCGAGATTTTCGAAGAGCTATTCCCACTAGAATCAGCAGCGCAATGTGTTCCTGGTGGTCCTTCGGTAGCGTGTTCATCCGCAAAAGCTATTGAGTGGGATGAATCATTCCAAAACTGTATCGACCCGTCAGGCCGTGCGGTACAAGCCGTCCATAACGATGCATACTAATTCTTAATCAAGAAATACGAAAAAGGCGCTATTCAGCGCCTTTATTTTCTTCCCAATTTAGTGATTCATTTTCGACACTCACTTTAACGGGTCGATTGATCATCTCTACCAATAGAAACGAGCGCTTATCGCCATCAGGCTCTTCATAAATGGCTGTAATACCCGCAAATTGCCCTTCTTCAATTTTAACTTTCTGACCTTTTTCTGGTTCTGGTAACTTAATACAATGATCGTCATCCTTTTCTAAAAGGCGCAACTCGTAGATCAAGTCCCCTTCCAGCTCGTATGGCAATGCGCCACGACGGATAAAATCGACCACTCCACGAGTTGATCGAACGGTAGTAAAACTCGGTCCGGCTTGATAGTCAAACCGAATAAATACGTAACAAGGAAACAAAGGCTCTTTTACTGTCTGTTTCTTGTTTCGAAGTACTTTTTCAACTTCGATTTCGGGAAAGTAACACTCGATTCCCTGATTTTCGAGATGAAGCTTAGCTCGCGCTTGCTCACCTCGTTTGCAATATAAGAGATACCAACGTTTCATTAAAATAACCAAACTGTCTAAACTATTTCTCAGCAAACATGCCTAAGGAGAGAAACAGATTATTAATTATCAGTAGGTTAACCAATTTATTTTGATCAACCTTTTTCATAATGATCAGACTAATTTCTACATGTGTGTTACAAATAAAAGCCTGTAGATCACAAATCATTAGTGCTGAAAGGCTTCTGTTTTTCGAAGCTAGCAGTAAATAATACCACTTTCATTTATCAGTCTAAATGCAATATTGAAAACAAAAATTAATGTATTGAGCCATTCTATTCAGAACGATTGGAGGTTTGTGTTATCTGTAAACAAGAAGTAGAAAAGGATAGATCAATAAGTAGAAGGACAGTTCTGAGCGCTGGTTATTTAAAGGCTGCGTGTTGAGGGCAGCCTTGTGTAGATTTTTACACGTTAACGAATGTAAGGCTTAAGAACGGCGTTCATCATGTCTATATGGCTAGAGCTGGCGTTTAGACAAGGGATATATTGGTAATCCTCTCCTCCAGCTTCCATAAATATCTCTCTATTTTCCTCGGCAATTTCTTCGAGAGTTTCAAGGCAATCAACTGAAAAGGCAGGTGTAATGATTTGGAGATTTTTTATTCCCCGTGAAGGCAGTGCTTCCATGGTTTCATCAGTGTAAGGTTGTAACCATTCCTCACGCCCGAAGCGCGACTGATAAGTCATGCCCATCTGCGTGTCTGTAAGTCCAAGTTCTTGCGCCAAGAGCCGAGTGGTTTCCTCACAGTGCTGAGGGTATATGTCACCATTGTCAGCATAGCGTTTCGGTATACCGTGGTAGGAACAAAGCAAATATTCAGATTGCCCGTGCTCTTGCCAATGGGAACGAACACTATCGGCTAGCGCTTTTATGTACATAGGATGGTTATGATAGTCACGAATGATTGTATAACCTGGAATTTCAGGCAGATTCTTAAAAGCTTTCGACAAACCATCAGATACAGCGGCCGTAGTCGTTGATGAGTATTGTGGGAACAGTGGTAACACAATGATTTCCCTACAACCTTGAGCCATTAAGCGCTCAACCCCATCTTGCAAACTTGGGTTGCCATAGGTCATTCCAAGTTCTACTGGCATGTTAATTGCGGATCTTAATGACCCGACCTGGAGCTTTGAGTACACCATCAACGGTGACCCTTCATCCATCCACACCGACTGGTAGAGTTTCGCAACCTTTGGAGAACGGATCGGCAAGATAACTCCGTGTAATATTGGACACCATAACCAACGAGTCAGGTCGACTACACGCTTGTCCATCAAAAACTGAGCTAGAAATCGTTTTACAGCAGGTGCTGTTGGCTCATCAGGAGTCCCTAAATTCGCCAACAAAATACCTTGTTTGGGCATGTTTTCCATATTTTTCCAATTGCAGGTTGAAAATTATATTCGAGAAACCTGACACTCAAGTCTCTTGGATATAGTTAAGCTAATTCATAACGTTAAGTCTAGAGATATACGAACCTCAAGGCGAGTTGGATTAATCCTTTTCACGTAAAAACTTGGCTTATCGCTGATTTTTGAAAATCAAAACAAAAAAAGCGGTCATCATGACCGCTTTAACTCTATCAAAATATTGAAAAATACGACGATTAAGAGAGCGCTTTTTCGATGTCTGAGCTAACTTCAGATACTTGCTTAGTTCCGTCAAATTTCAGGTACTTAGTATCGCCCGCTTCAGCGGCTTTTCCGTAGTACTGAATAAGCGGAGCTGTTTGCTCATGGTAAACACCTAGGCGAGCTCGCACTGTCTCTTCTTTGTCGTCATCACGTACAACTAGGTCTTCACCTGTGATGTCATCTTTGCCTTCTACCTTAGGTGGGTTGTACACGACATGGTAAGTACGACCAGATGCTAGGTGAGCACGACGACCAGACATACGCTCAACAATAACACTGTCCGCGACATCAAATTCGATAACATAATCTACATCTACGCTCATTTCTTTCAAGCCATCAGCTTGAGGAATTGTGCGAGGGAAGCCGTCCAGAAGGAAGCCTTTTTCACAGTCACTTTCTGCAATACGTTCCTTGATTAGACCAAGAATAATATCGTCAGAAACAAGCTGACCTGCATCGATCACTGCTTTCGCTTGTTTACCAAGCTCAGTGCCCGCTTTGATAGCCGCACGTAGCATGTCACCAGTAGAAATTTGTGGAATACCATATTTTTCCATGATGAATTGAGCTTGCGTGCCTTTACCTGCACCTGGAGCACCTAGAAGAATGATGCGCATGTTGGATCCTCTTAATATTTTTAATTTATACCGAAGCTCACAGCTTGAACGGTAAGTTTCGGTATAACTGCTTTACGAGGTGTTAGACCTCAATGAAATCGGGCGTGAATATACCATACATAAACAGATATTTTCGACCCTTGCCTATCTGGCTACTCAAAAAGTGACCAAAATCTAATTACCAAAGCTGAATTTAAAGCGTCATTTTCAATTTAGGTAATAAGCCCCGCTCAAAAGCGGGGCTTCAATACAGTGTTACTCAGTGATGGCGTTTCGACTATTACACCTTAGTCAAAAGCTGGTTCACGGCACCTACATATTGCGTCGGGTCTTCTAAAGCGCCACGCTCAGCAAGCATAGCCTGACCTAGCAATACTTCCACCCAGCGTCCGAATAGCTCTTCGTCGGCTTCATCTGCCATACGCTTAACCATATCGTGCTCAGGGTTCAGCTCAAATATGTATTTTACTTCAGGGACAGCCTGACCCGCTGCTTCTAGCAACTTCGCCATTTGCGTACCCATCTCGAAGTCGTCTGTAACCACAACAGCCGGAGTAGACGCTAATTTGAAAGTAGTACGAACCTCTTTCACACGATCGCCAAGGTATGTTTGAGTGCGTTCGACAACGGACTTAAACTCTTCTTCCGTTTCTTTCTGCTTCTCTTTCTCTTCTTCGTCTTCAAACTTGCTTAGATCTAAGCCTGCTTTCGTGATTGACTGGAATTGCTTACCGTCAAACTCCGTTAGGTAGTTCATTAACCACTCGTCGATGCGGTCAAACATCAGGATGACTTCAATGCCTTTCGCTTTAAACTGCTCTAGGTGCGGGCTATTTTTCGCCGCAGCATAGCTGTCTGCTGTTAGGTAGAAAATCTTATCCTGACCTTCTTTCATGCGTTCAACGTAAGAAGACAACGATACTGTTTGATCAGAATTATCGACTTCAGAGGAAGCAAAACGCATCAAGCCAGCGATTTTCTCTTTGTTGGAAAAATCTTCTGCTGGTCCCTCTTTCAGTACCAAGCCAAACTCTTTCCAGAAAGACAAGTATTGCTCTTCGTCTTTCTTCGCCATTTTATCTAGTAGCCCCAATACACGTTTAGTACATGCACTACGCAAAGACTGAGTCACTTTATTGTCTTGTAGGATTTCACGGGAAACGTTCAATGGAAGGTCGTTGGAATCAATCAAACCACGAACAAAACGCAAGTAACTTGGCATGAACTGCTCGGCGTCATCCATAATGAAAACGCGTTGAACGTACAACTTAAGACCACTCTTATGGTCGCGATTCATCATATCCCACGGAGCTTTAGCTGGAATGTACAGCAAACTTGTGTAGTCGTTTTTACCTTCAACCTTGTTATGGCTCCACGTTAGTGGGTCAGCAAAGTCGCTGGCAACATGCTTATAAAATTCGTTGTATTCTTCATCTGAGATATCAGACTTGCTACGAGTCCACAAAGCCTGCGCTTTGTTGATTTGTTCCCATTTGGTTTCTTCTGTTTCTTTTCCTTCTTCGTCTTTAACGTTAGTTAGAATAGAAACAGGGATACCAATGTGATCAGAGTATTTGCTGATCACGTCGCGAAGACGGTATTCAGAAAGGAATTCTTTACCCTCGTCACGCATGTGAAGCACGATGTCTGTACCACGTGATTCTTTAGTAATGCTCTCGATGGTGTATTCACCTTCGCCAGCAGAGTGCCATTGTACGGCATCATCACTTGTAAGACCGGCAGCACGAGTTCGCACAGTCACAGCATCAGCAACAATGAATGCAGAGTAGAAACCAACACCGAACTGACCAATCAATTGAGAATCTTTGCTTTGGTCGTCAGATAGCTTTGAAAAGAAATCAGCAGTACCAGACTTCGCAATAGTACCTAAATGTTCAATAACATCATCTCGGCTCATACCGATGCCGTTATCAGAGATGGTTAAGGTATTTGCGTCCGCATCAAAAGACAGCTTAACACCTAATTCAGCATCACCCTGATACAGTTCAGCGTTTGATAGTGCTTGAAAGCGCAGTTTATCAGCCGCATCTGAAGCATTAGAAATCAGCTCTCGTAAGAAGATTTCTTTATTCGAATATAGAGAATGAATCATCAAATGAAGTAATTGTTTTACTTCAGATTGAAAGCCTCGAGTTTCTTTATTGTGTGTCGTTGTCTCGCTCATCTTCACTCCAAAACTAGACATTTAGATAAGTAGAATTGAAAACCAGGAACTTTCTTTATGCTTGGTTTTCAAACTAATTCCAAGAATGCTAGATAGATGTGGTTGGTAAATGTAAATTCAAGGTCAAAACAGATAAAAACAGTGTTTTTTTGATCGTTTTTGATTATTCTATGGTGCGTAAAAATTCTCAAAGAAGATAAAGTGTGATAGAAGTCACACCCGCATTCCTTCTGGTTCACAGAACCTTAACCAAGATTAAGCGCTTCAATAATGACTAATATCGGTACTAAATTCATTCTCGCTCAACGGTTTGTATTTGATCCCAACAGCAATTCGCTGGTAGACCAGCATAGCGACAGTGAAGTTATTCGTCTGGGAAGTAATGAAAGCCGTATTTTGCTGATGCTGTCGGAAAGACCAAACGAGGTTATTACTCGTCAGCAGTTACACGAATATGTATGGCAAGACCAAGGATTTCAGGTCGATGACTCGAGTCTCACTCAGGCAATCTCCACGTTAAGAAAGATGCTGAAAGACTCCACTAAATCACCTCAATTTGTAAAAACGGTGCCCAAAAGAGGCTACCAACTGATTTCATCGGTTGAGCGAAGTGCACCTTCTGCAAGTGGTGATGAAATTTCAGAACCGACTGACGTGGCAGCTCCGCAATTGGAACAGCCAGAAGCCACCGATACAGAATCGGTGGTACAAATAGAAATCCGTGATGACAATGAAAGCACACCGCCGACTCCATCTGACACCCCGCTTACTAAGAAGAAACCAAGTAAACTTCTTTGGGTTGCTGCATTCTTGGCTATTTTAGTTCCGGTACTTACATTTTTTGGTACTCAGGAAAAACCATCAACATTTGTGACCATTTCAGAAGTGAGTGGTATTCCGGTAAGAATGCCGGAGAACCACCCTAGTATGGCTCAATCCTTGCCTAATATTGAGCAGTGTATCGAACACTACGCAGCAAGGCACGAAGGGGATTTGTCACCGGTACAAGTTATCGCGACTGGTGGTCAGAATGGTCAAATCATTTTGAACTATATTCACTCGATCAATTATTCTAGCGAAAACGTTACATTGCGTATTTTTTCTACTAAACCGGATTTTGCTCAGGTGTGTAACTAATGAATATGTCTAAAAATCTGAAAATCGCGATTGTCATGCTGATTGTGTCTGTACTGACCAGTGTTTGGATATACACACAATTCGGCGCAAAGGTTGAAAACGTACTCACGTCTCGCGAGTGGCAATCGCGCATGGTCACTCGTTTGTTTATTGAGTCAGACACTGAGCAAGATGAAGTCATAGGACCATTACGTAAAGCGACCATTGATTCCAATGTAAAATACTTACCAAATGGAACGTACCTGCGAGTATCACGAATTAACTTGTACACAGGAACCCATGAAAAACAAACCTCTTCCACTATTAATGTCTCGGAAAATGGTTCTTGGGAACTGAGTGATAACTACCTACTGATCGAGCCAAATGAGTTTAAAGATATCTCTTCAAACCAGGGTGAAGATTTTACGAATAAGCAACTCAAAGTCATCACTCAAATCTTCAAGATGGACGCGCAGCAGAGTAGACGAGTTGAAATTATTAACGCGAAAGCCCTGTTGATGACCAGCTTAGATCATGGCTCCACGGTTTTATATTCTCACTAACTTTCAAAGGGAGGCATGGAATGTCTCCCTTTTCTTGATATGGCTATGGACTGGATACAAACCGCTTACCTATTTGTTGGCTCGTTAACTGCCAGCACTCTCTCTTCTATTGCTGGTGGTGGAGCTGGCTTGCTTCAGTTCCCACTGCTTATTTTTCTTGGATTAAACTTCCAAACCGCATTAGCGACGCACAAGATTGCCACCGTTGCTATGGGATTAGGCGCTGCTTTTTCTCACCTCAAAGCGAGGCAATTTGATTTAAAACTGGCAAGCTATCTTGTCATTACAGGCTGCTTCGGCGTGGTTGTTGGAGCATACGTTGTAGTTATGTTGCCTGGCAAAGCTGGAGAGCTTTTGTTAGGTATCATCATTTTATCTCTTGGTATTTATTCTCGTGTTAAAAAAAACATGGGAAAAGAAGAGATTCCCACCCACAGAGATCACCGTGGGTGGATAATTGGCGGCGGTGCGCTTTTTCTTCTCGGCATATTTAATGGATCGTTGACGGCAGGCTCTGGTTTAGTCGTTACCTTGTTTCTCGTTCGATGGTTTGGATTCAGCTATAAACAAGCGGTCGCCCTCACTCTGGTTTGTGTTGGGCTGTTTTGGAATGGAATTGGAGCAGTCGCCATCGTTCAAGTTGGTGTTGCCCCACATTGGGCGTGGGTACCAATCTTATTACTGAGTTCTTTTTTAGGTGGATGGCTTGGTGCTATTGCAACGCGGCGGCTTCCTAATTCTGTCATCAAATTAGCCTTCGAAGTTCTGACCATTTTAGTCAGCCTTAAACTCATTTATTCAGCGCTTTAAGGAGCGAGCCATGAAAAAAGCCATCATAGATATTTACTACTGCCGACAGTGTAATTGGATGTTACGATCCACATGGCTAAGCCAAGAACTACTGCATACGTTCAGCGAAGAAATCGAAACGGTTTCTCTGCACCCCGATACTGGTGGGCGCTTCGAAATTCATTGTAATGGAAATATAATTTGGGAAAGGAAGCAAGATGGAGGCTTCCCAGAAGCAAAGATACTCAAACAGAAAGTTCGCGATGTTATTGACCCAGAAAGAGATCTGGGTCATTCCGACTCTAAGTAACACCTAAACGTTGCACTGAGCGATTTGCTCTCCATCGAAGGTGAACACCGACAATACTCCGCTATCATAAAGCCCGTAACTGGCTTTGAATCCATCTCGAGGAAAAGTGGCGCTACCTGGGTTAAACACAATGACCCCATTATCTAATTCTGCAATGGGTATATGAGTATGCCCATGACAAAGAATATCACCGTCTCTCAGTAGCGGACGCTTATTGGTATTGAACAAATGCCCATGCGTCAAAAACAGTCGCTTGCCACTTTCTAGCAGCACCCATGAATAATCCATCATCATTGGGAAAGAAAGCAGCATTTGATCCACTTCACTATCGCAATTACCTCTGACGGAAATGATGTGCTGAGCGTACTCGTTTAGCTTTCTCGCCACCTCTGGAGGGTTGTAGCCTTCTGGAATTGGATTCCTAGGACCGTGGCTTAGAGTATCACCCAACAAAATGAAATGGTCCGCACCCGATTTCAAGTACGCATCAATGACTTTATTGGTCGCATGTTCGCAACCGTGTATGTCTGAGGCAAAAAATAGCTTCATAGCTTTACCATGTAACAGCTTACCCATTAGTCAGCTTTCCCATTTAAATATTGGGTTTAGGCATGCCCTAAACCCACAATAAGCCAGGGGATTCTATACTTAATTGAGCCTATTTTGCTAGGAAGATGTTATGACTTGGCCGCCTCAGTATTTAGCTAGACAGCTTTGACATACCATTGATGACAATGTTGTTGTAACTAACCATACCGATTACCTTCCCGTCTTCCACTACGGGAGCTCGACTAATGCCAAAGCGTTCAAACAACCTAGCGCAGTATTTCACGTTCATTGTTGGCTTTACCGACAAGGCTGGTTTCGTCATAATCTCATAGATATTTGTACGCTCTGGCGAGCGGTTTTGCGCCAAAACGCGTTTGGCGATATCGTTCATTAACACGATGCCGTATTCATCGTCTTCATACCGTTTATCCACCAGCAACGCTTTTACTTGGTGCTCTTTTGCCAAATGAATCGCTTCCTGAACTGTCGTCAAGCCATCCACAATGACATAGGAATTCGACATTACTTCTCTGACTTGAATCATCACCTGCATACTCATAACTTTTCCTCTACCACACTGGTTAAGGTTTCAACTTGATGCGCGACCCCAACCGCATCTTCGACATCAATTTGCACCGCAATCCCCTGCCCCGATGCTTCATCAAACTCACCAACTTCACTGATTTTTTCTAATATATGGCGAGACAAATGTTCTTCGACAACAAACAAGAGGACATCTTTTTGAACCTCTAATATCAGCCCAAGGAAAGTGCGTTTCTTATTAACACCTTCTCCCCTTGCGTGATTAATTACTGTTGCTCCAGTAGCACCCGCGCCGCGAGCAGCATCAAGAACCACATCTGTTTTGCTTTCTTCGACAAAAGCAATAATGAGTTTAAAGCGCATTTTCTTTCTCCTTAGACGAAGCACGCTGATTCAGCCACTGGGTAAGTTGTGCGTACCCCATAACTGAAATAATCGGAAATAGGCTGGCAAAAGCAATCAAACCAAAGCCATCAATTACTGGATTTCGTCCTGGCACAGTTGAAGCAAGCCCTAGCCCCAACGCCGTAACCAAGGGAACCGTAACGGTCGATGTGGTCACACCGCCAGAGTCGTATGCCAGTGGCACTATCAGCTTTGGTGCAAAAAAGGTTTGGATAACCACCACGATATACCCAGAAATAATGTAGTAATGGATTGGATCGCCTACCACAATTCGATAGCTGCCAAGTGATATGCCTACCGCGACACCCAGTGCAACGGCAATTCGTAACCCATTAACACTGATGGAGCCGCCAGAGACTTGATTTGCTTTAATTGCAACAGCAATCAGGGATGGCTCTGCAACCGTGGTACTGAAGCCAATAAAAAAAGCAAATAAGTACACCCAGTAGTAATCTATCCACTCTAGGGACTGGCCAATAGACACTTTAAATTCTTGCAAAAATTGGGGCTCGGTAAGTTGGCTTGCCATTGTTTCCCCTAACGGGAACAAGGCCAGTTCAAGCCCAATTAAAAAGAGCGAAAGCCCGAGCAACACATAAACAAACCCCAAGACAACTTTCGCCAAATTCGCAATGGGCTTTCGAAGGACTGCAAATTGAAAACCAAAGATAATCGAGGCGATGGGGATAACATCAGTGACGGTGCTAACAAAGGTATCAACAAACAGGGACACACTGATCATGACAGCACCATCCCATAGATCATGACGAACATCATTGGAAGTAAAGAAGCAAAAGCAATCAGACCAAATCCATCTATCATAGGGTTTCGACCTTTAATCGCAGAAGCCAAACCCACACCAAGCGCTGTGACTAGTGGCACGGTAATCGTCGATGTGGTCACCCCTCCAGAATCATAAGCTATGCCAATAATGGTATCTGGAGCAAACCCCGTAAGAATCACGATGCCGATGTAGCCACCGATAATCATAATGTGAATAGGCCATCCTTTTAAGATGCGGATCACCCCGATAACAATGGCTACACCAACAGAAAGCGCGACCGTTAACCGAAGACCATCTGCGTAGCTTTCCATCGCCTCTTCGGTATGCGCAATCACTCCACCTTCAGCTGCGACTTCCGATGCTTCTTGTGCGACGGCAGTAAGCGCAGGCTCCGCAATGGTCGTCCCGAATCCTAAACTAAAAGCAAAAATGAGCAGCCAAACTACGCTTCCTTTACGAGCAAAAGCCTGAGCCATAGACTCGCCGATTGGAAAAAGCCCCATTTCAAGACCAAAAATAAAGAAAGTGAGCCCTAAGACCACAAGCAGTAAGCCAAATAAGATGGATAACAAATTAGGAAGAGGTTCTTGGAGGACAACCAGTTGAAAAAAACCGATCACCAAAATAATGGGCATCAGATCCCGTAAACTCGATAACATGGACTTAGCAAGCGCAAGAATGGCAGTCATCACACCCCCTGTGGTAAACGCAAATCGCAAGCAATGCACCCATACGAACAGTCGTTATATATTCTGTGGTTACTCAAAAACTCATCTAAGTAAACACATTCTGTAATACAAACCTGACTACTTAGAGAAAGCTCAAGTCGATATCTGTTGCTTTAATATGGATGTAAACCAAGGCATTCAAAATGACTTGGACATATACAGCATGGCACATAAATATGTAAGAAAATGTGACACTGCTGGAGTGATGAAGTTTAAGAAGGAATTATTTGTGAGACGTGTTGTCCACGTAATGCTCAATTATCCGAATTGCCCAAGCTTTATGCGATCACGGCGCTTGATTCTCAAACGCCACTTTGATCTATCTTAGCGACCAACGTCTATAATGAAGAACGGAAGAAGACAATGAGGAAGAACATGAAAGTGTTGTTGACCGGAGGAACCGGTTTTATTGGAAAGGAACTCGTAAAGCACTTAGCTGGTCATCAGCTCGTCGTTCTCACTCGAAATATTGAAAAGGCTAGAGAAGTACTCACCCATGCCGACTTTGGCAATATCGAATACATCGCTGATTTCGATTCGTTCTCCGATCTCAATGATTTCGATGCTGTGATCAATCTTGCTGGCGAACCTATCGCAGATAAACGCTGGTCAGATAATCAAAAACAAAAGATATGTGATAGTCGCTGGGACATAACCAAACAAGTGGTGTCACTTGTCCACGCCAGTACCCAGCCGCCCTCGGTTTTTATTAGTGGCTCTGCTGTCGGCTACTACGGAGATCAACAGTCTCATCCATTCGATGAAAACCTCCATGTTCACCAAGAGCAATTCGCCCACCAAGTGTGTTCCAAATGGGAAACGATCGCCAAGCGAGCTGAATCTGACAGAACGCGAGTGTGTCTACTCAGAACAGGTATTGTACTGGGCACCAACGGAGGAGCACTTGAAAAAATGATCCTGCCATACAGAATGGGGCTAGGTGGGCCAATAGGCAGCGGGAAACAGTATATGCCATGGATCCACCTACAAGACATGGTAAGAGCCATAATGTATTTGCTTGAAACAGACTATGCGCGTGGCGTGTTTAATCTGTGTGCCCCTCACCCTGTTCAGAATCAGCTTTTCAGCAAAACCCTAGCTAAGGTCTTGAATCGACCTCACATCTTATTTACCCCTAAATGGGTTATTCAACTTGCATTGGGCGAGGCTTCATCGTTGTTATTTGATAGTATTCGAGCTAAGCCTAAACACTTAACGGAACTGGGTTTTATATTTACATATTCTCGTCTTGAGCCAGCACTCAAAAATATTTTGCAACACCAAGATTAGGGCTGCTGACCAATTATGGTTACTATACCCAAGTAACCTCAAGATACTAGGTTCAGCGAGAGTTAACTTGGATATATAACTAACCTCATGAAGCAAAACTCATCGCTCTGTATTCTTTCTCAGCTTAAAGGAAAGATGATGTATAGCGGTGAGCTCTTTCCAATTCTTTAACAAAGCAATGGAACAAAATCCTAAGCTCAAATCCCACAAGGAAACTTAATGAAAGCCACCGTTCTTATTACTGGTTGTTCTACTGGCATCGGTTACGTTTGTGCGCACGCACTGCATGAAAAAGGCTACAACGTTATTGCTTCATGCCGCCACCAAGATGATGTAGAAAAGCTTCGCTCGGAAGGTCTCGCATGTGTTCAATTGGATGTAAGCCTGCAAGACAGCATTAGTAACGGTCTTTCAGAAGCGCTGAAACTCACAGAAGGTAAAATTGACGTCCTTTTTAATAACGGTGCATACGGGCAAGCTGGCGCATTGGAGGACCTCCCTACTGAAGCTCTTCGAGAGCAATTTGAAACCAATGTTTTTGGTTGGCACGAACTGGTGAAGCAGGTATTACCAATCATGCGTAAGCAAGGAGCAGGTCGAATAATCCAAAACAGCTCTGTCCTCGGGTTTGCAGCAATGAAATATCGAGGAGCCTATAACTCTTCAAAATTTGCCCTAGAAGGCTGGACAGATACTCTACGATTGGAACTGAAAGGTTCAGGTGTTCATGTCTCTCTGATTGAACCCGGTCCTATCGAGACTCAATTTAGAGCTAATGCCCTTAAGCATTTTAAACAGTGGATTCCTGTAGAATCGAGTGTCCATAAAGCAGAATACGAGTTGCAACTTCAACGCTTGGCGAATGACAAATCCGGTAATGCTTTTACCTTACCTGCAGAATCTATTATTAAACCGCTTATTCATGCCATAGAGTCTCCTAAACCCAAGATTCGCTATCACGTAACCACGCCAACCAAGGTATTTGCCATCCTGAAACGAATTCTTCCGACTCGTTTATTGGATAGAATCCTTTCAAAAGCGGCATAGGTTGCGATCAAATCCTTTTAAAACAATTAATTAGATACATACATTCCTTTATACCAACGAGTTTCACTCATTAATTTCAATAGTGTCATTAAACGTTAATAATTCTTCTCTAGTATTAACACTGAAGAAGATTCTGCTTTACCCGTATCCCCTAGCAATACCTGTTGAGGAAACAATGACACTAAACCAGCTGAACTGGCTGAGCATAGGTGTAGTGCTTCTTATTTTAATACTGTGACTTACTCCTTTGCTTGCTTATTACCCAAGTGCCACATCATGTGGCATTTCCTCTTGATTTCTCGCCTATTTACCCTTACCTAATAGGGAGTGCCCATAATTAAGGAAAGACCATGTCGTCTGATTACATCGTTGAGTTAAATGAGCAGAATTTTCGTCAAATACTCGAAGGTTCAGCCCAATCACCTGTACTAATACATTTTTGGGCTCCGATGAGCCAAGAAAGTGCTCAAATCATTCCCGATTTGCAAACTCTAGCTAACCAATACCAAGGTGCATTTACTCTTGCTTTGTTAAACTGCGAACAAGAACAAATGATTGCTGGTCAATTTGGCGTACAGGCTCTGCCGACGATCGCCCTATTTGTAAATGGTCAACCTGTTGATGGATTAGGCGGTCCTCAAACGATTGAGCAAATTAAAGAAATGCTCGCAAAACATTTACCTAGTCAAGACGAACTTGCGCTCAAAGTCATTCAAGAAAAGATTCAAGCACAACAATATTCTGAAGCATTAGCTGACATCTCGACCTTAGAAGAGGAATTCAAGCAGCGTGGTGACGTTAAGTTGGTCACCGTAGATTGTTTGTTAGAAACGAATCAATTTGAGTCAGCTGAACAACTTCTATCAACAATTCCATTAGAATATCAAGACAACTACTATAAAGGCCTAGTTGCCAAACTGGATCTGCAAAAGCAAGCCGCTGATAGCCCAGAAATTCAAGCGCTAGAGCAACAATTTCAACAATCACCAAACGATGCTCAACTAGCAAACGACCTAGGCTTGCAATACCATCAAGTTGGTCGAGATGAAGAAGCGTTAGAGCTACTTTGGTCGTTCCTCTCAAAAGACTTGAATGCACTTGATGGCGATCTAAAGAAATCTTTTATGGATATATTGGCAGCACTTGGACAAGGGCATGCATTCGCCGGTCAATATAGACGAAAACTTTATTCATTATTGTACTAACTCTTCAAAGGCAGTGTGGTTTACTGGTACTTAAGCAGGTACAGAATGCACTGCCTTTAAAAACCTCTCCCTTTAAATTTTTATGGACGTGCTAAATACAGCGCAAAAATCAAACTCGTTTCATAAATTAAGTTTCAGATTAATTCGGTTCACTGTATTCTGTTTTGTCCAATATATATTAAGGATATAGTCATGGAACTCGATATTCTCATCACCGTTGGCGTGCTTATTTTTGTCGCCATTATCTTTATCGTAGCTGGTGTCAAAACCGTTCCTCAAGGCAATAACTGGACTGTAGAGCGCTTTGGTCGCTACACCCAAACCCTTAAGCCAGGTTTAAACCTTATTATCCCATTTATCGATTCCGTCGGTCACCGAGTAAACATGATGGAACGTGTACTGGATATTCCAGCACAAGAAGTTATTTCAAAAGACAATGCCAACGTAACCATTGACGCTGTCTGTTTCGTACAAGTAGTGGACGCCCCAAAAGCCGCTTACGAAGTTAATGACCTAGAACACGCGATTCGTAACCTAACCCTCACGAATATTCGAACTGTCTTGGGCTCACTCGAATTAGATGAAATGCTAAGCCAGCGTGACATGATCAATACTCGATTACTTTCTATCGTGGATGAGGCAACCAATCCATGGGGAGTAAAAGTGACTCGTATTGAGATTAAAGATGTACAACCACCGTCCGATCTTACCGCGGCGATGAATGCTCAAATGAAAGCTGAACGTAATAAACGTGCTGAAGTCCTTGAAGCCGAAGGGGTTCGACAAGCTGAAATTTTGCGTGCTGAAGGCCAGAAGCAAGCTGAAATTTTAAAAGCAGAAGGTGATAAACAAGCCGCTATTCTTCAAGCTGAAGCAAGAGAGCGTGCGGCGGAAGCAGAAGCAAGAGCCACAGAAATGGTTTCAAACGCCATCGCACAAGGCGACATGCAAGCTGTAAACTATTTCATCGCCCAAGGCTATACTGAAGCCATTAAGTCCATTGGTCAGGCTGAAAATGGAAAGATCATTATGCTACCACTAGAAGCAACTGGCTTGATGGGATCTGTGGCGGGTATCGCAGAAATGTTCAAAGACTCGAAAGAGAAATAATATGATAGAAATCCTTAACCAGATGAACCACTGGCACTGGATTGCTCTCGGTTTGGTGTTGCTGTGTGGAGAACTACTCGGCACCGCGGGCTACCTATTGTGGATTGGCATATCAGCCATCCTAGTGGGGTTTGTGAAACTGCTTCTTCCAATAAGTTGGGAGCTTCAATGGGTATGTTTCGCTGTTTTCTCACTCGTCATCACTTGGCTTTGGTGGCGCTACCAACACAAAAAAGACGTCTTAAATGAAGAAGAGACGAACTTAAATCAACGAGACAAACAGCTTGTAGGGCAGATAACTCGCCTAGAAGAAGACATAGAAGCAGGACGCTGTCGCATCCGAATGGGTGATACCACTTGGTCTGCAATGAGTGAACGACCTCTTAGTGCAGGTACCGCTGTTAAAGTAACCGCTGTTGACGGAATAGTACTTACTATTGAAGCAGTAGAGTAAAGTCCTAGGGCTATATGAACGTTATCAATCAAATAGGTTTGCCTGGTGGCAAACCTATTTTTTATGCCCGCACAGATTATCAATAATCGGACACTCTTTTCCTTCATCCCCTGGGCACTCAGAAATCCAACTTTCTAATTGATTCTTCATCAAGTTTAATTCTGCGATTTTGGTTTCTATTTCAACGAGCTTATCTCGCGTTTTCGCTTTCACTTCAGCGCTTGTTCGCGACGGGTTGAACGCAAGTTCCAGTAAACTTTTACATTCATCCAGACTGAACCCTGCCGATCTCGCTCTCGCGACCAATTGCAGTTCTTCTATGTGTTTTTCAGAATAGGTGCGGTAGCCATTCGCACTACGTATGGCTTGAGAAGTGATGCCTTTCGATTCGTAAAAACGAATGGATTTAGGGGTTAGCCCTGTGAGTTTAGCGACTTTCGATACATTCATAAAATAGCTCGATAAAACCAATATTTGCACTACCAATATAACTGTAAATTAGTTCAAGCGTAAGATCGCAAAGACGAGATTAATTAATACTTTATTTGCGATACAAATAATAAAATACAGTATGGATTTTGTTTCTCATATTGCAGGGAGAGAACTATGAAGTTAAGTCATAAGCTATTGCTTTCATCAGCTTTAATACCATTTTCTACATTGGCTGATGTTGAAATTTCAATGCCTAAAGATGTTCAGCTTATGATCGTCAATGGAGAAGATATCGGGTATTCCAGTTTTGGGTTCGATTATCAAGAAACGCTCACCGTACCTAACGGCACAAACCAACTGGTGTTTCGAGTAGCAAAAGTCGTTACCGAGGCAGGAAGTAAAAACACAAAATTTAAATCTCAACCTTTGGTAGCAACATTTGACGCCAGAGATACAAGCCTAGAGTTAACCGTACCTAGGATAACTACACTCAGCCAAGGTGAAGCGTTCAATAAGAAGCCAAAATTCTTTTTGAATGGTCCTACAGGGCAGGTCGATTCTCTAAAAACAGGTCAAATCAAGGTCGGGTTTACTTTCATGCCGGATATGGTTCAAGAAGTCAGTAATTTTAATGCT
Organism: Vibrio penaeicida; assembly: GCF_019977755.1. Taxonomy (NCBI): domain Bacteria; kingdom Pseudomonadati; phylum Pseudomonadota; class Gammaproteobacteria; order Vibrionales; family Vibrionaceae; genus Vibrio; species Vibrio penaeicida. The sequence continues at coordinate 982,432 of NZ_AP025144.1, read as the reverse complement.
AGCTCAGAACCTGCGAGTTTAGCTGCTTTTTCCGAAAAGCCAGTTCAAAGTAAGCCAATGCAGAAAAAGAACGAGAAAAAAGTAAAACACGTTGCTTCATCAGATTTGGAATCGTTGCAAAAGCTGTTCAAACACGCATCAGAAGAAGATAAGAAAGCGTTTCTATCCTGGGCTATTTCCAATATCAACTAACCTCATATTTAAAGATATAAACCACAGAGTAAAACAGTATAGACAAAAGAAAAGCCACTTAAAGTGGCTTTTCTTTTGTCTGCTTTTCAGCTTTCACCTAAAACTATCTCTAGTTTATTTGGCAAAAAAGCCGACGTGTCTAGCACGTCGGCAAATTTGAAAAAGGCAGTGTAACTGGGTCTTAGAAGTAGTATTCCATACCAAGACGCCAGCCTAGATCGCTATCGCTGTCGCTACCAACTTTATCAGTGTGGTGAACTAGACGAGCGTAAACAACTGCATTTGAATCAATGCTGTACATCGCTTGACCAGTGATAGTTTGGTCTTTGTCTTTGATTGTGTCACCGTCAGTTTTCGCGTCCGTAGAAGCTGCAAAGTTCAGGTTAAATGTCCAGTGCTCTACACCAGTGTAGTAAGCACCAAATTTGTACGCACTTTGTGTGCCTTTATCGAAACCAGCTGCGCCAGTTTTGCCACCTTCAGGTTTAATTTCGCCTGTTAGGTAAGCAGCGTGAACACCGAAGCCTTCTAGGTCAACGTTCAAACCCGCAATCATTGCATTTGCATCACCACGGTTACCCGCTTTATCAACTTTCTCACGATCAGTGTTGTTTTCGTAAGCTAGCTTCGCTGTGAATACGCCAGTTTTGAACTGACCGCTTGCAGAATATACGTTTGAACCAGCAACATCTTCGTCACCACGACCAGCACCAATAGCGAAGCTGAAGCCGCCTAGGTTTGCTGAATCGTAACGAACCATGTTTGATTGACGATCGTAGTTAGTGTTACCAGTGTTACCTACGTTGAAACCGCCACCAGAACTTTGACCTGTGTAGCCATCAACTACTTCAAATAGTGGCGTTAGTACACGACCGAAACGAACTTTACCAGAATCGCCGAAATCAAAGCCACCAAACGTGTCACGCACACCTAGACCGCTGTCAGAACCGTCATCACCTACGTTACCACCTTCAAGTTGCCAGATGATAGTTGGACCACGTTCCCAATCTGCAGAACCACGAACACCGATACGTGATTCGTTGTCCATAACGATTGGCTTGTCTTTACCTTCTGTAGTTTCAGCATTTTGAGCTACAGAGATAGCGATTTGACCGTATAGGTCAACTGTTTCTGTTGCTGGTTTAGCAAATGCAGAGCCAGAAACCGCGATAGTAGCTACTGCTGCACCTAGAAGAGTGCGTTTGAAGATCTTTTCCATGGAAAACTCCTAAAATGGATATAGCTGTTTTTGTCCGCTTAACACCTCAATTTGGCCGCTAAGGTGAAAGCATCTTTCCTATTTGCGTGATAATCAAAATCTATTGAATTCACACTTTCTTTTCCTGCATACACAGTGTGTATCCATAGGAAGCAAGACTAACTTCGTGGAGGAAAACATCAACGAGAACTTATTTTTTATCTAAAAAAATATGAAGGAGAGCAAACTTTTCTCAACTTAATGATATGAATCACAGTTATTAATTTTGAGCTTAGAATTAAAGAGGTGGTTGTTATATTTCAATAGGTTAGAATAGAATGAATTTCAATAAAGTTGAAGTGACTCGAAAATGAGTAATATCAATAGCTGCTAAAGAATAAAATCAGAGAATGATCACGGACAATTGATATCTTTATTCACAATGAGAATTAATAGTAAAGTAATGTATATAAATGGCTCACCAAATATTTCTCAGATGGTTATCTTATTTCTCATACTTATTTTGATAGACAAATATTTTTAGAATTAGTTGCATAATTTTTTGAATTATTTTTACTGCCCTTTAAAATTCTCAAAAAAGCTAATTCTTACAAAAATGTATCCATATAACGTTAACCATATGATTCCTAATCATTACTCATAAAATGGTACAAACAGAGAAATGAGGGCGAATGCCAAAGCCTTACCGACCCTTTCACGCTAATCTAAATACAGTAACGTTACCACTGCGAGAAGTTTTTGAAACAAAAATAAAGGCGAGCCCATTAGCTCGCCTTATTCTAAGATTGAACCCTTTTTAGGCTACAAACCAAGTAACTTTGCAAGGCTTTCCTCATCTTGGATTTCAATGCTCAGCTCTTGCGCTTTGGCCAATTTAGAGCCCGCTGCTTCACCCGCAAATAGGATATCTGTCTTTTTAGAAACACTCCCAGTCACCTTTGCACCTAACGCCTGAAGTGCAGCTTTTGCGTCATTACGGTTCAATCGCGAGAAACTACCAGTAATAACCACTGTTTTCCCTTCAAGCACCTGAGGTTGGTTACTCGATTGGTCGGTCACATCGTTCCAATGAACACCGTGTTCCCGTAATTTCGCAATAACATCTAAGTTCGTTGCCGACGCAAAGAAATGTTTTAGGTGAGTAGCAACGATTTCACCTACATCATTGACTTCGATGAGCTGTTCTTTTGATGCTGCTTGAATAGCTTCTAGAGTTTTGAAGTGACTCGCTAGGTTGGCTGCCGTCGCCTCGCCAACTTCACGAATCCCTAGCGAATATAAAAACCTAGGAAGTGTCGTTTCTTTCGATTTATTCAAAGCATCAATTACGTTTTGCGCTGATTTGGGTCCCATTCTGTCTAGAACAGTAATAACACCTGCAGTCAGTTTAAAAAGGTCAGCGGGTGTTTCGACCATTTCTCGATCAACGAGTTGCTCGATAACTTTCACGCCTAAACCGTCGACATCCAGTGCTTTGCGCGAAACAAAATGCTTTAGTGCTTCTTTCCTTTGCGCCTGACAAATCAATCCTCCCGTACAACGAGTAACGGCTTCTCCTTCAAGACGCTCAACTTCGGAAGAACACACAGGACACGCTGTTGGATAGATAATTTCAGAAGCATCATCTGGGCGGCGATCCATCACTACGCCTGTGACTTGAGGGATGACATCCCCAGCACGTCGAATAATGACACTATCTCCAACTTTAACGCCTAAACGCGCAATTTCATCTGCGTTATGTAATGTCGCATTGCTGACCGTTACACCACCCACAAACACTGGTTCTAGCTTAGCAACAGGGGTAATAGCCCCAGTCCGCCCAACCTGGAATTCGACATCATTCAATACCGTGATTTCTTCCTGTGCTGGAAACTTGTAGGCGATCGCCCATCTCGGTGCTCTGGCAACAAAACCCAATTCCTCTTGAATGGCAATATCATCGATTTTGATAACAACACCGTCTATCTCATAAGGGAGATCGTCTCGTATCGTTTGAATATTTCGGTAGAAATCGAAAACATTCTCTAAACCTTCAACTTTTTGGGTTTCAGGGCACATGGGTAAGCCCCAAGATTTTAGTTGTAGAAAGCGCTCGTAGTGACTTTCAGAAAGGGTGCCTCCTTCAACAACGCCCACACTGTATGCGTAAAAGCTAAGTGGACGAGTAGCCGTAATTTTAGAGTCAAGTTGACGTAGACTACCTGCGGCTGCATTACGCGGGTTTACAAAGGGTTTCTGACCTTTTTTGATTGCCTGCTCGTTCATTTTGTCGAAACCCGCTTTAGGCATAAACACCTCACCACGAACCTCAATGCGTGTTGGCCAATCATCGCCTTGAAGCACGAGGGGGATTGAATTAATAGTACGGACATTCTCTGTGATGTTTTCGCCCGTCGCACCATCGCCACGAGTAGCGGCCTGAACAAGCAAACCATTTTCATACAATAGACTAACGGCTAAACCGTCTAGCTTGGGTTCACAACTGAATGTGGAAAAATCAGAACCAACCGCTCTCTCTTTCGCTCGGCGGTAGAACCCTTGTAATTCAGCATCGTCAAACGCATTATCAAGAGAAAGCATTGGGATTTCATGAGCGACTGAGGTAAAGCTATCTAATGCGGCTCCACCCACTCGCTGACTTGGGGAATCAACCGTCACCCACTCAGGGTGCTCACCCTCAATCTCCTGCAGTTGTCGCATCAACCGATCATATTCAGCATCAGGCACTTCTGGGTTGTCTTCCACATAATATTTTACTGCATAGTGGTTAAGGGTTTGCTTCAATTCGGAGTAAAGCTGCTCAGTCTTCTTAGTCATAACTTGCTCTGTCTTGCTCAGTAAAAAGGGCTCTATATGAGCCCTGATTGTTTTATTCTATCTTGTATTCGTGAATTACAATACTAACTGTCGTAAAAATCACGGACCTGCTTGCGATAAGCATCCAACCTATCAGGTGTCATTAAATTGCGCTGATCGTCTAGGACATTCCCACCCAAGTCATCTGCAATTTGCTGAGCCGTTTTCAACATCAATTTAAAATTTTGATCTGCTTCACCAAAACATGGCAGGGTCATAAAGAAGGAGATACCTTTTGTCTCAAACGTTTCTGGATCGTCATGCGCCAGAGTACCAGGTTGCATCATATTCGCGACACTAAACAAAACTTTCCCTGTTCCAGACATATCCGCATGACGATGGAAGATATCCATTTCTCCATACAGCAAACCGTTTTGCTTCATACTTTCAAACAGGCTGGTCCCAACAAATGGCGTATCGCCAGCGCAGTGAACGTTCAAAACCAGCACTTCCATTTCTTTCTCTGGCTCTAGTTCTTCGTTGACTTGCTCTTGGGCTTTAACTTCGGATTCCGCAACTTGGACAACTTCTTCTTTCTGAGCATTAGCCTCAACGCTTTCTCTGGTTTCTGCAGCCGTTACTTCAGAAGGTTCTAACGGTTCTTCCACGTCAGTTTTTGCTGCAGTTTCGTTGTCATCGATGGATGAAAAAGACGGTAAGGGTTCATCACTGTCGACAAGTGGGTCAAAAGATGGTGTGTCTTTTTCAGCATTGTCACTGTTAAATTCGGGCTCTTTACGTGGTTTGCGAATAATCTCAAAATCATCTTCTGGAGCAAACGCACGAGTCGCGGCATAATCAGGCTCTTCTTCTTGCTCTGTATTTCCGAGCTTACGATGAGGCTTATTACCAAACTTGGCTTTACCTTCTTTTTTACTTGTCCATAAACCGTGGAATAGCAAAGCGGCAATGGCAAGTAAGCCTACGATGATAAGTACTAGTCGCAATTCCTGCATTTTTCACTCTCTGTTCTCTGCATCGCTGAACAAGTGTTCAAGCTGCAGCTTATTTATCATTTATGTGTGTTACTTTACCAAAAGTCTCTGAGAAATTTGAATAAATATGTTTAGACGCTAATGAGCATCGCGTGACCTTCTGCACGCTTTTATTCTATTTTGCTGTAAATCTAAGACATGAATAAAATTCAGCTTCTATTCATATAACGTATTTTATACCAAGTTACATCAAACGTTCGAGTCAGACTTACAATCTATCCTTGTACAAAACCTTTCAAGCTAACTCCTTGAGGTTACTTGGGTATACGTTAGAATCGCTGATAGAGCAATCTAGGAAGATTAAATTTATGACAACAAACAATCGAAGTGGCATCGGATACTTTTTTCATGGGTTTGAACTCGCATTCCAACCCGGTATCAGACGTTTTGTGATTTTGCCCCTTCTCGTAAATATTCTATTAATTGGTGGAGCCATCTATTTATTGTTTTCAAATCTAAATCAATGGATTGATGCTTGGCTTGGGTATCTGCCAGACATGCTTTCGTGGCTTTCTTATCTACTGTGGCCTTTGTTAGCACTCGCAATATTGGCCACATTTACCTATTTGTTTAGCACCATTGCAAATTTTGTTGCTGCCCCGTTTAACGGACTACTCGCAGAACAGCTTGAAGCAAAGCTAACGGGAAAGAAACTTAGCGACCAATCGATACTTTCTCTACTCAAAGACGTTCCGCGTATTCTGGGTCGTGAATGGCGAAAGCTGATGTACTACCTGCCGAAAGCGCTGGGGCTTTTCATTTTACTGCTTATCCCAGCGTTAGGTCAGACCATAGGGCCAATACTTTGGTTCCTATTTTCTGCTTGGATGATGGCAATACAATATTGTGATTACCCTTTCGATAACCACAAAGTCTCGTTTCAGGACATGAGAAACGATTTGAAACAAAATCAATCCGCATCCTATGGCTTCGGGTTTATGGTGACGCTGTTTACTATGGTTCCCATTCTCAATCTGTTTGTGATGCCAGTAGCAGTTTGTGGTGCTACTGCAATGTGGGTGGATAAATACCGTCTACAGTATGTGAGATAACGATTTCTGCAAATATTAAGGCTGACACTCGTCAGCCTTTTTGTTACTTGACTTGACCATTTCCACAGTCAAAGAAATGGACCATTGCTTATCGTGTACACCCTATAAGTTATAACCATTTATTCTTTTTCGGTTGATTATTAGCACTTTATGCTTAATCACTATAAACACAGAGTGCATCGTGCACCCTACCCCGTGTAATGAAGGAACATCAACATGAGTAAAATCTACGAAGACAATTCACAAGCTATTGGTAACACTCCACTTGTTCGCCTTAACCGCGTAAGTAAAGGTAACGTTCTAGCAAAAATTGAAGCACGCAACCCAAGCTTTAGTGTTAAATGTCGTATTGGCGCAAACATGATCTGGGAAGCTGAAAAAGCTGGTACTTTAAAAGCTGGTGTTGAACTTGTAGAGCCTACAAGTGGTAATACAGGTGTTGCTCTTGCATTCGTAGCGGCAGCTCGTGGCTACAAACTGACTCTTACTATGCCTGAGTCGATGAGCCTTGAGCGTCGTAAGCTGCTTAAAGCTTTGGGTGCAAACCTTGAACTAACTGAAGCAGCAAAAGGCATGAAAGGCGCCATTGCTAAAGCTGAAGAAATTGTTGCTAGCAACCCTGAAAAATACCTACTTCTTCAACAGTTCAATAACCCTGCTAACCCAGCGATCCATGAAAAAACAACGGGTCCAGAGATTTGGGAAGCGACTGACGGCGAGATCGACGTATTCGTATCTGGTGTAGGTACAGGTGGTACGCTAACAGGTACTAGCCGCTTCATTAAAGGTGAAAAAGGCAAAGCCATTACTACAGTTGCAGTTGAGCCTGCAGAATCTCCAGTTATCGCACAGGCACTTGCTGGTGAAGAAATTCAACCTGCTCCTCACAAAATTCAAGGTATCGGTGCAGGATTCATCCCTGGAAACTTAGATCTAGAATTAATTGACCGTGTAGAGTCTGTTACTTCAGAAGAAGCTATTGAGATGGCTCGTCGCCTAATGGAAGAGGAAGGTATCCTAGCTGGTATTTCTTCTGGTGCGGCCGTTGTTGCTGCAAACCGTGTTGCAGAACTTCCTGAATTTGCAGGAAAAACTATCGTAACTGTTCTTCCAAGTTCTGGTGAGCGTTACCTCAGCACAGCACTATTTGCAGGTCTATTCACCGAGAAAGAAAACCAGCAATAAACACGTAATAAAACTGTGTTGAAATCAATTTTTAGTCTAAAAAAGCCCCGGTAAGGGGCTTTTTTGTTGATCCCTGCCTCACCTTTGGTAATATCACCTCAGTTTTATTTTTCGCTTCAAAATAAAAGAAGCGCACTAACTAAAGAATCACTCAATTTTGCTGTATCATATGAATACAAGCAAAACGAGTTGAAAACACTGATATCGGTTTTGCGGTTTCATATCCTCTGGACTAGCACTGGTTATGAAAACTCAACACGCTGCCGACACAGACACAAAAATAAATCAATTGGGGTATATCACATGTATCAGAAGCAAGTAGAAATCACTGCAGAAAACGGTCTTCACACTCGTCCAGCGGCTCAGTTCGTTAAAGAAGCGAAAGGCTTTGATGCTGACATCACTGTTACTTCTAACGGTAAAAGTGCAAGTGCGAAGAGCTTGTTCAAATTGCAAACTCTAGGTTTGGTGAAAGGTACTGTTGTTACTATCTCTGCTGAAGGCCCACAAGCTCAAAACGCAGTAGACCACCTAGTTGCTCTTATGGACCAACTTCACTAATTAGAAAGATCTTATTAAAGCCATTTTGTTAACACAAAATGGCTTTATTTGAATATGAAGTCTTTTTACGCTACAACTACTCGTTAGCATTTTAGTCAAACATTTTCCCGTTTATTGTTGACCAACTTAAGGTAAGGCTATGATTTCAGGCATCCTGGCATCTCCTGGTATTGCTTTTGGCAAAGCACTGCTTCTTCAAGAAGATGAAATTGTCCTAAACACAAACACCATCACCGACGATCAAGTAGAAGCAGAAGTACAACGCTTTTACGACGCTCGTAACAAATCTTCCCACCAACTTGAAATTATCAAGCAGAAAGCACTTGAAACATTCGGTGAAGAGAAAGAAGCGATCTTCGAAGGTCACATCATGCTTCTTGAAGATGAAGAGCTAGAAGAAGAAATTTTAGCATTGATCAAAAACGATAAGCTTTCAGCAGACAACGCAATCTACTCTGTGATTGAAGAGCAAGCCACTGCCCTTGAATCACTGGATGATGAATACCTAAAAGAACGTGCGACGGACATCCGTGATATTGGTTCGCGTTTTGTTAAAAATGCACTTGGTATTAACATCGTTTCTCTAAGTGATATCGATGAAGAAGTAATTCTTGTCGCATACGACCTAACGCCATCTGAGACAGCGCAAATCAACCTAGATTACGTTCTTGGTTTCGCTTGTGACATTGGTGGTCGTACATCACACACATCTATTATGGCTCGTTCTCTTGAGCTACCAGCGATTGTTGGTACGAACGACATCACTAAGCAAGTTAAAAACGGTGATATGCTGATTCTGGATGCGATGAACAACAAAGTTATCGTAAATCCTACAGACGCTGAAATGTCTGAAGCACAATCAATCCGTGATGCATTCCTAGCGGAAAAAGAAGAGCTTGCAAAACTTAAAGACCTGCCAGCAACAACTTTAGACGGACACAACGTCGAAGTTTGCGGCAACATAGGTACAGTAAAAGACTGTGACGGCATCAACCGCAACGGCGGTGAAGGTGTTGGTCTGTACCGCACAGAATTCCTATTTATGGATCGTGATGCACTTCCAACAGAAGAAGAGCAGTACCAAGCTTACAAAGACGTCGCGGAAGCGATGCATGGTGAATCCGTAATCATCCGTACAATGGATATCGGTGGCGATAAAGATCTGCCATACATGGATCTACCAAAAGAAATGAACCCGTTCCTAGGTTGGCGTGCAGTGCGTATCAGCTTGGACCGCCGTGAAATCCTACGTGACCAACTACGTGGTATTCTACGTGCTTCTGCTCACGGTAAGCTGCGCATCATGTTCCCAATGATCATTTCTGTTGAAGAAATTCGCGAACTTAAAGCGGCAATCGAAGAATACAAAGTGGAGCTGCGCTCTGAAGGTCTAGCGTTCGACGAAAACATCGAAATCGGTGTTATGGTTGAAACACCAGCAGCAGCGGCAATTGCTCACCACTTAGCGAAAGAAGTATCATTCTTTAGTATTGGTACTAACGACTTAACTCAGTATACTCTAGCAGTAGACCGTGGTAATGAGTTAATCTCTCACCTATACAACCCGCTATCACCTGCTGTACTAACAGTAATCAAGCAAGTGATTGACGCTTCTCATGCAGAAGGTAAGTGGACAGGTATGTGTGGTGAGCTTGCTGGTGACGAGCGCGCGACGCTTCTTCTTCTGGGCATGGGTCTAGATGAATTCAGCATGAGCGGTATCTCTATTCCAAAAGTGAAGAAAGTGATTCGTAACGCTAACTTCGAAGAGGTTAAAGCTATGGCAGAAGAAGCTCTTCAAATGCCAACAGCTGCAGAGATTGAAGCACACGTAGAAAAATTTATCGCAGAAAAAACAAACTGCTAATATAATTCAACAGAATAAAATTAACGTTTAGGAGCATGACATGGGTCTGTTTGACAAACTGAAGAAGCTGGTTTCTGACGACAGTGCTGACGCTGGTGCAATTGAAATCATCGCACCTCTATCTGGCGAAATCGTAAACATCGAAGACGTGCCAGACGTAGTATTCGCTGAAAAAATCGTTGGTGACGGTATCGCGATCAAACCATCTGGCGACAAGATGGTTGCTCCAGTAAACGGTACTATCGGTAAAATCTTTGAAACTAACCACGCTTTCTCTATCGAGTCTGACGACGGCGTTGAGCTGTTTGTACACTTCGGTATTGATACTGTTGAACTAAAAGGTGAAGGCTTCACTCGCATCGCTGAAGAAGGTCAAACAGTGAAAGCTGGTGATACTGTCATCGAATTCGATCTAGCACTTCTAGAAGAGAAAGCGAAATCAACTCTAACGCCTGTTGTTATTTCTAACATGGACGAAATCAAAGAGTTGAACAAACTTTCTGGCGCGGTATCTGTTGGCGAAACCACAGTACTTCGTGTAACTAAGTAATCTTCTTAGTTGTACCATCGCTTTAAAAACGCTGCCTTCGGGTAGCGTTTTTTGTTTTCACGTTAGTACAATAGTTTTACTGTTGTGTACTTCTAACATTACAATCGTCTGAATTCGGCTTGGTCGTCATCAATCCTAATGGCTACCCATATCAAATCATTAACCCTCTCAAATTAGTCTCGATTGAGGAATCAATAGGTTAGTAATGCTATAGGATCATCTAATCTATGCTCAAATTAGGGTCTTTACTTCAGAAAGTCATTTGTATGCGTAGGGCTAATGGGGATAAAAACTGAAGAGGTAGTTTTCTTTAGGCAAGAAAAAAGCCCCTTTTCCTTTGAGAGAACCGGGGCTGTTACTAGTCAGAGTCATGCGGAGATCAGAGAAATGAAACATATCCCTAACTAGCCAGGTGCATCCAATACAAGTTAATAAACATTCCGCAGGTGAGAGATGAGAGAGCGTCCTGTTTTTTGTACCTTCCGCGCTTGCTAACTTAGCTTCGCCATTCGCCAGTCCACGTCTGTCCAGGCGATGACGTGCATTACTATTGAAGTAATTGCATTGCTGAGTTTGGCAACTGTTTTGCTTGAGCAAGAATGGAAGTACCTGCCTGTTGCAAAATCTGTGATTTCGTAAGTTCTGTGGTTTCTTTCGCCCAGTCTGTATCTTTGATACGGCTGTTGGAAGCATCCACATTCTCACGTACGTTCGCTAAGTTATTGATACTGTGACTGAGTCGGTTTTGTTTTGCACCTAAATCAGCACGTTGGCTATCAATATATTTGAGTGCAGCATCCACTACGCTAATTGCGTTTTGAGAGCCCGCTACCGTTCTAAGATCTAAATCTTGAACCGTAGTTTGTAAGCCAGGCCCACCTGTCAGTCCAACTTCGCCAGCTAACGCACCGGAGATGGTCAAGTCACCTTCTAAGTGTGGTTCAGCGACAAATACCTGCATTTGACCGTTTTCACTGACCGAGGCATTAATCATGTCCGACTGACCGTTAATGTATGTCGCCAGTTCTTCGATATCATCACCAGCATTCGCTGATATCTCGATAACTTGTGGTTCACCCGCCTTTGTTGTGAACTCAAACTTGATATCTAGTTTGTCCGCTGGAACTCCCCAATCTGTGCCTTTAGCACTTTCTGGTGGTGCAACAAAGGTGCTGCCGCCCATTCGTGTATCATCAGCCCGAATACTGGTCAGTGCCATGATCATAGCTTCACCAGAGTTAGCACCAATCTGGAATGCAGCATCACCAAATGAGCCATTAAGTAGTCGGCGTCCACCAAATGATGTGGTTTCAGCAATACGGTTGAGTTCGTCTTGCAGCGCAACCGCCTCTTCATTGATAGCTCTACGGTCTGCATCGGAGTTCGAACCATTGGCAGACTGAATTGCTAGGTCTCGCATACGTTGCAGAACATTGGTTGATTCGTTCATCGCACCTTCTGCGGTTTGGGCAATTGAGATACCATCGTTGGCGTTTCTCATTGCTACATCTAGACCACGAGACTGTGCTGTCAATCGGTTGGAGATTTGCAAGCCAGCTGCATCATCTTTTGCACTATTGATTTTGTGCCCTGACGATAGACGCTCCATCGATGTGTTAAGGTCGTTGGTCGACTTATTTAGGTAACGTTGTGCCGTCATTGCGGAAACGTTAGTGCTCACTGTTACAGCCATAGTTTGCTCTCCTGTTGAGTTCGCTTTCTCTGCGAACCGGTCAGTTAATACTTTTTTGGATAAGCACTGACCGAAAGTTACTTTTAGAAGTCCAACTTATTAACGGTGAACTTCTAACTGCACCTAAGTTGTTTCGTTACAATAATACATTCAACTTGTGTGCCAACTTTTCAACAACCTTACCATCAATGTGAATTAAATTTTATTTTCCCTATTTTTTAATGTGTTAGGTTAAAATTAAATTCACTCTCTTTCTTTTCATCTTAAAAATCATTCGATCAACACTGAAGTAGCGAATCCCTTTACGACTGTTTACCGCACCAAATGGCTTTAGCGGCAATCTTTTACCTTTTCCTCTAAGGGGCAAACTGGGCACTTAAGGCAGAGCTCATAAGGCATAAGTTTGCGAACAGAGTTTAAATGTAATTAAACAGGGTCAAGTCTTTCACTTTACCGAAAGCTTGTTGGGATGCTTTTAGTGCTAATGAATTTTCGTTGAACTCGATTACCGCCTGAGCATAATCAAGATCTTCAAAATTGCTTTTAGACTTCGCCATAGAAAGCTTGAAGTCATCATGCTGTTGTTCCTGAATGTCCAATGTATTTAAGCGCGAGCCCAAATCGGTACGAACCGTATTGATGTGAACAAAGGCCTTATGGAACTCTTCCGTTACTTGGTGAAGTTCTGCCGTACCGTTTGAATCTGCAACCGAACGTTGAGAATATTCTTGTGCTTTTTGAAAAGTCTCAAAAATGCTGAATGTTTTCTTAGGCTCGAAAGCAATACTGTCTCCAGGGGTAATTCGACCTTTGAATCGAATTTGCAAATCTTCATGCTGGATACCCACTTTATGATCGTAGGTATCCGACTTAACAACAGACCCATCTTTTTCTAATTGATAACCAAAACTCCCATCTCCCATATCAACAAAAGTAATGTTGTAATTGGAAGTGTCAGAGGCGTCATAATTCGTTGCACTTTCGACAAGCAATTCAGACGCGACCTGAAGGTTATACTGTGGATCGTAGTCGCCTATAGGGTTATCAATTTCCATGAAGACTTTGTTGCCCGGATCGCTTACCGAAATTTCGAGACCATTCGCGATTTTCATATTACGGTGATAGGTATCTCCAACATAAGAGACATCGCCACTGTGATCTTTAAAAAACGGTTGGTTTTTCGGTTTGGTCCCAGCAAATATGTAGTTACCTGATTCGTCTTGTGTATTAACAAGATTGAGCATATTTAGCGCCATTTCTTCCAGTTCACGTGCTTTCGCTGCGCGATCTTCAGGAGAAAGAGCACCATTAATCATTTCCATCACCGAACGTTTAGCATCATCAGCATGTTGCTCGGCATTGGCAATGATCACCTCTTGGTGTTCAAGACGGTTACGAATCAGCACAATAGAATCCATGTACTGACGCAATTCTTCTGTCTGCTGGGTTATACCTTGTACATAGTGCGCAGCTAATGGATTATCTGCAGCGTTCAGCAATTTTTTACCCGACGCCAATTGGGCGTGGTTGTTGTGAACTTTCAGCTCTTGACGCTGAAGGTCATTCTGCACTGTTTGATAGTTGTGGAAACTGGCTATTCTATTAATCATCTAGCTTCCTCCTATCTCAGTGCCAAAATAGTGTTAAACGTATCATTCGCTGTTTGCATGATTCGCGAAGATGCCATGTAAGCTTGTTGAAACTTCATCATGTTTGCGGCTTCTTCATCTAAGTTAACCCCTGAGATGGAAGCAATACGTTCTTTTGCCGCTTCATTTTCTAGCTTAGCAATATCGGCAAGTCGCGTGGCGGTGGATGTTTTCAAACCGACATCAGTATTTAGGTCCTTATAAACACCCAACACTGTTGTGTTACCATCATTCATCACCTTATCCGTTTGGATATTCTGCATTTTAAGTAAGTTGCCGTTATCACCTTCAGAAGGGACAAGGTTTGCCGCAAATTTGTCGTTCGCATTTGCCCCACCCGTCAATTCGAATACTGTTCCATCAACGGTGACGGGACCAGAAGGAGGATAAGCTTGAGGCTGCATTACCACCAGCCCCTGCATATCCAATACGGCAAATTGGTCACCAGTAGGAGAAACAACAATCTGAAACTCTCTTAGGTTACCTGCTTGAAGAATATTGAATTTGGCAGTACCCAGGGCATCAGTGTAGGAACTTTCGTAACTTTGAGCGGCAATTTTTGCAGGGTCGTTCATTTCAACTCGGATTAAAGAAGCGGAACTTTCAGTTGGACGAATGAGAAAACGCTCTCCATCTTCTGGCGCATTATTTACATTGATTCTCATACCATCCAGAATGAAACCATTGGCAAACACACTACTGGAAACGGTAATACTCTCACCGCTTGGTTTGGTTACACGATAGCTAGACCCATCGTATTTAACCGAATATTCGCCACCGCTGAGCTGAGAGATATCTTCGATATACACACCGATATCCGCTTTTGAATCTGTCGATGTAATCACACGTGATTTCAACATTTCAGCAGAGTTAACATCTGTGAATACGTTTTTACCTATGTCTCCACGTAAATCTAAACCTTGTGATTGAAGCTTGTTGACGCCGAAAGACATCGCAGTCGCAATACGCCCAAGTTCGCTCATGACATTAGGAATGGATTCATCGCGAGCTTTTAAGAATGCCGATAACTTGCCGTTCAAGCCATCATGTTTAATGGCTTTTACGCCTTTCCCTTCAACCATACCTATACGAAGCTGTTGAGGATCGGGCTTACCCGGTAGAAGGGTTAACTGGCTGGCTTCGGTTCCAGATACTAAAGTGTGTCCATTGCCAATATGTACGTTAAAGCCTTCATTATTTTTACGAGGAGTTACCGTTACCTTGGTGTATTGAGCCAACTCATTAATCAGACGCTCATGTTCGTCTCGGAAGTCGTTATGCGGTCCTGGTGTACGCATCATCAAACGGTGTACATCACGTATTTCAGTCGCCAATGAGTTCATATGCTCAACGGCATTCTGCATCTTCTTATTGATGTTTTCTTTTTCTGTGCGCACGACAGAATGGAAGTGATTTAAGTTTTGTGTGATCAGTTGCGACTTTTCTAACAATACTTTTCTTGCACCCATGTCGTTGGGTGAATCCGCCAGCGTTTTTAATGCATCAAACCATTCATTGATGTTTTCTGGGATTTTCTTCGAAGCCACTGAAGACAGCATGTTGGTAATGTTATCTAGGCTTTCTTCGGTATCCAGTTTGTTTGCAAATTCTGTCGTGGTGAGATTGAGCTCATTGACGGCAAATTGATCCCAAGAGCGGCGAACATTTTCCACATGAACACCCATGCCATAGGTTTGCCCCCCGTATTGCTTAGGGGCATTAACAGCTTGCATCACAGACTGGCGGTTGTAACCTTCGGTATTCGCATTAGAAATGTTATGACCGGTGGTGTTTAGTTGCCGCTGAGCTGTCAAGACGCTTTGTGTACCTACATTAAGTAGATCCGATGACATAATGCCCCCAAAAAAGAATTACTTAGAATCAGTAAAATCGCTACTGTATAACCATGTAATTATGTGATTGCAATATGTATGCCACATATACTTATTAAATATCACTTGGAGCATTAGATGTATTAAGAGAGGGGTCATTCAAAGAGGGGAATTATTACTGGGTCAAAGTAAAAAGCTGCACAAGTAGTGCAGCTTAAAACTGATCAATTGCTCAGAATATCATCGACTTGAGCTTTAACTCTTAGAACTTTATCAGCGTAGTTCGGGTCGGTAGCGTAACCCGCTTTATGAATACCATGAATGAACGCTTTATTATCCCCTTCATGTTGAAGTGCTGTTTGGTAGCGAGGGTTATCATTCAAGAAACGTACGTAATCATTAAAGCTGTCTTGATAAGAAGAGTAAGAACGGAAGTCCGCTTTCTCTTTCACGGGCACACCATCATAAACTTCTAGAGTTTGAGTCGCGACTTTGCCGCCATCCCAACGCTTATCTGCTTTGATATTGAATAAGTTGTTACTGGATCCTAGAGAGTTCTTCACAACTTTCTGCCCCCAGCCCGTTTCTAGCGCAGCTTGCGCAATAATGACTGAAGCATCAACGCCGAGAGCTCGTGCCGCTCTATCGGCATAAGGTTTCAATTTATCAACAAACTGCTGCGGGCTATCAAATGCCGATTCACTCACAGCTCGTGTTGCCGTTGCTTCACGCACTTTATCCGAATCCACGGGTAGGCGAAGTGAAGTATCCATTGCTGCATTTCTCATAGCAATTTCAGAATGATTTTCACCAGCCCCAGCACTCAGTTGAGCCACAATCATATCGGCAAGACCAAGTGAACCTGAATCGCTCATTTCACTTGCCATTTGTTCATCAAGCATCTGACGATAAAAATCTTGATTTTGGCTTTTCATCAAATCAGATTCAAATGTCGTATTCGCATCACGCATTGATTTAAAAAGCATGGATGTGAAGATGGATTCAAACTGCTTTGCCGCTGTTTTCAGTGCAGCCTGCTTTTCTTCATCGGTTCCTGCACCCACCGCTCCCTGACGAAGTTTATCTAAGGATGCAATATCGTGAATAAAGCCTATATCGTTAGGATTCTTAACCATCGTGCTCTCCTAGATGATAATCAGCTGACCTTCAATGGCACCGGCTTGCTTTAACGCTTGCAAGATAGCCATCAGATCAGAAGGCGCAGCGCCAACTTCGTTCACCGCTCTCACAAGGTCATCTAGTGTCAGACCTGGCTCAAACTTAAACATCTTGCCTGACTGCTCTGACACTTCAATATCAGTATCTGGCACGACAACGGTATTCCCGCCACCCAGTGCATTAGGTTGGCTTACATTGAGATTTTCTTTAATCGCTACTGTCATACCACCATGAGTCACAGCGGCAGGCTTTAACCGGACGTGTTTGCCGACAACGATGGTACCCGTTCGAGAATTAACAATGATCTTTGCGGAACCATCTGCAGGGTTGAATTCAACATTTTCAACGGCGGATAAGAAGGCTACTCGTTGGCTCACTTCACGAGGAGCCCGTACTTTTACAGACGTGGCGTCTATCGCTTGTGCCATTTGTGGACCAAGGAAATTATTGACTGCATCCGCCATACGTTGAGCAGTTGTGAAGTCAGACTCCAAAAGGTTAAAAGTAATGTAATCACCTCGGCTAAATGGGTTCGGGACTTCACGTTCAACCGTTGCTCCGCTAGAAATGATACCTACGGTTGGGTTATTACCAACGATTTTGGACCCATCAGCCCCTGTGGCACTAAATCCACTAACCACTAAGTTACCTTGTGCTACAGCATAAACTTCACCATCCAAACCTTTTAAGAAGGTTTGCAAAAGTGTTCCGCCTCGAAGGCTTTTTGCTGCACCAATCGATGATACGGTCACATCAACTTGCTGACCTTGCTTTGAGAACGCTGGAAGCTCCGCAGTCACGATAACCGCTGCAACGTTCTTGGTTTTAGGTTTCGTACCCGGTGGTAATTGGATGCCGAAGTTTTGAAGCATCGCATTAAAGCTTTGATCAGTAAAAGGTGTGGACTCCCCCGTGCCTGGTAAACCTGTTACCAAACCGTATCCAACCAATTGGTTGCTACGAACCCCAGCAACTTTAGCCACATCCTTAATTCGCGCTGCTTGAGCTGAACTGACTGCCAGCATCATCAAACCCGCTACTACTACTGTCCATTTCTTTAACATGTCAAAACTCCGACAATTCTCTCACTTACAGAGATACATTAAAGAATCGTGCCAAGAATCCAGGCTCTTGCATATCTTGTTGATTTCCCGTGCCTGAATACTGAATCCGTGCATTTGAAATACGAGTTGAAGCAATCGTGTTGTCAAAATCTATGTCATCCGGTCGAATTGTGCCGCTCAAGCGGATATATTCATCCCCTGTATTTAGAGTAAGCCATTTCTCACCACGAATAATCAGATTACCATTCGCCAACACTTCTATTACCTCTACGGTAATAGAACCACTAATACTGTTGGATTGGTTTGCAGACGCATTACCTTTAAATTTGTTCTCATTACTCAATTCGTATGAAAAGTTGTAATCTTGAATCTTTAGCTCTTGCCCGCCGACGTTTAAAGGATCCATAGACGCGTCATTTGACTTACTCAGATCGGCATCTGCACTTTTCGCGGCTTTGGTATTCTCCGCCAAATTCACAGTGACAATATCGCCTACCCCGTGAGGTTTGCTGTCATCATATAAGTTCTGGGTATGCTGAGTGTTAAACAACGATCCCGTTGCTGTCGCGTAATGCGCTGGTTTTTGCTTAGGGTGAATGGGAGCCCAAGCCGGATCGCCAGCAACTGGGTCAGTTCGACCGCGCAGCGTATCAATGATACCGCCACTACTGTCTTTAGACTTATCGCCTTCTATCGCATCCACAACGGTTGTACCCGCATTTGGATCGGTACCATCCGGCTTTTGCATGGACGTACAACCTGCCATCACCAATGTTAGAAAAACCAATAGTAAACGCATCATGACAGTCACCTTATTACAGTTGTTGGTTCACAAAGCTCATCATCTTATCGACAGATGAAATCACCTTGGAATTCATTTCATATACACGCTGAGCTTCAATCATATTCACAAGCTCTTCGGTTACATTCACGTTTGACGTTTCCAGCATAGATTGACGAATCGAACCCAAACCTTCCAAACCCGGCACACCTTCTTGAGGATCCCCACTCGCGCCTGTCGGCAAGTAAAGGTTCTGACCAATAGGCTCTAAACCACCAGGATTGATGAAATCAACCGTTGTAATCTGACCGACTACCTGATTGTTTTGCTGACCACGTACTCGAACGGATACTTCACCATCGTTACCTACGGTAATGGAGATCGCGTTATCTGGAATCACAATTTCAGGCTCTAATCGATACCCTGATCCAGACGTAACGACAGCGCCTTCACCATCAAGCGTAAACTGCCCGTTTCGGCTGTAGCCGATGTTGCCGTCAGGTAATAAGATTTGGAAAAATCCATCCCCTTCGACCATAAGGTCCAAAGCGTTGCTCGTGGTTTGCGCATTACCATTGGTGTGCACTTTTTGCGTAGCAACGACTTTCGAGCCGGCACCGAGCATCAAACCAGAGGGAAGTTCCGTATTCTGAGATGATTGACCACCAGGCTGGTTAATATTTTGGTAGAAAAGATCTTCAAAAACTGCGCGGCTCTTCTTGTAACCAACCGTAGAGGCGTTTGCCAAGTTATTCGAAATGGTTGAGATATTCGTTTGTTGAGCATCTAAACCTGTTTTACTTACCCATAATGCTGGATGCATAACTAAATCCTCACTCTAACGGTTAGCTGGAACGCAACAGAGAATCGGACGCTTTGTCCATATCTTCTGCCGTACTCATCATTTTGACTTGCATTTCAAACTGGCGCTGTAAGTCAATCAAACTGGTCATTTCGCCTACAGCACTCACGTTGCTGCCTTCAACGGCTCCAGTCATAATTTTGATGTTTGCATCAGCTTCGTATTCATTGTTGTCATTTTTGCCACGAAAAAGTCCGTTTGTATCTTTGTATAAAGAACGGTTATCCGTGTTGGTTAATTTGATTCTATCGACGGCTTCAATCGCATCTGCTGGAGCACCTTGAGGAATCACAGAAATCGTACCATCTCGACCGATTTCTACTTTACTCAATGGAATTGGCAACGTAATCGGAGCACCCGTTTCACCCAAAACAAGGTGACCTGAACTGTTGGTCAGTAATCCGGTTTGATCGATATGTAGATTACCGTTACGGGTTAAACCTTCTTTACCCGTTTTATCCATCACGGCAATCCAACCATTGCCTTCTATGGTCACATCCAGATCTCGTCCAGTTGTAATCACACTACCTTGAGCAAAGCTTTGCCCTGGGCGTTCCGTCATACTGAACACTCGAGTAGGTAAGCCATCGCCGTATGCTTGCATAGAGCGAGCCTGTGCCAAATCGGCGCGAAAGCCTGTCGTGCTGACGTTAGCCAAGTTATTGGCTTTTAACTGCATTGCCTGCATGTTTTGTTTTGCCCCGCTCATCGCGAGAAACAGTGAACGATCCATGGTGTGCTCCCATAAAAGTCTATGAAAGCTAAAAAGCAAACATCGTGCCAGTTTTTATGCCGTTGATATTTAAGAATTTATATAGAAAAGAGAATCGAAGAGATAGGTAGAAGCGGAAAAGATCCGGCAGAGCAAACAAGCATTGCCGCATGAAGCGGCAATGACAGATGATTGAAGATGTTATCGAATTTGAAGGATGTTCTGTTGCAGACCGTTGTGCACTTCTAGTGAACGCGAGTTCGCTTGGAAGTTACGTTGAGCTGAAATCAGATCCACCAGCTCCTGAGTCATATCGATGTTCGACTGCTCTAGAGTACCGCTGGTTACCGAACCGAATGAACCTTTGTTAGATTCACCCCAAATCTTATCGCCAGATAATTGAGTAGAATTCCACTGAGTACCGCCTTTCTTATCCAAACCTTGTTCATTCGGTACACGTACTAGCGCAACACGCCCTAACGTTACCGCTTCACCGTTTGAATAAGTGCCCATAACGCTACCGTATTCATCAAAATCAATCTTAGACAAAAAGCCCGTTGTTGCACCGTCTTCATTGAATTTATTCAACTCAAATGGGGCTGCATATTGGGTTGCTCCAAGCTGGTTAAACTCGATTTGTTGGTTTACATCCGCACCATTTAGGTTAATGGGTACTGCGCCAGCTCCTAACGGTTCAGAAACAACTTTTGTCCCGTTATTAATACTTGCTAACGTACCATCATTGTTGAACCTAATGGTGTGACCCACGTGACCAGTCGGAGAAGTCGCATCACCACCTTGAATGTTAAGAGGCTTTTCACCATCTCCATCGGTCATCGTATAGTACGAATGCCAAGTGTTTGGTTGAGTAGCATCTTTCAAGTAGTAAGTTGTCATCTTATATGACTGACCCATAGAGTCATAAATTGTCGAAGATGTGGAACGGTTATAAGTCGTCGGATCCGTAATATCGAACAATGCTGGATCTTTCAATTCACCATTTGCAGGCACGTTAACGCCTAGTTCGATATTTTCTGTCGGTTTAGGACGACCGAATTCTGCTGGAATGTTTAATGGCTGTGGCTCGTAAGACGCAACCTCACCAGTATCTGGGTTCACCTGATAGCCTAATAGATATTCTTCGTTAGAAGTCACCATGTAGTTATCTTTGTTTAGGTGAAAAGCACCATTACGAGTTAATTCGTTCAATTGTGGCTCTAAACGATCTTTCGATACCGCAAAGAAGCCTGTACCGGAAATTCGTAGATCCATTGGGTTGTTTGTATAAATACTGGAACCTTCATGGAACTGCTGTGCTACTTTTTGCGCCTGAGCACCACCACCTGTTGCTGTTTTAGCATTGGTGAAAATTGAGTTTGAGTAAACATCGCCAAATTCAGCACGAGACTCTTTAAATCCGTATGAGTTGGCGTTCGCAATGTTGTTACTGGTTGTGTTCAAGTCCAGTTGAGCTGCGGATAACCCGCTTAAAGCAATATAAGACATTCCAAAATTCTCCTATCTAGCTAGCGCTTTACGCTTTTCCAACTTCTAGTACTTCAGCTAGTCGAACTGGCGATTCAAAGCCAGCCAGATTGAGTAGTACATTCCCATCACCTTTACCAAGGAGCACGCTGTTCACGTTTGCGTAAGTTGATACTTCAAATTCACGCGACTCCCCGTCTAGCAAACCACCCGCTTTCACGTTGTATTTGCCACCCGGCAATGGATTACCGTTTTCATCTAATCCGTCCCATTCAACCTTACTATCACCGGCAGGTTTTGCACCTACGTCAAGGGTACGGACAAGTTGCCCTTGTGCGTTCTCAATCCGAACAAACATGTTGTCCAGTGCTTGAGGTACCTTAACCATGGCAGACATGCCAGCGTTATCAGGTTTAATGCCTGCGGCACCGGGGACTAGTACATCACGACCAACCAATGACGATGCTTGCAACGCTTGGTTAGAAGTCATGGATGAATTCAGACTTTCGAACTGATTATTCATCTTCCCGATACCATCGACGGTCGCAAATGAAGCCATTTGCGCAATCATCTGGTCATTGCTGACCGGCTTAAAAGGATCCTGTTGAGCAAGTTGCTTGGTGAGCAACGAAAGAAAATCTTCTTGGTTAAGATCGTTTTGTCCCGTTACTTTTTCAGGCTTATTCTGCTCTTGCAGGCTCTTAAGCTGATCAACATAGGACAAGCCGCTCTGACCAACATTGTTGATTCCGGCCATTACGTTACCTCCTTATCCCTATTGACCCATCTGCAGCGTACGCAGCAGCATTTGTTTGCTTGCATCTGCTACTTGCACGTTTGTTTGATACGCACGAGAAGCAGAAATCATATTAGCCATTTCTTCCATCACATTAACATTCGACTTAAAGATGTAGCCTTCGTCGTTTGCCATTGGATGCTCAGGGTTGTACTCAGCATCAAGTGGTTTATCACTTTCAATGATGCCCATTACCTTCACAGGAACATTGTGGTCACGGTTATACTTCGCTTTGTTTAACTCAGCCCCAAACACAGCATGGCGTGCTTTGTAAGTTTCTTCTGCAGAACTGCTTACACTGTTTGCGTTTGCTAGGTTACTAGAGGTGGTATTTAGACGAACTGACTCAGCGCTCATGGCAGATCCAGTCACATTGAATACATTAAATAAGCTCATCTACTTACTCCCCTTTTAAGGCTTTAGTTAGGTTCTTAAACTTACTGCCTAAGAAATCCAGTGAAGCTTGATGACGAATTTGGTTTTGCATAAACAAGTTACGTTCCAAATCCACATCAACGGTATTGCCGTCACCCGTGTCCGGTTGCGTTGGTAATCGATACAGAGTATCCCCTGCAATATCAGTAGAGGCATGAATGTGCCGACCATCTGTACGAGAAAGACCAAAGCTTGCCCCCGACTTTGCCGCTTTAAGCGCCTTGTCGAAATCCATGCCCTTCGCTTTAAAGCCAGGAGTGTTCGCTTGCGCGATGTTGGTGGAAATCACCTCAGCATTGCGCTCACGTAAGCCAACGGTGTGCTGGTGTATCCCTAAAGCTTTATCAAACGAAATAGTCATATCTTGCCTCTACCAAAAAGAACTGACTTACCTGTGAATTATTTTGCAATCTGCGTGCCAAGTTTTAGTAGGTAGCCAAAAGAAAATAAACTCACACTTTCAATACAAGCAAATATTGAGCCAAAGGCTATGCAACAGTAGGATTTTGTGCGTGTCTTTGAAACGATCCTCATAGATCATACGATCTTTAGGACCAATAATATTTGGAATGTCATTAGTGAGTGTATACCTAACGCGGTCTTTCGTCAGCAAATGCGTGTGGAGTGGAATACCGGGC
The DNA here is from genome assembly GCF_019977755.1 of Vibrio penaeicida. Lineage (NCBI taxonomy): Bacteria > Pseudomonadati > Pseudomonadota > Gammaproteobacteria > Vibrionales > Vibrionaceae > Vibrio > Vibrio penaeicida. Next base: position 958,829 of record NZ_AP025144.1, on the reverse strand, counting down.
AATAAAAAGCCCAGCAATGATTGCTGGGCTTAGAAACGTTGTTAATGTGATTACTTAAGCTTATATATAATGCCAGGATTGCAACGAACCATATCGAATTTGTCAGTCAATCCAGTCAACGACTCCGAAGCACCAAGAAGCAGGTAGCCCCCAGGGTTCAAACATCCAGCCATTTGATTAAGTACTTTTGATTTCATATCTGGTGAGAAATAAATCAAAACATTACGACAAAAAATAATGTCGAACTTACCTAAAAGTGCGTAGCTATCCATTAAGTTTTGAGGGCGAAAGTTTACCATGCGCTTAACGTTATCTTTCACCTTCATCTTACTGTCGCCAGCATCTTCGAAGAACGTTTTCCGGCGCTCCGGAGAAAGGCCGCGACCAAGTGCCAAGTTGTCGTATACACCCGCTCGGCATGCATCCAGCATACTGGAAGAAATATCCGTCGCCGTAATAGATACATTAGATAACATACCTGGTTTCTTTGACTGCGTTTCTAAGATAGTCATAGCGATCGAATATGGTTCTTGACCAGAAGAACTCGCTGCCGACCAAATCTTAATTGGGCGCTTGTTTGCCGCCACTTCCGGCAATAGTTTGTCTGACAACACCGAAAAAGGGTAACTATCACGAAACCAAAGTGTTTCGTTTGTCGTCATTGCATCAACCGCGGCAACTCTAAGTTCACGGTTTCTACCTGTGATCACATCTCTTAATAAATCAGAAAGTGACGCAACTTTAAATTTGCTTACCAGAGGACTCAATCGACTTCTGACCAAATACTGCTTGCTATCACCTAGTACAATCCCACATTGGGATTCTAGGAAACGGCTGAAATCGCGATACTCTTGATCGCTTATAGTTATCGCTGTCATTCAGTTCTCTTTAACCGGATACCGCTGCTTTAACTGCTGAGCCAAGCTCATCAGGATTAAATTTCGCAATGAACTCATTCGCACCAACACGCTCAACCATTGCTTGGTTAAATACACCACTCAATGAGGTGTGAAGAATGACATGAAGATCTTTAAGGCCCGCATGGCGACGAATTTCTGCCGTCAATGTGTAGCCATCCATTTCTGGCATTTCAATATCCGAAATCACCAATGAAATTTGCTCGTAGATGCTACCTTCTTCCGCCATTTCAGCAAGTTTATCATAGGCCTCTTTGCCATCTTTCACCGCAATAGCTTCAAAACCTAAGCCTTCGATAGCGCGTTGTACCTGTTTACGTGCAACGGTAGAGTCATCTGCGATCAAGATTCGACGAACAATATCTTTCTCTTCTTGAATGTTCGCAATTTCTTCTTTGATGTCTTCACTCATGGTTTCATCAATAGGAGAGATTTCCGCAAGAATTTTTTCTACATCGAGAATTTCGACTAATTCGTTGTCTATATTCGTAACGGCTGTTAGATAGTTAGCTTTACCTGCGCCATCAGGTGGAGGAAGGATCGACTCCCAGTGCATGTTAATGATCCTTTCAACAGAACTCACCAAGAATGCTTGGATTGTTCGGTTGAATTCTGAAATCACAACAAAGCACTTATCCAGATCGGTTGTTGGGCGACCACCAGTAGCCAAACTCAAATCGATAACAGAAACGGTTTGCCCACGAATGTGCGCGACACCTTTCACCAAAGGGTGTAAGTTAGGCATCGACGTCAGCTTGGGACACTGGAGTACTTCTTTAACTTTGAATACATTGATGCCATAACGTTGACGTCCCATTAGACGAAACGTTAAAAGCTCTAATCGGTTTTGACCGACGAGTTGTGTGCGTTGATTCACTGAATCAAGAATACCCGTCATAAGCGCATCTCCATCTCAAGCGTTTTCTAGTAAAGTATAATGAAAATCTAACAACCAAGATCATTACATACAAAATAGCGTATTATAAGGTAATTCTCAGTATGCAATCCATATCTAAGTGTAGAGCTTTCTGCAAAAAGTTTGGGAAAAGTATCGGCTTTTGTTTAACTTTCTTTAGCCTATATTGTTCCGCTGCTACTGAGCAACAGATCAAGGATATCCAAAACGCCGCCGAAGCACACGTAAAAGCAACCTTTAAGACAGCCTCATCGGACAAGTTAGATCTTAACGCAGCTAACTTGGATTCGCGCATAAAAGCAACAAACTGTCCATCACCTTTAGTGACCTCTTCCCCCTCCAATTCTCGTTCAAATACCAATGTAACCGTACTTGTTGAGTGCGTAGAAGACAATTGGCGCGTGTACGTTCCGGTGCGAATAACCCTAATGCGCCCGTTAGTCACTGCTCTTCGTCCTCTAGCCAGAGGTGAACTAGTTAACAAATCAGATATTAGCATAACTTTTGTCGAACAACGTGCTTATCGTCGGTATGGTTTTAATCAGATCGATCAAGTTGCAGGCGCAAAACTTAAGAAAAACATCCGACAAGGTGAAGTTATCGAACGTCGAGATATTTGTGTAGTTTGCCGTAATGAAAGCGTTGTAATTAAAGCGGTTAAAGGGGAATTAACCATAACCACGAAAGGAACCGCTCTCTCAGATGGTGCTCAAGGCGAACAAGTAAGGGTGAAAAATACCAAATCAAATCGTATAATTAATGCTATAGTTACTGGAATTGCAGAAGTAACTGTTACGTTTTGATCTGTATAAATTGGAAAATGAAAAAACTCGATCTTTTGAGTAAATTTTAGTTAAAGTATTCCAAATCCTTGTCGATATAATTTGTACAGGTTCTTTATAATTTGCGAATAAGGCTCAAACTATGGCAAGCATTGATCAATTAAGGTCCGGGCAGAATGTGGCAACTAGCCGCACTCAAACCCGCACAGATTCAAACGCTACGTCGCGTTCTGATTCTGTCGCCGAACCTAAAGGCGGCAAAGACGCTGTCTCGCTTAGCCAAGAAAGCAAAGCGATCGGTCAACTTCACCAATCCATGGCTGCCGAGCCCAGCTTTGATAGCGCGAAAGTCGCTGCTATTAAAGAGGCAATTGCAAACGGATCCTACACTGTAGATCCGGAGAAGCTGGCAGAAAATATGGTGAAGTTTGAAGATGAACTAGCTGGACTGTAATAGCTGCAGTCCAGCTTTTTTTCAATTCTTAATTTATGGCAACATTAAATAGTCTACTCGAATATCAAATTCAGAATGCTCAATCCCTTTCGGGTCTGTTAGAGCAGGAAAAAGTCGCGATCGCTAACCGTGTTTCTAAAGACATCGAATCCTTAGCGAAGCAAAAACTCGCCTTAATATCACAGCTCCAACAAACCGACCAACGAATTGCCGAACATACTGACGTTGAGCAGCTTCAATCAAACACCGCATTTGCAGATAAAGTAAAGCAAGTACAATCTCTTGTGGCAGAATGCCAACAAATGAATGAGATCAACGGTGACGCTTTACAGCGCGCTCAGCTAAGCTTCAATAAACTGCATAACCTAATGCAACAAAGCCGCGGCAAGATTGGTATGACCTACAATGCCGGTGGTCAAACTCATACGGTTTCAACACTTGGTACGAATATCAAAGCGTAACCCAATACCCAAGTGACTTCTTTCTAGCTTCTTGGTATAAGCAAAATTACTGGATTTAAAAAGCGGCAACCTAATGGGTTGCCGCTTTTGTTTGAAGCGATCACTTTAGTTAATGTGATCGTTTGATTAGAGCAATAGTATATTTCGCTGAAGAGAATAGCGGTTTTGTTCAATCAAAATAGAGTCGATTTCTTTTTAATTGGCACTTGTTGGACGTCACCGTATTCACGTAACTTATCCATCTTTTCTATATCCAGTTTCAGCTCGGTCACATAATTGTCACCTACAGCATAGGTTCTAACGACCTCAGCACCACGGATCACACCGTCTACAGCTCCAGACGCATACTCGGTGCCTAGACGTTGATCTTCAAGATCCGATCGTGCGCTTACTCGTAAACCATACACTTGTTCTGCGAGTTCACGATAGGCATCGACTTTTGAAGCTCTTAACGCACGCACCTGCTTTTCTTCGGCTGTGCGCCCTCTTTGCTCACTAATACTCGCATACCCTACGGCAACCAAAACGTTCTCGCTGCGGTTATTAATAGGCTGGCAACCTACTGCCACCAGCACGGTAATCAATAAAAGTAACTTTTTCATCTCTCTCACCTTAATCTCTGCTTCGGCAATTCTATGGACGTAGAATAATGGTGTTCTGCGTTTTCATCTCTGGATCGGAGCGAATGATCACACCATCCTGAGTTCGAATACTTCTCAGGGTTTCTAGATCACGCCCAATACGATCTGCCGGCAAGAAACCTTGTGCTGTTGCGACAACAATACGGGTTTGCATACCAACCACACGTGCGTTTACTAACACACCACCTTCTTGACGCAACATCGTTCCCGTCAGAACGTATTTGACATCTTGCTCTCTTGCCAACTCTTTCCAGTCACGGCTAAAGGCAAAATCGCCTTCTTGCGTCACTCGAATAGAGCCTGTTGCTTTAAAGTCCACCACTTTAAATCCACGACGTTGAAATTGGTGAATAAAACCCTCAGAAACAGAGTTCCCTAACCAATTCGTGGTGTCCATATTTTGTAAATCAACAAAAGATGTAATGGCAATAGGTGAACGCGCCGACACGCTGGTATTAGAAAGAATCAACTCCTCAGTTAAACTTTCTACAAAAAAATCCATGGTATGACGAGGCGTATCCATCAGCATAAATCGGCTGCCTGGATACGTGTCTTTACCATCGTATATTGGTGAAAATGCGCAAGACGCTAAAAGCATTGTCATTGCGACTACAAACCATTTCTTCATTCTCTTCATCTCCGGATATACTTGGTGTTATTACTCCAACGTGTTTACCAGTTGTTGGAACAATACTTGCTTTTCCTTAGTTGCTCGCTAAGAAAAAACTCACCGAAACCTGCTAACCAAGTATTTAGCAAAAAACATACCCAAATGGTAAAACACTGATGAAAAAATACGATTTGCGAACCATCTTGTTGATATTCAGTTTGATCTTTTCAACTGGACTTCACGCTGCATGGTATGAAGTCAATGGCGATGCCACCATAGTGTCAACAAAAGAGGCAGCAAGAATTCACGCCATAGAGGATGCGCTATATAAAGCAATGAGTTTTTCTGGTGCCGACATCGGCACGCTCAGCTTCATTCAGCCTTTTCTGGAAGATCCAAGACAGGAATATCAGTTTACCAATCACGAAGTTCGTTATGTCCGTATCGTTAATGAAGACACTTCAGGCGGCAAAGTCAGGTTAAAAGTTAGAGTGGATATTTACCCTTCGGCAAAGGGTTGCCATGTAGACCAGTATAAAAAGACATTTGCTGTGGGGCTTATCGATATACTCGAACCCACTCAAGCCGTTATGGGCAGCATGTATTATCTCGGTAAAGATTACGGCACAATCATCAGCCGCCAATTAAATGAAGAATCACTGAGCTTTTATTCTGTAGGGACAACAGAATATGAGATCAGAAAAGATCAACCAGAAGTCGTCAAAATGCTGGCACAGGACACAGGTGCACAATACCTTATGACAGCAGCCATTACTGATCTCACTGCCACAGTCGAATCTTCACTGCTTGGGGGAGAAACCATTAACCGCCAGTTTGCTATGGAAGTAAGTGTGTTCGATGGAAAAACGGGCAATGAAATGTACACTAAGAATTATCGTGAAGTGGCACTTTGGCCTTTCCCTAAAACCAGTAAAGTAGACACCAAGGGTGCGCGGTTCTGGTCTTCTACCTACGGCGAAATGATGATGCGTGTTAGCCGTAACGTGATGCTGGATCTGGAATCTGAGCTGTCTTGCAAGATCACCTTGCCAGAAATTGTGTCGATAAAAGATAACACCGTAACCATCGACCTAGGTCGCCGTCATGGCGTGAAAAAAGGCGATGTATTGCAGCTTTGGCATACAGGAGCCTTTGTTGATCAGCACGGAATTGCCCGTAATCGCGTGTCTAAGAGTGATATAACGCTTACCGTAACGCGCGTCTATGATAAAGGTGCAGAGCTTTCAATAAATCAACCTAATCTCGCTCGAAGCGTTCAAATTGGCGATGTGATGCACAAACAAATTTTCGACTAAAACCAAACGCTTAACATCGGGAGAAAAATAGGTATGATAAAAATAATCCGCTCCCGTGGCACAGCTGGATAGCGCGGCCCCCTCCTAAGGGGCAGGTCACAGGTTCGAATCCTGTCGGGAGCGCCATATAAAACAAAGCCTTAGCTTATTTTTAAGCTAAGGCTTTTTTGTTTATTGCCACTATATGTAGCACCCATGTAGCAATTTTCTATTTTTCTGTAATCAGTGCTACACAGCTTGATATCGTAGATAAATCACGAGCCGGAACTCTCGATTTCATAAAAGCTAAGTCCAGTGAATTCATTTTTTGTCACTAGGTTTAAAAAGCTGTTTTCAGCATTCGATGTATATAGGCTTATCGGAGTGTCGCTTATCTTAAACAACTTTGGAGTAGAACCTTGTTGCGATCGACAACGAATCGTTTGTATGGTCTGGTTTTATGTATTCGACCATTGGGTTTGTAGTTTACCTCTGTCAATTCGCTGTCTAGCGCATCCAGTTTAGAAACAACATTTAATGCATACCATACCGAGTTATCAACATTCACAGGTAAAAACTCGCAAGATGCCCCCATCTTTTCCTGAAATTTAGGTACTATGTCGTGACGAACAACAAAAGTACTGCTCCCCCAAGCGGCAACCATTGGCTTCTCCAAATCTGCCGAGTCATCATGTATTAGCCAGTCGAGTGGTATAGGATGCCAAGTTGATAACTTTGAAGAACCATCAAATATAAGCCATTCACCATCACGAATAACTTCTGAATCTGAGAGGCTTGTTTGTTCAAGATATAGGTATTTATCTACATCCGCTTGAATACCGAATACTTTAGTGAAAGCGTCTTCTTTAGCCTGCAATTTCATTTGCCCTTGTTCGCATATTTAGGAACAACAAACTAAAGGGCTAGCAATTCGTTGCTAGCCCTATAAACATATATTCGCCTTAATATTCGCTCAATCTAGTGTTAAGTCACTTGGCCAAATAAAGTATGCCCCGAACCGCTTGCTGTATTTTTGTTCTGCACCAACGTTGATGCCTTTTTCGGTAAGAATATGCTTATCCTCTTTGTAAGTCAGATACCCAGCAGAACAGCATTTATCTAGAAACTCATTGGTCTTAAGTTTTAGCCTTTGAGCTACCTTTGAAGACGAGAGTTTAGTACCTTGGCTTTGTTTAACTTCAGAATCCTGATCTGACGCTTGTACACTTTCCACTTTTTCGAAAGAAATACGTACTTCATCACTTATTCGTATAATTCTTTGCGCTTCTTCATAGGCGTCACGGAAAATGTCTGCATCTTCATGTCTATCAAGGAATATACCCATTTCATTATTATTAACCTGACTAAACTCGTATAGGTTTAAACTCGAAATGATACAAGACTCTTCGTTGATATAGCACTTAGCGTGAAGATTTTTGCAAAAGCTTGTGCGAACAAAAGAAAGCTCCTTTAGCCAGTTAATTTCTTCTGGTTGCAGTTCACTTTTACCGTAGACAATTCTGATGTCTATTTTCATTCTATCTTTATCTTCAAGCAGTTCTTTAATTCGATCATTGAGCTTCAAAAAAGGGCTGATTAAGATAAGCCGCTCAGACGCATTTTTTATCAACTCTTCTAGATAATAATTCGTTGCGCTGGTGTTTAAAAATTTAGCCATAAGAACGTTCCTTGGTAACGTATTTATATTTGTTGACTAAAAATACAGATCGGCGTCAGCAAGCTCAACATGTTGAATATTGTATTTTTGAAATTTGAGAATGGAGTCGCTTGCTTGGTTGAACCAGCAGTCATAACTAGCTTATCGGGAAAGGCAGCAAATTCATTTTGCCACCTTTTTATATGACCTACTCTACTTTCAATGAGCCTTTCATAATTGCCCAGTGTCCTGGGAATGAACAAAAGAACGTTAGATCTTTGCCTTTTAGTTCGGCTGTAGAGAAAGTAACGGACGTGCTTTCACCGCCGCCAATGATTTTTGTTGCAGCCAGTACGTGCTTGTCACCAGGAGGAACGTAATTATTGTCCAGCCCTGCTTTTGCGGAATCCAACGCCAAGGGTTGGAAGTTTGCGGTTTCGGTCAATACCCAATTATGCCCCATGACTGCGGAAGCCAAGCTGCCTACATGTTTTAAATCAACGGTAAAGGATTCACAGCTGGAAGGGACACTAATTGCTTTGGTGTTGAACTGCATGGCATCGGTTGCTTCGACGGTTACTTGACAAGGGTTTGCCAGCGCACTGAATGAAAACAGTCCGAGGAAAGCGATGAGTAACTTCTTCATTTTGGGGGCTCCTTAACTTTTCTAATCTATGTTTTATTTATTGATAACAACACTCATTATCAAGCTTCATTTAAGCATAGTGAAATATAAGGTAATAGAGGTTTAGATCATTAAATATACGACTATATATGGATATTTTCCGTACAAAGGTCTGAAAAACATTCATAGAATAAGAGATCAACTGTATATAAAGCTCAATTATTAAACTCGTTACCGATGGGATCTTGATTCATATATAGAGAAAGTTGACAGAAATGATTAAAAATTTCTGATTTGCTTCGTTCATAAGATCCTTGAATCACTTCTAATGTAAAAATGTGACTGGGGTGCCGTGTGAGTTGCGACGCTCTTCAAACTAGTGACAAATTCTTCTATTCTTTTCGCCAAGTAACAAACATATCAATTTCGTCCTTTATGAAGAAAAGCAGCCTAACAACGAGTACCGGGCACAGGTTTATTTCTAAAAGCAAAACTGCATTTAAAATACACATCCACACCCCAGATGACACTGTAATGCATCGCTCTGTGGGGTTTGTGCGCATTGGTGAAAAGAAAGGTTTGAAAAAAGCCATCAAACTACGCAATGAACTTGGTAGAGAAATGTGGGGGAAATTTTGGCGTCGCTTGTTAAAAGACCCATACTTAATGACACGCTTACCCCACAGTGTGGAACCTGTCATTGTTTATAAGCCGAACCCAACAAAATCCGACCCTGAACATCGGGATGCGTGTTATTTGGCAAAATGGCGAGAATTCAATGAAAGCGGCGAGTACAAATACAAAACCAAAGTCTGCTCTATTAACAAGCACGGTAAACTTGCTGCTTATACGCAAACTAAAAAAGCGTTACTTGAAGCACACAAAAACAATATCGAAATTCTGACCTATATGGGTCGTCTTAACAGTATTGATCTCAAGTAAATATTGATTCAACACGATCAAAAAAGGCTGCATACGCAGCCTTTTACTTTCTGTTTTCGCCGATTATGCGTTGGCTTCGCGCTCAGCGATGAACTCTAGTGCCATCTTGATACGAGCAATAACGCGCTCTTTGCCAATCAACTCCATAACTGCATCAACAGATGGAGACTGACCGCCGCCCGTTACCGCAACACGCAGTGGCATACCGATCTTGCCCATGCCGATTTCAAGCTCTTCACAAACAGCCGCGATAACACCTTCTTTGATGTTCGCTGTTGTCCAGTCTTCAAGCGCTTCAACTTTTGCCAATGCCAACTCTAGTGGACCTTTCGCTACACCGCGTAGGTGTTTCTTCGCCGCACCCGCTTCAAACTCAGAAAAGTCTTCGTAGAAGTAACGAATTTGTTCTGCAAGTTCTACCAACGTATTGCAGCGCTCACCAACCAAAGTGATAACACTTGTAATGGCTGGACCATTTTCAGTGCTTAAGTTTTGATTCTCTAGGTGCCACTGAAGGTGCTCTGCTACGTATGCAGGATCAGACGTTTTAATGTAATGGTTATTCAACCAATGCAGTTTTTCAGTGTTAAATGCTGAAGCCGATTTAGAAATCGCGTCAAGGCTAAACAGCTTAATCATTTCTTCTTGTGAGAAAATCTCCTGATCGCCATGAGACCAGCCAAGGCGAACAAGGTAGTTGTTCAACGCATTTGGAAGGTAACCTTCGTCGCGGTATTGCATTACAGAAACTGCACCATGACGTTTTGACAGTTTTGCTCCATCGTCACCCAGAATCATTGCGCAATGAGCAAACGTAGGAACTGGTGCACCCAACGCTTCATAAATGTTAATTTGACGAGGGGTATTGTTGATGTGGTCTTCACCACGAACAACATGTGTAATACCCATATCCCAATCGTCAACAACAACAACAAAGTTATATGTTGGCGAACCATCGGTACGGCGAATGATAAGATCATCCATTTGATCATTACTGATTTCGATACGACCACGGATTTGGTCATCAAAAACAACACTTCCTTCTTTTGGATTGCGGAAGCGTACTACACATGGTTCACCGTCTTTCGCGGCTTCATTTGCAGCTTTAATTTTTGGGTGATTTGCATCGTAACGAGGCATTTCTTTATTTGCTTCTTGTTCTTCACGAATCTCGTCAAGAAGCTCTTTCGATGCATAGCACTTGTAAGCTTTATCTTCAGCGAGCAACTTATCTACTTGCTCGTTGTAACGATCAAAACGCTTAGACTGGAAGTAAGGACCTTCATTCCACTCTAAACCAAGCCATTTCATACCTTCTAGAATCGCATCAACGGCTTCCTGAGAGTTACGCTCCAAATCGGTATCTTCGATACGCAGAACGAATTCGCCGCCCTGATTCTTTGCAAATAACCAAGAGTAAAGTGCAGTACGCGCACCACCGACATGCAGATAGCCTGTTGGGCTAGGAGCAAAACGAGTTTTAACCGTCATGGGATTTCCTTTGGGTGTTTAAAAGCGGCACCCAATAGGGTACCGCGTAAATAAGGATAAAAATTGGCGACATTTTAACACCCAATTGCAATTGTACAATGGGGAAAAATGAAGATGAATGGCGAGTTAAGACGTGCTTTGGAGTGCCATTTGAGTTTCTTGGTGCATCTCACGAAGTAGAAGGTACAAAGGCAACCCAAGAGATACTCCCACAAGGCACGTACCCAAAATGGGTTTCCAAGGTTGTGTAAAGCCAATTTTTTTACTGTCGTACAATATAAATCCAATAAGAACAGCCGCAGAAATCAATACGTCCAACCACGCAAATAACCCTATTTTATTGCTGTTGATGTGCTCGATGATGAGAGAAATTGAAAAACCAAACTCTCCGAGCCAAGAGAGCAAGGCTGAGTAAGGAACCACAGTCCCTACAATGCACGCTACCAAATAAAAACCTTTCATACTGCCTCCTGATATCCATATGGGAGAAATCCATTCCCAGAAAATATGTAACGCTTGTTGACCTTCCCCTTGATGGAAGGTTTATGCTCAGCACTCATCAAAAATCTGACGAGAAGCGCTATGACCGACTACTCCATCTCACTACACGGGCTGAACTGCATGGGGTGTGCAAAGAAAGTAGAAAAAGTTTTGCTCAAAATCCCAGACACATCCGTGATATCAATTGATAAAGACCAAGTCAATCTTGTTAGCTCAGCTCCGTTAAGTACGCTCTTTCTTTCAATTGAAAGTTTAGACTATCAAGCAGGAGCCCAAACTGAGGTTACGCTATCCGGTTTAAATTGTGGGAAATGTGTTAAGAAATTAGAGCAAGAATTTGCACAACATTCTCACATTGCGCGCTTTGAAGTAACAAAAACGAAGGCCACTGTCGTTGGTCTATTAAGTGAACACGACATCGTAGAGATTGTTGAAAACACAGGCTACTCCGCCTCTCCATTTAAGAACCAAGATACGGTTGATGTTGATAGTGAATCAGATAGCAACGCTTTGGAAGAAGAGAGTCAAAGAGAGGATATCTCACAAAACCTTTCATCCCTATCCAAACTGCACACGGAATCAGAAGCCCTTAACACAATTCAACTAACGCTGACCGGATTGACCTGCGCGAGCTGTGTCTCTTCTGTCGAAAAAGCGCTAATGAACGTCGATGCAGCTCAAAAGGTACAAGTAAACCTCGCAGAACAATCTGCATTAGTTTTTGTTCATGACAATTCGAGCGACACCAGTGAAAAACTGATCCATTCCGTTAAAAATGCTGGTTACGGTGCCGAAGTGGTAACCAACGAACAAGATCGACGAGAACACCAAGCGTTGTTATCAGCTCAAATTATGACGCATCACAAAAAGGCGTCTCTGCTTTCACTCTCTATCGGTGCACCGCTGATGTTATGGGGCGTTTTGGGCGGCAACATGATGATTCGCCATACGCAAGATCAATGGGTATGGGGTGTTATAGGGTTATTGTGTTTATGGCTCCTCGCTGTTCCAGGCAAGCATTTCTTCGTTAATGCATGGAAATCGCTGCAACACAAACGCGCGACCATGGATACTTTGGTCGCGCTAGGTACGGGGGCTGCTTGGCTGTTTTCTATGATCGTCGTTCTTTTTCCTGAGTGGCTTCCCCCGGCTTCGCGACATGTGTACTTCGAAGCCAGTGCCATGATCATTGGTTTAATTTCGTTAGGTCATTTTATAGAAGCCAAAGCAAAGGCAAAAACCACCCGCTCACTCGAAGCATTGATAAACTTGCAACCCGAGACCGCGATCGTCATTCATGCTGATGGTTCAGAAAAAGAGGCGCCGCTTCAGTCTGTTATAAAAGGCATGAAGCTGCGCATCCAACCGGGCGCAAAAATTCCCGTCGACGGAGTCATTGTCCAAGGTGAAAGCTACATTGATGAATCGATGTTAACAGGTGAACCGGTTCCCAAAGCAAAGAAAGTTCAAGACACGATATCCGCAGGCACACTCAACCAAGATGGATCCTTAGTCATTGAAGCGACGACCATCGGGGAAAACACTATGCTTGCTCGTATCGTCTCTCTCGTTCGTCAAGCGCAAAGCAGTAAACCACAAATAGCCAAACTTGCCGACTCCATTTCAGCCGTTTTTGTTCCTATCGTCGTATCCATCGCAATAGGAGCGTCATTGATTTGGTTTGCAGTTGGTCCTGACCCTAAAGCCAGCTACATGCTCATTGTGGCGACCACGGTTCTTATTATTGCCTGCCCTTGCGCCCTAGGGCTTGCCACCCCTCTTTCCGTTACGGTTGGTATAGGTAAAGCTGCTGAAATGGGTGTCCTTATCAAAGATGCCGATGTGCTTCAGCAAGCCAGCAAAGTGGATATGGTGGTATTTGATAAAACGGGCACACTGACTGAAGGTCGCCCTAGTGTCGTCAGTGCTCACTACTTGGATAACTGGACACCAGAAAGCTTACTTCCTTTGATATTTACTGTGGAAAACGCTTCAGAACATCCGCTCGCTAAAGCCCTGTGTCAATTCGCAGAAAAGCATCAAAACAGCGAACTTTCTGCTGATCATTTTCAAAACCATCGTGGACTCGGCTTATCTGCGATCGTGAATAATCAGCAAATTGACATTGGTAACCGAAAATTCATTGAAGCTAAAGCAGATTTTCCAAACGTTACTAACCAAATTGAAGGTGAGTTTACCGAAGTATTTGTTCTGGTCGATAACCAAGCAGCGGCCAAGATATTCATTGCAGATGCCATTAAACCTGACGCTAAAAACGCGGTATCTCTACTTCACGAGATGGGAATCAAAGTTGCCATGCTCTCTGGCGATAACACAACTGTAGCCGAATCTGTCGCCAAAGAGCTGAAAATAGATCATGTCATTGCTGATGTGTTACCCGATCAAAAAGCTTCTCACATTCAATCTTTGCAAGCGCAAGGTTTCTCCGTTGCGATGGTGGGTGACGGTATAAATGATGCCCCAGCCCTTGCCTTAGCTAATGTCAGTATGGCTATGGGTGGTGGTTCTGATTTAGCCATAGAAAGTGCACAAATGACACTACTGAATGCGTCACCTCTTACGGTTTCGAAAGCCATCAAGCTTTCAAAAGCGACCGTGAGGAATATGAAGCAAAACCTATTTGGCGCCTTTATTTACAACACACTAGGCATTCCTATTGCCGCTGGTGCTCTTTACCCCGCATTTGGATTTTTACTCAGCCCTGTTGTTGCTGGTGCTGCTATGGCACTCTCATCGATCACCGTTGTGAGTAACGCCAACCGCTTGCGATTGTTCGACACAAAATAAACCATAATATGAGGTGAATTATGAAAATCTCCCGCTTAATACTTACACTCGGAATGCTTACATCTGCTTCAGCAATGGCGGCTCAGGTCGTCACCCATAAATCTCCATATTGCGGGTGCTGTTCAGAATGGGTGAAACACATGGAGGAGTCGGGTTTTGATGTGGAAGTAAAAGACCACAAAAACCTTAACCCAGTAAAACAAAAGCTTGGGGTATCTCCAGAGTTAGCCTCATGCCATACCTCAGAAATTCAAGGCTTTGTGTTTGAAGGGCATATCCCTGCAAGTGACATAGAAGCATTTCTAGAAAACCCGCCAAAACAAGCGATGGGGCTCGCCGTTCCAGGAATGCCATTGGGGTCGCCAGGAATGGAATATGGTGATAAAAAAGATCAATACGATGTGTATGCATTCAACAAAAAAGGGCATACCTTTGTGTTTTCTACGCACAACCAAGCCGAATAATCTTGTATAAGTAGGGTTTGTTGCCCGAAATAGGATTAAGTAAAAACAAGAAGCCGAAGCAATTGCTTCGGCTTTCGTTATCAATACAGTTGTTCGTTATGGCGTATAGTAAGTCGCTGCACCAGGACCAACTGGCAAACCAAATACAAATACCCAGATGTAGAACAAGAAGCTCCAACCCACTAAGAAGCAGATCGAGTACGGCAGCATGGTTGCGATAAGCGTACCAATACCTAAGTTCTTCATGTAGCGAGTCGCAACAGCCAAAATCAGACCAAAGTAACTCATCATCGGAGTAATGATGTTCGTTGTTGAATCACCAATACGGTAAGCTGCTTGAATAGTTTCAGGCGCGTAGCCCACCAGCATAAGCATTGGAACGAAGATAGGCGCTGTTACCGCCCACTGAGCAGAAGCAGAACCGATCATCAAGTTGATGAAGCCACACATTAGAATAAATGCGAAGAACAACATAGGACCTGTTAAACCAACGCTCTGCAAGAAGTCTGCACCTGCAACTGCAAATACCTGACCAAAGTTAGTCCACTTAAAGAAAGCAACAAACTGAGCAGCAAAGAACACGAGTACGATGTACATGCCCATTGATGACATAGATTTCGCCATCGCATCGATAACATCGCGATCCGTTTTCATTGTGCCTACAACTTTGCCGTAGACAAAACCTGGAATAGCGAAGAAAACGAAGATAAACGCAACAATACTTTTGAGGAAAGGTGAACCTGCTACTTCACCCGTTACTGGGTTACGTAAAACGCCATTTTCAGGCACGATAGTCCATGCCAGTAAAGCACTCACACCAAGAACAGCAAGGCCAGCCAACTTTAGGCCTTTTTTCTCTTGCGCACTCAGTTTACCCATTTCATCGTTAGACAGATCTTCAGACGCTTCTTCTGAATTGTATTTACCTAGCTTCGGCTCAACAATTTTCTCGGTAACAAATGCACCAGTAATAGAGATAAAGAAGGTAGAAACAAACATGAAGTACCAGTTTGATTCAGGACCAACAGAATACGTTGGATCAATCATTTGCGCCGCGGTTTCAGTAATACCTGAAAGTAACGGATCAACAGTACCGATAAGTAGGTTTGCTGAATAACCACCCGATACACCAGCGAATGCTGCTGCCAAGCCTGCCAAAGGGTGACGACCTAAAGAATGGAATAACATTGCCGCTAGTGGGATAAGTACCACATAGCCAAGTTCTGAAGCGGTATTGGAAATGATACCTGCGAAGACAACCGTGAAGGTTACCATGCGCTTAGAAGCACCCATAACCATGCCACGCATTGCCGCAGAAAGTAAACCTGAGTGTTCAGCAATCGCGACACCCAGCATAGCAACTAAAACGGTTCCTAGCGGTGCAAAACCTACGAAGTTTTTAACGAGATTAGTCACGATAAGTTGTAAACCTTCTGCATTAAGCAGGCTTACAACTTGAATCATACCATCCGCAGCACGACCTTTTGCCCCTTCTGGGCGCGGATCCATTACGGAGACTTCAAAGTACCCCGCAATACCAGACATAACCAGAATAGCGACACAGAATATAGCGAATAAAGTAATCGGATGGGGCAATAGGTTCCCCAAATATTCCACACCATCAAGAAAACGTGTAAACAGTGACTTTTTAGGTGGATATTGTGTATTTGAAGCAGATGAACTCATCTGTTCCCTCCTTGTAGTAATTCCTAACTTTTTTGACACAGCCATCAAAAAAGCACGCGGAGATTACGTCACATGGAGAGCAAATTAAAGTCATAAGTGTTACAAAAAGTGAACTATTAACAAATTTAAAACCAAAATCACGATTTTATTTAAACTAATCATCCAAAAAAATTATACTTTACGACATATCAAATACACAACTAAGAAACTTATTGCATTTCTATTTACGCTTTTTCACTTTTCCCTGAACCGCTTTAAAGCGAGGGTTTGTTTTGCAAATTACGTAAACACGACCACGGCGTTTCACGATCTGGCAATCTGGGTGACGTTGTTTCGCACTTTTCAAAGAACTTAGAACTTTCATTACTCACTTACCTCTTCTTTTGCTACTGATTTCATCCCGCCAAAACGACGGTTAAAGTTAGCCACTCGACCTTCTTTATTAACAACGCGCTGTTTACCCGTATAGAAAGGGTGTGATTCAGACGAAACGTCTAGCGTGTAGTATGGGTAAGTATTGCCATCTTCCCATTCAATGGTGCGATCCGTTTGTAGGGTTGAACCAATCAAAAAGTACTTATCTACACTTGTATCGTGAAATACAACTGTTCTGTAATCAGGATGAATATTCGGTTTCATTTGTTAAACTCCAAAAAATCTTAACCGTTATGTTATAACAAAACATATTGATAACGATTCTCAATTGAGAATGCAAGTTTTTTTTATGTTATGTTCCATTTAGTTCCTGAATTACTACTCTCTATTTCCGACCATGAATCACACTATTTCTCCTATTGGTTTTGTTGAATCCCCATACAAAGAAAAGTTCGCAGTCCCGCGCCAGCCGAGGTTAGCGCCACACTCGACAGCTCGAATTCGTTTATGTGGAAAAGCAAATTCACCTGAAGCAATTAGAGGAATTGAGCAATTTAGCCACGTATGGCTACTTTTCCTGTTTGACCAAAATTTGTCCGGTGGCTGGAAGCCAACTGTTCGTCCTCCACGATTAGGTGGCAACGAAAGAGTCGGCGTATTCGCGTCACGTTCAACATTTCGACCAAACGGAATGGGTATGTCTGCAGTAGAACTAAAAGGCGTAACTAAAGAGGCAGATCAGGTCTATTTGGAACTGGGAAGTGTCGATTTAGTGGATGGCACCCCGATTATGGACATCAAGCCGTATATTCCCTACTCCGACTCGATTCCAAATGCCACTGGCGGTTACGCAGACCAAGAACCAGAAACGTTGGAAGTTAGTTTTCTCGCTGCGGCATATGAGGTAATAGACACTCATCCAAATCGTACGCAAATTTACCAAGTACTCACCGAGGTTCTAGGGCAAGATCCGCGACCTGCATACAAGAAAAAGAAGCAAGATGACAAAGAATATGCGGTAAATTTGTTCGATTTAAACGTGAAATTTACGGTCAACAACAACTTAGTGGCCGTAAGGGCAATTGAACACTTTTGACAATGACAATTGGCTGATATCATAAGCGGCTTAACTGGGGTTATCGCCCCTACATCCTTGAATGGGAAACCTTTACTCCTGCCTACTCCGGCTTGAGTATCTAACTTTGATAAACGGATAAATTTAATGCGTACCAGTAACTATCTTCTTTCTACTCTGAAGGAGACCCCAAACGACGCAGAAGTAGTGAGCCACCAGCTCATGCTACGTGCAGGTATGATCCGTAAGCTGGCTTCAGGTTTGTACACCTGGCTGCCTACTGGTCTACGTGTATTGCGTAAAGTCGAAAACATCGTTCGTCAAGAAATCAACAATGCAGGTGCAGTTGAAACTTTGATGCCCGTTGTCCAGCCGTTTGAACTATGGGAAGAAACAGGCCGCAGCGAAAAGATGGGCGCTGAACTTCTTCGCCTTACTGATCGCCATGAACGTCCGTTTGTACTTAGCCCTACTGCTGAAGAAGTCATTACAAGCCTAGTGCGTAACGAAGTGAATTCTTACAAGCAACTTCCGCTAAATCTGTACCAAATTCAAACTAAGTTCCGTGATGAAAGACGTCCTCGCTTCGGTGTTATGCGTTCACGTGAATTCTCTATGATGGACGCCTACAGCTTCGATATCGATAAAGACGGCTTACAGAAGTCTTACGAAGCCATGCACGACGCCTATTGTAAAGCGTTCGATCGCATGGGCCTTAACTATCGCCCTGTTCTTGCCGATACAGGTGCTATTGGTGGTAACGGTTCTCATGAATTCCACGTTTTGGCAGAAAGCGGTGAAGACCTCATCGCCTTCTCTTCAGAGTCGGATTACGCGGCAAACATTGAAAAAGCAGAGGCACTCGCCCCAGCAACAGAACGTGCAGCGCCAACTCAAGAAATGGCAATGGTGGATACACCAAACGCAAAAACCATTGCAGAACTGGTTGAACAATTTGATCTAGCCATTGAAAAGACGGTTAAGACGCTATTTGTAAAAGCATCTGACGAAGTTGAAGCAGACATCATTGCGCTTATTGTTCGCGGTGACCACGAGCTTAACGAGATTAAAGCGGAAAACCTAGCGCAAGTTGCCTCTCCTTTAGAGATGGCGACTGAAGAAGAAATTCGTGCACTGATTGGAGCGGGTCCTGGTTCTTTAGGTCCAGTTGACCTTGAATTGCCGTTCATCGTCGATCGTACCGTTGCTGCAATGAGCGATTTTGGCGCGGGTGCAAACATTGATGACAAACACTACTTCGGTATTAACTGGGGTCGTGATGTCGAGCTTAGACAAGTCGAAGACCTACGTAACGTTGTCGAAGGCGATCCTAGCCCGTGTGGTCAAGGTACAATTCAGCTGAAGCGCGGTATCGAAGTCGGTCATATTTTCCAGCTAGGTAAAAACTACTCTGAGAAAATGAATTGTGGCGTGCTTGGTCCTGATGGTAAAAATACCATTCTAGAAATGGGTTGTTATGGCATTGGTGTAACTCGTGTTGTTGCTTCTGCAATCGAACAAAACCACGACAAACACGGTATTATTTGGCCGGATGCTATCGCACCATTCCAAGTTGCCATTGTTCCTATGAACATGCACAAATCAGAGCGTGTTAAGGAAGCAGCAGAAAAGCTGTACGCTGAACTAACCGCAGCAGGTATTGAAGTCCTGTTTGACGATCGTAAAGAGCGCCCAGGTGTCATGTTCTCGGATATCGAACTTGTGGGTATCCCTCATACTATCGTTATCGGTGATCGCAGTATGGACGAAGGCAACTTCGAATATAAAAACCGCCGTAAAGGTGAGAAAACTGCTGTTGCGATCGATAGCATCATTGAGCATGTTCAAGCGCAACTCGCCTAAAACGATTCACTGACTTATCGTCAGTTCGAAGCCTTCTAAAAGAGCAACGTTGTTGCTCTTTTTTCTTTTCTTACTACCATTCATCTTTAATTCATATTGAGAAACGTATTCTGTACTTGTTGTTTAAAACGGAGTCGAGTATGGATCTCAAAAGCCTATTAAACCAAGCGCTAAATTCTGATTTGATGAAACAAGGCAGTCAAACTCTTAGCCAAAGTGCACATAGTCTCGGAAACAGTGCACAAAAGCTGGGGCAAGACAAAAGCCAGTTAGCAACATTAGGAGCAGGTGCAGTAGGAGGTGGTTTAATTGGGTTACTCATGGGATCCAAAAAGTCCCGTAAAATGGGGAAGAAAGCACTAGGAGTCGGCAGTGCCGCAGCTCTAGGTGCTTTGGCTTTTAAAGTGTACAACGACTGGCAGAAAAGCCAGCCGGGGAATACTTCCCCTTCTCCCTCACCACAGTTGAGTGAAGATCAACACAGTATTTTAATTCTCAAAGCCATGATAGCCGCTGCAAAAGCGGATGGTCATGTCGATGAACAGGAACAATTAAAAATTCAACAAGCCGTGACTGAGCTTGGAGCGGATGATTCAGTTAACCAATTGGTTCAATCGGAGTTAAACAAACCTCTCGATCCTTCAGACATAGCTCGTTCAGTTTCCAATAAAGAGCAAGCAGCTGAAATCTATCTCGCGTCATTACTTGTCGTTGACGAGCAAAATTTCATGGAAAGAAGTTATTTAAAAGAACTTGCTACCCAGTTAGGGCTTGCTGATGACTTAGTGTTGCAGCTAGAAGCTCAAGTTAATACATAACCGTTTTACTCAGATGGCTCTGTTCCCCCTTTTAGGAGCCATCTGAGACTTTACCCTGCCTTAAAGTGCTCAAATAACAATCACTCCATTCCCCATATTGCGCTAAGACAAACTCATGTTTTAAGTTTGTTTTTTTGTATATTGAGGTCAATATCGTAACTCTGTATATTGACTCCAGTTTTCATTTTCTAGGTAATCTTTATGAAAGTATTCGATTGTTGCGAACTCATTCGTCAGATGTACGCTCAGATTGGCAGTGGTGATCAAGCTTACGTGCCAAACGCGATTGCGTGTTCAATTCGTACCTTTAACGATATAGCATCAGACACAGCCCTTCCTGACGAAGTGCGTGAGAAAGCCGCTTTTGCTGCAGCTAATTTATTGATTTCGGATTTTGAGGACAAATAATGAATTTAGCGAACTACGAATCAATGGACCCCGTCATGCTAATGAGTATTGTGAACATGAAGCTTCGCGATGATTTTGGCGGCGACCTCGACAAGCTTGTTGTGTTTTTTGACATTGATAAAAGCAAGCTGGAAGCAAGATTAGCAACCGCTGGTTTTGACTTTTTACCTGAAGCTGGGCAATTTCGTTAAGCTTACTTCGGCAATTCAAAATACCAGAAACAAGAAGTCTCGTGCCTAATATAAAACCTAGTACTTAAACTAAAACGCCGCTGATATCAGCGGCGTTTTTTGTAGGTATCATTTAAAGGCACATCAATCAACCGATAACCTTTAACCAAATGACGCCCATATAACTGTCGCCACAAGAATAGGGCAAACAAACTTCACATACGCTGGCCAAATTTTACCGAACCAGCCCAATTGAAAGTCTGGGTTACCGAGTTCAAGCTCTTTAATTTTTGAATGTCGATTCCACACCCACCCACCAAACAGGCAGAACATTAATGCAGCTGTAGGCTGTAAATATTGGGTCGCAACCATGGCTACCAATCCAAACAGCTCACCAAAATTAAACACAATCACGACACTAAACAGTGCAATTAAACCGCCTAATATCCAGCTTGTGGTGCTGCGTTTCGATTCCAAACGTTCACTCACCAAAGCAACTGGGCACTCCAGCATAGAGATAGATGACGTGAGCGCTGCAATCGTAAGAAGTAAGAAGAAAATGATCGCAAATAGCTGACCAAGTAAACCAAGGCTTTCAAACATCAAAGGCAAAACAGTGAAAACTAAGGTATCGGAGCTCAGTAAAGAACCATCTTCTGCATAAATCTGTACGCCTTTTTGCATGGCAACGAACATCGCAGGCAAAACGACTAAACCAGCGATGAAAGCAACTGCGGTATCCACCAGCGTGACATTCATTGCCATTTTGGGCAGGTTTTCTTTTTTACTCAGGTATGAGCCATAGATGAGCATCGAACAGCCACCAATCGTCAGTGAGAAAAAGCCTTGTCCCATTGCCGCAAGAATCAGTTTTCTATCCCAAATTTTTTCGAAGTCAGGAATCAAATAATGCTTAAGCCCTTCTACCGCCCCCGATTGCATCATGATGTAGACGAAAAGCAATGCAAACAAAACAAACAGCGCGGGCATTAATCGAGTCGACCATTTTTCTATCCCCTGCTTAACCCCACCTTGAACAATCAAAATAGTCAGAACATAAAAAACCAATGTTCCAAACAGGTTTCTTTCAACGCTAAAGCCTTTAAACCATTGAGCTACGGACGCAAAACCGAACAGCTCGGTTATCGCCCCCAGTAAGAAACAGATTAACCACCCACCCACGATGGAGTAAAAAGCAAGAACGGCACTCGGTACACTAAGACCAATCCAACCAACCAAACCACCCACCGTTTTTCCAATCGGGTTTCCCGTAAGAGATTTCATACTATCGACAGGGTTGGCTTGACCATGACGCCCTATCGCCATTTCAACAACCAACATAGGAAAAGCCACGACGAGGATCATGAAGAGGTACACCATTAAAAATGCCCCACCCCCATTGCTCGCAGCCTGAGTAGGGAAACCCCATATATTTCCGAGACCTACCGCTGCGCCGGCTGCAGCCAATACGAAACCTAATCTCGAACCAAAATTCTCTCTTGTATTTGCCATACTACGCCACTGACACACTTACGAACTAGTTGGCTAGTACAATAGTGTTTTACAAAAGTAAAAACAAGCAATAGCAGCGGTAATATCCAAACAAAAGCATCAATCACAAACAATTAATCTGCAAATTTAGAATCATGTCGAAAAGTATACTTTCTCTTTTAGTAAAAGCACAAAATACGTCAACGGAACCGAACATAATAAGGAGAGGTGCCTCGAAAACATACTGAAACTCAAGAGCATCAGAATATTTCTCTGTGATATTCAATCTAGTTTTGCAATTAATTCAATATCCTAACAATGACATTGTTTAACTCTCCGTCTAATAAATAGAGACTTTGTGCGTTTATAAATTAAGCACTTTATACCCAAGCAACCTCTCAGAAATGACGTAAGCCGTCATATCAGGCTGCTTGAGCAAGTTCTGGGGGCAGTTGTATATCCCCATACTTTTTAAGACGGGAGAAGAAATGAAAAGGACAATTATCAGCGGGGCAATACTGTCCGCTTTAAGCTTGACCAGTGCAGTTCAAGCGGCAACGGTCGATTGTAGAACACTACCTATTTGGCAACCAGATGGTGCCTATTCTACTGATGGAAAGGTTCAACAAAACAACAACGCGTATCAGGCGCGGTGGTGGTCGCAAGGAAATTCACCAGCTACTCACTCTGGTGACTGGCAGGAGTGGAAATGGCTAGGTGAGTGTGGTGGTTTCAACGCCACTCCACAAGTGACCATTACGTCGCCACTCAACAATGCGCAACTAACAACAGGTCAAGTCATTGGTTTACAAGTCAACGCCTCAGACATTGATGGCAGTATTGCGCAAGTCGAGTTTTTCTTATCGGGTGTGAGCTTGGGTGTCGCAACAGCGGAACCTTATACGCTGAATTGGACGACTGAGACAGGTAGCCACACGATTTCTGCCATTGCAACTGACAACTTAGGTGCAACGAACGAATCATCAGTTCTAGTACAGGTAGCGCCAGCAGGTGGTTTGGTTGCACCAAGTATCGATCTCACGTCTCCAACAGGTTCTGAGTCTGTTACTCAAGGTGACGTACTGACGCTATCCGCTAATGCAGCAGATACCGACGGCACGGTTACGCAAGTAGAATTCTATGTGGACAGTAACCTTGTTGCGACAGATACAGCAGCGCCATTTGAACATAACTGGACAGCTATAGCTGGCGCGCATACTGTTTCTGCTAAGGCAACAGATAACGACAACCTTTCAACAGTTAGCCAAGAGGTATCTGTGAATGTGAAGTCGGCGTCCTCTGGAGGTTGTGCTGATGCCACGCCTTACGTTGCAGGCACTACATACAGCGCAGGTGCGTTGGTCGAAAATGCCAACCAGAAATACCGTTGTGACGTTGCAGGTTGGTGTTCGTCTAACTCAGCTTGGGCATACGAACCGGGTGTGGGTGAATACTGGAAAGAAGCGTGGACTGGGCTAGGTGCATGCAGTGCAGCGCCCGAAGTTACTTTAACAGCACCTTCTACTGGTGATGTGATTCTAGCTGGCTCAACCGTAGCGGTAAATGCACAAGCGAGTGATGCAGACGGAAACGTAACGCAAGTTGAATTCTTTGCAAACAACACAAGTTTAGGTATTGATACTCAAGCACCATATACCGTTAATTGGCAAGCAACGGCTGTAGGTGAAACCACAGTGAAAGCCATCGCCACTGATAACGGTGGTTCAACAGGCGAAGCAAGTGCTTTGGTTACCGTGAGTGACCAACCCGTTGTTACCCGACTCACTTCTCCGGCAAACGGAAGCACCGTCGGTGTCGGTAAATCAACGGCAATCAGCGCGGACGCAACCAGCTTAACAGGTACAGTTCAAAGCGTTGATTTCTTGGTTAATGGTTCTGTTATTTCATCGGATACTACTGCACCTTACAGCGTAAATTGGACGCCGGCTGCAATCGGTAACTACACCCTAACTGTTATTGCCAAAGATTCCTCTGGAAACAGCGCGGTTTCATCCGGTGTTACTGTTAATGCGGTTGAGCAAATCGCCAAGAAGCATAATCTTATTGGTTACTGGCATAATTTTGTGAATGGTTCAGGCTGCCCACTTCGTTTGGCTGATATGTCAGAGCGATGGGATATTATTGATATCGCATTTGCAGATAACGATCGCAACAGCGACGGTACTGTTCACTTCAACTTGTACTCAGGCGATATCCACAGTTCTTGCCCTGCACTCGATCCAGCTCAGTTCAAGCAAGATATGGCCGCGCTGCAAGCCAAAGGGAAAATCTTTGTTCTTTCTCTAGGCGGAGCTGAAGGGACTATTACCTTAAATACCGACCAAGATGAAACCAACTTTGTGAACAGCTTAACAAGCATCATCAAAGAGTGGGGCTTCGACGGGTTAGACGTTGACTTAGAAAGTGGTTCAAACCTATTACATGGCTCTCAAATACAGGCTCGTTTAGGCCGTGCTCTCAAAGCGATTGAAGCGAATACAGGTGGCGATATGTACCTCACAATGGCGCCTGAGCACCCATATGTTCAAGGCGGGATGATCGCGTACACTGGTATTTGGGGTGCGTACATTCCGGTGATTGACCAAGTGCGTGACACTCTAGACTTGCTTCATGTTCAGCTATACAACAATGGTGGTTTACCTAACCCTTACATGCCCGGCGCTGCACCTGAGGGCTCTGTCGATATGATGGTAGCCTCAGCAAAAATGCTGGTTGAAGGGTTTAAACTGGCTGATGGTACTCAGTTCGCTCCGCTACGTGACGATCAGGTAGCCATTGGCTTGCCATCAGGTCCTAGCAGTGCTAACTCAGGTCAAGCTCCAGTGCAAAACATCTATGATGCGCTCGACTGTCTAATTAAAGGCACGAAATGCAGCACGGTTGTGCCTGCTAAGCTGTATCCAAGTTTTGGTGGCGTAATGACATGGTCTATCAACTGGGACCAGCACGATGGCTTCAACTTCTCTGTGCCTGTTGGTAATAAACTAGACCAACTGAATGCAGGTCAATAGCGATTTGCTGAGTCAGCACAGGTAACTAAATAGAGAAAGGGGAGCTATTCGCTCCCCTTTGTTGTCTGTTTTGTATTATTGAAAATATTAGATTAAGAATACTGGGTAGTCTTTTAGAGCTGGTATTTTCTCATGCAGCTTTTGTTCTTCACTTGCCACATCTTTTAGCTGTTCACAGTATTGCTGAGCTTCTTTGCGAATCTCCTCCGACTGCCCTTCAATCTTTTCTTTCAGCATGTCTTTTAGTGAACCCAATTGCTTTTGTAATTCAGTAAAATTAATGCCGCCTTCCGTCTTCATTTTTTCAGACAAAGCCGAAAATGCACTGGAGAAAAATTCCCCATTAAACTTTTCCATCGCCCCATCAAAGTCTTTTTTCCAATTACTGAAGGCATCACCAAACGCATTTTCCTTAAGAATAAATTCACCGTCTTGGTAGTAGCGAGATTCTAAGTCAGTGTAAAAATCATCGATGGCAGATTTCACATTATTGAACGCTTGGCTGTCGTTAAAACTGGCACTGACATCATCAACAATATCTTTTGCGAGATCAGCACCGTTATTAGCAATGTCTTTGGCTCTTGGCACATACTCATTCATTTTCTCACGATACGAGTCTACAGCCTTATGCTGCCATTCATCGAGCGCTAACTTCTCGCCGTTGATAAAGACATTATTATCTTTATCGATAAGAACTTTTGCTTCCCCTTGCTGATAAACCTCAACTCGATTCCCATCTAAATGGACCTCATTTTCGACATCGACGTTACATTTCGAAGCATGTGAGTAAGTACTTATTGTTAGCAGTGCTAACCCTATACATTTGATATACATAGTCACCTCAAAATAGACCCATGTTCAATTTTCGCTAACAGAATAATCAAGCTAACAAAGTTAATGGGTGAATTGTCAGTAATTTGTTATAACAGCTCAACGACTTCAAAGTTGGTCTGTTGATTTCCAGCCAATAATTGTATTTCGTCGCCCAGATACTTTCCTTTCAACTGCTGTCCTAAAGGTGCTTTTAATGTCACACTTGCTATCGACTCACCATTGAATTCGACACTCGTTCCGCCAGCCGTGGGGGCGATGAAATACCAGCTCTCATTTCCATTAAGATCGTCAAGTTTTACCAAAGCCGAAACAGCAATTGGCGTGTCCTCATTAAATTCTCGAAGCACTAACTCAGAATAAAGCCGAATGTTCTCTTCACATTCAGCGACTCGCTGCGCTTGTCCGTGAGCAAGATATGCCGCTTCTAATGCCAACGTATCGTACTTATGTTCTGGCACCGTTTCTTCATCAGTAGCGGATTCAATAGCCGTTTGAGCCGCACTTAGCGCCGTTTTATGTATGCGCTGCAATTCATCTAGAAATGCCTGCCGAACCTCAGACTTATTCATATTTTTTATTCACCAAACTTAAAACCGTTAGAAACGTATATCTGTTAAAAACCAAGATCTGTTAAAGCTTAGATCTTTTAGAAACTAGAGGCTGTTAGAACTTTAGGGTCTGTTAGAATAGCCGGATTGATACAAAGAGGGGAAGGTTTTACATGGTCGATCAGGCTATTCGCCAAAGTTTGCAGCACGTATTCGGCTTTAACGAGCTAAGAAAAGGTCAGAATGATGTAGTGAATCACGTTCTGCAAGGTCATTCTAGTGCGGCGATTTTTCCGACTGGTTCAGGTAAATCCCTTTGCTACCAGCTGCCCGCCTTGCACCTTCCTCACTTAACCTTGGTGATTTCACCACTTTTAGCATTAATAAAGGATCAACTTCAGTTTTTAAAAAGTAAAGGCATTGAAGCCGAATCCATCGATTCAACCCAAGACAGAGAAACCACTCAACGCATCATGCAGTCTGTCCGAAATGGGACAACTAAGATACTGATGATTTCAGTTGAAAGGTTGAAAAACGAGCGTTTTCGTCAATTCATTTCACAAGTTCCCATCTCTATGATGGTCGTGGATGAAGCACACTGTATCTCTGAATGGGGGCACAACTTTCGCCCTGACTATTTAAAGCTGCCTCAATACCAACAAGCGTTGAACATTCCGCAAGCATTGCTGTTAACCGCTACGGCCACGCCGCAAGTCATCTCAGATATGCAGAGTAAGTTTGCCATTCAGCCGGAACACATCACCATTACGGGGTTTTATCGGTCTAACCTGCATTTAAATATTCGACCTTGTCTTGCCGAAGATCGGTTGGAAAAGTTGGCAACCATTATCAATGGCTCGCCTTCAGAACCCACTATTGTTTATGTCACTTTACAGCAAACGGCTGAACAAGTTGCTGGGTTCCTACGTAATCACGGGGTACAAGTTCAGGCTTACCATGCAGGTTTAAAAAGCGAAGATCGCGAGCGAATCCAGCATGCATTTATGCTAGGTCATGTTCCTTGTATCGTCGCTACCATAGCCTTTGGAATGGGAGTGGATAAAGCCGACATTCGCCGCGTTATTCATTTTGACTTACCAAAGTCTATCGAAAACTACTCGCAAGAAATTGGTCGAGCCGGTCGAGATGGGCAAAGCTCCCAGTGTATTTTGCTCGGTGACAAATCGGGGTTAACAGTATTAGAGAACTTTGTGTACGGCGATACACCCGATGCTCATTCCATTCAAATGGTTATTGAGCAGATATACGAACACTCAGACGAGTGGAGCATTATGCTCAATAGGCTTTCAAAAGAGGTCAATATTCGTCAACTCCCGTTAAAAACCTTACTGGTTTACCTTGAACTGCAAGGCGTCATTGAACCGCGGTTTACCTATTTCGCAGATTATCGATTCAAGTTAAATGTCGCTCAACAAGCGATTTTCCAGCGATTCCAAGGGGAAAGGAAACAATTCGTCGAAACGATTTTCCAATGCTCTCCTAAAGCTAAGACTTGGCATACACTGGATTTTGACGCTCTATGGCAAGGTTACTCAGCAGAACGAAGCCGAGTGGTTTCTGCCTTGGACTACTTTCATGAAAATGGTTGGATTGAGTTGGAAAGCAAACAAGCGACCGATGTTTACCGTGTATTGGATACCCAAAAATCCCCCCACGAATTAGCCGATCAAATACACCTTTTGTTCGAGCAAAAAGAAGCCAGTGAAATCAATCGAATTCGGGAGATGGTCGCATTTTTTGAAGACAGTCGATGCTTAAGCCAACAACTTGCACGCTACTTTGCTGATGAAAACGCCCCAGAAAATTGCCAACACTGCTCAGTCTGCAACGGGCATGTTGCCACCCTGCCATCTTCAAATTCCGCTGAATACGAACGAGAGAATATCCCACATTGGATCGCACCTTATCAACATGCCATGAAAGATAAGGCAACACCAAAAGCGCTCGCGCGCTTTTTATGTGGAATCACCACACCAGAATCGACACGACTTAAAGCAAGGCAAATGGAAGGGTTTGGTCAATTGGAAAGTACCCCATTTAGTGAAGTTCTAGAGTTAGTAACTGGCAATTAGGTGTATATTGGGATCAAAAGAAGCTGAGCTGCCTGGCTTCTTGCTCGGGTTTGAGCATAACGCTCAACCCGAGTAAACGAATCTCTCTGCCTTTCTGACGTTGAAGCACTTTTTCTAATAAGCCACGAAAATCTTCCAGCTCTAGTTCACCATGAATATGCTCTATCGTGGTTTGTTGAAAATCAGCAAATTTCATTTTGATGCCTTGTTTAATGATCGCTTTTTCTGGTGAGGCTTTCACTAAACGATGTTCTAATTCAGGGAAGAGTTTGTTTGCAATCACCTTCCAGCACTCATCAAACGTGCGAATATTCTTAGAAAAAGTACGCTCTACACCAACCGACTTACGCTCGCGTTCAGTAACAACATCTCGATTATCAATACCTTGGCTTCGCTTCCATAGCGAGGCTCCTTGGCGACCAAATTGAGTCAGCAGTGAGCGATAATCCGATTCACGAATATCTTGGCAAGTAAAAAAGCCCGCGTTATTCAGCTTCTCTAAAGATACCTTTCCCACGCCGGGAATTTTATCAAGTGTCAGTGTATCAATCGTTTCCTGAACCTTATCTGGCGGGATCACGCACAAGCCATTGGGTTTGTTAATGTCAGATGCAACTTTCGCTAAGAATTTGATAGGTGCGACGCCTGCAGAAGCCGTCAATTTCAATTCATTCCAAATATCATAACGAATCGCTTCCGCTATCAAAGTGGCGCTACCATGAAGAACTTGAGTTTCAGTAACATCCAGATAAGCCTCATCAAGCGAGAGAGGCTCAATGATCGAAGTATACCGCTCAAAGATTTCGCGTATTTTTCGTGAGGTATCAACGTAAACTTGCATTCGCCCTGGCACCACCAGCAAATTGGGACAGAGTTTTAAAGCCTGACCTGTTGGCATTGCTGATCGAATACCAAATTGACGCGCTTCATAATTACACGTACTCAGAACACCTCGTTGCTTTTCACTTCCTCCGACAGCAAGAGGTCGCCCCCTATAGGAAGGATTATCGCGCATTTCCACTGCGGCATAAAAGCAATCCATATCCACATGAATTATTTTTTTCATCACATCATTTGCCATTGCTCAAATGCTCTCACACAAACACTGTATAAAAAATCAGTATAATAAAAGTCTGAAGCATTGCCCAGCACTTACCAAACTCTCCTGACAAATTTTGGCAGTTCAAAAAGCTCAGCAATTGTATATTCTGTCTCATCCTTTTTACGACACTGGAAATAAAATGTTTTTTTATGGAAGTACTCACTTTTGTGATTAGACTTAACAAACAGGTCAATTAAAGAATTAGACGAAATATGGAGCGCTGGTGCTAAATCGGATTTTGGTTGTCGAGGATAGTCGAGCCTTTCGTAATTATCTTAACTTGCAACTTAAACAAATTGGTTTTGAGGTTGTCTTAGCCGAGTCTTTAGAGGCGGCAAATAACATAATAAGCCAAGATACTGACTTTCTTTGTGCTGTATTAGATTATTGCTTACCCGATGGTCCTGACGGAGAAATCATCGATCTCGTTTTATCACACAAGATCCGTGCGATTGTGCTTACGGCGCAATTTAATGACAATATCCGTGAACATGTTATTGCCAAGGGTGTACTCGATTACATCACAAAAGACAGCAGCGCTTCCGTGTCCTATTTGATCCCACTTCTAAAGCGTTTAATGGCAAACCATACGCACAAAGCATTGGTTGTCGACGACTCGATTACCGTTAGAAACCACGTAGTGTATCTCCTTGAGCATCAATACATTGACACTTTACAAGCGAATGATGGGCAACAAGCGATTGATATACTCGCAGAAAATCCTGATATCACCATGATCATCACCGATCATGACATGCCGAACAAAGACGGTATTACCATGACTAGGGAAATTCGAAACCAGTACGATCGTAACCACTTGGCTATTCTTGGTCTGTCAGGTAATAACGACCGAACAATGACTGCGCGATTCCTAAAGGCGGGCGCTAACGATTTTCTTTATAAGCCTTTCAACCAAGAAGAGTTCTATTGCCGTGTGCAACACATTCTAGACATGAAGGATGCCACTGATGAACTTTATCGCATTGCTAATCAAGATGCGTTAACTGGGCTTTGGAATCGTCGCTACTTGTTCAATGAGAACAATAATAAATGTTGTGATAATCGCAATATCGCCATGATTGATATCGATTTCTTTAAGAAAGTGAATGATACCTATGGTCACGATGGCGGCGACAGAGCACTGGTTACTGTGGCGCAAATTATATCCATCTACTTCAAAAATGAAATTGCCGTGAGATTTGGTGGTGAAGAGTTCTGCATTCAACACTGTGGGGATTATCAAGAATTCCAAAGCCGCCTAGACAGCATGCGCCAGCGAATAGAGAAAACGGCTGTTCAATACGAGGATTTGCAAATTCATCTAACAGTCAGTATTGGGGTTAGCTCTGGAAATGAAGAGCAAAACCTAGAAGAGATTATTCGGGATGCTGACGACCTGTTGTATCAAGCAAAAGAAGAAGGTCGAAACCGCCTCGTTGCACGCTAATCTGCACCTACCATTTATATATATACAGATCACTCAGAGCGGCAAAATAACTTCAAGCTACATCCCCCCTCTAAACAAAGCACGCCATGCGTTTAATCATCAGCTCAATGGTTTATTGCACGAAATCCAAAGGGTTAACAAAATACTCTTCATACCCAGCCCTCGGGATCATGTGTGCAAGGCGATTCAAATAGTGCGAGTCCCCTAGCCTATCAGTTCGAGGTCTTTTCCCTAGCCCCGATCTGAATGGAGTTTCATTGTGTGGAAAAAAATCACGACTCTAACCATTAGCACCCTTTTATTTTCTTACTCTTCGATTGCTTTTTCTAAGCCTCTAAATACACTTTTCTCCGCAAAAGATAATGAAGCACAAACGGTTGAAGAGTTCCTAGAACACGATGATCTTTGGTTCGACATTTTAGACAACAAGTCTCTAGCTAAGATCCAAAGCGTCGCCTTGTATTTCGAGGGTAAAGCCGTAACGGATGAAGAAAAAACCGAGCTGCTCAAGCTAACATCGATACTGACAGCCAAAATGAAAAACAATGGGATCAAAGTACGCAGTTGTATCGAATGTGGAAAAACACAAGTCAACCTATCTGCCTCCAACGTAAAATTTAAGCATGGGCTTTCAAGTAATGATGAACTGCGGAAACTCGGAAAGAAAATACGTGTCGACGCCTTTCTAACGTGGCGAGCACCTCTTAGCGACAATACTCACAACATCACGATGTCACTAGTTAGCACTCAAAATAACGAAGTGGTGTGGACGGGAAACTTCGATATAAAGGAGGATCCGGATGTAATCGTAAAGAAAAATGTAAAGGAGAGCGGGGTCGGCGTCGCTCTTGGTTACATTGGTATCAACGGTACTTCAACTGATGGCGAAGACATACAAAATGTTACGGACCTTTCTATACGTTACTACAGCGGGCACACCCCATCAGAACGCGCTCACTTTGCCTTTATCGGTAACTACTTTCGCAACTTTGACGGCAGTACAAACTTTTCGATTCAAGGCTTTGGGGCAGAAGCAAGAGCAGCTCCTAAAAAAACTTCTAATCCAAAAAGTGGACTACAACCCACTTAGAGGTGACTCGCTGGATATCATCCGCACTGCCTTTGAGTTTCCCAGCAAAGACAGCACTCAAATTCAGGAGAAAGCATTTTGGCAAGATTACGTTTGGCTAGCGCTCATTGCACTTGGCTTAGCGGTACTGATTCTAATCGTTATGGTTATTCGTTCTCGCTCAAAAAAAACAGATAGTGATGCTCAAAACGCTCCTCAGCCTGCATCTCCAGTGCAAACAGAGCCCTTAATTTCTCATCAGTATTATGAGCACGAGGCGTGTCGCCAAGAGTTAGTAAAATTCAGTTTAAGCGAGCCCCATCAAGTCGATCAGGTCATTAAAAAGCTCAGTTTGAACGAACAAAATCTGCCTATGTTTGCTTGCGTCTATCAAGAGCTTGGGAGAGCAATGTTCACCACGATGTACCCTAGCCTGACTTCTCAGATACCTAGCTACATAAGCTATTTGGAGCAAAACCCAAATGATCGTGAGCAAGTAGCCAAACACGTTGCAGCATTCAAGCAACTTCTTGTCGACTCAAACCCTCACGCACATTCAACCCGAAAGTCACAACCATTTGATTTTCTTGAGACTCTGTCCACCAACCAAATCCGCTGGCTGTTGGAGAATGAGCCTGAGCGTATACAGGCTATGGTGATTAGCCAACTTTCTTCCGAGAATTCTGCAGCGCTGCTTTCTCTATACCCAACGGAACATCAGGCTGAATTGGCTATGGAAATCGCAAGGTTAGACACTCTGCCTATGACTGCTTTTAATGATGTTGCTTCTTCATTGGCGACGAAAGCGCAATCCATTCCAGACTTTAGAACGCTACCTACCGACGGTCCTTTCGTTTTGACT
Organism: Vibrio penaeicida; assembly: GCF_019977755.1. Classification (NCBI taxonomy): domain Bacteria; kingdom Pseudomonadati; phylum Pseudomonadota; class Gammaproteobacteria; order Vibrionales; family Vibrionaceae; genus Vibrio; species Vibrio penaeicida. Next base: position 925,392 of record NZ_AP025144.1, on the reverse strand, counting down.
CAAATCCTCGATGGGTTAAGTATCACCAAACAAAACGACCTATTAACCCAGTTAAAAGAAACGTCTCCGGGTGCTTATGTGCAGTTAAAACAACGCTTTTATAGCTTTGATGACATTTGGCGAACACCGACACAAATCATTAGCAATCATATCCGAAACCTTGACGCCCAAACGCTTGCTTATGCCTTTTCAGATATGTCAGTGGAACGCGTAAAAGCGCTAATTTCAGACTGCCCAGACCGCTACGTAAATATGGTAATCAGTGAATTAGAGATGGCAACGGACGTCAACGAACAAGATAGAAACGCTGCAAAACAAAATATTGTGAGAGTCATGCGTCAAGCGTTAGAAGAAAATAAGTTTAAAATGAGTGAGTTAGAGGGGCTAGTCTAATGTCTTTGAGCACCATTACGGGATGGCTGTTTTCTGTTGCAGTATTAATGACTGCTGTAGTATCAAGCACCGACAATTATTGGCTCTTTGTGAGTGTTTCCAGCCTTCTTATTGTTGCAGGGGGGACATCAACTGCGGCTTTAATTAGTTACTCTTATCCCCTTTTCTTTAAAGCTATTCAAGCGGTTATAGCCAGCTTGTTTGATGGTAGGAATGAAACCAAACTGAAGCACTCTTCTATCGTTCGCTCACTAGAATGGAACAAAGTGTATCGCACCGAAGGCATTGCTGGCTTGGAGAAAGCCTTAACGAATAAAGAGTTAAAAGACCCTTTCATTGCAATGGCCATAGAACTATTAGGGACGGGATACAAAGGGAAGGCACTTCGTAACTTGCTTGATGAAAGTAACGAAAGCCAGCGAGTGCAGGAAGCGCAACCCGCCAATGTGTTGAGTACCATGGCAAATTTTTCTCCTGCATTTGGCATGATAGGCACACTGGTTGGGTTGATTGTTATGCTGGATAGCTTAGATGGGGACATGGCTACCATGGGGAAAGGGCTGGCGATTGCCCTACTTACAACGTTATACGGCACTCTACTTGCTCAGGCTTTGTTCAAACCGTCAGCAATCAATGTTAGGCGTAAATCTGACGACAATTTTCACCGTCGAGATATGCAGATCCAAGCCTTTGTGATGATGACGGAAAAGCAGCCTGACTTGCACATCAAAGACTCAATGAACAGCTATCTCCCTCCCAAGAAACGTCTGGAATCCTAGTTATGCCGCGTAGAAGACAGAGTGGTGTTGATGTCCGAGAAGAAAATGACTGGCTAGTAACATACAGTGATTTCATTACACTTTTGATGACTTTCTTCATCGTTATTCTCGCGACGTCTCAAATCGATCAAGGCAAGTTTGAAGAACTGAAAGCCAGTTGGAGCGCGCTATCGAACCGAAAAGCCGAGATGCCAATGACCCAGCTCATTCAAACCTTAGAGCAATCAACTGAACATGAGCCTATCTCCTTAACGAAAATGCCTGATGGAATTAAAGTAGATTTCGATACAGAAGCGCTTTACGAAGAAGGTTCTGCAACGTTAAGTCATGAAGGCGTTCGGCTTTTAACCATTTTTGCGTCATCCATAGAAAACACAAACCTGGATGGAAAGGAAATTGTCGTCGAAGGTCATACAGATGACTTACCTATTCATAACGACCATTTCGATAGCAACTGGGAGCTTTCCGGTGCAAGAGCAATCAGGGTGACAAAACAGCTGATTTCCTTGTCAGTCGACAAAACAAAACTGAGCGCTGTTGCGTACGCAAATACCTACCCAACAATATCAGATTCAAAAGAGCTCGCTGCTCAGAGGAAAGCCAATCGTCGCGTTAGCATTTACATCAAACGCAGTACTCGGCACTAGGTGCAACACTGTCATTGTCGCAATCATATACGCAAGTAACCTCTCTATAGGATCCTAAGGGTGAGGTTACTTGGGTATAACTTTATATTTTTGCTTGGGTCTGTGCTATTGTCCTTTGCGCCTAATATGACATCAGACACATCGTATAACGTGCTATGAATACGCCAACAGCAACCAAAACTAAAATGCCATTTGTTCTGCTTCGTACCGTGAAATATTTGGGTATAGCCCTTCTTTCACTTATCGCCATACTGGCAATCGCGCTTACCGTTGGGTTCAACATAAACCTAACGCCGCATAAGCAAAAAATCACCCATATTCTCGAAAGCCAAATCAATCGTTCTGTCAAAATTGATGGTGATATCCGATTTCATGTATCGTTTAGGCCTGAGTTGGAAATCAACAATATTGAAGTCGCGAATATTCCTTCAATAGAGTGGCAACCGCTACTGCGCGTGGGGCATGCTTCGGCCAAAGTGGCGATATTCCCCTTATTCGAAAACACGCTATTCATTGATTACATTGATTTGGAAGGGATCCATCTCTATCTAGCAAAAGATATGGATGGCAATGAAAACTGGGCAATTGGAAAGCAGGCGGAATCTGTTGCTCCCCAGATAACCAATGCAGCTCCAGAAAGCAGCGACAATTCAGATAGCCCCTTAAATTCAGACAGCAAGCTAACACATTGGACGGTCAAACTCGGCGAGAAAGCCGTAGCCAAAAGCTTGAGCGTGATTTACGAAGATCAGAATACCCAAACTTATGTGGACTGGTTTCTGGATGAGTTTGATTTAACCAAAGATGATAAAATTTGGCATCTCAACACCAAAGGGGCAGCATTAGGTCAAGAGTACAACCTGAGTGTCACGGGTGAAATTGAAAAGATCCTCAATGCCCAAACAGGCTCCCTTGATATCAAAGGTCATTTCGCAGGTGCTTCTCTGGAATTCAATTCCAATATTCAACCAAACGGGAAAGCGCTTTCAACGGCAAACATCCAATTAGACTGGCTCGACACACAGCCTATTGAAGCCTTGCTGGGGCTCTATGTCTATCATATAGCTCCGCTTAGTATCTCCGCTGATATATCGGCAAAACAAGGTGCACTGCACGTTAAATCGCTTAACGTGGATAGCCCCATTACACAAGCAGAAGGGTATCTGGACATTGCACTTGGTGACATCAACACCATTGATGGCAAACTCACGATTCCTGTGATCGATCTTAAGCCTTGGCTTCAACCAGAGCCAGAACAGCACATGATGGGTTATGCGTCGGCTCCACAGCAAAAATCCCCACTACAACAAGCTCTTGATCAGTGGCTAGTCTCTACCCAAACCAATCTGTCGGTCTCCATAGGAGAAATATTAGGTCTCGGTACGGAAATAAAACATCTATCCCTTGCCGTCGTTGGTGAAAAAGGCACATTGAACGCGCCTGTTTCTGCTGATATTGCTCAAGTTCCTTTCAGAGGAAAGGCATCAATTGACGCAACAAAATGGTCTTCAACTTTAAATATAGAGCTTGGTGCTCAAGACTCCCCACTTGGTGAACTCGCTCATTGGCTGGCGGGTATTGAAGAAGCGGATGGTCACCTTGAAAGTGCGTTACTGAGTGTCCAAACTGAAGGCACCAAACTTAAGGAATGGATAGACAACAGCCACCTCGCTTTCGCATTAGATGATGCTGCTATATCTTGGGCAGAAGGTGCAAACTTTGCCATTGAGAAAGCGCGATTTAAAGCAGGAATGAATCAACCTGTCGATGTTGATATTCGCGGTAACCTCCAAGGTGTACCTGCGACCATCACAGCTAAAGCGGGTGCACTATCAGATATTATCAACAAGCGGGATTGGGAAACGACCATCACACTAGACAGCCCGATCCTGAATATTCACGCGTTTGGCTCTCTCCCTGAAACACGCTGGCAAGTTGGTAGCCAATTTAAGCTGGACATATCGAGCCCGAATATCGCAAAACTTTCACCTTGGTTAGGTACGCAGTCAGGGGCTAGCGGACCTCTAAAGCTCAATGCGACCTTGGAACATCAAAATGAATGGCTGACACTGTCTACTCAAAACCTTCGTATTATGGACAGTAGAGGGACGTTAGCGCTCAAATGGTTAAATGACACTAAACAGTCATTTGTGGACATTGATGCTGATTTTTCCAAATTGGATTTCAATCAACTCGCATTGCTAGCACAAGAAGAAACGTTACCAGAAGTAGAACAAGCCATACCGACTCAAGGGGTCAACCTTTCCGTTCCAATCTTGAGAAACGACATTAATATTGTCGATGCAGATATCGACCTAAATGTCGGTGATATGCGATGGTCCAATCAAAGCCTCAAGCACATCACCTTTTCGGGGAAGCTTCGAAACGGCATTATGAAACCAGCTCCGTTTTCAATGCACCTCGCCGACAATCTAATGACAGGCGATCTTGCTGTTAGCATCAACGCTGCTCAAATATCCTCAACGCTTAACCTTAAAGCTGACTCACCAAATATTGCCGCGGTCGCCCAAAGCTTTGGTATCGCCGATGATATGGATATGGCATTAGATAGTGCCCGAATAAGCTTAACGCTTTCAGGGAAAACGTTACTTGAGTTCATGGAGATGACTCAAGTACAAGCTTTACTTGAAGGCGGGTATCTCAAGATTCCGGATATCTACACCGGAAAATCGATGGACATTCGCATCTCAGAAGGACGTTTCCATACAGGACCAGAGCTCAACACAGAGCTGTTATTGACCGGTTTCGTACAGGATAAAAAAACAACGCTGAGCATCCAATCGGTTTCTCTAAAAGAAGCCAATAGACTTTCAGAAAGCTTACCTGCTAATCTCCTTTTCACCCTTGGTGACATAAAAATTGAAGCCTCAACGGACATTGCACTACCTCTGGACTTCACTCAATTGGAACTTCAATTAAACGCGGCTGTTCCTAATTTGGAGAGACTTAACGAGTTCACAGGGGTCAAGCTTCCGCCTTATGGTCCAATCGATTTATCGGCCAAGCTATCGCTAGATGATGTTCAATACCAATTACAGCAACTTGTCCTCAATATTGGTGAGAGTGAACTTATTGGTACTGGGCAATTACGCCCATTAGGGAAATATTCTCGCCCTGATATAGCACTAAGCCTGTCATCATCGTTAATTCAAATGGACGACTTTAAAGTTGGCAACTGGAAAGCTTGGATACCGAAGGCGACTAATCAAGAAGCCTCAAATCATAAGCCAACAGTTAAAGAAGGCACAACACAACCGCTTATCGTCAGCCCTGAAGGCTTATCATGGGCAAATGTAGAAATGAGTTTAGAGGTAAATAATGTTCGTTCAGGTAATGATTGGCTAGGCGCAACATCCGCGAAGCTATCGCTATTGGACGGAAAATTACGAGTCTCTCCTTTAAAAATCAGTATTCCTGGTGGTTCGGTGTCTTTGGCTGGACAAATTGAAGCTCAGCAAGACCAGTTCGATATTGCGATTCAAGGGCAAGTGCATCATTTTGACTACGGTATCATCGCTAGACGTATCGATAATAAGACAGATATGGGCGGAAATCTCAGTACTTACTTTAATTTGACCAGTTTGGCCAATACTCCTGATAGTCTTATGAATAACGCGAATGGGTTTATTGGTTTTTCTATTTGGCCACAAGAGTTTGAAGCGGACTTAATCGACCTTTGGGCTGTCAATCTTACCGATGCAATATTGCCTAGTTTTACTAAAGAACAGGAATCGGTTCTGAATTGCGTGGCTGGCGGTTTTGATATTACAAATGGTGATTTGCAACAGCGAGATTTGTTATTGGACACAACACGTATTCAAGTAAATGGCAACTTTTCAGCCTCTTACTCAGATAGGACGTTTGATCTTTATCTCGCTCCAAGACCCAAATCGGCCCAGATATTCAGCCTTCAAACACCAATTGAAGTTTCCGGTAATTTTGAAGACTTTGACTTGAGTGTGCCATTTTCTGCCATTTTGGAAACGTCTGTACGCTTCACTACCAGCCCTGTTATTTCACCGATTCGTTGGCTAGTTGAAAAACCGCTTGATAGCGATGGAAGCCACCTGTGTGAAATGATTTCGCGCGGAACCCCGATAAAGAAGTAAAGGTGCAGAATGAACATTCAGATGACGTGTTTATTATTGGTCGCTGCCAGCTTTCCGGCGGCAGCCAATTTTGACTACAAGGCGTGTATTACGCTAGAACAACAAGGTCAACGCCACTATTTTGAAGCGTTTCTAGAAGCGAATGAGTGGGGAGCAGCCGTATCGGGAAACTGCAAATTCCTCGCGAAGATAACGCCAGATTCTTTAGGTAATGCCGAGCTGATTGGCAGCGTGACCTGTAATGAAAAAGGTGCTCCAAGTTCTTTAGAATTGCCGGCGCTGACGCTAAGTACAAACGATGGCAAAAAAGCTCGTATGAAAATCAATACAGAGAATGGGGCAACATGGCGCTACTCTGTTACGCTAACCAGTCCGTCGATTTAAATGCTGGCTTTCTAGCTTCGTCTTTGCCGCTTTAGCTAACGACAATAGGCGCGACCCCACCTCCCTCTGAAAACAAAAAAGCTCAGCAATGGCTGAGCTTTTAACATCTTCGACTTTATCTGCTTCTTAAGCTAAAGATCTTAGAGAATTTTATCTTTTTCCCAAGCGGCAATTTTTTCAGCGCGTATTGCCTCGCGTGCTTCACGCTTTTTACGCGCATCACAAGGTTCTGGGCAGTTACACACTTTATCAATGCCGACAGCATCTAAGCCGCCACAACTTCCTTTAACGACTTTCTTTTGGAAAATGTAACCGACAGACATGGCGGTGACAATTGCCAAGAAAAATCCAAATGTAACGATAAACGTAGCCATTGCTCACGACTCCTATTATTTATTTAAATACTTCTTAAATGCGTCTGAATAAATTTCTTCGAACCCTTGCTCTGTTTTTACAATGATCATAACGGCAAGGTCATTTTCGTTCGCGATTTCCAGACCAGCGTCTTCACCTAACACCATAATACCAGTAGATAAGCCATCAGCTGTCATACTAGAAGGGTGAAGCACCGTCACCGAGACCACTTTATGGTCGATCGGCTTTCCTGATTGTGGGTTGATAATATGCGAGTATCGAATACCATCCTTTTCAAAATAATTTCGGTAGTCCCCGGATGTAGCAATCGCCATGTCACCAGGTTCAATAATTTCTTGAATTGCACGCTCTGTGGTTGAAGGCTTTTCAATGGCAATTCGCCATGCTTCTTCGCTTTGATTTACACCTTTTAAGCGAATCTCACCACCAATTTCAACCATGTAATTATGAATGCCTAGCGACTCAACATAATTGGCAACAACGTCTACCCCCCAACCTTTTGCAATGGTAGAAAGGTCAACGTACAGCTCCGGCAGTGTCTTTGTCAGAGTCTTAGAAGTCGCGCTTAAATGTGATATTCCCGTCATGGCTTTTCGTGCACTCAGTTCTTCATCACTTGGCACCACTTCCGGTCGAGCTTCTGGTCCAAAGCCCCATAAATTAACGAGAGGACCAACAGTCACATCCAATGCACCACGAGTAAGCTCATTCAGGCGAATCGCTTCTTTCACTACGATTGCGGTTTCAGCGGAAACCTCAAATGCTTCGTTACCTTTGTATTGGTTAAAACGACTAAGCTCTGAATCCTTGCGATACGTCGACATCTGGTCATTCACTAATTCCAGTAATTTATCGACTTCTTTCTGAATATCGGCAGATGCAGGCGCACCATCGACCTCAATATATTTAATATTGTAAGTCGTTCCCATAGTAGGACCGGATAAGTGGATTTGTTCTTTCGGCTGGCTACAACCGGCTAGAAACAATAAGGAAGTTAAGACAACAAGCCAGTATTTCACTTGCTCACTCCTGCTTATAATTATTTAAGTTGATAGAGAAAAATACCCAATACTTTAGCGTCTGTTGTTCTGGATACTATTCTGTAGCAACTTGATTTACAAAAATAAATGGCTGACTCATACGAGTCAGCCACAAATCAATCACTTAGATGGGTTTAGCCACCGAAGTCATCCAGTAGGATGTTTTCATCTTCTACACCAAGATCTTTCAGCATGCCGATAACAGCCGCATTCATCATCGGTGGACCACACATGTAGTACTCACAATCTTCAGGAGCATCGTGGTCCTTCAGGTAGTTTTCGTACAATACGTTGTGGATGAAGCCTGTGTAACCTTCCCAGTTATCTTCTGGCATTGGATCTGATAGAGCACAGTGCCAAACGAAGTTATCGTTTTCAGATTGCAGGCCATCAAAATCTTCTACGTAGAACATCTCACGCTTAGAACGTGCACCATACCAGAATGACATCTTACGGCTAGAGTTCAGACGCTTAAGCTGATCGAAGATATGCGAACGCATTGGCGCCATACCAGCACCACCACCAACGAATACCATTTCAGCATCCGTGTCTTTCGCGAAGAATTCACCAAATGGACCAGAGATCGTACACTTGTCACCTTCTTTAAGAGACCAAATGTACGAAGACATGATACCAGGTGGTACATCAGGATTATTAGGCGGCGGCGTAGCGATACGCACGTTCAACATAATAATGCCTTCTTCTTCAGGGTAGTTAGCCATTGAGTAAGCACGAATGGTTTCTTCGTTCACTTTAGACTCATAGCGGAACAGGTTGAACTTGTCCCAGTCTTCACGGTATTCCTCTGGAATATCGTAATCAGCGTATTTCACGTGGTGAACTGGCGCTTCGATTTGAATGTAACCACCAGCACGGAAAGGTACTGATTCGCCATCAGGGATCTGAATCTTAAGTTCTTTGATGAATGTCGCTTTGTTATCGTTAGAGATAACCGTACATTCCCACTTTTTAACGCCGAAGATTTCTTCTGGAAGCTCGATGTCCATGTCAGTTTTCACTGCCACCTGACAAGCCAGACGCTCACCTTCACGGGCTTCACCTTTAGTAATGTGATCAAGTTCTGTTGGTAGAATGTCACCACCACCAGATTTCACTTTCACACGACACTGACCACAAGAGCCACCGCCACCACAAGCAGATGAAACGAATACACCAGCGCCAGCAAGAGAACTTAGCAGCTTGCTACCTGGTTGAGAAACGATCGCTTTTTCAGGATCGCCGTTTACGGAAATGGTAATGTCACCTGTTGGTACTAGCTTAGATTTGGCAAATAAAATAACCAAAACTAGGGCTAGAACAATCAGTGTAAACATCACTACACCAAGAATAATGTCCATTGACTATTCCTTATGCCTTACAGTTGAACACCAGAGAATGACATGAAGCCCAGTGCCATCAGACCTACAGAGATAAATGTGATACCAAGACCACGTAAACCTGGAGGAACGTCTGAGTACTTCATCTTCTCACGAATACCTGCTAACGCAACGATAGCAAGCATCCAACCTACACCAGAACCGAAACCGTACACGACGGACTCAGCAAAGTTGTAATCACGCTGCACCATGAAAGATACACCACCGAAGATTGCACAGTTAACTGTGATCAACGGAAGGAAAATACCCAGTGCGTTGTACAGAGGTGGGAAGAAACGGTCTAAAACCATCTCTAGAATCTGTACCAATGCTGCAATTACACCAATGAAGGTAATGAAGTTCAGGAAGCTCAGGTCAACACCTTCAACCAGAGCGTTCTCTTTAAGCACAAGGTTGTAAACCAAGTTGTTTACTGGTACTGCGATAGTAAGTACTACGACAACAGCGACACCTAAGCCAAAAGAAGTCTTAACTTTCTTGGATACCGCAAGGAATGTACACATACCCAAGAAGAAAGACAGTGCCATGTTTTCGATGAAAATCGATTTAACTAGCAGACTAATATAATGTTCCATGACGACCTTACTCCTTCGCTTCTACTTGTTCTGGCTTGAACACACGGATCGCCCAGATTAGGAAACCGATCAAGAAGAATGCAGATGGTGCCAGAAGCATTAGACCGTTTGGTTGGTACCAACCGCCATTACTTACCAGCGGAAGTACTTCCATACCAAATAGCTTACCGCTACCAAATAGCTCGCGGAAGAAACCAACTGTAATCAGTACAAAACCGTAACCAAGACCGTTACCAATACCATCAATTAAAGACGGTAGAGGTGCAGATTTCATAGCAAATGCTTCTGCACGACCCATTACGATACAGTTTGTAATGATCAGACCAACGAATACAGACAACTGCTTAGAGATATCGTATAAGTAAGCTTTTAGGATTTGGTCTACCACGATTACCAAAGAAGCAATGATCGCCATCTGTACGATAATACGAACACTGTTTGGAATGTGGTTACGGATCAGAGAAACAAAGAAGTTTGACAGTGCCGTTACGAAAATAACCGCAAGTGTCATTACAAACGCTGTTTCTAGTTTGGTGGTTACTGCTAGTGCAGAACACACACCAAGTACCTGAAGCGCGATTGGGTTATTATCCAATACTGGCGCTAAGACACTCTTTTTAATATCTTTTGCACTAGACATTAGTTCAGACCTCCGTCACGAACTTTAGCTAGGAATGGACCAAAGCCCTTCTCACCCAGCCAGAAGTCGAATGTACCCTGAACACCGTTACCAGTTAGTGTTGCGCCAGATAGACCATCAACACCGTGCTCAGAACCGGCTGGTGCGCCACCTTTAACAACCTTGATTGCTGGCTGGTGGTTTTCGTCGAATAGTTTCTTACCTACCCACTGTGCACGCCAAGTTGGGTTTTCAACCTCACCACCAAGACCAGGAGTTTCACCTTGCTCGTAGTAAGTAATACCCGACACTGTGTTACCGTCAGTTTCAACAGCAACGAATGCGTACATCATTGACCATAGACCAGTTCCATGGACAGGGATAATAACTTTAGAAAAGTCACCGCCATCTTTAACTAGGTAAACCGTTCCTAAGTTTGCACGACGAAGGATCTTTGCTTTGTCGTCTTCAGACGTCAGTTTGATCGACTGAGAAAGATCTTTAGAGGCTTTACGCTGATCGTAATTTGAAGCAGTTAAACCGTCTTCAGTTTCCTGAACGTATTCACCCGTGTTGAAATCAACCAAGCGAGGTTCGATTTTTTCACCAAACAGTTCACGAACTTCAGCTGGGCTGCTGGCTTGGTAGCCTGCAACTTCAACAATCTTGCTTTGCTTATCCAGAACAGCATTTGCCTTCTGTTGACCACGTAGACCTACGGCTGCTGTTGATACGACGATTGAACAAACCAAGCTCAATCCGACAACAACACCCAGCGTCTTTTTAATGCTATCGTTACTACTTGCCATAACGTGCTTTTCTCCGCTTGATGTTCTTCTCGATCACGACGTGGTCGAACAGAGGTGCGAATAGGTTCGCAAATAGAATCGCCAGCATCATACCTTCTGGGTAAGCTGGGTTAACCACACGAATCATCACACACATTGCACCAATCAGTGCACCGTATGCCCACTTACCTTTATTCGTAAAGGAAGCAGATACTGGGTCGGTTGCCATGAAGAACATACCAAATGCAAAACCACCTAAAACTAGGTGCCAATGCCACGGCATGCTGAACAATGGGTTAGTGTCTGAACCAATGACGTTGAACAGGAATGACGTCGCCACCATACCTAAAAGAACACCAATGATGATTCGCCACGAGGCAACACCGATATAAACAATAAACGCAGCACCGATCATAAGCGCCAGAGTCGACACTTCACCGATAGAACCTGGGATATTACCTAGGAAAGCATCCATCCAAGTGATTGCATCACCTGTGATCGTGTTCACTAGCGCGCCGTTACCGCCTTGAGCCCATTGGCTAAGAGCAGTCGCACCAGAGAAACCATCCGCCGCAGTCCAAACTACATCACCAGAGATTTGTGCTGGGTATGCAAAGAATAGGAACGCACGACCAGCAAGCGCTGGGTTAAGGAAGTTACGACCTGTACCACCAAAGATTTCTTTCGCAACTACAACACCAAAGGTAATACCTAGAGCTGCTTGCCAAAGAGGAAGTGTTGGCGGAACGATTAACGCAAACAAGATTGAAGTAACAAAGAAACCTTCGTTTACTTCGTGCTTACGAACCATACAGAATAGAACTTCCCAGAAGCCACCTACCACAAAGACTGTTAGGTAAATCGGTAGGAAATAGGTTGCACCAAGAATCATCTTGGTTCCCCACCCGGCTTCAACGGAAACTGGACCGGCAATCATCTCTGTCAGCCAATAGTGCCAGTTGCCAGCGACAACATTCGCTAGTTCTGCACCTTGGTAAAGATGATTAAGACCCATAACTGCTTGGTTACCTGCGTTGTACATACCCCAGAAAATTGCTGGGAACGTCGCAAACCAAACCATGATCATGATGCGTTTTAAGTCAACGCTATCACGAACGTGTGAACCACGTTTTGTCACCAAGCCAGGTGTATAGAATACTGTTGCTACAGCTTCGTACAGTGCAAACCATTTTTCATGTTTGCCACCAGGTTCAAAATGGTGCTCTATATCTTCAAGAAACTTCTTTAGGGCCATGACTTAACCTTCCTTCTCGATCTTGTCTAGACATTCACGAAGCAACTCGCCGTAATCATATTTACCTGGGCACACAAACGTACACAGTGCTAAATCTTCTTCGTCCAGCTCAAGCGCACCGAGTGACTGAGCACTATCAGTATCGCCGGCACATAGGTCACGAAGCAGCAGAGTTGGTTCCATATCCAGTGGTAATACCTTCTCATAGTTACCGATTGGCACCATAGAACGATCACTACCGTTGGTCGTTGTTGTCATGTTAAACAGACGCCCTGAGAACAGGTGACCAAAATATGCACGAGTAATAGAGTATTTGTTCTTACCAGGCATCGCCCAGCCAAATAGCTCTTTTTCATAGCCTTCACGAAGTGCAGACACTTGAAGGTGGTAACGACCAAGGAAGGCATGAGGACCTTTCGCTTGAGTACCAGCTAGTACAGAACCAGAAATAATACGTACATCACCAGGCATCATCTCACCATCGGTAAGCTGATCTAAGTTTGCACCCATTGTTGTACGTACTAGACGAGGGTTGTTTACCACTGGACCTGCCAGAGAAACAACACGGTCTGAATAGACTTCACCAGTAAGGAAGAGATGACCGATTGCAATCACATCTTGATAGTTGATGCTCCAAGCAACGTATTCTTCGTTAACTGGGTAAAGGAAATGCATGTGTGTACCAACAAGCCCTGCTGGGTGTGGTCCATCAAATACATGTTCTTCAACATTTGATTGAGATGAGCGAGGAAGGCTTTCGCCATTCTTACACACTAATACTTTGCCATCCGTTAGACGTGAAAGAACGTCCAAACCGGCAGTGAAAGCATCAGACTGCTCGTTAATGATCACTCCAGCATCTGCCGACAATGGGTTGGTATCCATAGCGGTTACAAAGATAGCTTGAGTTGAAGACTCGATCGCGGGAACCTTGCTGAACGGACGAGTACGGAGTGCAGTCCACGCGCCAGAATTAACCAGTTGAGTTTTGATCGCTTCACGTTCAAGGCTCACTAATTTATCGGCTGTGTAACTGTCAAAAGTCACTTTCTCGTCACCAGAAACTTCAATCACTACAGATTGAAGAACGCGCTTTGCGCCTCGGTTAACTTCAATGACTTTACCACTTGCTGGAGAAGTAAATAACACGCCTGGGTTCTTTTTGTCTTCAAAAAGAGCCTGACCTTTCTTCACTTCATCGCCTACGCGAACATGCATCGTAGGACGCATTCCAACGTACTCTTCGCCAAGCAAGGCGACTTTATTGATGGACTTGCCATCACTTATCACCTGGGATGGAACTCCAGAAATTGGAATATCCAAGCCCTTATTTATTGTAATCATACGCACTTGCACTACTTTATCGGGAAAAAGATTCTTTTAATTGCGTAAAAGTTAGACACGACATTTTGTGTCCGGTTTTGACCTGACACCCTGGTCAAAATCGCAACATCCTCTTAATTAACTCGTCACAAAAAATAGCGAGTTTTATCAGGTGCGATAGTCTAGCATCTTTTGTGAAGGTGATGCCATGACCATGCATTGGATAAATCTGTAATTTTTTGTATGTTGGTTATAGATTAGCTAACCAAAGTGAATAAGTTTGAACTGTCGCACAAATGTTAATATTTCATAAAAATATTTAGACTTAAGCCATTCATTTTTATTTATATGTTTTTTTTAACAATTCACTTCTTTAATATTCATTCACTAAACGAGTAATTGCACAAAAAAGGCAGCCACGCCGCCTTAAAATCACCCCAGTTTGCTTCCACCCAAACACATTGGGCTCTCTGGAGCACCATCCGTTTGTTGCAACCATTCTGATTCAGTATAGGTATGAATAGAGAGAGCGTGTATGTGATTTTCTAATTCTTCTATCAATACGCCATTAACTTTGCGGTGACGAGCAACCAGTCTCAAGTTTTCAAACGCTTGGCTGACGATGATCACTTTAAAGTGACTTTCAGAGCCTTTGGGGACGTTATGCATGTAGCTTTCATTAAGAACTTCTAAGTGCTTTGGTTCAAACGCACTGCGCAATTTTTCTTCAATGATTTCATGAATCATATTTATTCCTTGCTCAATTTTTGTTTGATTATACCTTACTGACGATCGCCCGCTATGTCCTTGTTATCAATATCACAACATTCTAAGGTCAGATAACCGCTCAAGGTGGCTTTTGAAGAACAAGCCCTTCGCAGCACTCCTCTTTTCTACTCATTCAAGCGAATTGTATTTATTTTCATTTCTAGAATTTGCCGCTTTCTGCGACAATGCGCTCTTAGCCCATAAGAAACCAAGCACAATGAATACCGAGCTACACATCGACGGTCGCACTTTAACGCTACAACGCTTTCCCAAACGAGCACAAGAAACACTTCAGGCATGGAATGCGGGTGACGAATACCTTATTAATTACGTTGAGAACGAGCTTAAAGTTTCAGACGGAAAAAAAATCCTTATTCTGAACGATAACTTTGGGGCTTTATCTTGCTGGTTTTCAGAAAAACATCACGTCACGATGATGACGGACTCGTTTGTATCGCATCGAGGAACACTGAAAAATCTGCAACGGAATCAATGCAATAAAGTCGACTTTCTAACCAGCTTGGAATGCATCCCTACCGATATCGATTTAGTGCTTATGCAGATACCCAAAATTAATCGATTTTTAACGTATCAGCTCAGCCAATTGCGGTCGGTGTTACCTTCACACTGCAAAATAGTGGCAGTGAACAAAGTTAAAGAAATACACACATCCACATTAAAGCTGTTTGAAAAACACCTTGGTACCACAACGACCTCTCTTGCGTGGAAAAAGCACCGTCTTGTATTCTCGACACCGAACTCTCCCGTCAGCCATAAGGCAGAACCTGAAACTAAATGGGAAGTGGACGGTGAAAACTTTTCTCTAACCAACCTCGCTAATGTCTATTCCGGAGAAGCGCTCGATTTAGGTGCGCGCTTTATGCTTGAGCACATTCCTCAAAACCCTGAGCTAGAGCACATTCTCGATCTTGGTTGTGGTAATGGCGTTCTTTCTGTTAAAGCAGGGCAGTTAAATCCTCAAGCAAGTATTACCTGTGTAGACGAAAGCTACATGGCTGTGGAATCGGCTAAGCGCAATCTCACAGAAACTCTGGGTGAAGATCGCAATATCCAGTGTATAGCCAATAATTGCCTTGATGGATTTGAAAAAGAGAGTACTTACTTAGTGTTATGTAATCCTCCATTCCATCAACAACAAGCCGTTACAGACCACATTGCGTGGCAGATGTTCTGTGATGCAAAGCATGTTCTTAGTAGTGGAGGGGATTTATTTGTTATTGGTAACCGTCACCTAGGCTACGATATAAAACTTGAACGCTTATTTGGAAAATCGCAGGTTAAGCTCGTCGCATCGAACCGTAAATTTGTTATATTACAAGCCACTAAAAAATAGGGTCTGTTGACCTTTCGAGCTGATTTTTGCAGCGAATTGTGGGTTCTTTATACAAGGCAGCGCTTATTCGGTGTAGTCGCTCTACATCAATAAGCGATAACGCAGTAGAAAGAAGCCACAAACGCTGCCCAAAGGGTTCGGCTATAAGCGCTTTACTCTTTGTTGCAAGGTCTTTGCTTAGAGTGACTAGGCTAAAAACCTTGCGCCGCGATTAAAACGCTTATAGCTCGAACAAAATTTAACCGCGAAAGGTCAACAGACCCTAAAAACCATCCTGCGAGATTGTTTAATTAAGGAATTCGTCATGAGAAAATTGATACTTGCTGCATCTGTAACACTTTTAGCAGCTTGCGCTTCTCCACAGAAAGAAGAACAAATAAACCTCACACCGACACCAACCTTGAGCAGCGTAAAATTGGTGAATGGGCAGTCTTTCTCTCTAGAAAGCCGTGATATACGAACTTCTCAGTATGTCGCGTTAGTCAACAGCGGTCGTCGCACGACGCAACCTATCCATACAAAGCAAAATCTGCGTATCGCCATTGAAACTGCGATGTACCAGCAATTGGTCTCCCAAGGTTTCCAAATGGTAGCAAACAGCAACAATACCCTTAGCCTTGAAGTTCAAGAAGCTTTAGTCAATGTTTCAAACACATTAATGGAAAACGAGTTAGATGCCAAAGTAACGCTTCAGGTTACTGCTGAAACACCACGCGGTAAGCTCGTTAAGTCTTACAACGGTACAGCAACGAAAACGGGCACTTTATCTGCGTCTAATGACGACGTTGAATTGGTACTAAATGATGTAGTCGACTTAGTGCTTGCTGAAATCGCTAACGACAAAGAACTTCTAAACTACATGAAGGAGAGATTCTAATGCGCAGCCTGATTTTATCTTTGGTATGTCTTTTCTCACTACCAACTTGGGCTCAAAACGTTGTATTTGAAACAACACTTGGCTCATTCACAGTGGAATTAAATGAAGAAAAAGCCCCTGTCACAGTCAAAAACTTTCTTCGCTACATCGAAGATGGCAGCTATGAAGGCACTCAATTTCATCGCGTAATTGCTGGTTTTATGGCTCAAGGCGGTGGGTTTGATGAAAAAATGGGTCGCCTGCCCACTTATGATGCAATAAAGAATGAAGCCAGCAATGGTTTGAAAAACGACACTGCGACTATCGCAATGGCACGCACATCTAACCCTCACTCTGCAACACGCCAGTTCTTTATTAACTTGCAAAACAATGACTTTCTGAACTATTCATCTTCCAACCCAGGCTACGCTGTATTTGGAAAGGTGACCAAAGGATTTGATGTGGTTCAGCAAATGGCCACCAAACCAACTAAGTCCATGGGTAGAATGCAAGATATTCCAGTAGAACCTATCGTTATAAAAAAAGTAACTCTACAAAAATAACAAAACTAACGCTGGCAAAACGCCAGCGTTTTCTTTCGCTTTTCATACAAGGAGTGTTCTATGTCAAGCAATATGACTTGGACAGAAACTATCCGAAGTTACCTTGATAAACGCTTGCTCTGGGTCTTTATGCTGGGCTGCTCCAGCGGCTTTCCTTGGGTACTCATCGGCTCTAACATGTCCGGTTGGCTTAAGGATGCAGGGCTAACACGCGCTGCAATTGGTTACTTTGGTTCTATTTTCGCGGTTTACGCTATTAACTTTTTATGGGCACCTTTAGTCGACCGCGTAAAATTACCCATTCTTCACTCTTTGTTAGGGCAAAGACGCAGTTGGATTCTTTTGTGTCAATGTCTTATTTTGATTTGCACTCTGTTTATTGCAGGAGTCGACCCAGCAACCAACTTGATGTTTACATCAATGATTGCCTTCGGTATTGCGATAGCGTCTGCAACACAAGACATCGCCATTGATGCTTACCGTATTGATACTTTCCCAAAATCGCAATCCAATAAACTCCCTCAAGCTTCCGCTATGGCAGTTGTGGGTTGGTGGACAGGTTATTCTCTCCCAGGGTATTTAGCCTTTATCAATGCCGACAGCATTGGCTGGAACGGTGTGTTTTATGGAATGGCTATCATTATAGGTGTGCTAATCCTATTTACGTTGTTAGTAGGCGAGCCACAAACTCAGCGTGAAGCCCTTCAGAAACAAGCCGAGGAACGCCACTCTGAAGTCGTCGGGTCTCCGATAGCAGCGTGGTTTACGGTAACCGTTATTGAGCCGTTTTATGACTTCTTCAAACGCAACGGTGTGCAAGTTGCCATTACTCTGCTTTTATTCGTATTCCTTTTCAAAATCGGTGAAGCCTTCTTGGGGCGTATGTCGATTACGTTTTATAAGGAAGTCGGCTTCAGTAATGAACAAATTGGATACTACTCCAAATTGATTGGTTGGGGCTTTACCATTCTCTTTACCATCATCGGAAGTATGGTGAATGTGAAGTTTGGTATTGTTCGCGGCTTAATGATTGGTGGTATAGCAATGGCAGCAAGCAACTTGATGTTTGCTTGGATAGCCAAAGTAGGACCGAGTGAAACGCTTTTCTTCGCAACCATTGTTGTCGATAACTTCACAACGGCATTTTCTACCGTCGCGTTTGTGTCCTTCCTAACTGCCATGACAGGTCAAGCGTTCTCAGCAACTCAATACGCGTTGCTTGCTTCACTGGGTAATTTCGGAAGAACGACTTTGGCGTCTTTCAGTGGAGAGCTTGTGGATTTCTTGGACGATTGGTCAACCTTCTTCATTGTTACTTCGTTGATGGTGATTCCAAGCTTGATTATGCTTTACTCTCTAAGACATCACTTCTCCAATTTGTTGGCAAAAGCCAAAAAAGAATCTGAAAAAGAAGAAATGGAAGATTCTCCTTTGGTTAAATAAATTTCAGACGTAAAAAAGAGGCTCTTATTAGAGCCTCTTTTCGTTTTTTATTCATCTAACTGGAGTAAACGTTAAGGGTACATGCCTCGTCCAAACAAGTTGAAGACTCGTGCCACACCTTGAGTGAATATCATCGGCTCTGTCAAAACAGTCAGACACAAACAATCCTGATTTTCCGACGTTTGCGGAGCATGCTTCACTGAAGCGTCGCGAGACATGATGTCTCCCTCAGCATATTTCCCATCCTCATCACTAAAACTGCCATGAAGAACTAGCGTAGTTTCGACGCCTTTATGGGTGTGCTGAGGTACTTGAACCCCTTCCTTGATGTAAAGTAGGTTCATTCTCGCGTCGTTTTCTTCAAGCTCAATTGCAGCGCTGTAAACCTTACCGCCGTAACTGCGCCACTCACCAATGCGTGACACCTGATTTCTCAATGCCTTCGGTAATACGAACTTCTTCCCATTTAACTCAATATGCACTGAAGGGGTTTCTTCCGCATGAGAAGTTGGCTTGAGCTGTTTCATGTCAACTATGGTTGAGAGCATTGATTCCAAATCTAGACTAGGTGCGTTTTTTTCTTCATCGATGCCATGTTCTTTAGCGAAGCTTGCCTCATCTGCAGCACTGTGTGCTTCAAACATATCATTAGCCGCTTCAGCCTCTAACCTTTGAACAGTTTGTCTACATTGACTGCATGTTTCTAAGTGTGCTGCCACCATAATGCCGTGGCAAGGGTCAATAGTGCCATCTACGTAGGCGCGAATCAGTTCGAACTCTGGGTGATAACTCATAATGCATCTCCCTTCATTGAATGCCGTAACTTCTCTACAGCAAGTCGCAACCGCGATTTTACTGTCCCTAAAGGAATATCAAACATGTCAGCGACTTGTTGATGTGGAAGCTCATCTAGGTAAACCGCTTTAACTACGTCTTTTTGACTCTGCGGCAGAGTGTCCAAAAAACGGACGACCTGTTCTTTTAACATATTTTGTTCCGGGGAATAATGCTCTACAAGATCCGGCGGGCAATAGTCGCTTGCCCAAATGTCTTCAGAATGCACATGAAGCTCTTTGCCTTTTTGTTTTCGCAATAAGTCGAAGCTTAAGTTTCTCGCAATCGTATAAATCCAAGTTGAGAGCGAGCTTTTGTCGGGATCAAAAAGATGACTTTTCTGCCATACCATCGCCATTGTGTCTTGGATAATCTCAACCGCCACATGCTCGTTACTCACGTGCTTGATGACGAATGTTCTAAGTCTTGGCGAGAAAAATCGAAACACTTCAGAGTATGCCTCTTTGTCTCCATTCTGAATTCGTGCCATGCAAGCCGACCAATGCGCTCGGTCGATTCCTTTAGCTTTTGACTGACATTCAGAGCCTGCTTCTAGCGTCTTGCTCATGATAGTTCCTTAACATCGAGCTGAGACTTGTCCCAGCACTGGAAAATAGTTTTTATTCCTGTAGAAAGCATATACGAACACGCGAGATAATCGATCACTTTAAAATGAAAAGCAGGCAAAAGAGATGGATTTAAAAAGACTAAAGGTTAATTCTCTAGTCTCGAGCTAGTGGCTTGCTATCTATTGCTTCAGATAAAAAGTCCAACGTAGCACTGCAAGATTCTTGGGAAACCAAAAGATCGAATTTCGTTTGGTTTATCGGTAGCAGCTCAAGCCAACGTTGACTTACCCACGTTGCATCGTCGAAAAAACATTGTTCATACAGGTTTTTAACTTGTGGGAACTGACTGTAGACATGCCTGAGTTGTTGCGAAACATGCTTTGTATCCTCAACAAACTCCGCTGTTTGCCAATTAGGAAGGTGTTCAATCTCCCCTACTCTCAATCCATCCTTCTCAGACCAGACCCTTTTTACGCGGATTCTTTGCTTTCCATACACGGTAATCCCTAACAAACCGTCTTCTAACGTTTCAAAGTCCACGATCTCAACAAGCGTGCCGATTTGAGACACGTTGTGTGGGGAAGACTCATCACCGTCGGACATGAGGCATATTCCAAATCCCTCATTCTGTTGGCAGCATTCTTTCACCAGTCTCTTGTAACGGGGTTCGAATATTCTCAAGTTCATTTTCCCCTCTGGTAAAACAACCGAACTCAGAGGAAACAATTTGGTAATTAGTGACATGCTCATTTTCCTTTGTCTTTATGTTCAGGATTTACGAGCGCGCCAGTAATCGCGATCACAATCATTATTCATTTACCGCACGAATGCAGTAACCACCGATGTTTCAGCCCAGAAATATCTAATTTCCAAACACTGTTGAAAGTAAGAACGAAAACGTTTTTCTCAAATTAACAATTTTGTCATTAGCAAAACCCTGATTACTATTGCACCCAATTGACAGAGTTTCTAATTATGTTCAGTTACGTGATCTTAGTCACTCAATTGCTTTCTATTTGCGGTATTTTTCACTTACAAATGAGAGGTGAAAATATAGAATGCGCGGCGAAGGATTTAAGGTTTATGGATTGAGCCCTACACCAATCGTTTATATGAGAGAAGAACCTAATGCGTAAGTCAATTTTAGCTCTAAGCCTTGCATCTGCAGCTATCGCTGTTCCAGCACAAGCAGAATATCTATTTGGTTTTGGTAGCGCGTACCTTGATTACCAAAAGTGGGATCACGGTATCGGCAATGATGCTTCTAACTTCGGTCAGGAAATCCACGAACGCAACCAAGCCGTCATCGGCATCGAAGGTGGTGCGGTATTTGATTGGGGCCAAATCTACGGGTTTTACGACTACGAAGGTGTTGACCGTGGTCAAGACAACCGTGGCGCATCCCTCAAAGGTACAATCCACTACAACCTAGCAGACACTGGCGTCAGTCTTTATGCACAAGTGTACAACACAGATAAAGACATCAGCCCAACACTACACGAGCAAAACCGTGTTGCTGGCTTAGGCTACACAGCGTTAAAAGGCGATAACTGGGGGTTCACTCCATTTATTGGTGCTCATCAAGTTAACACCGAAGGCGGCATCAGCGGTGCAAACGGCGGAATGGTTGGCTGGGTTGGTTTCTACAACACCGATCTTGCTGGTCAAAACTTCACGTTTTCAACTTGGGGTGAATACGAATTCGGTCGTCAAGAAGCGTACGCTGATATCAACGGTGGTAAAACAGGTTTGAATGGTAGCGTTAACGCTATGTGGAACTTCCATCAAGATTGGTCTGCAGGCGTTCTTTACCGCTACACAGTGAACAAACTGGCGCGTAAAGATTACCAAGACATCGTGATCTATCGTTTAAGCTACAAATTCTAACGAGTAGCTATATAAAAAAGTGGCGCTATTGAAGCGCCATTTTTGTTTCGACTTTATATTGCATCTTTCATTCCTGTCGCTATCCTTGCTCCAATCGTTTCTAATAAGGCTTCTAGGTTTGAATATCGTCATATTAGGTCCAGGTGCAATTGGATCGCTTTGGGCGGCGTCGCTGGCAACAGCAGGGCATCACGTTTCCCTATGGACACGCAATAACAAAGATACTCAGCGAGATCTGTCGCTTGGCGATACCCCACCAGTTACCTTTGAAACCAATAACCTTAATGCCTTAAAGCATTGTGATGTCGTTTTGGTCACAGTGAAAGCATGGCAAGTACAAACAGCCTTGCTCCCCATTTTGTCGCACCTACATCCAGACACCATATTGTTGTTTCTTCACAATGGAATGGGGGCTGTTGACACGTTGAAATCCGATATTGCCTCTTTTCCTGTTGTTATCGGTACTACGACTCAAGCCGCTTACAAGCCGAATGTTGATCAAGTAATACACACAGGAATAGGTCAAACTCAGATAGGCGGTTTCAATTCAAAGGGTGAGAAATGTGAATTCTTAGTAGAGGTGCTGAATCACGCTCTTCCTGACGTAAAGTGGAATCCCAATATCCGTCAAGCCCTTTGGGATAAGTTAGCCATCAACTGCGCCATCAACCCATTAACAGGTATTCATCAATGCTTGAATGGAAACCTTTCCGAACCAAAGTTCAACACTGTATTGGATGAAGTCACACAAGAAGTTGTTTCTGTTATGCATCGCGAAGGTTTAGAGGCAAACTTTGAGGTATTGAGAGAAAAAGTCAGTACCGTAATTCACGCAACGGCTAAAAATCATTCCTCAATGCAGCAAGATGTATTTCACCAACGGAAAACTGAGATAGAATTTATCACTGGCTACGTCATTCGAGTTGCTGCTCACCATCATATTCCAGTTCCTGCTAATCAAGCATTACTGGACGCCATTTTAAACATTGAAAAAAGCTGGATTTCATCATGAGCCATAAAATACTGGTCCCTATCGCTGTAGGTACAGAGGAAATGGAAGCCGTAACCATCATTGATATTATGGTTCGTGCTGGTTATGACGTGACGGTTGCAAGTGTCGATCCTGAAGGAGCACTCACCATGAAAGCCTCCCGTGGTGTCACACTAGCAGCCGATTGTCGGTTGGTGGATGTTGCCGATGAGCAATTTGATGTCATTGCACTGCCAGGTGGTGTACCGGGCGCAGAAGTTTTTAGGGACAGCACGTTACTCATAGAGATCTTGAAGCAGCATATGTACGATGCTCGCTGGATGGCTGCGATATGCGCAAGCCCTGCTCTCGTTTTACAAGCGCACGATCTTTACCCTAAAGCCATCATGACCTGTCATCCAAACTTCGAGGATAAGATCCCAGAATCACAATGGCGTGTGAAACGAGTCGTCACCGATATCAATCACAAACTGATTACTAGCCAAGGACCAGGCAGTGCATTGGAGTTTGCGATGGAAATTGTCATCCAGCTTTCGGGTAAACCACACGCATGGAAGGTGGCAGAGCCTATGGTGACGCTACCTAACCTTCACTACCATGAAATGGGTAAGTAAAGTATGCCTTTAACCGACGTACGCTCACAGTTTCCTGCGCTGACACAAGATGTCAACAAGACCCCTTTGGTTTATCTTGATAGCGCTGCGACCACTCAGAAACCGCAAGTCGTGATAGATGCGATTCAAAAATATTACAGCCAGCAAAATGCAAATGTACATCGCGGTAACCACTCCTTAACCGCCAATGCCACTTCTCTTTTTGAAGAAGCCAGAGAGACTGTTGCCGATTTTATCGGTGCGCAACCAAAAGAGGTAATTTGGACTCGAGGTGCAACGGAAGCGTTAAACTTAATCGCTCAAACTTATGCTCGATGCACACTTCAAGCAGGTGACGAAATTCTGATCGGCGAAATGGAGCATCACGCGAACATTGTTCCTTGGCAAATTGTGGCAGAGCAGACGGGCGCAAGCATCGTCAAAATTCCCATGACGCCATCTGGTGAGCTCGATATGGCGGCATTTGAGTCTCGCTTATCTCGCAATGTGAAAATCGTGGCCGTTGCTCATGTGACGAATGTAACAGGGTATCGCCAACCTATTGAAGAGATAATCAAGCTCAGCCGGCAAGTCGGTGCGGTAAGTGTCATTGATGGCGCTCAGGGCATTGTTCATGAATCCGTAGACATCAAAGCGCTGGATGCCGATTTTTATGTGTTTTCCGGTCACAAATTATATGCGCCAGCAGGAATTGGGGTGTTGTATGGAAAGCTTGATTTACTGCAAGCAATGCCGCCATGGCATGGCGGTGGGAAGATGGTCGAGCGTGTGAGCTTCACCGGAACCACATTTTCCGAACTACCTGGAAAGTTTGAGGCTGGCACACCAAACGTTGCCGGAGCGATTGCATTAAGCACCGCCATCAAATGGTATCGCTCATTCTCTCTTGAGGACATAGAATCGCACATTCATCAGCTGCAAAGACTAACGGCTAACAAACTGGAACAGATGGAAGACATTTCACTACTCGGCTATCAGCCTAATGCGAGTGTGCTGACTTTTGTTGCCGATGGCATTCACCACCAAGACATTGCCATCCTTCTTGATCAGCAAGGAATAGCAGTAAGAGCTGGGCACCATTGTGCTCATCCACTCATGGATGCATTGGAAGTAACAGGAACTGTAAGAGTCTCGTTTGGGATTTACAACACGGAAGAAGATGTAGAGAAGCTGGTGAAAGCGGTAGAAAAAGCGTTAGACATTCTTTAGTCCTCACCACAAAAGAAACACCTCCAACTTGCATTAGCTCGCTGGTTGGAGGTATTCAAGCTTAAAATTTATAGCCAATCAAAAACGCCCCTTGGCTTAACCGGATATTTTTCAGTTCGACCAACTCAACATTTAAATCCGCATAAAACCCATGTGATGCAATGAAACGTATGCCTGCGCCATACACCAAACCAGACTCTCGCTCTTGCGGTGTAAATGCCGTTGCTTTCACAGTATGTAGACCATAGCCAAGCGTTGCATAAGGTTTAATTGCTCCACCAGCATCAACATTGAATGGGTGTGAAAGCTCGCCCGCAATTTTTCCGGTGTTAGCGGAAAGCAAATCTTGTGAATTGGCTTCAAAAGTTAACTTTGCAGCAAACATAGCATTGAAATCATAAGCCCCGTCAACTCTCAATCCGCCGCCGCCATTGGTGGTGAAATAGGTGCTGTTTACACTGGATGAATAACTGGTACTAGCAAAACCTGCCGCTAAGCGAAAGCCTTCTCGCTCACCGTGTTTTTGTGATTCAGCCATGCTGAATGTAGAAATAAGTGCGGTAGCCAAGACGAAATATTTTTTCATGTTATTCCTTTTTCTTTTTATTGAATCAAAACTCGACCCACGAAATCGCTAAAGCCAGTAAACTATCGGGTCACCGTTTGAATATGCTCAACAATGGCTTTCAATCCATTGCCACGCGAAGGGCTTAAATGGGCAATAAGACCTGTTCTCTCAAAATAGTCATCAATATTAAATTGCTGAATTTGCTCCGACGTTTTTCCCTCATAAGCCGCCAGCACAAGAGCAATCAAACCACGAACGATTCTTGCGTCTGAATCGGCGCAAAAATGCCAACAATCACCATGCTTTTCAGTAACAAACCACACTTGGCTTTCACACCCAGAAATCGTGACAGTATCTGATTTCAACGTTTCAGGCATAGCGGGCAGTTTCTTACCCCATTGAATAACTTGTCGGTAACGGTCTTCCCAGCTTTTAAAACCTTGCATTGTCTGTGCAATGTGCTCGCTAGAAATATCGGTACCAAAAGGAGACGAAGGAAAGTTGCTCATAATATTTGCTGAATTATCCAATTTAAACTGTGTGAGATTATATACCCAAACCCACTCAGGTGAAGGTTCAAAATGCCTTTCTACTGTCAGTATAAGAAAATCTGATCAGCATAAGAAAACCCGACCATAAGAAAGGCTAGCTAGTACAAGAAAACCTAGCCAGAATAAGAAAGCCCAGCATCAACGCTGGGCTTTCTTTTAGAATATAGGTGTTAGGAGCAGTTAGGTTGTTTTCATTCCACGCTGGATCAACTTCTCGACAATTCGCGATACCGCGACAAACCCAAACGTTGCGGTTACAACCGTAGCCGCACCAAAACCGCTGGCACAATCCATACGTTTCGGACCTTCCGCCGTCGACTTAGTGGCGCAAACACTGCCATCAGCTTGTGGGTATTTAAGTTGTTCAGTAGAGAAAACGCACTCAATACCAAACTTGCGTTGCGGGTTTTTAGGAAAATTATGATGGCGACGAAGTATGTCTTTGATCTTCTTCGCTAACGGGTCTTGAATGGTTTTGGTTAAGTCGGCAACCTGAATTTGTGTTGGGTCCACTTGACCGCCCGCACCACCTGTCGTGACCACTTTAATCTTATTGCTCCGACAAAATGCCAGTAATGCAGCCTTAGCTTTCACACTGTCAATCGCATCCAGTACATAATCAAAATCTTTAGTGATGTACTCTTTTAAGTTATCCGGCGAAATGAAATCATCGATTAAATTCACCTTACACTCTGGGTTAATCAGCTTCACCCTTTCAGCCATTACTTCAATCTTGCTCTGACCAACGGTGCCATTCAATGCATGGATCTGACGGTTAATATTGGTGACACACACGTCATCCATATCGATTAATGTCAGCTCACCAACCCCCGTTCGGGCAAGCGCTTCTACGGCCCAAGAACCGACACCACCAATACCCACCACACAAACATGAGATGCCCGAAGAATATCAACTTCAGAATGCCCGTATAACCGCCTTGTACCACCAAATCGCTGATCGTACTGCTCGGATGCTGGAGGAAGGTTGTCTTGCATGATATGACCTTGTGCAAAGTAGAGTTCAAAAAGAAAGAGTGCGATTTATACGCACTCTTTATAGAAAAGTCTAGCGAGATGCGTTTAGCCTATTCACGCTTTTCAGGAGGCAGTGCCCATGGCGATTGTGTAGGTGACGCTTCTAACCCTAATTTCCACACTCGACCAAAGTGCCTATAGTGCCCCGCTTGTGTTCCGGCTCTTGGTCCCATGCCGTGATAGAGATCGAGGTGGTTCTGCTTTACTGCACCGCCCGTATCCAACACAATCAGCAGCCTCAACTCATGCGCACCACTGAACGTGCCATCCGCATTAAGCAGAGGTACTTCTGCCAAAATAGGGGTTCCCATAGGGAACAAACGTCTATCACCTGCGACAGACGCCATGGGCAGCAATGGAATACCAGCAGTTCCCGTTACCGGAGCCGCCTTCCTAGGTTCAAAGAAAACGTAAGATGGATTTTGTTCCAGTAGCTCACGAACAACTTCTTCTTCTTGTACTAATACCCACTCTTTAATGGCTTTCAGCGACATTTTCTCACGAGGTACTTGGTTTCGTTCAATCAAAACCTTACCAATGCTCACATAGGGGTGACCATTTTTTCCGCTATAAGCAAAGTATTCTAATGTGTCATCGTCTTCAAAATGTACAAAACCACTGCCCTGAACTTCCATAATAAACGGGTCAATCATATTGGCTGCGTAACCAAGCTCTAACCCTAATCCATTTAATGCTCCGTCATTGATTTCTGCACGAGTCGGACACTGACCATGACATTCAGGCATTTTGTAAACAGGGTAACGGAACGTGTCGTTAGGCTGGTGCCTAAGCTCTATGACAGGAGAAAAATAGCCCGTAAACAATACATTACCTTGGCTGTCTCCCCCACCAAGCTGCGCAGATTGAATCCCGTAATTTGCGAGCTCACTTGGCTCACCGCTATTGAGCGCCCAAACTGAAAGCTGTTCATACAAAGATTGATAAGTACGTGCCATCGAAGGAGATTTGGATAAAACAGCGTCTGCCTGAGCATCAAACGTAAGAAAGTTTCGGGGCTTGTTCGACTCGATTTGAGCGGTTTGATTCAATGGCGATGAGAATTCACCGTCAAGGTATTGCTGACCGCGTTGTTTAGGTGCAGCACACCCGACAAGAACCAACGCGATACCAAAGCAAAGAAATTTTTTAAACACAAAGACATCCAGACAAAATGATTTGTATCAGCATGGCAAAATATGACGCCATCAGCAACACAAGTCACCCTATTGAGATACCTAGTTGCTTGAATTTAAGACAGCTGGAGGTGTTGTATTCAAAAATATGGATTCGTAGTGTTCAGGGCGGAGTCGGCGCATTCTGTTGAAACTTTCAGAAATCACGATGAACTCATGCTCAACGCCACCACTTTCGAATTCCAATTCAGCACCATTAAAACTGAATTTAGACGTTAGCATACGCCCATCGCGGTAAATGCCTTCAGGTTTAATGGTATAAGAATCTGACATATAAGGGGCTACATGCTGCTCAACCCAATGACCATAGATGTTCTTTTTGAGGTCTTGTTGCTTTGCATTGTATTCACCGAGTACATGATACAAGGTAACACCTGTACAAATCGCTACCGTAACAACCAGCAATATTGCACGTACATAATACGATACATCACGACGCGAATTTCCCCGTAAAACTTTGCTCACTTCACCACTCATACATCTAACATCTCATAACGTGTGCCAAGAATTACAGGTGTGCACTTACTTGTCTATATCAACCGTATCTATTTCAAACGGCTATATCAACAGATGTCTATTATCAAAATTGTGATAATTTCATCGTAAGCGCAGTTGCTGCTGACTTTTCACTCAGTTTAAACCATAGTCTATATGAATTCGCAGTGCATGGATCATTATTTGGCACAGTTCCAAATTTTTGATTGAACAAAAAGAAATTTGGCGTCAATATACAGAAAATAAATAATCATAAAATCAGCATAAATAGTCACGGATAGATTAAATAGTGAAGATAAGAAGTACAGCACTAGTAAAAGGGTTTAGACAATCCGCCCCTTATGTTAACGCTCACCGCGGAAAAATCATGGTGATAATGCTGGGTGGAGAAGCATTCGAAGACCAGAATTTTGGCAACATAATTAACGATATCGCACTGCTGCATAGCTTAGGGGTAAAGATCGTGTTAGTGCACGGTGCTCGTCCTCAAATAAACCAGTTGCTCGACAAACAAGAACATCGCACTCCTTATCACAAAGGTATTCGTGTTACCGATGAGAATGCCTTAAGCGTTGTTATGCAAGCCGCTGGGCAGTTACAGCTCGCCATTACCGCTCGGCTTTCAATGAGCTTGAATAATACCCCGATGGCCGGCACTCAGTTGAACGTGGCTAGCGGAAACTTTATCGTCGCACAACCTATTGGTGTCGACGATGGCATCGACTATTGCCACAGTGGTCGTATTCGCCGTATCGATACCGAAGGTATTTACAGAACACTTCAGCAGGGATCCATTGTTCTTCTCGGTCCTATTGGGTCGTCCGTTACAGGGGAAAGCTTTAACTTACTTTCAGAAGAAGTGGCAACGCAAGTCGCCATCAAACTCAATGCCGATAAGCTGATTGGTTTCAGTTCTGAGCAAGGCATTACAGACGACGAAGGCAATGTCATTGCCGAACTCTTCCCAGCGGGTGCCCAAGAAATACTTCAACAACGTGTTTCCGATTCGGATGAAGGGCAGAGAGGATCGATTCGCTTCCTTAAGGCTGCTATCGCCGCATGCCGAGCTGGCGTTCCAAGAAGCCACTTAGTCAGTTACAAACTGGACGGTGCCATTCTGCAAGAACTATTCTCACTCGATGGTATCGGAACCCAGATAGTCATGGCCAGCGCAGAGCAAGTTCGCAGTGCTGATATTGATGATATTGGCGGGATCCTAGACTTGATTCGCCCTCTGGAAGAGCAAGGTATATTGGTTCGTCGGTCACGTGAGCAATTGGAACAAGAGATCCACCAGTTTACGATCATAGAGAAAGACGGCATGATCATTGGCTGTGCCGCTCTGTATCCATTTCTTGAAGACCAAACGGGTGAAATGGCTTGCGTGGCTATACACCCCGATTATCGTGATGGTAACCGCGGTGTTCACCTACTTAAACACATATACAATCAAGCAAAAACGATGGGGCTTGAGAATTTATTTGTGCTCACCACGCGAAGCATTCACTGGTTTAGAGAGCAAGGATTCACCGAAGTCGGCATAGGCGCATTGCCTGGAGAGAAGCAAGATTTATATAACTACCAGAGACGTTCTAAGATTTTACAACTCCAAGTTATTTAATAGAACCTCGTTCCAATTAATTTCGTTCATAAGCAACTGATTTATAATTAATTGCTAAAAAAAACCGCAAATCGGTTAAAAATTGACTTTTCATATCACATTCTGCTGGTACAATCCCCGCCACTGGAAAGCCATGCTTTCCAGTGCCAAATTCAGTTGAATCATTCTGTTTTACCTTTTAGTTTGCTTTATCGCCTATCAAAAGGTTTTAAACATCAACGTCAAGAATGTTCACTGCCACATGGAGGTTCACTCTAATACGGAGTCAAATGCTAGGAAGCGAGAGTCCACAACTTGCGAGCATAAACTCAATGAGAACCATTATTTGCAACTCGGCCCAAAGCTTTTGGGATATGGCTGACAACCAGTTTTTGGATGGCAGAGAAGTACACTGCGTTTTTCCAGTAAACGACAGCATGAAACGTTACATAATGTCTTATCAAAATCGTTGTAACATAAGAAACATCTCATTTTCGGAAGTATTCAGTACGAAAATAGATGAAAACAGCAGCGTCAAAGACGTTTTCAAATTCCTAGCACTTGCCGAAGTTTAGGATTTGCAGACCTTAGAAATTTGATGGTCCACCAAGGACGGTGGAGCCAAAAATTCAATCACACTTTCAAACTGTATCTAGCGCCCTTACTTATCCAATCGCCCAGCTAACCCACTTGCACGTAATGTTTTCACTTTTACCCCTCGATTCATCACATTTCGCTCACCAAACAGATCCAGCTTCTTCTTAGCTCGCGTAATACCGGTGTAGATCAACTCTCGCGTTAAAATAGGGCTAAAGCTTGGCGGCAATACCATAATCGTATGTTCAAACTCACTCCCTTGAGATTTATGAATGGTCATGGCATACGCCGTTTCGTGCTCAGGAACTCGACTTGGAAGCACACCTTTCACTGTGCCATCGGGTAATTCAAAGTACACCCTAAGTCTTGGCACTTCTTCAGACTCATCCAGCATACAAATTCCAATATCACCATTGTAAAGCCCAAGTGCATGATCATTGCGCGTGACCATGACCGGTCTGCCTGGGTACCAAACATCATCGGTGGTAGGCAACTTATTCTGTTTTCTAAGGCTCTGCTCTATTCGATGATTCAAGCCGACAAGCCCAAAATCACCTTCACGAATAGCACATAATAGCCGGCATTCTGAAAACAGTTTTAATACCTGCTTTGCTTTCGCATTGGGCAGTTCATCCAATGAAACTTTGCGGTTGGCTTCTTGCAAATAAGAGGCATAACCTGCCGTAACCATTTTCAGCATCTGCTGATAAGTGTCTTTATCCAAGTCATGATGGGCAATATCTCCAAACCCTTGCTCCCAAACTTTTTCAACACGAATGGGATGGCCAGAGTTGATCGCTTTGGCTAACTGCCCTATGCCAGAACGGGCATCAAAACGATAGCTTTTTTGCAACATACACAAGCAATCCACGATGGGTGGGGCTGACGTAGAATGTTGGCGGCTCACTGCATCGTAACCAGTTAACGTAGCGATTTGTTGGCTTTGCGCTGGGCTCATGAACTGATCACTAAAATCACAGATATCGCCTAGCACGGCACCGGCCTCCACAGAAGCAAGCTGATCTTTATCGCCAAGTAAAATTAGCCTAGCGTTCGGTGGCATCGCGTCCACCAGCTTATACATCATAGACAGGTCAACCATTGAAGCTTCATCGACAACCAAAATGTCGAGATGCAATGGGTTGTCTTTATGATGTCGGAACTCTGCTCGCCCAGGAATAGCACCGAGTAAACGGTGAATCGTGCTCGAATCGGTTGGGATTTGGTCGCGAATGCTCGGTTCTATTGGCAGACCTTCTACTGCTTTACCAATGGACTCGGTTAAACGAGCTGCGGCTTTACCTGTTGGCGCAACCAGCTTAATGTCAGGCACCTCACCTAAGTCACTTCCCTGCTGAACCAATGCTGCCAACAATTTAGCGACCGTTGTGGTTTTTCCTGTTCCTGGTCCACCAGAAATCACAGCAAAGCGTCTGGTAAGCGCGACAGCAGCAGCTACTTTTTGCCAATTTAAGCAGGCAGATTGTGGTACTAAGGCATCCAGACTGCTTAAGTCCGTCACTTTCTTCGCACTCACCAAAACGTTGTCAATCGCGTTCCAGTCCAATGTTTCCGGCGCGACGATATCTAGGTGATCGCATACCCACTGCTGTCGCATGACCTGATGGCTTTGTTCTGAATACACTATTGTTGAGAACAAGTATTGGTAGCTGCGAGCAAACAAATGATCTAGCGTTGTTTTTAGGCGAGTCGCTTGAGCAGGCTCTAAAACAATGGGCGACATCAAATCGCGCAGCGTCTGACTGAGCACCACCTCGTAATGCCAATAGCGGTGCAGATACAATTTCGCACCATCCAGAATTAAAGGTTTGGCTTCACCGTTTCGCCCGACGACAGGAGAGCTCTCCAACTCTTTTTTCCAATCAATACCCGTGAGTTTTTCTTGTAGTAATTGTGCTTGCTCGCCATAAAGACCAAGGCAAGCTGCAATATCTACTCTGTCCATGGGCACACAAATATGCCCTTTTCCCAATTCAGAGCTGGCTAAACCTGCAATAAAAGGCACGGAAAAATTCGAATCGGGCTGTTGAGAGGCAATAAATCGAGCGAATTGGTAATCCAGCTGTCGAACTGCTCCTTGAACAGCAAGTTGCTGCATGACATTGAGTAAATCTGTTGTAGGCATGTCGGAGTTTACTGGCTGAGAATCAGACATCTAATGCTTCTCCATCAATGAGCTTATCGAACTGTTCCAAAAAGGCTTGGGAAGGTTTCGCTGAAAAGATCCCGTTATTCGATTGCCCATCCACACCTCGTAAGAAAAGATAATACACACCACCGAAGTGCTGTTCATAGTCATATTGTGCCAGTCGACTTTTTAGGAAGCGGTGCAGTGCCAACGCGTAAATTTGATATTGTAAATCGTATCGATGATCCGCCATCGCACGCGCCAAATTCTCACCATGGTAGTCGGCGACGGAATCGCCTAAGTGGTTCGATTTCCAGTCAAGGACATAGTACTTTCCGTTGTGCTCAAACACGAGATCGATAAAGCCCTTCAACATACCTTTTAAGCGGTGAAAACCTAGATCGCCAGCCTGCTTAGAAAGCGGATCATGTTGGTGAGCCAATTGGTTAAACGTTGGGGCGAGGAGTACATCGATAGGCAATAAGAATTCCATCTCCACCAATAGCTGATTTGGCATTTTGTTCGAAAGTTGGAGCCCTTCCCCATCCAAAGGCGTGTTAAGCACCGTATCTACCAGTAATTCCAATATGGGCTGCCATTCTGGTTCGAGCTGTTCTACTTCCATCAAATGGGTAATGGTTGCACTGTTGGCTTCACTGTGCGCAGGTTCGTTGAAAATCACCTCTTCAAATAAAGTGTGAAGAAACGTTCCCGGTCTCGCGCCTCTTGGAAAAGTAAATATAGAACGCGCGGGCGCTTCTATTAGGTGTTCTTCCTCTTCAGAAAATGAGTCAATATCAAACCCCGCCACTTCAAAAGACGCATCATGTGCACCGTGCCCTGATTGCTTGACTAACCCCGAGTAACTACTGATTCTCCATGAGCGATCGATATCTTGCTGTAACTCGCTTGCCGTAAGGACTTCTGCCGCTTCTTTTACGGGGGTATATGGCTGTCCTTGCTGCTCAGGTGGCGTATCAATGGTCATGAAATCATGATTGTTGGTCACTTGAACGAGGCACCCCGCTAACTCTTCTGGCGATTTTGGCTCGCCGTTTTGCACCAAATACCCAATGGCACTTAAATGAAGCCCTGAAGGTCCTTTCGTGGCTCGCCCTTTTCGTATCGGAGTCATACCAATAAAGCAGCCATAAACCGCGCGAGTAAGCGCCACATAAATCAAACGCAAATCTTCCGCTAATCTCTCTTTGTCGGCCAGTTCTAGGGCTTCACTGTTCTTAGTAATGTCTAATACGGTTTTGTCTTTCTTTGCGTCGTAATACTTGCCTTCACTGGCTTCGCGGTAACTGCTAACAAAAGGAAGAAAGACCAAATCGTATTCCAAGCCTTTGGATTTATGGATGGTGACAATTTGAACCAGATTACGCTCAGACTCCAAACGTTGGATTTGCTCGTCGCTGCCCCCCGTTAAGCCGGACTGAATATCGCTGATGGTTTCAGATAGCCAACGCAGCAAACCGTGATCGCTTTCCAGCGACAAACTGGCTTGCTGCAATAACTCGCCAATGTGCAGCAAATCGGTAATGGTGCGCTCTCCGTTATCTTCTTCCAGTAAGCGCTCTGCCATCGTTCGCTTTGACATAACGGAACGAATCATTGGCATTACGCCTCGTTGCTGCCAAAGTTTCCGGTACTCCCGAAATTCATTCACCGTGTTTTCCCACAGTGTTTCTTCATTATTTAGGGCATCCAATTCACGAGCGTTCAAAGCGAACAAAGACGATGCCAAACAAGCGCGAAGCGTTTTGTCTTGCTCCGGCGTTAGGACGGCTTGGAGCAGGCGTTGCACATCGTGCGCGACGACACTGTCGAACACACTGTCTCGGTTAGATAAATACACACTCGCAATGCCTTGCTCGGCGAGTGCTTCCTTAATTTTTCGCCCTTCCGTACCGGTTCGAACCAAGACCGCAATATCACCAGCTTGCACGTTGTTGCGTTCTCCCCCATTTTCAAACCAAGCTTGTTGCTTGTCTGATGCAGTTAACACCGTTTGAATTTGGCTGGCTGTGGCTGACGCCATGACAGAAAGGTAATCCCCTTTCGTTACGGGCTTACCGTCTTCTTCTTCATGCAGCCAAAACCTTAGAGCTGGCTGTTTAACGCCATCCAAAAACCAATGGCTGGAATCGGCTTTCGGGCTGAAATTAACGGGTCTGAACGGAATGTCTTCATCATAAATAAAAGGGGCATCACTGAAGTCGAAAATTCGGTTTACTGCCATAACCATATCGGCACTGGAGCGCCAGTTGGTACCAAGCGTGTAGTGATCTTGCACTTCATTACGGGCTTTAATGTAGGTAAAAATATCTGCGCCACGGAACCCATAGATCGCCTGTTTAGGATCGCCGATCATAAATAAGCCTGTTTGAGGCTGACCTACGTAAATTTGGCTGAATATCTGGTACTGGAGCGGGTCCGTATCTTGGAATTCATCGATCATAGCCACCGGGTAAAGAGTGCGAATACGCTCTGCCAACAAATCATCTTCATCGGCATCTAAGGCGGCAGAAAGTTGCGTCAGCAAATCATCGAACGATAACCAATTCTTTCTCTGCTTGGCTTTCGCCAATAGAACACGGCACTCTGCGATCGCGTGCGCCAAAATGGGGTCACGCAACGAAACGGACTGCGAAATGAACTCGTCTATCAAATCAAAAACTGGGTGAGTGGGTGGTTCGCCTTTGGGGGTCTTTTCGTTCAGCATCGTCTGGCTGAATTTTTCCAGCTTATCGGGAAAAACGTAATCCACTGTTGGGCTTGCTGCCCAAATAGCGACTTGTTCTAGCCAAGTAGGCAGCGATTTTTTGGTGTAGCTGCGCTTGTTTACATCTGAGCTTGATATCAGGTCTTGTAGATCGTCTTGCGCCGCTCGCCATTGCGCTTTGAGTTCATCGATTTTACTTAAATTCTGTTGATGCAGATCCGCAATATTTGTTGAAAGAGGTGCGACCGTCAGTTCAATGTCTGCACCCGTTAAGTGTCGGGATACATCCTTAAGCAGAGCTGAAGGTGCCCCCCAGATCTTCCCGATCTCAGCGGCAAGGTTCATCGACAAAGGATAAAACTGCCTACGCCAATAATCCGCAACGACCTTAGCTTTGAGCTGAGTTTCGTCGGTAACAAATTCGTGGTTAAATCGGCTGCCCGATTCAAAGGCATTTTGAGTCAACATGCGCTGGCAAAAGCCGTGAATGGTATAGATAGCGGCTTCGTCCATCTGGCGTTCAGCCTGAAGCAATATTTTTGCGGCTTCTTTGTGATCCGAAATGGCGCTTAACAAGGGCTGGATAACGGGATCTATTTTTTTATCGTTTGAAGAAGCCCCACCACGAGAAAACGCCAAACGTGCGTCGTGAATTTTTGCGCGGATACGATCTCTCAGCTCTGCCGTGGCTGCTTCTGTAAAGGTCACAACCAATATTTGATCAACAGTCAATTGGCAGGGATGTGAAGTGCCACTCTCACCATGACCAAGAAGTAGACGTAGATACAGCCCCGCAATGGTGAACGTTTTCCCAGTTCCCGCAGAGGCCTCTATTAAACGGGCACCATGCAAGGGGAAATCCATTGGTGACAAAACACTCGCTTGTTGAGGTTTTGAATCAGATTGGCTAGTCATATGTCGTCGATTCCGCCTAATAATTTGTGATCAAACACTTATTTTGCAATTTATAATTAACTTTAAAGATCAAAATAGATCAGGTTGAGACTTGCTTCACGGTTCAGGCTACCTGCTGTGGTTAGTATCCCTGCCACAGAATTGTGGTCACCTCTGACCCTGTGGTCGCACAGCGAACGTCCTACAAATAACAATGATTTGCTGGCGACCACCCTACACCCTTTCAAATGAAACTTACTCTATCTCTTCACTGTTTTGCGTTGCCATAACTGCGGCTTGTAAAACCAAACTTGCGTTTAGCCTTACTTCTCTACCGAGCTCTTCATTCCAGTGAGACCAGATTCTTTCGATGTAGTTATCTGAGCCTTCACCGGGGAACATATAGCCATCGTTAAAAGCATCTCCCATCTTTTTAAGTGCCGTTTCTTCATCATCTACCCATTCACCTGCTTTGTTAATACAGGCTTGAACGCCTGCTAGCGCTGTCTTAGGGAAATAAGGTAATGGTTGATTCATGCCTTGATAAAACAAGCGAACCAGCTCTTGTAACATGGCGATGGCTTGATCGCAGTTATCTAAAGGAGAAATGACCCAATGCACCGCCCCCTCTTTTTTGTCGTAACCAACGATGTGGGTACGGCTCACGCCTCCCATGGCAGCGAGACAGAGGTGATCAATCCATGCAGATAACCAATCTTGTGCGCGGATTTTTCCGCTACGATACCGAAGCAGCCCGGATTGGTATCGATGTGTTAACCAACCCGTTAATTGGCACGGTTTCCCGTCTATTGTTAGGCTGATTTTCACTTCACTGTCGTCAAGCGGTTTTCCAGCCAAAGGATGAAGCACATTCACGAGTGAATCGGTCTGTTCTCGGTTGGCAGCAAATTCCAGTTCACCGAAAGCACCAATAGGCAGTAACCCTTTGGCGCGCTGTTTTTCCATGTAACGGGCTAAAACAGGCTCCTCTGCTTCACCGTTTACTCTGCATTGAAGTAACGTATCCACCAATTCGTCGCGCATTTTATAACTTTGTAAACCACCCAAAACAAACGGTTCATCATTTTCCAGTGTCGCCATAGGTGGCTCAAAAAACACTTTGAGACGTCGGTTAAAGAAATACCGAACGGGTAAACGCCAGAAACGTTGAAGTTCCACCAAATCAAGTTGGTAAGGTGCACTTAGCTCGGCTAAGTAGTCATCCAAAGGCTGCTCAAATGCGCCAGCGCGCGCGCCTAAACGGTTAACGCTCGGTAGCCACTCTTTGGCGTAGCTTTTGTCGATGCCAGAAAAAGCAAGAGGGCTAAATGGCACCATGGGGTGAGTATTAGAAAGGGCAGCCAGAAACTTATCGCCAGACGCATCCACGCCCAACATTTCGTCCCCTTCCAAACAATAGTTTTGGTGGCAGTACTCCAACAACTCCGATACTAAAACCGATGGTACTTTGTCTGTATTGTCTTGAATGGATCGCCCGACATAACTGATGTATAAGGATTGCTGTGCCGACAACAAGGCTTCGAGAAATAAGTATCTATCATCATCTCGTCGAGAGCGATCGCCTGGCCTTGCGCGATTGTTCATTAAATCGAAGCCTTCAGGCGGCATTGAGCGAGGGTAAGCCCCATCATTCATGCCAAGCAAGCACACCAATTTAAATGGAATGGAACGCATAGGCATCAGTGTACAGAAATTCACTTGCCCTGCTAAAAAGCGCTGACTGACACGTGTTCCAGACAGTTTGTTCTGCAAGTATTGCTGCAATACTGTATGCGAAATGTCTTCTTCAAATCCGGCATCATGAACCTGTTCAAGCAACTGAGATAAGGTGTCTCGAATGGATTTAAGCGCCATTTCACCTTCAAGCTCTACACTAAAAAAGGCATCCAGCATGTCGTTGATGATGCGAGTCCAATCTGCCGCGCTTTGAGTGGCGTTCAACTGCTTTTGGATTCGGTTGAGCGTATCGACGTAGTGCGCCAATTTGCCCGCTAATTCAGCGTCCATTCCTTGTACTTCATTGTAAGAAGCAATGGTTCTTTGCCCTTCAAACAACCCAGCACTTTCTGGCATCGCGTAGCCTAATAGCATTCTTTGAATACCAAAAAGCCATGTATTTTGCGTTAGCTCTGGAAGCTCAAATTGCCCGGCGGTTTGTTCATCTAGGCCCCAGCGTACGCCAATTTCTTCAATCCAGATCTTTGCTCGCTCAAACTGGTCTTCATCCAGACCAAACCGAGCCATAATGGCAGGCACTTCGAGAAGCTCGAGTATCTCAGAAGCTTGGAAACGGCTATCGGGTAACAGCATTAACTGCATAAATGCAGATAGAACAGGGCTCTCCTCTTGCGCCGTTCTGTCTGAAATGGAGTAAGGGATAAAACGCTCACCAGGTGCATTACCAAAAACAGACTGTATCGCGGGGCTGTAAGCGTTAATGTCCGCTACCATGACGATAACGTCACGAGGTTTTAAGCCCGAGTCTGTGTCAAACATGCTTAAAAGCTGATCATGCAGTACTTCAACTTCACGCATTGGGCTATGACACGCGTGAACTGAAAGCGATGTATCCCCTTCTGAAACCAACTGTTTGTGTTGGCTGGTTTCAAGCACTTCATCTTTTTGGTGCTCTTCTAAATTCAAAATATCCGCTTGTAATTGGTGCAATATGCTATCGCGATCCACCTCTACAAAGGCTTCCACTTCATGGGCTTCTAACTGGGAGAGCAGATACATATTATCGCGCCCCAATTTCCCCATGGACGCCAGCAAACTGTTTCCAACAACATCGGTATGAAGCTCATCAATCACGTTATCTTCAAGTTCGCCTTTTAGCTGCTCTGTCACGCCGTGCTCTTCAGAATGATCTTGTTTCCACTCAATGTGTTTTCGATGACGAGCCGCTAACTTAGTGAGGTATTTTCTGTCTCGAACCTCTCCCCAGTAATAACGACAAGGGTTGGTAAACATAAGGTGAACATCAATGTGCTCACCCAGTGCTTTTAAGGCATCCATGTAGCGAGGCGGCAATGAAGAAATACCAAACACAAACAATCGCTTGGGCAAATCAGAAAGCCCCGAAGGTGCTTGGCTTAAGGCATCGATGAAATGTTCGTATAAATTAGCCCGATGGTAAGGCGATTGATCGAGTACTACCGTGCGATCGTAAAGCGCTTGCCAAAGAATGGGCTGCCAAGGGTGTTCTTCACCGATTTCCTTTACCGTTTCTCCCGCCTCCCATGCTGCGATCCATTCTGGTCTGTACACTAAGTATCCATCAAAGATATCCGCTATTTTCTCTGACAATTGAAAGAGTTTGGAGTGATCTTCGTCGTTTTCTAAGTAGCGAAGTAAAGGAGAAAATTCAGGTTGAGATAACTGCGATGGCAGTATGTCCATGAGCTTCCAAGTCATGGCTTCTTTGTTGAAAGCACTGCGAGTTGGTACATCGGGAAGGACTTGCGTAAATCTATCCCAAATAAATGTCGCAGGAAGAGGAAAATCAATATTTGCAGCAACACCAAATTCTTTCGCTAATTCCATTTTTAGCCATTGAGACATGCCAGGGCTTTGAACCAGTATTTGTTCTGCTTCAAATGGGTTTTCTAATGGGGAAAGT
Organism: Vibrio penaeicida; assembly: GCF_019977755.1. Lineage (NCBI taxonomy): Bacteria > Pseudomonadati > Pseudomonadota > Gammaproteobacteria > Vibrionales > Vibrionaceae > Vibrio > Vibrio penaeicida. The sequence continues at coordinate 885,149 of NZ_AP025144.1, read as the reverse complement.
TTGATGAGTTCAACAAGTAGAGATTTCAGCAACTCTATTTGATTCGAGTGATAGACAGTAAACACAAGGCATCCGGCTACATGGTTGGACGGTTACTGCTTAGATTAGCATAGAGCATCGAATCTGCTGAACTGAAATATGCATTCAAAGACGAGTGAAAGGACGGTCAATCAGTAGGTTAGTTAAATATGCGCAAATGACCTGAAGTTGTAGAGTTTAGCACCAGATATCCACATCGATATTTTCGTTTTCTTGAGCTGATGCGAAATTATGACAAGGTTTGCCATTAAACCTGATGAGTATCGTTAGTGGCTCACATTCGCGACCATTTACACAATTATTATCGTAATAATAACGATGCATTCTGATGGTTGAGAATTTGCAGTTTTATAACATAGCTCAGTTTGACTTCTGAACCCACCATGCTGAACTTAAGGCAAGAACTTACGTTGGTGCCTCTTTCGGTCTAGATAGACAATATCGGACCAATAGAGGATATGTTGTATTTCTTCCATTCAATAAATACCTCGTGCGCTATTTTCTCCCTTGTGCTGATAACGCTCCACACATGGGTAATAGCAGCGAGGTCGCTGGATGAGTTGTTGTAAGAAAGGTTATATATGCCAAATGTTGTTGCAAGGGCAGTAAAGAGCTGGCTAAAAACGTCGGTGCACAAAGTAAATGGTTTAAGGGCGAAGCCCGAGATCGAAAGCTTGATGAAACACCAATCACCCGCGGTAAATGCGGTTGGGGCAGCTCTGTATGATGTACTCAATAGTGCTAACTCGCCAGAAGAAAGAATGACGTTCGAGAAAATTGAGCAGCGCCGCGCAACGTTACTGAATTCGAACGCCGAAATTTCAGTCATGGATTATGGTGCTGGCAGCCCAAGCTCAATAAGAACTCATGAAGAAATGGCTCAGGGAGTTGAATTCCACTCAACCATCAGAGCGGTGTGTCGATCTAGCAAACCGGCGTTCTGGGGTGTGTTTCTTTTTAAACTGATCCGCTACTTGCAACCCAGTAACTGCCTCGAGTTGGGATCCTGCGTCGGAATATCAGCCTCTTACCAAGCTTCAGCTCTTCACATGAACAACAAAGGAAAGATGCTAACACTTGAAGGCTCTCCAGAGGTCGCTAAAGTGGCTCAAGAAAGCCTCGATTTCATGGAGCTAAACAACACGTCCATCGTGACGGGGCCTTTTCATTCGACACTTCATAAGACGCTCAGCGCCCATCAACCAATCGATTACCTTTTTAACGATGGTCACCATGATCACGATGCCGTTCTAGAATATTTCAATACAGCTTTACCCTACCTTGCGAAAAGCACAGTAATGATTATTGACGATATTAACTGGTCTGAAGGAATGCGTAACGCTTGGCAAGAAATTGAAGAGGACGAAAGAGTCGCGCTTTCTATTGACTTGAATGAGATAGGAATTGCACTTATTACTGATACTTTAACTTCCAAAGAAATCATAAAGATCCCGCTTTAGGAACGAGATCTTCATTTCGGTGCCTTGCCTGAAAACCAGTTCCCTATTCTTTGGTAGAGAAGACGCTGAAACAAGCATCTTGAGGTTACTTGGGTATAACTGACTAGCTCGCTACTTTTCCGCTGATCATCACGGTTGGTAATACGTGTCGTACATAACACCAACACACGTAGCCGACGACCCCACTGGCTATGATTAGCTCTATGTTCGCAAGAAAACGAACCTGTTCTACATATTGCGATGAAACAGCGATGCTTTCTAACCAATTCGCCATTTTAAATAATGCAGTTGCACCAATCACCATTGGAAAGGTAAAGGCAGCATACGCAGGGCTAAAAGGCAGGCGAAGCAAGTGGAAGAAAGCCGCATAAATAACCACGGTCATCAAAATAGCGATACCAAACAACAACGCAACCAATACAGGAGACGGCTCTTGAGTTACCGTCAAATAGCCAGCCAAAGAGAGGCTCGCAGGAGCGGCAAGAATCGCGATAGTGGGTTTTGCTGCATCCGGTACACTTTCACAGAAAACAAGACGATATATCATGGTTGGCAGCAAAATAGCGTAAGTGACCAAACCAAAATTAAGTACGCCTTCAGCAATATAAGCGAGCGCAGGCGTTCCTGAGAAAGAAACATCAGCAACAATCAACCCTACAGGTGGCACAAACCAACTTGGCACCATATGTTTGAGTTGGAAATTCATGCTGCGGTGATAAATAAAGCTAACCAAGAACGATACATGCATTAAAACTGCTGCCATCCAAACAGCATCACCAAACCCTTGATTCCACTGACCAAAACTATGCGAAATCACCATTAGAGCCATGGCAAAGGTAGGTAGAACACTGCCAACGACAGGGTGTGCCATGTCTTCTTTAAGCAAATGCCGATGGGACATGAACTTAACCGTTAAGATAAGCAAAAGAATACCCGCGATGCCAGCGCCTATCAGTTGCCCCATTCCGTTTAGATTGGCGGCGTTTTCCCAACTCCACCCTAAACTTGCAATGCCGAGTGCTAACCCTGCCATTGGAGTAGGAGCCAGAGCACTTCTGGTGGTCATTTTCTTGATCATGGCTGCTTATCTCTAATTAACTCAATAGCAACATAATAAACTTGCCAAGCATTTAATTATATCTGAATATATTTAAACCAAGGTTAAGTAAAGTTGAACGTTATGAATATTTCGCTGAAACAGCTCCGAGTTTTTGTTGCTATAACACAGGAAAAAACTATCACTGCCGCCGCGGATCAACTTTACCTCTCGAAGGCGGCGGTCAGTATGTCGTTGAGTGAACTGGAAAAGCAGGTTAAGCACGCCCTGTTTGATCGCGTGAACAATCGGTTAATATTGAACCGTGAAGGGAAAAGACTGCTGCCCATCGCCGACGAACTGTTACACAGAGCCAATGACATCGATCAGCTCTTTCAAAGCGATCAAGCCTTACATGGCGAACTCAATATTGGTGCCAGTGACACCATTGGTAATCAAGTAGCTCCGTTTATGCTCAGCAATTTTCGTTCTGTTACCCAGCACCATCATCAATCGCTTTTTATTGCCAATACCGCCCTCATTTGCGAAAAGTTGGCAGACTACGAGTTAGACGTAGGATTAATAGAGGGAAAGACACAACACCCGCAGCTCATCACCCAGCCTTGGTGTTTAGATGAAATGTGCGTCATTGCGAGCCCAAAACATGAACTCGCCAAACAAACAAACTTAGGGGTACGGGATCTAGAGTACACGGATTGGCTTCTGAGAGAATCGGGATCAGGGAGCCGAGAGTTTTTCACTCAACGAATTGCCCCGCGTATCGAGTATTGGCAAGAATCTTTCCAACTAAATACAACCGAGGCCATCATCAACGGCACAACCGCAAACTTGGGGTTGGCGTGTTTATCACGGCGATCAGCACAGCATGCGATTGATGATGGACGAGTGGTCGTTTTAGATTTACCAATAGATTTCCAACGTAAGTTTTGGATACTTCTACATAAAGAAAAGTACCAAAGCCCACTTCTAAAAACGTTTTTGGAGTTTTGTTCACGCTGGCAAGTGTAGGTTATCGACCTCTCACAATACGTGTGTAGACTGGACACTCAGGCAAACAATCTGTATAAACAACCAGTAGATTAAATCTAAGTTCAAAAGAGGATAACCATGGCTGTAATCGTCAAGTACGTGGTGGAGCGCAACGGAGAAGAAAAGATGACTTTTACCTCTAAGGCTGAAGCCGACGCTTATGACAAAATGTTAGATATGGCAGATGAGCTTTTCGGTCTTATCTCAGAAAGCAAGCTTATTGAAGATGAAGGGAAGCAAGAAGAATTGTCTCTTTATCTGGCGAAAAATAAAGATGAAGTGTTGTATGCGCTTGGCGCTAAAAAGCGTAAAGCTGCAACGCCTAAAAAGCCTAAGGTTGTTGAAGATAAAGCAGACGACTCTAACGAGTCTGAAGAAGACGCAGCCTAATTTAGAGCCGCACAACACCCTAACGACTTATCAGAATAGCCAGCTTATATTGCTGGCTATTTCTTTTTAGAGATATTATATCTCCAATCAGACAGCGTATATCGTTTGGCAGACTATCCGGCTTTTCCCTCTTTCATCTCGTAAGCGGGGTGAGTAGGATGCATGTCAACAAGATTCAAGATTGATGACTTGCTTGGGTGGTCATTCCCTTTCCTAAGCAAACAAAAGAAATTCAACCAAGGAGATTTCACTCATGGCAACATTTTCTCTGGCATTTGGTACAGCTACCAAGAACCGCGATGGCAAAATCATTGAAGCTTTCTTCCCTAACCCAGTTCTAAACCCAAGCGATGCTTTGGTGAAAGCAGTAGCGGAAGTGGCTGGTTACCAAGAAGGCAACCAAGCGATCGAAATCTCTGCGGCTCAAAGTGCAGAATTGGCTAAAGCATTCGAAGCAAACGGCGACGCTGCTAACGCTTCTTTTGCAGCAAAAGCCGCTGAGTCGGCACAGCCACTGGTTCTTGTTGTTTTAGCGACTGACGAGAAGCCTGCCTCTGTTGCAGAAGGTTTCTTGAAGCTTCAGCTTATCTCTAACCGCCTAGTACTGCCTCACGGAACTGTCCTTGATGGTATCTTTGGTTTGCTTCACAACATTGCATGGACAAACGAAGGTCCAATCGATCTTCCTGAGCTTGCTGATCGTCAAATCGAAGCGCGCCTAGCAGGTCGTAACCTGTCTGTTGATTGTGTCGATAAATTCCCGAAAATGGTGGATTACGTTGTACCGACTGGCGTTCGTATTGCGGATACTTCTCGCGTTCGTCTTGGCGCACATGTGGGTGAAGGTACAACAGTGATGCACGAAGGTTTCATCAACTTCAATGCCGGTACTGCTGGCGTAAGCATGGTTGAAGGTCGTATTTCTGCGGGCGTTGTTGTGGGCAATGGCTCAGACATCGGTGGTGGTGCATCCATCATGGGTACACTTTCTGGTGGTGGCACAGTGGTCGTTTCTATCGGTGAGAACTCTCTACTTGGCGCAAACGCAGGTCTTGGTTTCCCATTGGGCGATCGTTGTACGGTTGAATCTGGTCTGTATGTAACGGCAGGTTCTAAAGTAAGAATGCTGGATTCCGACGGAAAAGAAGTCGAAGTTGTGAAAGCACGTGACTTAGCGGGTAAATCGGACCTATTGTTCCGTCGTAACTCGGTAACAGGTCAAATTGAGTGCCTAACCAACAAAACCGCCGTTGAATTGAACAGCGAGCTTCACAGCAACAACTAATTGTTTAGCTGAATGGCAGTATTTGTATAGATTAGGAAAGACCAGCATTATGCTGGTCTTTTATTTTTCTATTTTTTTGGGGCGATCTGTTTTAACTATTTAGCTTTAGGGTCTGTTGACCTTTCGTGGTTAAATTTTGTTCGAGTTCTATGCCTTTTAATCGCGGCGCAAGGTATGACGCCTAGTCATTCTAAGCAAATACCTTGCAACAAAGAGTAAAAGGCATAGAGCGGGGACGCCTAGTCGAACCCTTCGGGCAGCATTTGTGGCTTATTTCTACTGCGTTATCGCTCATTGATGTAGAGCGACTACACCGAATGAGCGCTGCCTTGTACAAATCACCCACAAATTGCTGCAAAAATCATCTCGAAAGGTCAACAGACCCTAATAACTTTTGACAAGCCTGTTTTAGCGTGTCGCGAGAACACCCTAAATTCAATCGAACATACCCACTACCACCCGCACCAAACTCAGTACCCACCGAAGGCAATACTCCGACATCAATAAATAATCGGCGAAGGGCTTCATCGCTCAAATTGAGTGCTCTGCAGTCGACCCAAACAAGATAGCCGCATTGTGGCATTTGAAATGAGAGAGCAGGAATATGTTGAGAAAGAAAGTGATTCAAAAATTCCATATTCCCTTGAACATACAACTTTAAGTCATTTAACCAACTCAACGAAGTGGTGTAAGCCGTTTGGGATGCAACGATTGCCATCGCATCGAACAAATCTAAAAACAGAGCTTGTTTTCGCTTTTCTATTGCCCCTCTCATCGTGGGGTTCGGTATGATTAGATTGGCTAACCTCAAGGAAGCTAATCCAAATGTTTTAGTTGCAGCCGTTGTTACCACAAGCTTTTGTAAGTAACGCTCTTCTAAGTTAAGCGCACTCCAACATTGGTACCCTGGTAACGCCAAATCACACCATATCTCGTCACTGATCAGCCACACATCGTAACGGTGACACAATTGGGCAATCGCTTGTACTTCTTCAGGGCTCCAAATACGCCCGATAGGGTTGTGCGGATTACACAAAATAAAAGCTTTTATCCCAGAGGCTAAAGCCGCTTCAATGGCATTGAAGTCCATCTCATAACAACCAGACTCTTCCACCATGGTAATTTCTTCGACTTCTCTACCAGATAGAGCGATGGCCTCTTTGAATTTACCGTAACCGGGTGACTGTACCGCAATAGAATCGCCTTCATTGGTCAATTGCTCGATAACCAATGCAATGCCCGGCATAACACCATTGACAGGTACAACCCAATCAGTATCAAGATCGAGCTGGTGCTGCTCCTGATACCACGTTTGAATGGATTCGAAATACGTTTTAGTGACCTCTGTATACCCAAACACACCATGTTCTAGCCGCGACTGTAAGGCATTAGACACCTGAGGAGGAATCGAAAAATCGTAATCAGAAACCCACATTGGTATGGCATTTTCACTGACATCGCCAAATTTCTGTTGGTTGAAATCCCACTTTACTGAGCCCGTTCCTCTACGGTTATGTGGTTTATCAAATAAAGAAGACATGATTTTTCCTTTAGAAATGGGGTTGTAGGGAAGATTCTCACTCATAAGACTTTTTAATTCGAATAGCAGACGCAATAATACTAAGACGATATAAACAAATCATGGATATAGACTATGCGTTTACTTTTAGCTTTGTTGCTACCTTGGCTGCAATTTTTCACCATCGGCAGACCATTCAGTGGAATCATCTGCCTGATTCTACAAATTACATTGGTTGGTTGGATTCCTGCTGCGATTTGGTCGGTATATGCGTTGAGCCAATACAAAACCGATCAGAAAATCAAAGACGCAATGGATAACTAATACGGAATAGATAGCGAATAAACAGTAGTTAGCGAATAAGCAGTAGATTGTGAATATATAAGACCGTTAGGCGATCAGCTTGGCGGTTTTAAAAACTCCGGCTATTACGAAATACCTTACTATTGCGAAGCAATGTCTTTCATTGCCTCAACCAAAATATCCACAGGTTGCGCTCCGCTGATGAGGTGCTGTTCATTAATCACAATCGCGGGTACTGCATGCACCCCCAAAGATAACCAGTGAACTTCTTCATCTTCCACAATCTTATTCCATCGCTCAGAAGAGACGACTTGTTTCGCTTTTATAGGATCGAGCCCAATCGATTCAGCGCATTCGGTTAATACGTCGTGGTTTTCAATCGCTTTGCCATCACTAAAGTACGCTTGGAACAACGCGAGTTTCATTTCAGTCTGCTTATCGGATTCGCCAGCCCAAGCGACCAGTTTGTGGGCATCGCGGGTATTGTAAACGTTCATTTCATCGGAGAAATTAAAATCAAAGTCGACTTCTTTCCCTAGTTGAGTCAGATTGCTTCGTACCTGAATACTTTGCTCTGCGGTTGTGCCATAACGCTTCATCAGGTAGTCGCGCAAGTTTACGCCCCCTTGATGAAGATCGAGATTGAGCTCAAACGGATGCCAATTCACTTCCACTTCAATTTGGTCAGCAACTTGGGTAATCGCTTTTTCCAGCCTTTTATAACCGACAATACACCACGGACATGAAACATCTGATACCAAGTCGATCTTAAGCTGCTGTTTACTCATCCGTGGCTCTCCAATTAGGGTCTATACAGTACAAACTTACTGTAACTCAACTTATTGAAATTATCTTCTTTTTGCTTTGAACAACACGAAAGTTATGATCGAGACCCAAACAACCTAAATGCCCAATTCTCAACACTGCCAGTTTCGATGCGTTTTTCGAACAACGCTCTCCATGAATCGACCAAAGGAATGTCTAGCACAGCTTTCAGCTCTTGTTTGTCTATAACACCGCGATAAACCAACCCCATCACACGCGCAAGAGACCAATCTGGATAAGGGCGCTCAATCAGGTAAATTGCATCACCAGCACCTATATCCCCTTCTTCCAACACACGAAAATACCAACCCGTTCGCATAGTCATTTGAAATCGAAGCGCCATATCTGGTTCATCGCATCGGTCATTAAGTTTCCAGCAAGGCATTCGCCCTTGCGATATTTGAAGCTTGGTACTTCCTATTTGCACAATATCGCCAATGCAAAGTGAATACTCATCGACTCCTGTTGAACTCAGGTTTTCACCAAATGCACCAACTTCTTCAAAGATCGGCTTCTCACCGAGCTCGCTACGCCACTTTGGGTAGTGCTCTGACGGGTAGATATGTAATGCTTTTTCTACTCCACCATGGAAGCGAGGATCGCCCTGCTCGTCTTCGGTAAAACCTAGAGTGGTCACCTGTAACCGATTTGATTGGATGGTTTTGTTGATAGCACTGAGCGCACCACGTGAATAAGACTGGATTTTGCCGGAAAGTACTGACTCAATGGTGCCCAACTGCTTCATATGTCTACTCCATAACGTGTGGGGTGCCTAAGGCGTATAACCGATTGTTTTAATGACAAGATAAAGGGTTCAACCTGAATTCTGGGTAAAGTATCAGTTAACTCACTGATAGACAAAAATATATAACGGATAGCATAAGGTGATTAGGGTCTGTTGAGCGTGTGAAATAGCTCTCTTCCTCAAGGCTGATAGACCACTTGAAGCACTGGTTTGGCGTTCTTGTGCAGCTTATAGACAACAAAATTTAAACCACTTACCCAATCTTCACTGCGAATACGAGCCCGTGTCTCAACTTCTGTCTCGTTGTCTTCGATCACTATTCGATAGTCGCCCGGTATCAAGTCTTCAAAGAAGTAAAAGCCGTCTTGTTCCACTTTGGCAGAAAACGTTCGGCTGGTCTCTTCATGATAAAAGTTCACATGCCATCCGCTGAAACTGTATGGCGCAGTCACAATGCCATCGACACCAAAACTCTTGTTTACCCGCACTTCAATGTGTGTTTTCCCACCTTTCTCAGCGTGGAAATACATCGGGTTTTCTTCTGGCTTTAGGTTGAGATCTAACGTTGAATCATCGATATGCAGTTGCAGATCTTCTCCGTAACCAACACCTGTAAAATGAAACTCTCCATTGGCGTCGCTGATCGCCTTTTTGTTATTCACTTTTAACTCAACATTAGCGACTGGTTGGTCGTGATTATCGAGTACTCGCCCAGTGAGTTCGGCGTAAATAAATTCTTCCCATGGAAGCTCTAAGCTCGCCACTGATTCGTCGTTTTTGGATAACCTTCCTCCCCATTTTGTTTCCAAGGCAAGAGAAACGCTGTCGTCATTAATAGCAACCTCTCCAGACCAATTTGGTGTTAACTCCCATTTAGCGTTACCTGAATACCCAAATTTGGCATTTTGCCACGTCAGCTGAGTACTGTAGGTACTTTGGAGTGTTTGCCACCAACCAGAAAAAAAACAGTTAGAACACAGATAACGATATCCGACACGATACCTTGGGCTATTACCATCACTAAAAGTAGAACTGAGGTTAACTGAGCCGTGTTCATGCGTATGGATGGCGTACTTAGCGCTTAGTTCATCTCGGATAATTTGAGAAGTACGCCGATTTTTCAGCTCCAAGGTCAAAAATTGTGAAGAAGCGGTTTGCGCTCGGATTTGAGGAATGACGATGAGTTCATTTTCGTCATAGGTCGCATCCAAATTGAAACTGATGGGATTATCCAAATAGCGGTATCGAATTTGATGCTCTCGCTTTTTAGGATCACGACCAAATAAATCGACATGGTTTATATCCGCCTCAAACTTATGTTTTTCACCGACAGCCAATTCAATAGTGGCAGGCATGACAGGTTGAGACGGTAGCCACTCAAATGCAATAGAGAGAAAGTGTGTTGGTAACCAACGTAACCCGAGCCCTCCAGTCGTTAAGTCGCTCGTGTTATAAGCGGATCCAACCAATGTTAATGAGTGAGTTGCTCCATAACTCATTTGGATCTTACCAGTGTTTTCCTCAATGATCGATGCACCAAGTTCTAGATCCCATTGACCTTTATCCAGGAGAGCTTCATCGATGTCGGCAACTTTGATGGTTTTCCGTTCCACCACACCAGAGCGAACCATTTCATGCAGTTCAACTTGGTCTCCTGCCGACAAAGGGTAATCAGAAATGCTGTAGCGTCCAGAGGCATCCGACCTCAGCGTTCCGCGATAAATATCATTCACATACACGTCAACAAATGTGTTGGGTAAGGTTTGCTCTTCAATCACCAAGCGTCCTGATTGCTTTTTGGGTTTAAGCCTAGAGTAGTACACACCATTTTCAAAGGTTTCACTGCTGCTGGCTAAGCCTGAATCCAACACAACATGCCCGACTTGAAGCTGATACCCTAATGGAAAAGGCGTAATTTCAAACTGGTAATACTCCACCTCTTTTGGCGCATTAGTATCGTAAGAGACTTCTAAATGCGCATTTTGATGAACGAGATAAGCATCAGTTCTTAGGTTATATTCCGGCTGGTTATTAGACGAGAATTCAGCTCGCCCTTTGATTCGAGCTGAAGCCGTTGTAGCAGGCGCAGGACGAATACGCTTTTGAGCTTTCCTATCTTCCAACTCTTTGGCTTTTTGTTTTGCTATCGCTCGGCGCTGAGCAAGTTTTTTTTCTAATTCTTTGTAGGTACTGTAATGGAGTTTTACTTTGAGAGAGTAGGTATCCAGATCCCATAATACGGAAACGGGAAAGCAATCGACAAACGACGCCCAATGAAGCCACTCTTCCCCCTCTACGGTCACATAGTCGATGGTGTGGATTTCTTTGCTTTTAGGAAGAATGCACTGCTTTAAGTTTAAATCCAGCTGATACGGTTGCCGCTGCTCCTGTACATCCTTTGGCTGGTAAAACAAGCATATTTGATTACGACAACCGCCTTCGAGCTGAAGCCATTGTGTCGCAAAGGTTTGAAGTGCTAAATAAGGCTCTTCACTGGCGTTTTGCATGACTCGATAAAAGCTGTCGTGCTCGTACCGCATGAACAATTCGACGTACGCTTCAACAATATCAGCTTCAACAATATCCGCTACAACAAGGTCAGAGTCAGCACTTTTCTCATCATTTGCTTGTGCCAATCCCGCCCATGCGAATACACAAGCTAACAGAGCAAAAAATACTGCTCTTAATCTCGCTAAGCTTAGCTTTAAAAAGCTAAATTTTATGAAACTAAGTTTCACTGAGCTGAACTTCACAAAGCTCGTTTTCACACAGCTGGTTCAGTTAAATAAATACACTTACTGACAGGAGCTCACAATTTGATCATCTACGATAAACTGAGCACCAGCAGAATTTCGAACAGGCTTATCCAACGACGCATTTCGAACCAAGAAAACGTTTTGCACGTCATTTCCAGACACAAGTTTACCTTTAAGTTGAAAGTTACCTTGGTTATGAACTCGAATGGCGTTTTCTTTACACTCCAAATGCACGCGATGCTCTACCGCCCCTTTTTGCGAATAAACGGGGATCATAGTGTTAATAATAAAATCCAGGTTCATGGTCATGCCCTGACCATCTGAATTTTCATTCGCTTGCTGAGAAGACAGTGGAACGGGTTGGAAAAGTAGATATGTTCTATATTCTCCCTCTTCATATTCCGCTGGTAAACCTTGAATTCTTACGCGAACTGTTCGTCTTTGATTGGGTTTCAAGTTTCCAATAATAGGCGGAGATACTTTGACAAATTTACTCAAATCTTCTTGAACTTCAATGTCATCTTGAAGCCGTGTTTTCGATTTATCATTGCCCACTAGCGCCGACCGGTAAACAACCGACACCTTGACCCTCATAGGTTCTGATGTTGTGTTTTCGACAAACAGTTTATGGGTTGAGGCTTGTTCACCTTCGGCCACAATACGAGTTGGTGCAATTTTTAGTTGCGCATGGCTAACCTGGCTGAACCCGATAAGGCAAACGAAAATTAAGGAAAGAAACTTCATAAATACTTCACTGTGAATGGGACAACAACAGAAAACATGCCTGACTGAGAGCTAGCTTTAACTACCGCTCTTGCTCCAATGCACAACACCCCTGATTGCCCTTGACCATTTAACCGAACTCGTCCCCTCTTATTCAACCCGCATCCGTATTTAAAGCGCTTCACAACAACATGACGACCTGATTGTGAATTAATCATTCGAAATTCAGAACCATTTACTTTAACTTGAATTTTTCTTGAAGGATCACCTGTGACCCGAAAGAGAAACACGCCATTAGTCGATACAGAAGGTTTCAGATACACAACGGTTTTTGAACCACCGACAGTGGTTTCAAATTCCATGGGTTCTAATTGCGTAATTTCGATAGCAACAGAATGAGCAGAGCTCACCAAGCACAAAAACAGCAAAAGCCCCAAATAGAAGCGCGGCATAATATGAAGGTAGGGAAAATAAGGTGGCACAAAGCCACCTTATGCCGGTGTCTTATTGATAAACAACCGTAATGTTAACTGTGCCAGAGTAGTTACCTGCAACCAAAGTACCAGCACCAAGGATGTCTGCCACACCACCAATTTTAACCGTGGCAGTACCACCTGTTAATGCTGGAGAAGCGTTATCTGGAGCGATACTGTTTACAGCGATGCTGTTACCGTTGCCATCACCCATTGTAGCTGTTGTATCAACCGTTACGTCTACTGTACTACCACTTGTACCCGTAATGGTGAATGCTGCTGCACCTGCATCTGCTGTCGCAACAGTAACGTTAGTCGCTTGGTCTGTGAAGATAGAACCAAAATCTAGGTCGTTAGTTTTAGAGATAGATACAGGCTCTAAAACGTTGATGCTAGAGTTAAATGTATCTGTAGCTGCCATCGCGCTAGGTGCTACTGCTGCTAAAGAAATTAACGCAAGCTTTTTGATGAATTTCATTTCTAATTCCCCCAATTCCTTTTTTATTTAAATAACCTTATTTTTATTAATACTTTTTTGTACTACTGGAAACCAGAAAAGTATCAGGCGTATTTAAAGATCAACTAATAAATATTTTCATAATATTTTTAATTTTGTCATTAATATTTGTGAGGCGGTTCAAAAACAAGTACAACTCGATCAATATTAAAGGTAAAAATAAATATGACCACAAGCGCATATAAAAAATAAAACTTTACTTATCAAGTAATTAGAAGAGAGATAAAGTGCTAGTGATAGATTTATATATTAAAAAAACGAGTGTGGGCGATATTAAAATCTAACACACATAGCTCAGAATAGGAGACTGTAAATTTAAATGTTAATTTCCGATATTTGAGACGGCAATAATCACCAGCTAGATTAGAAAAGAACTAGAAAATTATTAAGTACTACTCAACATATATATTCCTATAAACACTAAATTTATGACCTAACAATTTAAATACGAGTAAATCAAAACAAAAAGAGCTAATAAAAAAACAATTAACAATTCAAAAAATAATTAAATACCAGTGAAATTTAAACTTTATTGGAATGGACATATCAGTATCAACCGAAAATATAGCTAAATTATCGTTCTGACTAAAATATAGCCACACTACAATTGAGCTAAATAGAAAAGAATAAGCTCAAATCTGTTTTGGATTTTGAAAGCGCTTTTATTGCAACCTCTTCCAACACCGTTCAATTCGACGAAACTTGAAGTTCATGGAATACTTGTATACTTAATTGACCCGCTTTGAAAAGGAACTCGCTCACCTATGTACATCTTCGGATATGGCAGCTTAATTAACTCTGAATCTCGTAAGTTAACTGGGCAGACAGGAAACGCTTACCCAGCAATAGTGTGCGGCTTCAACCGACATTGGAGTAAGGTGGATGGCAGTTATCAAATCTCACCATTAGTTGTGACGAGTGGTAAAGGATCAGTAAACGGTGTTCTGATTGAGATTGATGACCGAGAGCTTCTGGAGTTCGACAAACGTGAAGCAGGCTATCACCGTATCAAGGTAGCTGTTTCTCAAATTGAATCCGACACGGTTATCGATGCCAGTGCCGAGATTTGGATGTATGTGAAAGACGAAGTAGCGCCTCCCTGCACCAATGCTCCCATTATGCAAAGTTATGTTGATACCGTTCTGGCTGGGTGCTTATCCATTTCCACTCAATTTGCCGAGCACTTCATGCAGTCCACCTTAGGTTGGCATCACCCTCTTGAAAACGATCGCCAACAGCCCAAATACCGAAGGATAGCTGGTGTTGAGAATCAGCATATCTCTCTTATCGATAACCTCGTTGATTCAGCAAGACGCTAAGGCGAGATAATGATTCTAGAACAGCAACTTGCCCAGCAAATCGTCGATCGAACCATGGCGATCATTGGTAATAACATCAACGTGATGAATCAAGCTGGTGTGATTATAGGTAGTGGCGACTCTTACCGGATCGGTCAAACTCATGATGGCGCACTTTTGGCTCTAAAACATGGGGATACCGTTGAAGTAACCCAGCAAAGTTGTCAGTCGCTTAAAGGCGCAAAGCCCGGTATCAACATGCTGATGAAAAGCCAGCATGAAGTGATTGGAGTGGTCGGCATTACTGGCGATCCTAACTCTATTCGAAATTACGCATCACTGGTCAAGATGACAGCTGAAATGATTGTCGACCAAGCGGCGCTTATCGAACAACTCCAATGGGACAGAAGACATAAAGAGGAATTCATTTCTGCGTGGATCAAAAATGAAGTTTCCTCAGCTGAACTTAAAGATTGGGCGGCACGCTTGGATATCGACCTTGATACACCTCGTGTTGCCGTAGTGATTGAATTGCATTCAGAACGTGCTCCACTCAGCTTAGAGCAAACTCGGCAAATTGTTGAATTGTTGGAATACCCTAAACGCGACAATTTAGTTGCGGTTATTTCAATGCATGAGATTGTCGTACTGAAACCCAGCCACAATCGACATGGCAAATGGGACAGCGAGCAAGAAAGCTTGCGCATCGATATTTTGCTCGACAGATTGAATCAGCAAGGAATCAATCAACTGGATATCGCCTTAGGGGAATACTTTCCTAACCTCAACGACATCCACCTTTCCTATCAAAGTGCGCGGCAAGCTCTGCACTTTGGAAAAAAGCATCACCCAGAAAAAAACAAATACCTATTTGAAGAGATGCGCATACCCGTCTTGCTCTCGCCACTAGCTAACTTTTGGCAAGGTGACCAATTATGTAAACCAATCGTTAAGCTTATGCAGGAAGACAAAAGCGGGCAACTACTTAAAACACTACACGCGCTATTCGAACACCAAGGAAATCAAAAACTGTGCGCCGAAGCCTTATACATACATAGAAATACTTTACGATACCGGTTGGATAAGATAGAGAAAATCACCCTTGTTTCTCCAAAAAATTTCACCGGATTAGTCGAACTCTATATTGCAAGCCAGATCACAAAACAACCCTAAAACTGTGCATAAGCACAAAAATAAAGCTTCACATTGGAAGTTGATTTGTCACGCATGCCTAAAGGATTTAGCTCAATAAGCTCCGATAATAATCTTGTTCCCAACTAAGATCAGCAAACCAGAATGATCGGGAATTGCATTCCAGGAATACCTACGCTTGGAAAAATATAGCCACTCCACACGCCTGAATGCGATGAACATTGCACATAACAGCAATACTGCATAAAAGCGCAAACAAGTGGCAAAAATAAACGGAGTTATTATGAGTCTTATACTAATCCTGCTGGCTGTGATCGCGTTTATCGTCGTCGCAACCACCAAATTTAAGTTACACCCTTTTCTCGCCCTCTTAGTTGCAGCATTTATCGCTGCGTTCGCTTACGGGCTCCCTGCCGACAGCATAGCCAAAACCATAGCTAAAGGTTTTGGAGGCATACTCGGCTACATCGGTTTGGTCATTGTGTTAGGGACCATTATCGGTGTCATTCTCGAAAAAAGTGGCGCGGCTATCACCATGGCGGATACCGTCATTAAAGTGCTCGGCGACCGATTCCCGACACTGACCATGTCGCTCATTGGTTACATCGTATCTGTACCTGTATTTTGTGACTCAGGTTTTGTCATTTTGAACTCACTTAAAGAGTCACTAGCAAATCGAATGAAAACCTCTAGCGTCGCCATGAGTGTTGCACTCGCCACTGGCTTATACGCAACTCATACCTTTGTTCCACCGACTCCCGGCCCTATTGCTGCTGCCGGTAACCTTGGGTTGGAATCTAATCTAGGTATTGTTATCGCTGTCGGTATTTTCGTTGCAGGTGTCGCAGCACTCGCTGGTATGCTTTGGGCAAATCGCTTCAAAGATGTAGAACCCGATGGAGAAGAAGCTCAAAACCCAGCGGATAATGTTGATTGGAAAGCACTGAAAGAATCCTACGGTATACTGCCCACTGCTGGACAAGCATTCGCGCCAATCTTTGTGCCTATTTTGCTTATCTGTTTAGGGTCGGTTGCTCGCTTCCCAAGTGCGCCATTGGGCGATGGTTTCTTATTTGATACGCTTAACTTCTTCGGTCAGCCGCTAACGGCATTGGTTATTGGTCTGCTGCTGTCTATTCGTTTGCTTAAGTCTGACAACAAAGCGGCTGAGTTTAGCGAGCGTATTAGCCAGGGTATCACCGCTGCCGCGCCTATTCTTTTGATCACTGGTGCAGGTGGTGCATTTGGTGCGGTACTAAAAGCCACACCGCTCGGCGAATATTTGGGTACAACATTATCGGCACTAGGTATTGGTATTTTCATGCCGTTTATCGTTGCCGCCGCACTTAAATCGGCTCAAGGCTCGTCAACCGTGGCGTTGGTTACCACGTCTGCGCTGGTTGCCCCAATGCTTGCTCAATTAGGATTGGATTCAGAAATGGGTCGAGTGCTTACAGTTATGGCCATTGGTGCGGGTGCAATGACGGTATCTCATGCAAATGATAGCTTCTTCTGGGTAGTCTCTCAGTTTAGCCGCATGAGCGTTGGGTTGGCATACCGAGCCCAAACGATGGCAACCTTGGTGCAAGGTATCACTGCCATAGTATTGGTTTACATTCTTAGCCTCATCTTATTGTAATCATCACCGCGTTAGGAGAGTGATATGAAAGTAGTTATCGCCCCAGATTCATTTAAAGAAAGCCTGACAGCAAAAGAAGTGTGTCTGGCCATTGAATCTGGTTTTCGCCGAGTGTGGGCAGACAGTGAATTCGTTCATGTACCTGTCGCTGATGGTGGAGAAGGTACGGTGCAATCACTGGTTGATGCCACAAAAGGTCACTTAGTTCATCTTGCGGTAACAGGACCTTTAGGTAACTCAGTCGACGCATTTTATGGGTTGCTTGGCGATAATCAAACAGCGGTTATTGAAATGGCGGCCGCCAGCGGCCTTCATCATGTATCGCTTTCCCAGCGAGATCCAAAACTGACCACTTCTTTCGGTACAGGACAGCTGATCAACCACGCGCTTGAACGAGGTGCAAAGAAACTCATCGTTGGTCTTGGGGGAAGCGCCACAAACGACGGTGGCGTTGGTATGATGGCAGCACTTGGCGCCAAGTTCTCTAATCACAATGGTCAGCCTATTTCGTTAAATGGCAGCGGATTAAAAGAACTCGCGCAAATTGATTTGTCGGGATTGAACTCAAGACTGGCTGAATGTGAAATTTTAGTCGCTAGTGACGTCGATAATCCTTTGTGTGGAAGTAAAGGCGCATCAGCAACCTTTGGCCCGCAAAAAGGCGCAACCGAAGCAGACATTCGCCTGCTCGATCAAAACCTGAATCATTATGGTCAGCTCATTCGCAAACAAATCGGTCGTGATGTCATAAATGCAGCAGGATCTGGTGCAGCTGGTGGTATGGGTGCCGCATTGATTGCATTTACCCACGCCAAATTGCAACCAGGAATAGACATTGTGCTCGAAACCGTTGGCTTAGAAAACCAACTCGAAGGAGCAGACTTGGTGATCACCGGAGAAGGCAGAATAGACTGGCAAACAGCGCACGGAAAAACCCCGATGGGCGTTGCGTCGCTGGCGAAAAAATATGACCTACCCGTTATTGCACTTGCTGGCTGCGTAGGCGAAAACTACCAAGCCGCATATCAGTGTGGCATCGATGCTGTATTTGCTGCTGTACCCCGAGCTTTAGACCTGTCCACCGCGTTTCAAGAAGCAGGGGAAAACCTCACCAACCTGTCTGAAAACGTAGCCAGAATGTGGTCGATGAATTTAGGGAAATAACCTTTAAAGATAAAACTCAAAGCGCAGGGCTCCCTGCGCTTTTTTACATTAACCTTTGCGAAATGTAGCGTTTACGATCATTAGCATGCACAATTCGCACTATGAGCAAAAATAAAATTTCTATCCCACTTCCTTCTCTTATCCATCGGATTGGGGGTGAAAACGCCAAATGTGCAAAATCCATTGCGCTTCAACACCAAGCGGAGCTGAAAAGGATTCGTCGTTCGAGAAATTGGCAAGTTACCGCCGACTTTGAAAACTTGCGGGCTTTTTCTACTGCTTTGGTTGAAATAGACCATGAAACCTACCAATTCATCATCAAGAAAATTGACGAACGCATTGAGGCATTGCGAGAGCTGCACCTTCCACTTTCAGATCAACTGAGTGCTCTCATTTTGGCTAATCCGAACATAACGCTGAATGAACTAATGGAAAAAACCAACTGCACACTCGCTCAAGCAAGAACGGCAAGGTTTGAGGCTGATGTTATCTAGTGTTTTCTCACTTATATTATTGACAATAATACCAATTAACCCAAAGATAACAGGCGGACATTCCATATAACATAGGCGAATCCTGCTTTATCGCCTGATAGAGCAAAGGATTGATGATGAGCAAGAACAAATGGAATTTGGTGATTCAAGAGGTAGGGACACACCAAGCAAAAGTCTGGGTTGGTACATTATCTGAATACCAAGGTAAACCAGACACCTTTACCGTTAACGTGTTCACTCAGCCTATCACTGAGCGAGAGCGTCAGCCCATCGCTACCTATCCCATACAGAAACAAGACTGGGAACGACCGTTTACCAAACTACGTGAGCGATTTTTTAAGGTGGTGACGATCACGGGGTTAGAGCCCAATAAAACGTATTACGTCGATTTTGTTCGCGGTGAGCACACGTTTAGCTGTGGTGAAGATCACAGTAAAACCATTCAGGAAACGGTACTAGAAACAGGCACACTCAAGACCTTACCCACCTCGCTTTCAGAAACCGAACCCTTTGTAGCCATGCTCGGAAGTTGCTTTTACAACGGCAAGCATGAGAAGGGACAAGCGGCGAAAGCGTACACGCATTTGTATTTTCAGGGAAAATCTGAAGAACAACCTCATGTTAAATTTCTTACAGGCGATCAGGTGTATCTCGATATTGGGGTGGACTCACTCTCACCCGTGGTTAATGAAGTCCATAAACGAATCGCGACGGATTATGAAGAAACGTGGGATATCAACCGTAAGATGTACCGACATGGTGGGTGTTGGTTTTTAGCCGATGATCATGAATATTGGAATAACTACCCATATGTCCAAGGCACCAACCCGTACTTGTGGGCGATTACTTTATCCAAAAAGATAAAAGCAGCGTGGACGAGAAGCGCGAAAGATGGCGTTAAAAACGTGCAGCAGATTACCCCATTTCGAACGTTCGATATTGGTGACGATTTGTCTTTTTGTTTTGTGGACTTAAGAACAGACAGAGACAAACGTGAACCGCCAAAATCGCTGACCACCAGTAAGGTCTTTAAACAGCTTATCGACTGGGCAAAAAGCCTCGATAAAGTGGGCGTGTTAGTGTTGCCTCAACCACTTATCGTTAAACCGGGTACCGAGTCGGACTACAACCTCGCCAACTATGAAAGCCAGTACAAGCAACTGCTCGATGCATTAGCCGAATCTGGAAACGACATACTGTGTTTGTCGGGGGATGTGCATTACGGTCGAATTGCCAGCGTTAAGATTGGCAGTAAAAACGCCACTCTGCATGAAGTTATTTCTTCTCCTATGTCGAACATTCCTGCATCCGATGGCGGGAAATTTTCCGCAGCCACACCCAAGAGGGTGAAAAATCTACCACGCTTTTCTGGTCACAATGAAGGCGTTGAATACGGAGATGTATGGTGCACAAAATCGGAGCTCGTCAGCAAATGGTACATGCTGAAAAATTACTATCAGAATAAAGAACACTTTATGACTCTGGCTTTCACTCGCTCAAACACGGGCAATGTAAAACTGGAAGTGCAAGCTTGGTTAGTCAGGCATTGCGAGCGTTCTGG
The DNA here is from genome assembly GCF_019977755.1 of Vibrio penaeicida. Lineage (NCBI taxonomy): Bacteria > Pseudomonadati > Pseudomonadota > Gammaproteobacteria > Vibrionales > Vibrionaceae > Vibrio > Vibrio penaeicida. Next base: position 864,720 of record NZ_AP025144.1, on the reverse strand, counting down.
TAAACCGAAAAAACAGTTTAAAGACAGCAGAGTCATCACACTGAAAAAACGCCCAGCTTAAGTGGAGAAAGATAAGCATTCTAAGCGTTAGCTCATCTCCTTTCTTTAAAATGGAATTTCGGTTATTCCATTTTTACTTCGCACCGTTGTTACGCTGATTCCAAAGCGTAACAACAGGTCAATCACAATGTCTCGACACCACTCGAATCCGAGGCAAGGAACGCCATCAAACTCTATTTCATGGAAAGCAATACCATCATCTAGCTTTAGAAATGCCAAAACATCAGCGCTCTGCAAAGTTATAAAAACCGCGCTAGTAACATTCATAAAAGCCGCAATCGGTCTAGGCACTTTGTATTTCGCGTCTCTGGTATTTTCGAAATTAAGCACGATTCATGGTACCGAACTGCCAGAATCTTACTTTGTGGATGGTTACCCCAGCATATTGGTATTGCTCGATTCTGAATTCTTTATGGGCGTCATTTTCTGCGTCACCATTAGTGTGATTGTGTATGTGTTGTATTTATTATGGCAGTTACACGAAGTCGCGGTTCATAAAGCACAAAAAATGTCGTCCGCTCATACCCAAATTGTGTTTGCGCTTTCTCTATGTGGGTTGTTTATTGATAAAGCATGGTGGGTACTCGCTATCATTATTGCCTTTACTCGTTGGGATATTGTTTCAGACTCGCTCTCCAACATCATTCGTAAAGGTCTTCACATCACCAAAAGTACTAAGGAGTAATCATGAAAGAGATTATGCTCCCTTACATTCTGATCTGTTGGATTTTAGTCAGGCTAAAAGTGGTGGCTTGGACGCTTAAAAATGCGGTTGTGATGGTGGGGCTAGGCGCTTTTATCGCCTTTATGTTGTTTACCGCGCATCGCTTTTGGTCACCAGCAGACCTAACCGACAGTACAACAGTAAAAGCCCCTCATGCAGTACTGAGCCCTCTCGTTGGTCAGGAGGTAGAACAAGTACTGGTAAGCCACAACCAACACGTCCGCGAAGGCGACTTGATTTACGTACTGAAATCGGAAGATACGGATTCACAAGTCAAAGGGCTACAGGCACAAAAGTTAGCAGCAGAAGCGGAAATTGTTGCCTTAAAACATCAGATCACCAACGATGAGAAAACATTACGTCGATTGGAAAAGCTGGACGATTTTGCTCAAGAGTCACATAGAGACGACACCAAAACACGAATCGATGCTAACAACGCAAAAGTGGCGGCAGTGTTTGCTCAAATCAAATCGATTGAAGCGCAGATCGCGACAGCCGAATGGCAAAATGATCGCCGAGAGGTTCGCGCACCTTTTGATGGACAGGTGTCGATTGCTAACCTTGCTGAAGGCACCCGTGTCGGTAACATGCATTTATACAACACGTCGAAAAAGTTTGTGGAAATGCGAATTGCGGATCAAACCTATCGCAACATTAAGGCTGGTCAATTTGCTGAATTTTATGTGGATGCATACCCCGGTGAAATATTCAGAGGGCGTGTTCATAGTGTTACGGCGGGAACAGGGGAAGCGAGAGTATCGGTGGTGAATGGCACACAACACGTACGCCAACACGTCAATAACAATGCAGGAACGCACGGGCGAACTGTTATCATCGAATTTGAAGAACCTCAGGGCTACAATGTCCCCATTGGCGCAACCGGTTCTGGTTGGATATCAGCGACTAAGCCACATGAAATGCTTGGCTTTATGGATATCATTGGTGCGGCAACGGTGAGGTTAAAAGCCTACAAAGCGTACTTCTCTGCCATGTAAATATTGGTTGATGTATCGACAGCGCAGTCTCCTATAAATTGGCTGCGCTATTTCTCCATCCAGCTTTGAGCTTTCTGCTCTAAGACTCGTTCCACCAGCGCCATTAACCATTGAGTTTTCGGGCTGTTACGTTGAGAAGCCTTAACGATGATGGCCACATCCAGCTCAATTGGTGTCACATTTTGTTGCCCAGAAAAAGGCGCGTAGCGAATGGTGTAGCAATCTTCCATTAAGCGGTTCATTAACTCATAGTTATCGATCTGAATCGTTGGCTCTATTGATGGGTCTATTGCATGAAAGTGGTGCGTATATTCATTGATGCCCGAGACCAAAAACTTCACATATTCTCCGCTAGGGTTACCATCGATAAAACCCGCGCCTTTATGCAATTTTTTCTGGTAGAAGTGCTGAGATTTGTCGCTAAGAATATGAACGCCAAGGTCGACATCTTCTTCTAAAATAAGAGACTCACTGGTTTGTTGCCAAGTTCTTAATTCGATGACGGCTTGGGTTTCTTCCCTAATCGCTTTGATCAATTCTGTCCCACACGCCACGAGATACGGCTCGACCAAATGCAACGAGATGCTTTCCAGTTTACTGGGATCAAACTCTTCTGGGTGAAGGGCTTGCTGAACTTGTTCTAGCGCTGCTTTGAGTTTGGGTTCGACTTCGCACGCGTAAGACGTGGGAGTCAGCCCATCACTACCACGAACAAATAATGGATCACCCAACTCATCTCTAAGCTGTGCCAATACTTTAGACACGTAAGATTGAGAGCGACCAATCTTTAGCGCAGCGCGCTGAGTAGAATGGGTTTGCATTAATGCTAAGAAAACGGGAATGGAGTTTAAATCGCTTATCAAATTGTTACCTCATATTCGTTACAAATAGCTTAATGAAATAAAAACAACACTCTCAATTACATTCATTTCAGCATTAAACTAATGGTACATCTAAATTACTAATAAACAAGTTGAATATTGTTATTCAATAAACAATTATCCACATAGTTTTTATTGGGACTTAGACACTATGCAACTACCAAACTGGGAAACCTTAAATCGAAACTTTCCAAACCTACCTGCTGCTACTGTTTTTACGCAGATTGGTGGGAAAGTAGCCTTAAATTACGAAATTGGTGTTTTTAAAAATGCTTGTGCTACTAGAATTTCTAAAGCTCTAAATGGCTCAGGGGGGAGACACAAAATCCCATACTACAAAGCTGTAGGTCCAAATGGAAGAATGGAAGCTCAAGTCTCTTCTGGCAAAAACAAGAATTGGCACATTTTTCGTGTGAAAATTTTAATCAAATACCTAACTGAAAAATATGGTTCTCCCAGCACTTATATCCCAAGTGAATATAAAAAAGAAATATCAGGGAAAAAAGGTATTATTATATTTGAAGTTAACGGATGGGATGACGCCACTGGACATGCTGATCTTTGGGATGGGGAAGATTGCGTCTACGCTAGCTACGATTCATCTGCTCATAGAATTTTATTTTGGGAGGCTCCGTAAATGAAAAAAGGCAAAGCATTAATGTTGTCGCTCCTATCTACAGCACTGCTTGTATGCGCTCCTTCCTACGCAGGACTAGAGCACAAGCAATTGTTAAACTTTGCCCATGTAAACTGCCTGTTTAACTACATGAAAAGTATGGGGTATGAAACTGAAGATCTTAGAACCCTGTCAGCTGGAATTGTTGAAAAAAGTACTCTAGACCCAGAAAAATTTGTGCGTGTACACGAACTCGTAAAAAGTTACGAATCTAGCGCCAAGTACAAAGCTGACGTTGATACCAACTTAACAAAATGCTTCGAGATACCTTTCGATAAGAACTTTGCAAAAAAGATAGAGGAAATTGCACTCGCAAAGTAATAGAGCAAAGACTATTTGATTTCTTCTTTTACCAATTCGCGGAGCCATATATTTTTGTCTCTGGTGTGCTGGCGTGATGGCCAAATCAAAGATATAGCAAAGTCGTTCACATCAATGGGTGACTTAGCCATCACCAGTTGGTCATCAAAGCCTTCAATTTGTGCCATTCGCTTGGGCACAATGGCAAGCAGCTTTCGCTGACAAAGTAATTGCCGAATAGTCAGGAAATTCCCTGCTGCTACACGTACCTGACGGGATTCATCCATCTGTTCCAGATGTTTATCGATACCGGTGACCAGTTCGCCGCCCGGGCTGACTAACGCATGATCTATCGATAAATATTGTTCCAAAGATAACTGCTTAACTTTGCCAAACACATTGGAATCGAACAAACAAACATGTTCTTCATCGTATAGGTGTTCACTTTGGAAACGTGCGTCTAGATCTGGAAAACTGCCAATCACCACATCCAATTTTTGCTCTTCAACCAATCGGACATAGTTACTTCGATTAACGTTAACAAAGCTGATTTGGCAATGCGGCGCTTGCTGGGAAATATCGTCAAATAGAAGGGGAGAAAAAATAAATTCAGCGTAGTCCGTTAAACCTATTCGGCACACACCTTTATAGTCTTTGGGTAAAAAGACTTTGGGAGACAGCAGCTCTCCGGTCACTTTATCTAATATGCTCTCGACGGTAGAGGCTAATGAAAGTGCTCTTTCGGTCGGCAACATGGTATGACCATGCCTCTCAAATAACGGATCATCCAAAAGCACTCGTAATCTAGCCAAGCTGTGGCTCATCGCCGATTGACTCACATGCAACTGTTTGGCAGCAGCACTCACACTCTGAGTTTCAAACAAGGCAGAAAATGCCACCAAAAGATTTAAATCGATGCTTTTCCAATTAATGTCGAGACGCATACCTCACTCCCTGCCCCACTATTACTTGCAACCAAAACCAAACTAAAACCCAAACCCATTTCATTCATATTCTATATTAAAACTATCAATTTGAATCATTTATGTTGTGCCAGTAGTCTTTCTACCAATAACCACTGTATTTAAATTGGACTTGGTAGATGTTCTCGATTTTTAAAACCTTTTTCCTGCTTGGCTGGGTAAGCTTTGGGGGCCCAGCAGCGCATATTGGGTACTTTCGAAATACCTTTGTTGAAAAGCTCAAATGGCTAAGTGAAGAAGAATACGCACAGATTGTTGCACTCAGCCAATTCTTACCTGGGCCAGGTTCTAGCCAAGTGGGCTTTGCGATCGGTTACCGCAAAGGAGGAATTACGGGGGCAACGGCGGCTTTTTTAGGCTTTACTTTGCCTTCCATTCTTCTGATGTTGGGGTTGGCTATTCTCAGTAGCCAACTCACGGATTCCAGCCTCTTCCAAAATGTCATTCACGGACTGAAATTGCTCGCTGTTGTTGTGGTTGCCGATGCGACGATCGGCATGTATCGGAATTTCTGCCAGCATAAAATAACTATTGCCTTGTGTGTTGCAACCGCTATGGCACTTCTGTTATTTCCTAATCTGTATACGCAGATGGTGGTTTTAGTGGTTGCCGCTCTTATAGGGCAAGCCTTTTTGAAAGGGCAACCGAAAGAAAACGACACTTCCCATCCAATACAAATCAACTGGATGCCTCTCATTGCGTTTGCTGCTCTCTTAATAGGTTTACCTATCGCGGGTAATTTAATGAAAGAGATCCAACTGTTCAGTGACTTTTTCCAAGCAGGTAGCTTAGTATTTGGCGGCGGTCATGTGGTACTGCCCTTGTTGCAAAATATTGTCGGTGAACAAATCAGCCAAGATGCATTTCTTACTGGTTATGCCGCAGCTCAAGCCGTGCCTGGACCTATGTTTACTTTTGCTACTTACATCGGCTACGAGCTTTTACCCACGTCTCCTGTTGTTGGCGCATTACTGGCAACCATAGCGGTATTTCTTCCGGGTTTCTTACTGTTATTGGCGGTATTAAATAACTGGCAAGAGTTGGCAAGCAAACCCAAATTAGCGGGGGCTGTCGCAGGTGTAAACGCATCGGTAGTCGGTCTTTTGTTAGCGGCTCTCTACCAGCCTGTTTTTACCAGTGGTGTATTAATGGGGGCAGATATGGCTGTCGTTTTGGCCGGTTTTTATTTGTTGAAACAACGTAAACTTCCCATCATTACTCTTGTGGCATTTTTCATTGCCGCTGGCATATTTCTTGGTCAATTAATGCCTTAAGGCTTGCCCAAATTTAAGAAAAAACCGAGCCTGATCCGCTCGGTTTTTCCACTTTCTTTAATAGCTAATTTATTGAGCATTTTTTCTGCAAAAGATCGTTTCCTTGACTAGACTTGATCGTTAGATATTCACTTATCTTAAGTGCACATTTATTAATAAAAATTCGCACTCAAGGCTTTAGACATAGAGGATCGTGGTTATGTTTATTCGGCAGCGTCAGTCGTTTCATTCTTTTCCAAGTCAAATGGCATCTTTAAACCAACATCTTGAGCATGTTCACCATCAAATAAAAGATAAAGTACCTCAAGTGGATCGGATCTCATTTACCTTATACGACGCGCATTTGGATCTTCTTCGCACCTACGCTGAAAGCGATACGGATGGAAATACACTAAGCCACCATGAATACCCTTTTTCGGAATGTCGATCCCTTCAAGAATGTGCCAATAAAAATCTTTATCGGGTCATCAATGACATTGCGACCACGGTCAATTCCAATCGACACCATTCACGATGGTTAATTGAGCAAGGCTATCTTTCTTCATTTACCGTTCCGACATACCACCACAATCAATTCATTGGGTTTATTAACTTCAATTCTCACCAAAGCCATGTTTTTAGCCCACAAGTACAAAATGAGTTAATGCCTTTTTGTGAACAAATCAACTTCACCATAAACTCGGAATATTCCTTGGTGCATTCCATTTTAACTTCCGCTGAATTGACGCGAGACATATACCCTGGTGCGCAAAGCGATTCTGACGAACACATTTTGCGAGTCAGTCTTTACGCCAAGTTGATTGCATTAGAGGTATCAGAGTTATACGAGCTAGATGATGAAACCATTGAGCATATTCACTTGTTTTCTCGCCTCCACGACATTGGCAAAATTGCTTTACCCGATACCTTATTGCTCAAGCCAATTACACTCAACGCACAAGAAAGAAAAGTCATGGAAAGCCACGTTGATAAAGGCTTAATCATCATCAACAAGATCCTTCACAATTTAGGTTCTCCTAAACACCCGTGTATTCAAGTGCTCAAAGATATTATGGCTTATCACCATGAGTTTCTGGACGGCAGTGGTTACCCTAATGGGGCTAGCCATAGTGACATTCCTGTTTCAGCAAGGATTGTTGCAGTCGCGAATATATTTGATGCGTTAACCAGCCACCGCCCATATGCCCAAGCTTGGTGTGTGACATCGGCGCTTCTTGAGTTAGAGAAAATGGTGGCGGATGGAAAACTGGATGGCAATTGCGTTAACGTACTTCGAGATCATCAAGGCTACATTACCCAAGTTCTTGAACAGCATCCCGAGCACGATCCGCGTGAAGGTGTGATTCATCATTGAGCCTTTGCCTTAATGTCTTTCCGACAGGTTTAAGGTATTAGGATTGATATCATATAGAGCAAGGTATGCTTCGATCTCATCGGATAATCTTATCGACAACGATAGGTGATTACCGCTTTGGTCTGCTCGTTTTTCAAGTTGTAAAGACGAATAGCTTTGCGTAACCGATTTAGCGATATAATCCAGTACCCACATAGATTCTTGAGTCAGCTCGTCTTGCTTAAAAGTAAACGTGACATACGCTAATAAGTCGGGTTCTCTCGCTACCGAAACCTCACCACGCGACACCAAGTATTCTGCACATTTTTTATCTACACCTAAGTTTTGAATATCGGCAATAAGCCACTGATTAATTGGCTTTGCTCTAGCATCAAAATGAGGCTGTGCATAAATAAAAGACGAGTCCAAATTTTGATTTACATACTTGCCTGTTGTTCCGTTCCCCAACCCAATGGTTTGGTGATATTCAATTACTGGAGCATCACAATGAATAACGAGACCGTTTGACTGGCGATCTAGATGCGAAGCAAAGCTGATGGTTGAAACCAAAAAAAAGAGAGGAACATATAGAAATAAACTATTTTTTGTGCGCATTAAACTTACTGAATTTCGTCTTTCTTTATCAATAGATGTTGTCCAATTAACGACATAAGAAATTTACTCTCGCTAATGAACAAAACAATATTGAAGCGATGTAAAACCACAAGTAAACCATTACTGCTCGAGTAAACGAATGAATCAGTCACCAAACATTTATTCCGAGTAAGATGACGATCCACCTTCAGAAATAGAAATGATCGCTTCTGAAAGGAATACCTGTAAATCATTGTCAAATATCGCGATCACGATTGCCGATAATGCCACGCCAATAATCGCATATTCGATTGCAGTAACGCCGGATTGGTTTTTTATCACCTTGCCAGTACAGATCCTGATGAGATGTATAATTGCTGAACCCATACTTCACTCCAATTATCTGCCAGAGAACTGTCTCTCATCTATAAGGCTAGTTGGATATAGTTAGATCTTCAAACAAAGATAAGCACGATATAAGAACAAAAAAACGGCGAGAAATAATGTAATGATTCGAAAAGAAAATTTGGCTATAGAATGGAAAATTATGACCTCATTTCTACTTTTACCGAAAATACTTAACATCATTTATCTGTCTACTTTTCGGCGTTCAAGTTGCTCTAACATCATCAAGTGAGTAAACGATCTCAAGACATCGCAAAATTTGAATACTACGGTTGACCGAGGCTATACTTAACGACTAGTTTAACATCATGATAACAATTACAATTCATTATAAAAAAGACATGGAGTCACCTGATGGTTCAGCCTCAAACGACACATAACGCGAAATGCTCTCTCACACCTCCGAATGAACTGATCTTGAAATGGGCACAAGAACGCCCGAATGAGGTTTACCTCAAACAGATCATTAACCGACAATTTGTAGAATTCACCTACGCTGATGTGGCCGACAAAGCACTTAAACTGGTTTCCGCATTGCAATCCTTGGGTTTAGAGCCTGGGGACAAAATAGCGCTGATCTCTAAAAACTGTGCGGAATGGTTTATCACCGATCTTGCTTTGATGTTGGGAGACTATATAAGTGTCCCTATTTTCCCAACCGCCGGTAGCGAGACGATTGAACACTGTATAACGCACAGTGGCAGTAAAGCGCTTATTGCAGGCAAGTTGGATGACTCTGCCGCAACAACCGAAGTCATCAATAAGTTAGGTGACTTGATCACCCTATCGCTTCCTTACGACTCTGCGCCAAAATGCCAATATGAGTTCACGACACTGATTAGCAACCAAGCCCCCAGCGAACTAAGACCTGAGCATTACGACGACAAACTGATGTCTATCGTATACACATCGGGTACGTCGGGCTTACCGAAAGGCGCAATGTTAACTTACGGTGCATTCAATTGGTCGAGCCAGAAATTGATTGAGCACCTAGGTGTAGACAGTAATGGTAACGATCGATTGATGTCCTACCTTCCTCTCGCTCATATAACAGAACGCGTCTATATCTTTGGTACATCGATTCGCGAAGGTGTTATGACCGCATTCCCAGAATCTTTGGATACCTTTATTGAAGATGTGAAGATGCAAAGACCGACACTGTTTATTTCCGTTCCACGTTTATGGACGGTCTTCCAACAGCGGATTCAAGAAAAGTTACCTCAGAAAAAACTGAACATATTGCTGAAAATCCCATTCATTAACTCACTCATCAAAAAGAAACTGGCAGATGGGCTAGGACTGAATGAAGCTCGAATATTGGGTTGTGGTTCAGCACCGGTTTCTCCTGCACTTTTGGAATGGTATCGTTCCGTTGGATTGAACATTACCGAAGCTTGGGGGATGACCGAGTCCTTTGCATACAGTACGCTCAACTACCCATTTAAAGCCGATAAAATTGGTACTGTGGGCAATGCTGGCCCTGGCGTAGAACTGAAACTTGCTGAAGATGAAGAGATTCTCGTGCGCAGCCAAGGTATGTTTGCGGGTTACTACAACAATGATGAAGCCACCAAAGAATCATTTAATGAAGACGGCTGGCTGCACACTGGCGATATTGGCTCTATTGATAGCGATGGTTATTTAACCATTCAAGGTAGAAAGAAAGACACCTTTAAAACGGCCAAAGGGAAGTTTGTCGCTCCCGTACCTATTGAGAAAAAGTTATTTGAGTACAGCAAAGTAGAAATGATGTGCTTGATAGGTTCTGGGTTACCGGCACCAATCTTACTTGCGATACCTCATGCCTACCCTAATTTCGATCCAGCTCGCTATGAAAAACGTGCTGCTAAAGTCATCGAGCGCATGAACCAGACGCTAGAATCTCATGAACAGATTAAAGGCGTGCTCATGATAAAAGAACCTTGGAGCATCGAGAATGGCATTCTCACTCCTACGCTTAAAATTAAGCGCCATATATTGGAGAAGAAATATCACGACGTCGGGGCAAACTGGCCAAAAGGCAAACTTATCGTTTGGGAAGAGTAACGCCAACTCATTGTATTGAGTAACCCATCGCATTGATTAACTCGGGGAGCCAAATGGTTCCCTTTTTCTTTCTTACCACTCGATACTGTTCGTTATTTAGACGCTATCAAATATCAGTTGTGGTCGTTCCCCCTTCTTTTCTACACATTTAAAATAACCTCGACTTATAGAAATCGTACATAATCCCGATTACTTGTCGAAGTAACTTCAACGCCAACATCTTTTTGAAGGTGCTTAGACATATCGGAAAGCTCCGAATAGTGTTCCTTCTCTTTCACTGAGCGTCCATTTTTTCTTTTGGCACCAAAACTCCAAGAAAACTGATAGTTAGGAAATGAAACCTCAAAATCAAAACCCCAATCAAGTGCAATTCTCATAATGTTTCTCCTCATGTTCCGCTTGTTAATTCTTATCATTTGTCGTTATTATGAGATTCAAACAGGCAATAATCGAACGACGATTACTTACAAATAATATAAGTAGAAGTTATGGACTCAAGACTACGCCACTTATCAGGGCTCCGATATTTTGAAACAGCAGCGCGTTTAAGCAGCTACAGTAAAGCGGCAGAAGAGCTATTTGTTAGCCAAGCGGCAGTAAGTCAGAAAATACGCCAACTAGAAGAGGCATTGGGGTGTAAATTATTTATACGCCAAGGTCGAGAAATGGCATTAACGGAAAAAGGAAGAACACTTTTCGGGCAAGTTTCTCGTGGCTTTGAACATATATTGAAAGGTTTGAATCAAATAACCAACGAACCCATCGACGGTGTATTGTCGGTGAGTGCCCCACCTTCATTTGCCTCTCGCTGGTTACTGCCTCGGCTGTGGAAATTTTCCATGTTGCACCCAAATATTCCAATCAGAGTAATCACGACTTGTGACGATTTGGATCTTCGCCACGGAACCATCGATGTGGCAGTTTGGCAAGGCGACGACATGGAAAATTCTGAAGGCTTGATTAAAGACATGTTGCTGGAAGAACCAATTTTTCCATATTGCTCTCCCGCCCTCGCGAATTCCATTAATTTTACTGACCCGAAACAGCTGCTCGATTGTTGGCTAATACATTACGAATCGAAATGTTTCCCATGGGAAGATTGGTTTAAACTTGTCGATATAAAAATGGAAAAATCATTCATTCAATGGATGGAAGTAGGCACTTTTGATTTAGCCATGAATGCCGTCATTGCAGGTCACGGAGCTTGTTTAGCAACGGAATGTTTAGCATCTGATTACATTGAACGTGGCTTACTTGTAAAACCTTTTGATATCGGTATGACACCGGGGCTGAAATTTCATTTGTATTCCGACCCGAGTTCTCCACGTCGTGACCGAATCAAAGCCTTCTCAGATTGGATGCATTTCGAAGTATCCACTATTTCAGAGAACGTAGCCCTAGGCTCTGTTGATCTTTCGATGTGATTTTGCAGCAAAAAGATTGCCGCCAAAAAAGAAAAAACTCAGCATGATAATCATGCTGAGTGCGCGACACATTAAGCGTTTTGTTAGCTCCTACGCCGACAACAAAACGGGATACAGGAAGGTCGCTAACTTGGAGTTAATCCCAAAACGACCGATGAGATTCTTTGTAAACTTGTTCTTTAGTTAAGCCGAGATCATCAAGCAAATACTCAGGAATTTCCGCCATCTGCTTGCGCGTGTGGTAATTTTGATGCCATCGCTTAATCTCAGAGAAAATTTTCTTAATCAAATCTGCCGGCTTTCTTGCCACTACTCGTGCCGAATAAATCGCTGATACAGTCATCATTTCCTCCTTGATTAGTTTAAGCTTCGGGGTTAATAATTAATCAAATTAAGTGCGTAGACAAACGATAGAAATTGACATTGAGTTAAGGAAAACTTAAGTGAAAGATAAAATGCCGCCGCTTCAAGGGCTTTACTATTTTTATATTGCTGGGGAATCGGGAAGTTTTAAAGCAGCGGCTAGCCGTTTATTTGTAACGGCAGCTGCAGTTAGCCAACAAATTAGGCTACTTGAGGAATGGCTTGGAACCGAGTTATTTGTCCGACAGCATAGGAAAGTTCACTTAACTCATGAAGGCGAAATGTTATTCAGACAAGCTCAAAAAGGCTTTGCACACTTACAGGATGGGATTCGACAAATAAACCAAGATCCCGATCCAAATCGCTTATCCATTTCCACGCTTCCTTCTTTTGCTCAACATTGGCTTGTACCTAGAATTCGCCATTTCAGAGAAAGACATCCAGAAATTGCTTTACTTATCGAGCCCAAAAATGAATTGGTTACCTTCCAAGATTCCAGCGTCGATTTATGCATTCGCTATGGAACGGGGAATTACAAAAACGTCGAAAGCATTTGGCTCATGGATGAAGTGGTATACCCAGTTTGCCACCCGCTTTACCAAAAAGAACATCAGATCCACACTATTGAAGATCTAAGTAAAGCCGATCTAATTGAAGATATGTGGCCAGATATGGATTGGCAATTATGGCAGCAAACACTTGGTATAGAAGCTGGAAAGTCCACCCTTCAATACGACGGTTCGCATTTCGTTTTAGAAGGTGCATTATCTGTACAAGGCGTGGCGTTGGTTAAACACAGCCTCGCTTATCGTTATCTGCAAGAAGGAAAGTTGGTGCGAATTGGCGATGTTGGCTTAAAGCCTAAGTTTAATTACTTTCTATGTGCTCCCTCCGGTTACTTTCGCCGTGAAAAAATCCAAACATTTGCCACTTGGATACAGCAGCAAGTGCAAGAATTTTGTAGCCTTGGTCGTGAAGGGTTAACAATCATCGAAACGGACTACTCGCTCAAGTGGAATGGAAAAAAACACAGAACGTGAGTTAAGTTCTCCTCCCTCTAGTCGCTCTGATGAATATTCTTTAGAGCGATACAGTAAAGAGCTAATGCGCCATCAAGCATCTGTATATTTAGCGCGTCTTTATCCTGATTGCAGTTCATCGCTAAAGCAAAACCATGCAAGTAATCTCCCAATAAGTCTAATGCCTGCTTTTCTTGTTCATCGTTGAGTTCAAGTGGCTGCGTCACCAACTTAAAGCGTTCAAAAAACACCTCCGCTGGGCTTGTGGAGCTCATTGTAAGTAAGGTTTCCAATAGACCAGGATAGGTATCCAATAGGGAAACATAGCTCGCGCACAAAGCCTTTAATTCTGCCTCCCATTCAAGTGTTGATGTGGGCATGTAGATCTCTTCAATAAGCGATGTGGTGATCGCTTCAAGCAACGCATACTTGTTTTCAAAGTAATAGTAAATCGCCATCGCATCTACCTCGAGGGCAGTAGCTACCCCTCTGATACTCGGCAATTTTCCTTGCTCTTTTAACAACGCTTTTGCTGTGGAAAGGATGGCTTCCGAATTCAATTGAGGTTTGTTGCCCGTTGGACGTCCTCGCTTCTTCTTGACAGTCATTTCTCTTTTCTCTTAAACTCTAATTAAAATTCTACACTGTAGAATAATTTAAACTGACTTATTTGCCAAGTCACTTACTTCCCCCTTAAAAAAGGAGATCACTCATGGCAAACATCGTTTTTATTGCGACCAGCCTCGATGGATATATTGCAGATAAAGAAGGCAATCTCGATTGGCTTAACTCTGCTTCAACTCCAGAGGGCAATGATATGGGCTTTTCAGCTCTGATGGAGCGTGTTGACGGTCTAATCATGGGAAGAAATACGCTGGATACCATTTTGAGTTTTGGCGTTGATTGGCCATACATCAAACCCGTTTTTGTTTTAAGTCACACCATGGCGTCAGTGCCCAAAGGATACGAAGATAAAATTTTTCTAATCAACGGCGATTTGAAAACGGTGATTCACGATTTAAACAGAAAGGGATTTAACGATTTGTATATTGATGGTGGGATCACCATACAAAATTTCTTAGCGGAAGATCTGATAGACGAATTGATTTTAACATCTATTCCTGTGCTGTTAGGTGGAGGTTCTCCTTTGTTTGGAGAGCTAAGCGCACCACTCAACTTTGAATTGGTAGAGAGCCAAACGTTCAACGCTGCTATTACACAAAGCCATTACGTTCGAAAACGAACAACATAACCCATAAAACACATAACCTAATGGCATCCAAAACTTAAAGAGCGTCTAATAAAACAAAAGCCCCGCCAGCAAGGCTGACGGGGCTTTCAAGTTACGTTAGAGGAAAAGAATTACTTCTTCTCTTTCTCTTCTTTAACTTTAGCGATTACTTCTTCAGCAACGTTTTGTGGACATGCTGAGTAGTGTGCGAACTCCATAGAGAACTGACCACGACCAGAAGTAATTGTACGTAGGTGACCAATGTAACCAAACATCTCAGATAGAGGTACATCAGCTTTGATACGTACGCCAGTAGTACCAGCTTGTTGGTCTTTGATCATACCACGACGACGGTTAAGGTCACCGATTACGTCACCAACGTTGTCTTCTGGAGTGAACACGTCAACGTTCATGATTGGCTCTAGAAGTTGAGCGCCCGCTTTAGGCATAGACTGACGGAATGCGCCTTTCGCTGCGATTTCAAATGCGATTGCAGATGAGTCAACTGCGTGGAAGCCACCGTCGAATAGCTCAACTTCAACGTCTAGAGTTGGGAATCCAGCAAGAACACCGTTTTCCATCATTGACGCGAAGCCTTTCTCTACTGCAGGCCAGAATTCTTTAGGTACGTTACCACCAACAACTGTTGAAGAGAACGTAAAGCCTGAGTTTGGCTCACCTGGTTTGATACGGTAGTCGATCTTACCGAACTGACCAGAACCACCAGACTGCTTCTTGTGCGTGTAGCTATCTTCAATCGCTTGAGTGATAGTCTCACGGTAAGCTACCTGAGGTTGACCAACGATTAGGTCTACGCCGTAAGTACGCTTAAGGATATCAACCTTAATGTCTAGGTGAAGTTCACCCATACCTTTAAGGATTGTTTCACCTGAATCTTCATCAGTCTCAACTTGGAATGATGGATCTTCTGCAACCATCTTACCGATAGCGATACCCATTTTCTCAGAACCGCCTTTGTCCTTAGGAGCAACAGCGATAGAGATTACTGGTTCTGGGAAGATCATTGGCTCAAGCGTACACTCGTGCTTAGGATCACATAGCGTGTGACCAGTTTGAACGTTCTTCATACCTACTACAGCGATGATGTCACCCGCTTGTGCAGAAGTCAGTTCGTTACGCTCATCTGCTTGCATCTCAACCATACGGCCAATACGCTCAGTTTTACCTGTAGCAGAGTTAAGGATTGTATCACCCTTGTTAAGTACACCAGAGTAGATACGGATGAACGTAAGTGCACCGAAGCGGTCGTCCATGATCTTAAATGCTAGAGCACGTAGTGGCTCGTCTGCAGATACTGTTGCAACTTCACCAGTTGGTTCACCTGTTTCAGCGTCTGTTAGAGGCTGAGGATCAACTTCTGTTGGAGATGGTAGGTAATCAACTACAGCGTCAAGAACGATCTGAACACCCTTGTTCTTAAATGCAGAACCACAGAATGTTGGGAAGAACGCTAGATCACGAGTACCTTTACGGATACAACGCTTGATGTCTTCGATAGAAGGCTCTTCACCTTCCATGTACGCTTCCATTAGGTCGTCGTCTTGCTCTACAGCCGTTTCGATTAGCTCTTCACGGTACTGTTCTACGTCGTCAACCATATCAGCTGGGATATCTTGGATTTCGTAGTTTTCTGGAAGACCAGAATCGTCCCATACGTAAGCTTTTTTGCTTAGTAGGTCAACAACACCAACGAACTCATCTTCGCGACCGATTGGTAGAACCATAACTAGTGGGTTAGCACCAAGTACGTTCTTCACCTGATCAACAACGTTGTAGAAATCTGCACCCATACGGTCCAGTTTGTTTACGAAGATAAGACGAGATACTTCTGATTCGTTCGCGTAACGCCAGTTAGTTTCTGACTGAGGCTCAACACCACCAGAACCACAGAATACACCGATACCGCCATCAAGTACTTTAAGAGAACGGTATACTTCAACTGTGAAGTCAACGTGTCCAGGAGTATCGATAACGTTTAGACGGTGATCGTTCCAGAAACAACTTACTGCAGCCGACTGAATTGTAATACCGCGCTCAGCTTCCTGTTCCATGAAGTCAGTTGTTGATTCACCATCGTGAACTTCACCAGTCTTGTGGATCTGACCAGTAAGCTTAAGGATACGTTCAGTCGTTGTGGTTTTACCCGCATCAACGTGCGCGAAAATACCAATGTTTCTGTATTTCGATAAATCTGCCATTGTCTTACTCTATTAATAGGATATAAAATGCGCGCAGAGTATATCACAATCTGTCAAGACTGATACCCTTGCGTGCATTTGTAGAAAAAAAACTTTTTAACATTATTTTGAAATAAAAAGTAGCTCTTGGAAGTAAAAAGTAGCCTTAAAAGTTTTTCAATTTGATGAATACGCGTTAACTCACCATGCCCCGTTACACTCCATTACCTTGAAAACACTCCATTACCTTGAAAAGGTTTGCCATTCGGCTACCTTACCTTCTTCTCAACGAGCGTTACTCTTCTTTCTTAGTTAAGAAATTCGATCTTTGAACTCTGCATTTCGAGTTTGTACAAGTATAAGTAGTGGGGACACATTTTCAGATTCAAAGGTTAGACTTTTTTATGGTTGTCTGTAAAGACACGATACCAATCATTCTTCATAGAAATACGCGTTAACTGGGTGTTATCTTGCTCAAGCCAATGTTCTATGGAGTGGCTTAAAGAGTATTGGTACTCTCTTTCGGGATCATCGTGGTCAACCACATAACATTGAGCAGATGGATTCTTCTTTAACGTCCACTCTAACAATTCAAAGTCGCCGTCCGAATTCCCGACCACCAATACTGGAGCGATTTCACAACGAGACTCAACAGAACACACTTTCTCTTCATTTATATTGAGTGCGATCGGTTGACCTCCACTTTTACCATACAGTTCAGATCCAAATACCTTATCAGCATGAATACCGAACACAGCTTCAATCCATGGACGAACAAATGGTTCGGAACTGCCAGTACAAACGTAACAAGTGAATTGCTGGGAATGAAGTTCATCTATCCACTCTTTCATAGGTAGATAAGCGAGATCCAGATAAGAACAAGAGAAATCGCGATGTTTAGCTCTATCCAGCCATTCACCACTCATCATTTCCAACTGTGTGTTCGAGTAATCAGGGTATGCAAGGTTAAAGGCATCGATTAAAACCATCCCAGAACCCGCAAACTGTTTTTCAGCCAGCGCTACTGCTTTAGAAACCTGAGAGCGAACCGTTTCATCCAAATCCTCTTGCAAAGCCACTTTTAACTTGTCAATAACAAAGAAGATTTCGGCAAAATACGGTTTCTCGCACCACATGGTGCCATCTAAATCAAACACCGCCACCCGCTTCTCTGGTGAAAGATATTGCGGAGATTGCGGGTCTATCCAATTATGCAGTGCTTGTTTCCAAGCAAAATAGACAGGGGTTTCGTTCCAATATGAAGATGAATTCAATGAAGGCTCCGTTTTTAAGTCGCACATTAAGATCAAGTTACTTCAAGAAGACATTTTCAGCGAATAATTCTTCTTTTCTTCGGTGAAAATCTCGGATGTCAACATAAAAAACAATCAAATTACTGACAGAAGATCACAATAAGAAGACAAAAAAAGTACTTTTTTATAATTTTAGTTCAAACAAAGTATGTAATACTTGAAAGGGTATCAATATTGATACCACCTATTTCCCCACCAATATTTATCAAGCAAATTAGATAGATATATATGACGGTTTTATTACATAGTTCATGGCGCTTAGTAAAGTACTAGAAAACTCACTTCCCAGACTGACCTCCACCTCATCAATTAACACTTTTATCATGTAGGCGAAGTTGCCTATTTAGCTTATTTTTCGCCCAACACTTATTGGTAAACCCGTTAACGACAGGCTGCCAATTTACCACTTTGAACTTGGGGAGAAAGTTTTAA
The DNA here is from genome assembly GCF_019977755.1 of Vibrio penaeicida. NCBI lineage: Bacteria > Pseudomonadati > Pseudomonadota > Gammaproteobacteria > Vibrionales > Vibrionaceae > Vibrio > Vibrio penaeicida. The sequence continues at coordinate 846,469 of NZ_AP025144.1, read as the reverse complement.
GTGGATTGTCTATAAAAGCGGTATTTCGATAAGCACCGCACTCACTATAAATACAAGGAATGGACGTTATGACTAAGCGATTGCTCTTAACTGCCTCTACTTTGGCTCTTGCGACAGTATCAACATTTGCTGTATCTGGAGAAACTTACACTCAGAACTTTAACGGTTTCGCTAACCAGACCGATCGAGGTTCTTGGGGAACCGTGGATTTCACACCTAGTACACCAGACCTAACCCCTTCAGATAAAGCGTCATATGTTAATGACAGCGATGAACTTCAATTTGAAGTGCGTTGGACATGGAACACCATGCGTCGCATGTTAGGAAAGCAAGCTTTCAATACTTTAAGAAAGAAAATTGGGGTTCAAAAGCTTCGCCAGCTTATTGATACACAGTGTGAAGCTCGCATCGAAGTAGGCACACAACGCACATACAATTACGGTGCGCCTTCTGTTGGTGGCTATGTCGCGGAGATGGATTCAGATATCTATCACTGTAACCGCAACAATCCAAATATTACTGTAAACGGTGTTGTTTATCCTCTTTCCTATCCACAGAAATCTTCTACTGTGAATATGCGTACTTTTGTTCCAACAACACCAGGTTCTAAATACTCACTGACCATCAAGTACCACAAACGCAATTACAACTATAGCCGTTTCGGGATTACAGAAGCACAAGCGTACCGTAACATGAATGTTTGGGTTCGTGGAGCGCTTGAAGAAGCATCCCTGCAAGGTGTTGGCGATATTACTTTTACTGGACAACGTGTACGCCTGCCAGCCAATCCTTCAATCTCTGACGCCAACCAAGAAGATGGATTCAACGTAGCGACTATTAGCTTCACAGCAAATCGATTCTACACACCAATTGCATTAGCAGACAGTGGTCACCCAGACTCGTATGGTCTATTGATCAATGAAATCCAAACTGAAGTTACCGAGGTTAATCCTTTTAAAGAAACCTGTGAGCTGTTCTTCCCACCAAACAGCGGCGGTCTGAAAAAATGTCTCACCTCTGGTGGCGAACAAACACCTGATATGTTGAGCTGTAACCTAGAAGTCGACGAGACGTTAGGCAACTTCAAGGTAAATAAAGCGGGATATCGAGCTGAAGCCGAACCTTGGCGTTACGATCCAAACAACCTTTTCCACGTGAAAAACTACTACAGCGTAGGTAAAGGTGGCATCTCAACCTTGAGACTAGCGAACAATGGTCAATATTCTGGCTGTCCAATCTATGGCAAGACACTAAGATTAGAAGAGTTCACTGGTAACAACTGGGATTACACTCGCTTTGCAGAGCAAGGTTGGATTCAAGTACGACTAGCATGCTTAGACGAGAACAACATACGTGTAGCACGCTGGGAAACATTAGAAACTGAACGTCCAGATAACCTACTTATCACTAATAAGAAAGTAGATAAAGTGTTCAACGATGATGATTACCAGTCTTGTTTACTTCGCGCGATTCGCTTCGTAGACAGAACGCACCTTATCCCGGAAGACCAACCTGGTTACTCCGCAGCAAGTGATGGTTATGACGTTCGTAACCTTCGTATCGAAAATTAGAAGTCTTAGGGTCTAGTACCTTAGGTTGAACTGCATGACTCAATCTCCTCCAACCCCGGAGTTATGCAGTTCCTTTTCTCTTCGGTTCTCATTCCCGTAATCTAAATTAGCTATCTCTGATATAAGATATCAGTAGCATATGTGAGAATGCCTGTTTTCCTGCATTTTTTTTGAATGGAGATCATGTATTCTACCGCGACTCTTAGGGCTAACTCATTGAGAGATGAGGGCGCAAAATGACAGTACCTAAACAACCTTCTAGGGTGTTTGCTTTTAGGTAGGCTGCATTGCTGAGTGTTTTTACCGAGACGAAAACACAAAGGAATTTAGAGTAATGAAATTGAAACTTTTAGTTGCAGGCTTAGTTGCATTTGCAGCCACACAAGCACAAGCATTTGTACCCGCAAGTGTCATCGATAATAACAAACCAAAAGCTGAAGAGTACGTACAGGACTTTAACAGCTACAAGAATCAAGTTTGGGGTTATTGGGCAACCGTTGACCTATCACCCAATCAAACGCTTTCACCAAGTAACAAAGCTGCTTACACCACCAGCAATCAAAACATCTTATTCGAAGTCCGCTGGACTTGGAACACACTTAGAAAAATGCTGGGCTCAAACCAATTTGATGAACTTCGCAACAGCATCGGTGTAGATGAAATCCGCCGCCTTGTTGATCAAGTATGTGAAGCTCGCGCAGAAGTCGGTAAACATAAAACGTATAACTTCGGCAGCCCACTTCCTTGGTGGGAGCAAAAGAAACAGTATCTGACAGAGTTAGATTCAGATACTTATCACTGCCAGAAGCACAAGCCTGCTATCTATGTCAGCGGTAAGCGTTACGACTTGTCTTACCCTAAAAACAACGCTTCTACAGTAAACTTACGTACATTTATCCCAACAACACCGGGCTCTGAGTACGAAGTTGAAATTCGTTACACTAAACGTAACTATCACAATAGTTCCAACAATGCATACCGTGACGTAGCAGTATGGGTTCGTGGCGATATCGAATCAGCAAAACTGGATGGTGGTTCAAACGCAAGCTTTGATGGTCAGCGTGTGAGCTTACCAGCCGCTCCTAACGCTAGCCGCGATGGTCACGGTTTCTACGTTGCACGTATTAAATTTACGGCAGACCGCTTCCACACTGCAGTTGCTATTGCAGACAAAGGTCTTCCTGATTCATACGGTATCTTGGTGAACAAAGTACGTACCCATGTAACGAAAGTGAATCCAAATAAAGAAACCTGTGAAGTGCTATTCCCAGCAGGTAGCCAAGAGCTGCTTAACTGTTTGAATGGTGGCGAGCCAGCACCTGAAGTTATCAGCTGTAACCTTGAAGTGGACTCTACACTTGGTAACGTAGTGGTAGACCAAGCAGGTTACCGTGCGACAAGTGAACCATGGCGTTACGACCCTCTTAATATCCTACATACTAAGAACTTCTACGGTGTAGGTAGAGAAGGCATCACAACGTTCAACATGGCTTCTAACGGCAAATACTCTGGTTGTCCTATCAAAGGTAAGCGTCTAAGACTGGACGAGTACACTGCGAACAACTGGGACTACGAGCGTTGGGCAGAGCAAGGCTTAGTGAAAGTTAAACTTTCTTGTGTTGACAATGGTATCCGTGCGAGCCGCTGGGAAGTCATTGAAACTGAGCTAGAGAACAATTATCTAATCACAAACAAGAAAATCGACAAATTGTTCAACGACGCTAAGTACGACAACTGCTTGCTTACAGCAGTACGTTTTGTTGACCGTACGCACCTAATTCCAGAATCACAGTCTGGTTACGATGCGAACAGTGATGGTTTTGATGTACGTGCTATGCGTATCGAAAACTAAACACCTTTTCGAGTAATACCTTCCTAAAATGTCACCGCTTGCCGGTGGCATTTTTTATGTCACGAACACATGGATGGTAGCGAATTTCACTCTCTCTTATTCTTAAAAGAAAGACTGTAAATCGAAGTTAAGAATTTATTTATATTAGCCTTTTTTTCGTTTCTGCCTGTTCTAATCTATCACCACTCTTAGGGCAAACTGATTGAAAAATCGGGACGCAAAATGACAGTACCTAACATCGCAGTGGTATGCATTCAGGTAGGCTGCATTGCTGAGTGTTTCTGTTAAACACAAGGATTAGAGTCATGATAAAAAAAAACATTGGCAAGTTTAAGCCTAGCTTCTGCAGTCTTAGCTTTCCCTATCGCAGCAGACACATTAGACAAATACACCCAACTATTTAATACCTATCAAAATCAGCTAGAGCACGGCACATGGGGGTTGGTTGATTTTACGCCTTCCGGTGAGCAGCTAACGCCTAGTAACCCACAAGCTTACACATCAGGCAGTACGTTACTGTTTGAACCTCGTTGGACCAAGCGCACCATGCGTCATGTGCTCGGGAAATCGCAATACCAGTATTTGGAAAGCACCATTGGCGAAGAAGAAGTTCGCCGCCGTATCAATAATCACTGTGAAGCTCAATTGGAGGTGGGGACATCTAAAACTTACGGTCAACAATACAAAGGCGGGGGTTATCTTGCAGAGCTAGATTCAGACACATCACATTGCCCTAAAAATCGTCGCTTAAATGTTGGTGGAACGTACTACCCTCTTAACTTCAATAATAATGAAGCCGCAGTCAACATTCGCACCTTTGTACCGACAACTCCGGGTGCGGAGTATCGCTTGGTATTTAAATATCAAAGACGCGCCTACACACCGACCTCACAAGCGAATAACTACTACCGCGACCTTATCAACAATGTCGGTGGAGAAGTGACGAGTGCGACAGTGAATGGACATGGTGGCGTTGGGATCAGCGGTCATCGCCTACAATTTCCTATTCAGTTGAACGACACTAACCTTATAAAAGGTTTCAACAAAGCAGTCGTTCACTTTAAAGCCGACCGTTTTCATACACCAATCGTCTTTCGCGACAAAGGGTTACCTGACTCTTATGGGTTAATGTTGAAAGACGTAAAAGTATTCGTCACGAAGCAAAACCCAAATAAAGAGCTTTGCGAACTTCTTTACCCGGCTGGAAGCGCTGAACTGCAGAATTGCTTGAATGGCGGCTCCACGGGTGTGCCTTCTGAAATAAGCTGTAACCTGAACATCGACTCTCAGTTGGGTAACTTTGTAGTTGATGAAGCAGGCGAACGAGCACTAAGTGAGCCGTGGCGCTACGACCCTCAAAATATCTTCAGCTGGAAACAATTCTACTCAGTGGGCAAAGGCGGTATTTCCACATTCAACATGTCGAACAACGGCAAACTTTCTGCTTGCCCTATCTTCAACAAGCAAATCACCTTGCAAGAGTTCACGTCAAACAACTGGGACTACGAACGTTACGCAGAACAAGGTTATGTGCTTGCCAAATTGAACTGTTTAGCGGCTAACGGTACGCGAGAAACTCGTTGGGAAACCATAGGAACTGAACGCGACGACAACCTTTTGGTCACGCAAGGGAAAATAGATAAAACCTTTAACGACGCCAAATACCAACATTGTTTGTTGCTCGCACTACAATTTGAAGACCGTACGCATATCATACCCACCACTCAGGCTGGATATGACGAAAATAACGATGGCTTTGACATCCGTAATTTAAAACTACAATAGTTTTAAAAAGGAAAAATTAGGCATTAAAAATCAAAAAACTTAACTTCAAAACGCCACTTTCAATGACAGTGGCGTTTTTTATTTGAATCCCTCCTTATGTCTCGGCTACGACACAAATCCATTTCCGCGTATTGAGACAAACGTACGTGTTTAAGACTTCGGATAAAACACCAAAAACAATGTGGTTATTTAATGTAATCTGCGACCACTCTCTTAACTAAGCAAAGGCATTGGGGGAAAAGAGTCTTAGGCGTTAACAACCCAAAACAATCTATTCAGGTTGCATAAAAGACCACAAGTTTATTTGCTTACTTTCCAGAGTGTTCTATTGATTCAAATATGGAGTATTTACCTTGAAACTTAATCGTTTGAGCACTGATGCAAACTACACAAAATCGAACACCTTATCGTTTCCTTTCAGTAAAGCATTGACCATTTCTGCACTTTGCTTACCAACCTTAGCCACAGCTGACACCTTTGTTCAGGATTTCAGTGGGTTCCATAACCAATTCCAGAATGGAAACTGGGGAATGGTTGACCTTACGCCAAATAACACCGTTTTGTCTCACGACAACCCAGAAACATACACTCAAAATGGTCGTCTGCTTTTTGCCGCTCACCTAACTTCAGCTTCGTTAAATCAAATCTTGGGTAACACTCAATATCAATACCTATCTCAGGCAGTGGGTGATAACGAGCTAAGGCGCTTAATCAATGAACAATGTGAAACGCGATTGGAGATTGGTATAGCAAGCCGGAAAGGAGCAGTCTTCTCAGATTCGGACTACAGTGCCGCTTTGCGAGCAGACCTAAGCTACTGCGGCCCAAATAAGCGTATCTCCGTTGGCGGAGAACTTTACGCCTTAAACTTTAATGCTAACCAAACGCCTGTATTGCTACGCACATTTATCCCAACAATACCAGGAGCCAAATACAATGTTAGCTTTGATTATCAACGAGCGAGTGGTAATCAAAATGTCATCGTTAAGGTCAACGGCAAAATCACATCAGGAACAGCGAATGGCAGTGCTCATAAGGTTTTGGTGAACGAACCCAGAATTGATTTCCCAGTCAATGGGTACGATGGTTATGCGCCCAAGGTCAATGGCATGAACAAAGCCAGCGCCGTTTTTGTTGCCAACCGTACCTATACTCCCGTCGTGATCAGCGGAGGCAATCATTCTGATGCTTCTCAATTGCTAGTGCAAAACGTTAAAGTCGCCAAGTTGGCTGACAACCCAAATACAGATATGTGCAACCTATTCTTCCCTGCGGGTAGCCCACAGTTCAATCAGTGTATGAGTGGAAACCCAAGTCACATGCCTTCGAATTGGGGCTGTGATATGTACATTGATGACGCGGTAGGTAACTTTACAGTAAATAAACCGGGGCAACGTGTTGATGAAGCATGGCGTTACGAACCGCGCAACATCTTTCACCAGAAGCGTTTCTACGCAGTTGGCAAAGGCGGTGTCTCTTCATTCCGCATGACAAAAAGCGGTCAGTTCTCATTCTGCCCTATCTACGGCAAAACACTGTCTATGGAAGAGTTCACCAGTAACAACTGGGATTATGAGCGTTACCCAGAACAAGGGTTGATCAAAGTCCGCTTGTATTGCTTAGACGAAAATACCCAAACTCGATACACTCAATGGGAGTTTTTAGAAACGGGCGAAGACAACAACTATTTACTAACGAACCGTAAGGTCAGCAAGACATTTAACGACGATCAATATAAAAATTGTGCGTTAGATATCATTCGCTTTTTCGACAAAACACACCTGATTCCACCAACGCAATCTGGTTATGCTCCCAATAGTGACGGTTACGAAATCCGTAACCTGAAGCTTCAATAAACAAAAAAGCCACCGCGAGGTGGCTTTCATTCAACTTTTAAACCAAGTCATCTTGATGATAAGAGTATAAAGCTTACAACTCATCAAACGCTTCGATGGCTTCTGACAGCTTCTTAACACCATGGATTTGCATGCCTTGAATTCCGCCTTTTGGCATATTGGCGGCTGGGACAATGGCTTTGGTGAAGCCGTGTTTGAACGCTTCCATTAATCGCTCTTGTCCACTGGGTACAGGGCGGATTTCACCCGCTAGCCCAACCTCACCAAACACCACGACATCTTTCGGCAATGGTCGGTCTCGAAAGCTCGATAATAACGCCATCACTAACGCAAGGTCGGCACTGGTTTCAGTCACCTTAACCCCGCCAACCACGTTCACGAATACGTCTTGGTCGGCCATTTGTAAACCGCCGTGTTTATGTAAAACGGCAAGCAACAAAGACAAGCGGTTTTGCTCCAGCCCCACCGCCACTCGGCGAGGGTTAGCCAACTGCGAATAATCCACCAACGCTTGAATTTCAACTAAAAGTGGACGCGTTCCTTCCCACACCACCATGACTGAACTGCCAGAAGTTTCCTCTTCCCCACGAGATAAGAAAATGGCAGAAGGGTTACTGACTTCTTTTAGCCCTTGCCCTGTCATCGCGAACACACCCAGCTCATTCACCGCACCAAAACGGTTTTTGTGGCTGCGCATAGTACGGAAACGCGTGTCTGTACCACCATCTAACAAGACCGAACAGTCAATAATGTGCTCCAACACTTTTGGTCCTGCCAACGTGCCATCTTTCGTCACGTGACCAACAATAAAAACGGCCACATTGTTCTGTTTGGCGTAGCGCGTTAGAGCAGTTGCGGACTCACGAACCTGCGCCACACTACCCGGTGACGATTGCACATCGGCAACATGCATCACCTGAATGGAGTCGATCACCATAATGCGAGGCTGTTCTTTTTCTGCAATTTGGCAAATTTTATCGACATTGGTTTCAGACAACATGCTGAGGCTATCTTTAGGCAAGCCCAATCGCGATGCTCGCATTGCGACCTGTTGTAAAGACTCTTCACCTGTCACATATAGCGAAGGCATTTGGCTTGAAAGCAAACACATGGTTTGTAAAAGAAGTGTTGATTTACCGGCTCCAGGGTTACCACCAATCAGAATAGCCGCTCCCGGCACAATTCCACCGCCAAGTACTCTATCTAATTCTTTGAACCCACTAGAAAAACGAGGCACTTCTTGAAGATCAATTTCCGACAGTTTTTGTACTTTGGATTCTGTTCCAGAGCCTGCATACCCTGAAAGTCTTTCATTACGGGCTACTGTTGGCGAAGCGGCAAGACGAATTTCAGATATGGTGTTCCACGCCCCACAAGCATTGCACTGCCCTTGCCAGCGGGGGAAATCTGCACCACAATCATTACAAACATATGCACGTTTTGCTTTCGCCATAGAACTTGCCGTCCCTCAATTATTTACAATAAAAATTTAACATTGGGGTCATATCTCTGATCATAAGAGTATAATTATTTTAAAGATAACGATTACGTCGTCGATAACCCAGTTAGGACAGGTACTTTAACAGAAATAATGGAACAAGCTGAAATACTCTCGCTCGTTGAGCGCCTCATACCCGTATATCGTTCGGATGACTTCGACCTTGTATTGTCACAAATGACAGAAGGGGAGCATCCGTCGGTCAAAATTTTGGTCAAAATGGAAATGAAGCGTGTGATGGCGCCATGCACCAAGACCATAGATTTGAGAGGACGAGTACAAGGGGAATGTCGCGAATACAAGCTGGAGGAGCTAACCCATTGGCTCGACGACGTAGCGATTAATGCTTATCACAAAAAAGTGAAGCGCTTTGGTGGCTATACCGAAGGCGTGTGGGAAGCGTTAGTCAACACTCGTAATAACTTTAGGGTGATGAGTAAAAATCGCCCGAACATGACCTACAGCATCACCGACCCCGACAGCCCATATGAAGCAGAAGCCATTCGGTTAGGCTACGATTTACGCCGTCAAGAAAACCGCTTACGCATGGCAAGCCAAGTAGACATCAAATTAAAGTCCGGTCAAGAGATCCACGGCGTCAGTGTTGATTTATCGTGTTCAGGTGCAAAGTTTAAGGTACCAAGCGCATTCGACTACAAACTCGGTGAAGTCATTGAAGCACGCTTCGTCCAGCTTGCGAAAGAAACCAATAACCCCGAATTAGAAGAAGCGCTCGAATATCGAATTCTTGGTGTAGACAATTGCTTTGAAAACAACAGCGTGAAATGGCTTCGATTGATGAAACTCACCGAAACCGATGCAATTTCTCATGCCATTGAGCTGATGCTAAAAAACAATTCTAAACGAGCCAAACACGACAACCAAGATCATATTCTTCGGGCACGTTCTCGAGGCTACGAGCACAGCTACTTAAAACACACCAGTAATCTTCCACTGTTTTTCTCTGGCACCGAGCTCCGGTATTCACTGCTCACAGACGCTAATCAGGGGCTTTGGACATATTGGCATGACGAGCGTAACCAACAGACTTTAGGCACTCTCTTTCATCGTGAACGCATGGCCCCTCTTACCCCACCGGGAATGAAGACCAGTAGTAATTTTATCTATTCGTTTACTCATGAACATCAAGATAAAACCTTGTTTTACAGTATGATGCTGCCAGAGGCTTCCCGTGAACAAAGACAGCTCTTTTGGCATGTAGGCGCTAGACGCGATAGCTGGCGAGTATTCCGGCTACATATGTTTGAGTTATCTAAAGACGAGATCTCACACTTGTTAGAAGTTGCACCAGAAATGTCAGAAACCATCAAAACTCTGACACACACTGGTATTTTACAAGAAGTGAGCGACGCGAAAACCAGCCACGACTATTTGTTAACAGAAAAACCTAGCATACCAAGCTCGGAGCTCAATCGATTCCGTCATACTCGTCAGATAGTGGGTTCGCCACAAGGCATATACTTTGATTCCAGCTCTCGCCGTACAGAACCAAGGTTTGTATTTGATTCTCCTGTCGAAGCTCAATTGGGAAATACAGAGCCGCTAAAAGGAAAAACCATCGACTTTTCCAGTAGAGGGTTGAACATTCAACTGGCGACACCTATTCAGGCCAAAGCAGGCGACGAAATAAATGTGAACTATATTGAGCTTCAACGCTACGACAGTGGAGTACCATTGTCAGAAGTACCCTACAAGGTGATCAAGCTCAGTCCTGATTGTAAAAATATCCACCTATCGATCATTGAAAACCCTCAAAGTACACGCAGCCTAAATTTCTTAAAACGTTTGATTACCCATAACCAAGGTAAGCTTAAAGAAGACAATGAACCCATCCCCTCTTCAGAGCTGCTGAGCACCATGCACCATTTGTTGCTTGGAAGAATGGTGTCCGTTCCTTTCTACATTGAAAAGAAAGATCGGATATTGCAACCAAGAGCCATTGGTGTGAATTTCCCAATGGATGGTCTCGCTAAAATTTTCCAATCGTTAGGGCATGGCGGTAAACTCTCATTGGAACCTATTTTTAAAAACCGAACGAATACTTTGCTGGCAACCCCCATGCGTCCTATCGAGGGTGCAGAGCCAGCGTTTAATGAGCTGTATATCGCTGTTACTCAAAATGGCAAGCAGATTGAAGAAATCCACACTCGCTTAATCAGTGACTTTGAATCGATAAAAGAGCGCATGCGCTTTGTGAAGAAAGCCAAATCAATTGGTCAGTTTTATGTGATTCGAATCTCTGGTATGCCCATTTTCGATTCATTAACCAACCTTCTCAATGAAGAATTGAGCAGCTTGGCCAAAGCGACTATCCACCACGCTAGAGCGTTAGAGAAGGAATTCACCAGCTTAGTTGGATACGGTGAGTTTACCGACATTACAGAAGAAGTTCTGATAAGGCTGGAACTGACCTGATTTCGTGTTATGGCAAAAATAGAAAAGCGGGCTTAAATCGCCCGCTTTTCCTGTTTTTGCATTCGCATTTTTTTAAATTGAAACTGGAATGTCACCAAGCGAAGCGGGCCTATCGCTACCACGCCACTTTTTGTTGTTTCACCAGCCCTGCACTTAAAATACAAAGTACTCCACCTAATCCACTGAAACGGACGGCAGTTTGCGCTTGTTGTTCTACCTTAGGTTTAGCGTGATACGCCACGCCTAAACCCGCGGCATTCATCATGACCAAGTCGTTGGCACCATCACCAACTGCAACGGTATTATGGGGTTCAATATCGTATTGCTCTGCAAGTTCACTGAGAATTTCAGCTTTAGTCTGCGCAGATACCACATCGCCCAGTACTTGCCCTGTCAACTTACCGCCCACGATTTCCAACGTATTGGATTGTGCATGGTCTAGATTGAGCGTCTCTTTTAAGTAATCGGAAAAATAGGTAAAGCCGCCAGACGCTATCGCCGTTTTCCAACCAAATGCTTGCAAGCTAGCAACGAACTCACGCAAATCTGGCATCATTGGCAAATCGCTTCTCACCGCTTCCAAAATGCTTTCATCGGCATCTTTCAACGCGCCTACACGTTGTCTCAAGCTTTCTTCAAAATCCAGTTCACCTTGCATCGCGCGCTCTGTAACTTCAGATACTTGCTCACCCACGCCCGCTAACTTCGCGATCTCATCAATGCATTCGATTTGAATAGCGGTCGAGTCCATATCCATCACGACCAACCCAGGTTTGCTGAGATCCGGAACATCATGCAAATTGGCGTAATCTAGAGATAGCGCTTGCAAAATGGTTTCATGCTCACTGGTCAGTTCCCCCGTCATCAACGCCACTTCATATTTACCGACTTTCCATGTTGCCACTACGGCATTGTAGGTTCCGGTATAGAAATCAATGTCGTCAAAATGGTTAGGGGAAAGGTAATCAGCAAAAATGATCCAATTCGCGCGTTGTAAATCGATGCGAGAGGCAAATCGTGTTTCTGGAAGACGTTTAACTAGTGTGATGTGTTTCTTAATTGGCAGAGTTTTCATTGCGTCCATGACAGTTTAATCCTGTAGTGAACGTAAACTTAACCTATTGCAATTTGGAAACGCAAGTTTATGATCAATTTAAATCTTAACGAGTGGCGAACCTTTGTATGAGCAGTTCCCTATTTTCATTCCGCGCTTTCTTACGCATTATCGCGATGATCGTGCTCGCTTTGCTGGTTTTTTCCATGGTGCAAAACAGCGTGGTTATCAGTAAGGGTAACGAAGCGATTCAGGCTCGACAGCTTGAAACTCTGACCAATGTTTTGGTCACCCAAGCAGCGCTGTCTGCCAGTGATATGCTAGTGAATCAGGAACAGGAAAACCTGCTTAAGCTGACTCAGCAGCTGTCTAAAGATCGCCTTGTACTCGATGCAACAATCTACGATGCGGAAGGCGTTAAGCTGGCCGCAAGTCACGATGCAAAACCCGTGCGTGAAGTGTTAGGGCTAGATACCCCATTAGGCACTGCAGCCATTGGGCGTCAGCAGTTGGTTGAACCGATTTACAACGATGGTGCCATGATTGGCTTTATGCGTATTACCTTTGAAAAAGGTCGTGTGACCGCAATATCGGATCACCACTATCGCAACAGTGACCGCCTTATGTACTTAATGATTTTGATGAGTTTTGCCAGTGGCATATTGATTGCGATTTTGTTCCGACGTCAGCGTCGTAGCCGCCAAAAAGGTGAAAATTTACTACTCAAGAATGTCGCATCTTAGTCGGAATATATCGGCGAGTTCCAACAACATAAAAGCCCCGCTAAACCAACTTAGCGGGGCTTTTTTATTCATAGATTCCGGATTACTTATCGCCAAGTAAAACAGAATCTAATGCAATCTCAATCATCTCGTTAAACGTCGTTGCACGTTCTTCTGAAGTGGTTTGCTCACCCGTTTTTATGTGGTCAGACACAGTACAGATAGTCAGCGCTTTGGCACCGTATTCTGCACATACGCCATAGATGCCAGCCGCTTCCATTTCTACACCAACGATTCCGTATTTATCCATCACGTCGAACATTTCTGGATCAGGTGTGTAGAATAGCTCTGCCGAAAACAGGTTACCGACTTTCACATCGATGCCACGAGCTTTTGCTGCTTCTTCAGCATTTTTTACCATCTGGTAATCCGCAATTGCTGCGAAGTCATGCCCTTTAAAGCGAATACGGTTTACTTTTGAATCCGTGCTTGCGCCCATGCCGATAACTACATCGCGTACTTTGATGTCTTCGTTTACTGCACCACAGCTGCCTACACGAATGATTTTCTTAACACCGAAATCTTTGATTAATTCTGTTGCATAAATTGAGCACGAAGGGATCCCCATTCCGTGTCCCATAACAGAGATCTTACGACCTTTGTAAGTCCCTGTGTAACCAAACATATTGCGAACATCGCAGACTTGTACAACGTCATCCAGAAATGTTTCTGCGATGTATTTGGCACGTAGCGGGTCGCCCGGCATCAATACAACGTCTGCGAATGCACCCATTTCAGCATTAATATGAGGAGTAGCCATTGAAGTGGTCCTTATAAAAAGTAATAAATGTTCGATGCAGGCAAAATACCGTTTATAGCGTCATGAGATCAACCCAATTTACGTTCGGTAACACCTTTGCCTACGCTCTTATTATGAGTAAATAAAATGAAAGAAAGCACGGTTCATTTCGTTATCCATGAAAGGCTTTTTTCCATAAATTGGTCTATCTAGACGTCTTGTGAGCGAAATTGATGATACACATCTGGCGTCTCTTGATATTCGCCGCCAACCGTAATGGCTTTGTGTAAGGCGTCAGCCGCTTCATTCCACTGAGCTTCAGTACGTGCGTGGATCACCGCTAGTGGCTTCTCACTGCTTGCGACTTCACCAAGGCGTATGAATTGATCAAAGCCAACCGCGTAATCGATACTGTCGGTTGCCACACGACGACCGCCGCCCATCGCCACGACTGCCATGCCAATCGCTCGGGTGTCCATCGAAGAGACAACACCATTTTCTTTGGCATAAACTGGTTTGATTATCTCGGCTTTTTCGAGGTAGTTGTCGTAGTTTTCTACGAAGTCGACAGGACCACCTAAGCCAGCCACCATCTTGCCGAAGCATTCAGCCGCTTTTCCATTATCTAGGACTGCAATCAGCTTTTTGCGCGCATCTTCGGTATTGTCTGCAAGCTTGCCCAGTACCAGCATTTCACTACACAGTGCTAAAGTAATCTCCAGCAAACGTGGATTGCGGTATTCACCAGTAAGGAACTGCACCGCTTCACGTACTTCTACTGCGTTACCTGCAGAAGACGCAAGCACCTGATTCATGTCTGTAAGGATGGCAGTCGTTTTAGTACCAGCACCGTTGGCTACTGCAACAATTGATTTCGCCAGTTCTTCTGACGCTTCATAAGTCGGCATAAACGCACCGGAACCCACTTTTACGTCCATCACGAGTGAATCCAGACCGGCAGCCAGTTTCTTAGACAGAATAGAGGCAGTAATCAGGGAAATGTTATCGACCGTTGCCGTGATATCACGGGTAGCGTAAACACGCTTATCGGCTGGCGCGAGATCCCCTGTCTGACCGATAATGGCCACACCCGAATCCTTGGTTACGTCACCAAACACTTCGTTGTTTGGCGTAATGTTGTAGCCTGGGATGGATTCCAGTTTATCCAGTGTACCGCCAGTATGCCCCAGTCCACGTCCGGAAATCATAGGCACAAACCCACCACACGCGGCCACCATTGGGCCAAGCATGAGGGATGTCACATCACCCACACCACCAGTGGAGTGCTTATCGACAATCGGACCACCAAAGTTCATGTGATCCCAGTTGATCACCATGCCGGAATCTCGCATCGCACAAGTCAGTGCAATTCGTTCGGGCATGCTCATTTCATTAAAGAAAATGGCCATCGCGAACGCCGCGATTTGTCCTTCAGACACTTCACCTTTCGCAACACCTTGGATAAAGAATTGAATTTCTTCCGCAGACAGCACTTCGCCGTCACGTTTTTTACGGATAATTTCTTGAGGTAAATACATTGTCAGTTCCTACCGGACTCTATTGGTCCAGCTTTGTAGGGTATAGAGGCAGAATATGGGCGGGAGAACATCGCCCACAATCAAACAGATCTTATTTTTTATACTTTAAATAGTTGGAGTTGCAGCTAGGCGACAAGTAAGTTCACCCCTATGAGCATAGATTTCCTATGTGTTTAGAGTGAACTTACGCAGTCAACAACGCTGAAGCTTCAAATATTAGTACGCGGCTGGATCAGCCGTTTTGTCTGTTACTTCTAATGTATTCAGTAGATTGGTTAGCAGGCTTGATGCACCAAAGCGGTAGTGACGAGCATCTACCCAATTGTCACCTAGGATTTCGTCTGCCATTGCTAGGTATGCTGCTGCGTCTTCCGCAGTGCGAACACCACCAGCAGGCTTAAAGCCAACGGTTTCTGCAACGCCCATGTCGCGGATCACTTCCAGCATCATACGCGCGTATTCAGGAGTGGCATTGACAGGCACTTTACCCGTGGAGGTTTTGATGAAGTCAGCGCCTGCTTCAATACAAATTTGAGACGCCTTCTTGATTAAGGCTTCTTCTTTAAGTTCACCTGTTTCAATGATCACTTTAAGAAGGATATCGCCACACGCTTCTTTACACTGTTTCACCAGTTCGAAGCCGACTTTTTCATTACCTGCGATCAGTGCGCGGTATGGAAAAACAACGTCAACTTCATCAGCACCATAGGCGACGGCTGCTTTGGTTTCAGCAACCGCAATATCGATGTCGTCATTGCCGTGTGGGAAGTTGGTAACGGTCGCGATGCGAACGTCTGGTGTACCTTGCTCGCGCAGTGTCTTCTTAGCAATAGGAATAAAGCGAGGGTAAATACAGATGGCGGCCGTGTTGCCGACTGCTGATTTTGCGTTGTGACATAGCGAAACCACCTTCGCATCTGTGTCATCATCATTCAGCGTAGTCAAATCCATCAGTTTAAGTGCACGTAGAGCTGCTGCTTTTAAATCGCTCATTTCTATCTCCGATCAGTTTATTCAATTAGTAAGTGAGTTTGGTAACTCATCACAACATGAACGGACTTGGTTCCCTGAAGACTTAAACTCTTTCATTTTCGCATTACTAGAAAGCGAGATGTCGAGTTCAATTGCTATCCCTGTCACCGCACAGTACCCATAAGGTCTATGGCACAACGTTAAGTTTTGACGCCTAAGTCGTGGCTAACGTTTTTCACAAATTCGGGTCTCTTTGCTTCCTGCAAAGGTCTGACCTTTTCACGATCTATACAATACGCTCTATTTGTTCAAAACAATAGCATTCCATGTGACGCAAACGGTTTGTATCTCAAAAAATTCAGTCCGCTTAAAACAAAAAAAACCCCGCAGCAATTTCTTGCTACGGGGTTGGTTTTCGTGGCGTCTATATAATCTTTCTCTTTACACTTAGAAAGACAAGAATAGACCAGCGATAGTCGCTGCCATTAGGTTAGATAGCGTACCTGCAATAACAGCTTTCACACCCATACGAGCGATGTCGTGACGACGTGAAGGCGCAAGGCTACCTAGACCACCAAGTAGAATCGCGATAGATGAAAGGTTCGCGAAACCACACAATGCAAATGCGATGATTGCTGTTGTCTTCTCAGACATTGGCAGACCTGTTTCCGCTACCACTTTCGCACCTTCACCGATGTATGGTGTGAAGTTCAAGTAAGCAACGAATTCGTTTACAACAATCTTCTGACCAATGAATGAACCAGCGAGTGTCGCTTCTTCCCACGGCACACCAATAATGAATGCTAGAGGAGCGAATACCCAACCAAGAACAAGTTCTAGAGTCAGTTCAGGCATACCGAACCAGCCACCAACGCCACCAAGAACGCCGTTTACTAGAGCGATTAGACCGATGAATGCCAATAGCATTGCACCAACGTTTAGTGCTAGCTGAAGACCAACAGACGCACCGCCTGCTGCTGCATCAATTACGTTAGCTGGTTTGTCGTCGCCGCCATCGATATCAGAATCAAGGTCATCTTTTGCCTTTTCAGTTTCAGGCATGATGATTTTAGCGAACAGAAGACCACCAGGTGCTGCCATGAAGGACGCGGCAACAAGGTACTCTAGAGGTACACCCATTGATGCGTAACCTGCTAGTACACCACCCGCTACAGATGCTAGACCACCACACATTACCGCGAACAACTCAGATTGAGTCATTTTAGGTACGAATGGACGAACCACTAGAGGTGCTTCTGTTTGACCTACAAAAATGTTAGCTGCTGCCGACATGGATTCTGCACGAGATGTGCCCAATGCTTTTTGAAGAGCACCACCAAGAATCTTGATTACCCACTGCATGATACCTACGTAGTAAAGAACGGAGATAAGTGCAGAGAAGAAGATCAGTGTTGGTAGAACTTGGAAAGCAAAGATGAAGCCAATACCGTCAACAGAGAAGTTAACTAAGCTACCGAACAGGAAACCTGTTCCGTCTTTACCGTAGTCGATCACATTCTGAACACCTGCAGAGAATGCAGCCAGAAGATCACGACCCCAAGGGATGTATAGAACAAAAGCACCGAGTGCGAATTGGATAGCAAAAGCGCCACCCACTGTTCTGAAATTAATTGCTTTGCGGTTGCCGGATAACAGTACTGCAATTCCTAGCAGTACAACGATACCGACGAGGCTCATAAACAGGCTCATAGTTTATGACTTCCTTATTAGTTATTTATTGGCGTGTTACAAATTGGCGCTTATATGAAGCGTGGGCATTATAAGCACCCCGCTATAAATAAAGTAATGGCATAGTCACAAATTCGTGCCTTATTCACTCTTGTATCATTATAAACTGTGACAACAATCACACAAAGCAATCGTATGCTCGCGGAACTTTCAGTGAAGATGGCGATTTATTCACAAATTCCGAACACTAAATTGCTTTTACTCCACAGCTGTGGCGCAATCGTTTGCTTTGTTCTTTTTTTGAGCTCCGCAAGACATTCCAAGACTAGAGGTAAGTGCTTAGGGTGATTTGGCTTTCCTTGATATCCATTCATAGGCATATCGGGTGCATCGGTTTCTAGCACCAAGGAATCGAGGGGTAATTTGGTGATCGTATTGCGTGTTTTTTGAGCTCTTGGGTAAGTAATTGTCCCACCAACACCAATAGCAAACCCGAGATCAATCCAATCTTTGGCTTGTTGAAAGCTACCACTGAAACCATGAATCACTCCCCCACCATCAAATCGTGACTTTCTGAGCATCGATACCATCGATTGATGGGACTTTCTTTGATGAAGAATCAGTGGAAGCTGGTGTCGCTTTGCCAATTCAATCTGCCCCTGAAGGAGCACTTCTTGTTTCGCTTGGGTATCGCTACCGGAATAAAAGTCCAACCCACACTCACCAACGGCAACACATTTGTCACTGCGATCTTGGAGCCTGTCGTCCAGCTGTTCCAAATGCGTATCCAGATGTTGGTCGATGAAATAAGGGTGAAGCCCTAATGCGAAGTAAATTTCTTGGTGGCTAGAAGCAAGCTCGTTCACTTTATCCCAGTTAACCAAGCCAACAGCAGGAATCAAGATTCGCTCTACATCAGATTGTTTGGCTAATGCAAGTTCTGCATCAATATCAGAAAAAACATCAAAGTCGAAATGGCAATGGGTATCAAAGAGTGAAGACATGGACTGACTACATTGTGCTGAGATTCTTCGTTTAGTTTATACCCAAACCAGCTCAAAATGCAGGGGGAAGGCTATATCTGCTGCCGCAGCCTTTTGTTGGGCTTTCAAACGAGATTCGAGGTAATTTGAGCATTGGTTTTAGATAAGGTTTTCACGGCGTCGTGAAGGTGTAAGTACACTTTCTGATAATACTCATTGTAGATATCAACATTCTTTGAAATCGGATTGAAGCAGCATTTTACCGACACCATGTTTTCTGCAGCTGACTTGCAATCGTTGTATTCACCACAACCGACAGCGGCACTAATCGCTGCACCCAAGGCGGTGGTTTCTGAGGTATTAGGAACGAGTACGGGCTTGTTAAACACATCAGCGAAAATCTGATTCCATACATCACTTCGCGCAGAGCCTCCGTACATTTTAATCTGTTCTATTACCGTTTTCGCGCCCACTTCCATCAGCTCACCTTGCCGTCTCGACTCATAAGCCAGCCCTTCCATGATTCCGCGAACCATCTGTGGTTGACCATGTTCAGTGTGAAGCCCGAACGCCATCCCACGTGCATTTAAATCCCAATAAGGTCCGTTTGCTCCCTGAAAATACGGCACAATCATCATGCCACTATTCCCGACGGGGCTTCGCTCCGCAGATCGATAAACATCACTCCAATCAGGGCACACTTCTTCGTTATTACCACTCAAACAAAAATTATTTCTATACCACTTCATCAGTGCCGAGCCACCGCTTGAGATGTAATTTTCCATCACATAGTTACCAGAAGGGCTGAGTTCAATAATGTAATCTTGCCGATCTCGGGAGGGCAAACTTTTCACCAGCATTTCATTGGTGCAAGATGTACCACCGTTGATACCAATCTCACCCGGTTCCGTAACACCCGCACCAAGAATGCCACATGGTTGATCCCCGGCCGTCACCACAACGGGAATCCCTTCAGGCAGCCCTGTTATCTGGCTAGCTTCTTTCGTGACGGCTCCCGCAGAGCTACAACCGGGTAATATCGTATCAATCCATATGTCTTTTCTTACACCTAGAGCACCAATAATTTCGCTCGCCCATTGAGTCGGTGTTTCGATATCGAGGGCACCTGTCATGGTTGCCGCACCGCTAAGGGTAACCAATTGGCGAGTAAGTTGGTAAACCAAGTAATCTTGCACCAGCATCAGTTTAAACGTTCGTGAATACAAGCCCGGTTCGTGGCGCTTTAACCACAAAGCTTTGTACAAAGTCCATTGCCCTGGCGCATACCCTGTTTTACTGAATATCAGTTGTGCACCAATTTCTCTTCCAGCAAATTCTGCCTCTTCACTGCATCGAATGTCGTTCCACAAAATGGCATTTCGAAGCGGTTTCATATCTGAATCAACGGGAACAAAAGTGAACCGTTGATGAGTAATACCGATGCCAGAAATTTTCCTCGCATCTACATCTGGGTGACACATCACGTCCTGACACCCTGCAATAAACGCATTCCACCAATCTTCAGCTTTCTGCTCTACCCAACCCGGTTTTTCCATAATAAGAGGGTAGCTATGAGCACTCTGAGCAACAATTTTCCCCGACATAGAAAACACAATTACCTTGGTTGCACTGGTACTGCAGTCTACACCAATGAGCAATCTTTCATTTTTGTTCATGCTACCCTCTCATATTCTCAGAAAACGAATAAGTTTTTTACGGCTTGGAGGTTTTCAAGCTGTCGAAACGCATCTTCATACTCGTGGAGTGAATACGTTCCTGACATCAAAGGCGCGACATTGACGCGCTTTGAATCCAGTAACGAAATCGCGGTCTCCCAGCTGGTCCAACTGGTGCTGTAACTGCACGATAAAGTAACGGAGTTATGCATCGCAAGGTTCCAAGGAACAGGCACCGACTCTTTTCCCGTTAATCCAATGGCGCAAATTCGACCATCTCGGCGCACTAATTCAAATGCTTGGCTAATAGCAGCAGGAGCCCCGCTGGCTTCCACCACTAAGTCGGCACCTAATCCATTCGTCCAATCCGCTATCTTCTCTTTGATATCCACCTGCTGAACGCTCACCGCATCGTCCATACCCATCTCTTTAGCAATCCTTAGCCGGACATCAAGATCACTGTCCATGCCTGTTACCAAAACTTTTTTTGCTCCACTGGCTTTAGCTGCGGCAGCTGCAAGCAGCCCTATCGCACCACAACCAAGCACCACCACGACATCGTTGGGTTCAACTTTGGAGCGCTCTAACACAGCTTTCACGCCGACAGCAAGTGGCTCGGCTAACGCGGCTTCTTCAAAAGATAACGAGTCGGGTATGCGGTGTAGCGACGCCGCGGGCATACATATATAGTCAGAAAAACAGCCATCAATTTTGTAACCAATGGCTTTTTTCTCTGGGCAGATCTCGACCTGTCCATTTTTGCAATATCGACAATGACCACAGCCGCCTTTATGGGGTTGGGAAACAATACGTTCGCCTACCTGAGAGCCCGTTACCGCCTCTCCAACAGAGACTATTTCCCCAGAAAACTCATGCCCTAAAGTCACAGGTGGAAAATTAATAAAGGTATCTTTTTTGATGTGAAGATCGGTTCCACATATTCCTGCTGCTTTGACTTTTACCAATACTTCATTGGCGAGAGGAGTGGGTTTTTGGATGTCAGATAACCTCAGGTGCCCAACGCCTGACTGAGTTTTTACTAGCGCTTTCATGTATGCCTCACGTAGATAGAATAATTAAGGTCTGTTGACCTGTTTCAATTGGGTATCGTTCGGGTTCTACGTACTTTCAGAATCCGGTCGCTCCGCCATCTCGTGCATGAGAGGCATCATCGCGTCGTACGTTTTTTCGTACAAATAAAAATAGAACTGATAATCTTGGTGAGATTTCGGGTTGGGCTTAATGACCTTGGTGATGGTGACCATATTGTCGGAAGCGGTGACCAAATCGCCGTAAAACCCAGCAGTTTTAGCCGCGCAGATGGCACACCCAAGCACGGTTGCTTCCGTAAACTCAGGAACATAAATATCGACGTTGCTAACATCGGCATGAAGCTGCAAACTGAATTCGCTTTTAGAGAATCCCCCCCCAAAATACATGGCATTGATGTGGACACCGTTTTTCCGAAGCCGAGTCAGCATGCTTTCTGTCGCGTAGGCAATAGATTCACAAATCGCTCGATACACATGGGCCTTACTGTGTTTCAACGTCAGCCCCCAAATGGCACCTTGAACTTTATAGTCGGTATGCGGCGTTCGGTTTCCCTGCCAGTAATCCAATACAATTAACCCTTCAGACCCAATCGAGATCTGTTTGGCTTCTTGAGTTAGTTTCTCCAACTTATCTGTGTTTTTTTCCAGTAACCCGGGGTTGTCGAACATCGCTTCATGAATGAAGTTGTCGTTGTACCATTTTATGATAGAGCCGCTAGAGACCTGCCCCCCTTCATACACCGTTAAACCGGGGATCACACAATCTGGATGAGGACCAAACACCCCTTTAATCGGTGCCGTGCTGTCTGATACAGGCAAAAATACATGGGAAGATCCTGTGATCAACGCGGCTTGATTCTTTCTTACGGCATTGAGCCCTAACATTCCTACGTAAGCGTCACAGCCGCCCATGGCTATCAAGGTATCGGGCGATAACCCTGTTAACTCCGCGACATCGTTCGAAATTTTACCGACCGACTCTCCCATTGGCAGCACGCGTTCTGGAAATTTTTCAACAATGTTGCCGAGCCCAATATGTTGATAAAAGTCATGCGGCCAACCTCCTGTACGCGGGTTGTAAAACCATCGATGCGTAATGTGATTGATACTCAATGCAGGAACACCACTGAGTTTCATCGTCAAATAATCCACTTCTTCCATAAAATAGCGGGACTGCTCGAAACGCTCTGGGTCATTCTCTTTCAGCCACAATAACTTGGGCAACATCATCTCAGAACTGACCCCGGCACTTGATCGCTCTAAAATGGGATGTCCAGTGCGAAAAATATTCTCAGCCTGATCGCTGGCGCGGGCATCCATCCATAAAATAGCAGGTCCTATGGATTCACCATTATCGTCCACGCATACCACGGTACTCGCGGTTCCATCCACAGCAATAGCACGGATTTGCTCGGGTTTAATGTCAGATTCCGAAAACAGTGTTTGAACAGAGTTTACTAACGCACTCCACCAATCTTCTGGGCTCTGCTCTGCCCACCCTGGCTTGGGGAAGCAAGTGGCGTAATCTTGATTTCGCAAGTATCGGCATTCACCTTTAGCATTGAATACGCCAATTCTTAAACCACCCGTCCCAGCATCAATCCCCATAACCAAAGGTTCTGCATTGTTGTCTGCGCTCATATCCATTTATTCCTTCAAAAAGATAACGTCTGCCTATTTCTTGTTAAAACCTGTCCTTAGCTTATACCTATCTCTTGGTTAAAGATCACTTAGCGACCACCCGACGATGAAATGAACTGCCCTGTAATGTAGGACGACTCGTCACTGATAAGATAAGCCGTTAAAGAGGCGACATCCTCTGGAGTTCCTAACCGTCCAATGGGTACGCTTTTCTCGTACTTTGCACGAACCGAGGCGTAATCTTCACCGGTGCTTTCAACCCGAGACTCGAGTATTTCCTCGGTCATTTTCGATTCGATTCGACTGGGGCAGATGGCATTTACGTTGATATTGTGCGGAGCCAATTCCAGCGCCAACGCCTGTGTTAATCCATTCAAACCGAACTTAGACGCACTGTACGCCACGCGCCTAGGTCTGCCGAAGATGCCAGACTGAGAAGAGATGTTGACGATTTTTCCGTAGTTGTTTTCCAACATGGACGGGATAACAGCACGTGTGACCAGGAATACCCCTGTTAAGTTAACGGAAAATACTTTCTCCCATTCGGAAAGCGAGATATCAACAAAACTGCTTTCCTGCACTATCCCTGCGCAGTTAATTAGCGTGTCCACTGTGAATTCCGACACCCAGCGTCCAATCGATTCCGACACCTGATCTTCATTGCAGATATCGAATGCCTGTAAGTGGCAGCATCCACCTTCGGCTTCAATAAGCGCCTGAGTTTCTTCGAGCCCTTTGTTGTTAATGTCACATATCAGGATCTTTACGCCATCCTTCGCCAGCTTGAGTGCGCACGCTCGACCAATACCATTCCCGGCTCCGGTAATGATGGCCGTTCGACCGTCGAATCGACTCGTATTTTGCATTTTTCACCATCCCTAGTGTCTGTTGACCTTGGTTTTATTTTGACGAAAGCACCGATTTATCGGCTTCGTAAGGCTGTTTCTCTTTAGGCTTTAGCGCGTGAATGCGTCCTCCGCGGATCAGCACAAACACCCCAAGCAGTAACAGCCCCCCTTTCACCATATCCCTTTCATAATTTGCCCAACCAGACAAACCCGCTCCATTGGTTAATACCGTGAGGATCAAGACTCCAATCAGAGTGCCTAAGACATTGGCTTTCCCTTGCCTGAACGCTAAGCTGCCCAGAAATATGGCGGTCAACCCGTCAATGAAGTAGGAATTACCGATGCCAGGCTGCCCTGAAGACAAGCTCGCCGCGATAAAACACCCCGACAACGCCGCCATGACGCCAGCAAAAAGAAAGAGATAAACATTCAGCTTTTTAACCGGAATACCCGCTTCGTGTACGGCTTTATAATTGGACTCCTGTGCATAAATATAGTGTCCCAGAAGCAATTTTTCCTGACACACCCATAAGACAAACGCGATAAGCAGTGCCAAAAGCATGGTGACAGGGAAAATGCCAAACGACGCATTCACCAAATCGCCCATGAAGCCTGTATCGTCAATCCTAAAAGATGCGCCTGCGCCAATGGCTTTCGCAATAGAGAGAGTCAGCCCACCCGTCGCTATCGTGGTCACCAATGACGACAAGCGCAAATACCCAACCAATACGCCGTTTAAAATACCAAACACCACACCAACCATTAGCCCCGCTAGAATGGCCGTACCCCACCCCATACCTTGTTGAACCGACCAAGCCGTTACGACATTGGAAAGCGCAGCAATGTTGGTGAAACTAACGTCGACTTCCCCAATGGAGAAAATCCATGTCACCCCCGCAAACATAATGAATGAAATACTGGCTGCTGCGAAAATGGTGGTGATGTTCAGTGGCAAAAGGATATTCGGCCTGACAAAGGCAAACCCAAATAAAAGGATAAACAGCCCCACCAGCACACCATATTTCATCAGCCAAGTGGTTACTCTGTTACTGTTACTCATGGTCAAAAACCTCATTTCTGCGAAATCTAAGCGTGGGAAACAAGACGGACTCGCGCCTTGACCCACCCTGTCACTCTTTCTCGGGTGTCGGGGCTAAATAGAATACTGCCTACTAACATCAGCATACTGGTGGCGCCATCGCTCCAGTAGTAAGGAATATTGATCAGAGTAAACCCGTTCAAAACCATGGAAATCAATACCGTCCCAGCAAGAGTGGCAAGTACTGAGGCTTTACCAAAAAACGCAATACCAATAAATACAGAGGCAAAAGCAGGCATTAAAAATCCATTACCCGCTATGGGTTCTGATTTGCCGGTTTCAGCGATCACCAACAAGGCAGAAAACAGCATCAGAGTGGAGCAGATCACGTAAGCAATGCAGACGTATTTACGTACGTTTACTCCAGAGTAAAATGCCGATTTTTCATTATATCCGACAGCGTACAAGCTGTTACCGAAGCGAGAACGGTGCAGATAGAACCAAGACAGCGCATACACCGCCACCAGCAAATAAGTGGAATAGTTCACTCCGAACCAGCGCCCGTCGTTGATGTCGAGTAAACCCGATGTAAAGAAGTTGCGGAATAAAGAAGGTCCACCACTGAATAAGAAAGCTGCGCCTCCGGCTATCGACCCAACCGCTATGGTGGTCACGATATCGGGTAACTTGAGGTAGCTGACCGCATAACCGTTTATCAGCCCAAATGCGACACTAACGACGAGCCCGATTAAGATCGCCAAATACAAGTCAATACCCGCTGCGATACCAAACCCTATTGTCATCGCCACGAAAGAGATGACGCCAGGGAATGAGAGATCAAACTTCTTCAAAACCACTACAAACGTTAGCCCTAATGCAGCCAAGCCTGTTGCCGCTAAATGGCGTAAAACAGCGGTAATGTTAGAAGTAGTGACATACCTAGGTTCAAGCAGATAAAACGTCAATGTGATGGAAGCGACGATAATCAGATACAGCCCAACTCGAATAAAAGCGGCTTTCTTAGCATTAGTATTGGTCATACTCGGTACTCCCCTGATATGCCAGCAATCAACAACTCATCTCTACTGATATCACTCACGGGTTCCGATACCTGCTCGCCTTTGTATAAAGCGAACATACGATCCGACACGCCATGTACTTCATCACAATCCGAAGACATCACGACAACCGCGGCTGTTTGTGAAAGCTTTCTCAGTAGACGGTAGATAGTCGCTCTAGCACCGATGTCGACACCAATCGTGGGTTCGACAAACACATAAATTTCGGCCTCAGCATACAAGCCTTTACACATCACAATTTTCTGCTGGTTTCCGCCGCTAAAGTTACTAGCGGCTTCGTCCAATTCCGCAGGATGAAGCTCAGTTAGGTTAACCAAATCAAGGCTATCTTCATGAGTTTGTTCTGAATTGAGCACGCCCATACCCGAAGAGGCACGATCAAGGTTGGCCAGTGAAATGTTGAATACCACGTTTTCTTCCAGTACTAACCCTTCTTTCAAACGGTTACCGGGAAGCAAAAACAACTTATGATTCAATGCGTCTTGAGTGGTTTCGAACGTCACCTCTTTACCGCGAACATGAATACTGCCGCCACCTTTGACTCTTGCTCCGAATATCACTTTAGACAAATGGTCAATGCCTGAACCAACCAAGCCAAAAATGCCTAAAATCTCACCTTTCCTGACATCAAAGGAGACATTCTGAAATGAGTCAAAAGAGAGGTTATCCACCTTTAAATACACTTCATCGTCGCAAGCCCGTTCCAACTTTGGTGGAAACAAATTTGCGACCGATTTCCCTAGAATTAGCTCGGCAATGGCTGCTGGAGACAACGCTTCTCGCGTCACATCATGGCAACCTACATTTTTGCCATTTCTAAACACAGTGAAGCGATCCGCTATCTGTTCCACCTCTTCAAGGCGGTGAGTAATGTAAATAATGGATACACCGCTGGATTTAAGGATCGACATCAACTCAAACAAGTGCTGCTTTTCTTTTTCTGTCAAAGTCGAGGTCGGTTCATCTAAAATAAGAGCGGTGATTTTGTCATTAACCATTGAATGCAAAATCGCGGTGGCTTCCTTTTCCACCGGATTCATTTCAGCAATGGTTTTATCCAGATTGACCGGAATGGGTAGTTTTTCCAGCAATGCATCGGCTCTGCGCTTTAGAACGCTACTATTGAAAAAAGAGAAAAGACCAAAGCTGTTGTTTTCCCTTCCCAAAAAGATGTTTTCATACCCTGTAAAATCATCGATCATTTCGGGGTGCTGCTGCACAGAAACTATGCCCTGCTGCAACGATGCACTCGGGGTGCCAAGATCCGCTTCTTGCCCGTCAATTTCAATCTGCCCTGAGTCTTTCTGGTAAATACCAGACAAGATCTTGATTAGCGTGGACTTCCCCGCCCCATTCATTCCAAGGAGTGCGTGGATTTCACCCTTCCTGAGTTCAAAATCCACATTATCAAGGGCGGTGACAGAACCGAATTTCTTGTCTATCCCTGACATCGAAATAACGTTGCTGTTCATATTACTCTCCAGTTAAACGACTCGTACCCAGCCCAACTCTTTTGCTCGACCCGGTCTGTCATAGTCGGCAGCTTTTTCTCCTAGCCCTTGCAAAGTATCTTCCGTCGCTTTGTAGCAAGGTGTGATCACTAGACGAGGTATGTTTCTACCCGCAGCGTATTCGTGAGCATAAAACACATTAGAAAAGGCCATTTCATAGAAGCTTTGAGCACAGCTCATCTTGAAAGCAGAGCCACCACTGATGTATCCGAAGGATTGAGGACCGCCATCAATACCGGTAAGGAAGATGTTTTTACGCCCTGCCGCTCGAACAGCAAGGGCACCTTCGATCGCCGCACCGTCCCAAGCGCACCAGATGGCATCCAGATCGTCTCGTGCTGTCAGCATGTTATCGACGGCTTGGCGAGGTGTCGTACTGGCGTTAAAGTTAAACGCCCATTTGGCGACCACTTCAATTCCGGGGTACTGGCGCAATGCCCACTCCATACCCAATGTGCGCTGATCCCAACTTTCATTTTGCGGTAACGTCACAATGGCAATTTTGCCCTTACCACCCAACTGCTCTGCAAGCCATTCCGCAGTAAACCAACCCATGGAGTAGTTACTCGACATAGCGGTACTGTGAACAGCAACCCCTGGCACTTGGCTATCCCCTGCAAAAACTGGGATTCCTGCATCGAGTGCACGTTGAACCGCTGGAGCTATCGCCGCCGCATCAGCTGGAGTGATAAACAATGCATCAGGTTTACTGGTAATAAAGGCGTCGATGTTCTCAGTCTGCTTCTTCGGATCGAACCCTGCATCGGTAATCGTGAGTTCTCCACCAAGTTGTTCAACGGCATCTTTATATCCTTGGTGTAATGCTGCGCCTGAATCAAAGGCTGTCCAGCCTAGTGCAGCCGCAAATTTTAATTTCTTGCCCGACGCAGCCATGGCAGGTCTGAATGTTGCTGGTCCCATGGTCGCGACAGCCACTGCCGTTCCCATGCTCAGTTGCATCATTCTTCGGCGAGACAGCCCTATCGGAGAGAGATCATCACTGGCTCCATGTGTAATGGATTCGTGTGTAAAGGATTCATGTGTGACTGGTTCTGTTTTTGGAGTGTCAGATTCGCTGACACCTTTGTTGATGCGCTTTTTCATGTTCAATTCCTTAATTAAAGTACCTTATTCAAGTACCACTACGTCCTATAGTGTTGATTCCGATCCTGCACATACTCGGACAAACCCATGTGACTTGTTTGTGCCCTCGTTGGGTGTACAAACAAGTCGCAATCAGATTCGTTATCTACCTAGCGATCTCTTTTCATTCATCACCGACTAGCTGATAACAAAGATTTAAATCCACCTCGGATAGGTCGCTAACGACTCGGTTTGCACCATTAAAATCTTCATTTTCGGTGTAGTAGGATTTTGTCACTAAGCAATTCATCCCAGCGCCTAACGCTGCTCGCATACCGATATTGCTGTCTTCGACCACCAAACATCGCTTAGGAGAAAGCTGCATTTTTTCAGCGGCAAGCTTATAAACGGCAGGGTCGGGTTTTTTAGCGGAAACCACATCTCCAGCGAAAACTCGTATGCTTTTGGCGATCTCTTCTCCAACGCAGTTTTTCACTACCGTTTTGACGGCTTTCTCATTCGATGTGGAACACACAGCTAACGGTATACCTCGCTCATACGCTTCTGTTATCAACGTCTTAACCCCGGGTCTAGGCGCAAGTTCTCCTGATTCAATCAGCGCCATAAAGATCGCGGTTTTTAACTGATGTAAGTTCTTTATGAATTCATCTCGGCTAATGGAGACTTCCGGCCAACCGACGGCATTGAAGTAATGCGACATGCGCTCTTTACCACCTGCAACACCGAGCAGATCTTCGTATTGGCTTTTCGACCAGTAATCCAGTAAACCTTTCTCTTGGAATGCCTGATTAAACGCCACTCGGTGCCCATCGCATTCGGTATCGACTAAAACCCCGTCGCAATCAAAAATCAGTGCGTCCATGAACCTGCCCTTTGCTGAGAACCAAATTTTGAAATCATCGACTCCACCCCATCTTTCAGCATTAAGAACTGTGACTCGATGTAAGGAATTGGCTCTTTGACTCCTGGCTTTTGCAACGCAAAAGTGACAAAACCTTCGATGAACTGATGCTTGTGCATGGTAGAAATATTGACTTTGGCGCAGCCAGATCGAATACAGCGTTCAAACTGTGCATCGGCTAACCCTGTGCCGCCATGTAATGCAATTGGGGTATCGATGTTTTCTGTGATCTTCTCGAGAAGATCGTAAGCAATGACGGGCTCACCTTTATACTGTCCATGGGCCGTGCCTATCGCTGGTGCAAACGCCGCTAATTCAGGCATTTCGGTGCAGAATTGCAAACACTCCTGAAAATCCGCCAGCATCGCGCTTTCTAGGGAAACGACTTTGTCGTCTTCCACGCCACCAATAGCGCCTAACTCCGCTTCTAGTGCTACGTTGGCCTGAGTCGCCAACGCGTAAGCTTTCAACGTCATGGATAAGTTTTCTTCAAAAGGCATATCAGAGCCATCAAACATAACCGACGTCCAACCGGCATCAATACAGCGCTGAATCACGTCTAAATCAGCACAGTGATCCAAGTGCAACGCCACTGGCACATCCACGTTTTGTGCTAGACTTTTTACCCACGAGGCAATGGCGTCGTATCCCCATAAACGGATGGTTTTAACGGAAAGCTGGACAATGACTGGCGAGTTCAGATCCTGAGCCGCGCTGATCACAGAGCGTGCGCTGTTGTAATCAATAATGTTGAAGGCTGCGACGCCATAACCGTCTCGCTTCGCATCTTGCAACATTGGCTTCATTGAGATTAAAGGCATAATTAATTCTCCTCAGAGAGTGTCTATCTTGATGCCGAATCACTTCCGCGCTTCGGCGTAATTCATACGTTCATAAATTTTATAGATCCAAAGCGGTAATACTTTCCTTCAGCTTCATCATGAACTCGGCGCCGTAAACGCCATCGACTGCTCGGTGATCCGCCGATAGCGTCAATACCATAAAGTCACGCCATCCCAATTCATTATTAATGCAGCAAGCACGTTTATTGATGGTGCCCACCCCGAGAATGGCCGCTTCCGGTGGATTGATGATGGGGAGAAGTTCAACGCCCCATTTCCCCATATTCGAAATGGTGAATGAGCCACGGGATTTGGATTTATTCATCCCATTACGCGCACCTTCTGCCAGAGTGCGAGATGCCTGATTGATTTCTTTCAAGGATTTACGGTCGGCATGATCGATAACCGGAACCAACAAACCATCGTCAACCGATACCGCCACTCCAATATGGATATCCTCCAAAAGCGTGCAACGGTCGGCAAACACATGTGAATTGAGTTTGCCATGGTGTTTTAATTGACGAGAGACCGCGAAAATCACCAGATCGTTAATCGAAAGGTTGTCATCATTAGACTGGTTGTACGCTTTTCGTTTCGCCAGTAAATCCGTTACATCTACTTCGGTGCGCAAATAGAAATGGGGTTTGGTTTGCTTCGATTCCGTCAGCCTGTCAGCAATAACTTGACGGACTTTCGAGTAAGGCTGGTCGCCATAATCATTACCAGAGCTCGGCTCTGCATCAGCCAAGTCCCTTTCCAGCACAGCCCCTCCAGGTCCACTGCCGCTGACAGAGGCTAAATCAATATTTCGATTCGCAGCCATCCTTCGCGCCAAAGGTGACGCTCCCAATTGCCCATGGTTAGCCGATATCACTGTATTTAGGTGTGAGGTTTGCTCGGCTTTTGTATCGTTTTCTGTCGAAGAAGTCACTGCGGCGACAGGCGTGGTTTCCGCTTGTGCTTTCTCGTTATTGTTCGCTTCATCAGGTGCCCCAATAAACATAATGGGCTCCAACACTGTGGTGGTATCACCTTCTTCATAAAGCAATTCCAGCACAACGCCTTCCTGATAGGTTTCGACTTCAAACGAAGCCTTTTCAGATTCGACAACAGCAACAATATCGCCTTTTTTGACCGTATCGCCGACTTCTACCATCCACTCTGTTAACGTGCCTTCTTCCAGATCCTGACCAACCTGTGGCATCAATACCGGAGTCGCCATAATTTCACTTCCCTGTTCACTCGTTTGCTTTGCTATTTGTCGTTCTGCATAGCGTTAAACTGATCGTTTTGCGTTTTGTTAAGCTAATCGCTCTTCGTGTTGTAAATTTGAGCGCTCTACATAGGGCTAAACGCTCTTTCTATCCCGCTTCACTTTGAACCGTGCTGTTCACCACCTTCAAAATGGCGTCTCGAATCTGCTCTTTTTGCGGAATGGAGGCTTTTTCCAACTCAAGGTTGAATGGAATTGGCGTATTAAGCCCAGCCACAATTTCAATGGGCGCATCAAGGTGATAAAAGACATTATCTTGGATGATGGAGCATATATCTGACGCCACACCGCCTCGGCGCACAGCCTCTTGCACAATGATGACTCTGTTCGTTTTCTTCACTGAATTGATGATGGTTTCTTCATCGAGAGGCACTAATGTCCTTGGATCAATAACTTCGACAGAAATGCCCTCTTTCGACATTTCTTCTGCCACTTCTAAAGAGCGAGGCAGCATATTCGACCAAGCAATCAAGGTGACATCCGATCCCGCTCGCTTCACATCAGCTCTACCAAACTCAATTTCGTACTCACCTTCAGGCACTTCGCCTTTGGCCATGTATAAATGTTTGTGCTCAATAAACATGACGGGGTTAGCTTGTCTTAAGGCGTGTTTTAATAGACCTTTTGCATCATAAGGCGTTGAAGGCATGACAACTCTTAACCCAGGAATGTGGTAAAACAGCGCCTCTAAGCTTTGTGAATGCTGTGCCGCAACCCCACCGCCTGCTCCACCTTGGGTTCGTAGCACAAAGGGAACATGACCAGCCCCCCCCGTCATCAAACGGAATTTAGCCGCCTGATTTACAATTTGATCCATACCCAACATGGCAAAATCGACGTAAAGAATTTCCACGATGGGTCTTGCGCCTGAAATAGCGGCGCCCACCCCCACTCCTATCATGCTGGCTTCTGATATAGGGGTATCGCGAACTCTTAACTCTCCATATTTATCAAGTAGCCCCTCTGTTACTTTGTAGGAACCGCCTCGTTCTGCGATGCCTTCACCAATAATGAACACGTCGCTGTTTCTTTCCATTTCTTCTTCGAGAGCTTCGCGCAGCGCGTCTCGGTACATAATTACTCTGCTAGCCAAAACCATCTCTCCTTTGATGTTTTAATCCTATAAATCGGTTTGTCCGTTCCTTTAATAACCGGCTATGGTCTGTTCAAACTCATCCACCGAGACTTGCGTTCCCGCTAAAGCAAATGACAACGCTTCTTCCAATTCCGATTCAATCTCAGCTTCCAAGGAGGCAACTTGTTCTTCTGAGTACCCCCCTAAATCTTTTAAGTTGTTGCGAGCAGAAGTCACGGGGTCTTTGTCTTTGTAATATTGAAGTTTGCTTTCAGGCATATAGTTACCAGGGTCATTTACATGGTGACCAGAGTGGCGATAAGTTTTAGCTTCTATCAACACAGGTCCTTTTCCGGAGCGACATATTTCGCATGCCTCCGAGACCAATGTGTAGACAGCCAGAGGATCATTACCGTCCACTGCATAGCTAGGAACACCAATGCTTTCACCTCGGCGATACAGATCCGTTTGTCGTGTGGAATCTTCAATTGGCGTTGACACTGCGTATTGGTTGTTCTCAATAATCAGAACGATATTGAGGTTCCAAATGGCGGCAAGGTTTAATGCTTCCAAAAACGTCCCGTTATTTACGCCACCGTCGGACGTAAAAATAATAGTGACCGCATCGCTACCCTTCACTTGATTAGCTAACGCACTGCCAACTCCGATCGGGGTACCTGCCCCTACGATCCCATTGGCTCCTAGATTGTTGGATTGAATATCCGCAATGTGCATCGAGCCACCGAACCCTTTGCAGTATCCTTCTTTCTTTTGCAAAAGTTCAGCGAGCATACGCTTAACATCGGCTCCCCATGAGATGCAGTGACCATGCCCTCTATGGGTGGAAGATATGTAATCTTTATTTGGGATCGCTGCAGCACACGCACCAGCCGCAATACCTTCTTGCCCAAGGTATGGGTGAAAATACCCTCTAACATGACCTTGGCGGTACAGCTTGACCCCCTCAGTTTCAAATAACCGCGTTTTGTAGCAGCTTGTGAAAATTTTTTTCAACGTCTCACTGGAGACCTGCGTATCTACCTGTATTTTCTTCGCGTCCATTTCGTTACCTAAACTTATTTTCCGTGTCGTTTTCTCGATATGGAATTGACTATAAATCGTACAATTTTAAATGTAAATAATTTTACACATATCAATAATAAACCTTAAAACCAATCAAAACGTATGAAATACAAGCAATTTACTTGTATTAAATAGAATCAGGACATCCGGCAGACACACAGAATCAAGCGCATAAATAATTGATAACAATAAACTTAAATAGACAGATTAGAGAAAGGTCACACTTTGTGAAAATTATTTTACTAATTAACTTTCTAATGCTGTGATATTGAAAATTGACTTACTAGAAGTTACATAGGATTATTGATGTTAAAAATTACTTACATTTTTATTTTTTGTGTTTATGGGAGTGATTGACCTTTCAAAGTTAACGATTATTCGAAAGATCGAGAGCCCTTCGCCCAATGACGGAATGAGATGATATAAAATGGACAAACAGGCAGGCACAGAGCTGGTAGAAAGAATCCACTCAAATTACGAGAAACTGCGTAAATCAGAAAGATTGGTCGCAGATTTCATTTTGAGCCACTTAGGAAAGCGGCTGAATTATTCGATCACCGAGTTCGCAGACAAGCTAGAAATTAGCGAAGCAACCATCAGTCGATTCACTCGTTCTATAGGCTACGCAGGGTATTCTGATCTAAAACTTTCCATGGCGGCAGCAAGCAGTATTGCGGAAGAAAATACCATTCCCAACATTCCTAGCGAGCTATCAGAAAAAGACTCATTAGTGGTGTTAAGCCAAAAGCTGATGAACGCATTGATTAATGGTTTAGGGATGACCCAAAAAAACCTCGACTACGGCAATCTAGAACAAGCTGTTGATGCCATTCACAATGCCAGTAAAGTGGTACTCGTCGGTGTTGGTGGAGCGGCTGAGATTTGTGATGAAGCTGTGCATTTACTGCTAAAAATAGGGATTGATGCCACCAGCTATTGCGATGGATATACCCAAACCATTGTTGCCTCTACTTTGCCATCGGATGCCGTGATGATCGGCATTTCCCATACAGGCGAAACTGACACCGTCGCAAAGGCATTAACTCAGGCTAAAATCAATGGGGCAAATACCATTGCCATCACCAGCTTGAAAGACTCTAAAGTGGGGCAAAGCGCAGATCATACACTGCTCACTTGGCACAATCACAACCCAAGGCAAGTCCCTCTTTATGGCGATTTTCTGGAAGGGCGAGCTTGCCAGTTATACCTCATTGATTTGCTTTATCTCGCCTTGATGTTCCGTCGAGGAAAAGACGCCAAGGTGTCATTAGAGATGACCAGAGACGCGCTGGAGAAATACTACCAAGGTCATTAGCTTAATAGCAGTGATGGAGCCTGATTGAAAATCTTGATGAAAATCGTCTTCTTGGATTAATTATCCCATTTGTGTGTTTCTCAAATAAAAACGTCGCCAAACAGGCGACGTTTTTAATGGGTTTCTGAGAACTGCTTATCTGAACGATTAGTGCTCGCGAGTGGCGCGGAAGTTAATTTCAGGGAAACGTTCTTGCGCAAGATTTAAGTTAACCATGGTTGGCGCGATGTAACTTAGGTTATCACCACCATCTAGCGCTAGGTTCGTTTGGTTCTTGCGCTGGAATTCATCCAGTTTTTTCTCGTCGTCACATTCTACCCAACGAGCAGTTGCCACGTTAACGCCTTCATAGATTGCTTCAACGTTGTATTCCGACTTCAAACGAGCCACAACAACATCAAACTGAAGAACACCAACAGCACCTACGATCAGATCGTTATTTTGCAGTGGACGGAACACCTGTACAGCGCCTTCTTCTGATAACTGGACTAGCCCTTTCAGAAGCTGCTTCTGCTTCAATGGATCTTTCAATCGAATACGACGGAACAACTCTGGCGCAAAGTTTGGTATACCAGAGAACTTCAGGTTTTCACCTTGTGTAAAGGTATCACCAATTTGAATCGTACCATGGTTGTGCAACCCAATGATGTCGCCAGCGTACGCGTTTTCTGCACGAGATCGGTCGCCCGCCATAAAGGTAACAGCATCAGAAATGCTGACTTGCTTACCAAGACGAACGTGATTCATCTTCATGCCTTGCGTGTACGTTCCCGACACAATTCGCATGAATGCAATACGGTCGCGGTGTTTCGGGTCCATATTTGCCTGAATTTTAAAAACAAAGCCTGAGAACTTTTCTTCTTTAGCTTCAACTTCTCGCTCGTTCGCTTGGCGAGATAGGGGCTCTGGTGCCCACTCGGTCAAACCATCCAACATGTGGTCGACACCGAAGTTACCCAATGCGGTACCGAAGAAAACAGGAGTAAGTTCACCACTTAAGAACAACTCACGATCAAATTCATGGGAAGCGCCTATCACCAATTCAAGTTCTTCACGCAATTGCTCAGCAAGTTCTTCACCAATGGCTTCGTCAAGTTCAGGGTTATTCAAACCTTTGACTATGTTTGTGTCTTGAATCGTATGACCTTGACCAGTCGAGTACAGAATCGTCTCGTCACGATGAATGTGGTAAACACCTTTGAATTCTTTACCACAGCCAATAGGCCAAGAAACTGGAGCGCAAGCCATATTTAACTCGCTTTCAACTTCGTCCAGCAATTCCATTGGATCACGGATATCACGGTCGAGCTTGTTCATGAAAGTCACGATAGGCGTGTCACGCAGACGCGTTACTTCCATAAGTTTACGAGTACGATCCTCGACACCTTTTGCCGCATCAATCACCATCAAACAGGAATCAACTGCGGTCAAAGTACGGTATGTATCTTCCGAGAAATCTTCGTGTCCTGGAGTATCCAAAAGGTTAACCAAAGACTCGTTGTACGGAAACTGCATCACAGAGGTGGTTACGGAGATACCACGCTCTTTTTCCATTTCCATCCAGTCGGATTTAGCGTGTTGGTTAGAGCCACGCCCTTTTACCGTACCTGCAGATTGAATCGCGCGTCCGAATAAAAGAACTTTTTCGGTAATGGTGGTCTTACCCGCATCCGGGTGAGAAATAATGGCGAAGGTTCTACGTTTAGACACTTCTTGTGTAAATGGAGAATTAGACATGGTTGTAATCTTCTTTATTGATCACTGCATTAAGGTTGCAATGACATTGAAACTGGTATGCACGACACGCCCAACTCGCTGTTTAAAAACAAGCTTTAGGCACAATATGCGAGGTATAAACTGTGTATTTGAATTCAGGCTATTACATCGGTCTTGTCGTCAGGCGTGAGCAAATGGCGCAATTGTATGAGATTCGCGCTCAGCTTTCCAGTTGGTTATCGATAGCACACCAGCTAAGAGGCAAGAAATCACATGAACGTACTTATACTCAAACCACCTCAAGCTTACCGACTGACACAAACCAAACCTTTTATTCATCTTTTTACTGTATTCAACAATCGGAATGAAGTGAGAGCTTGCGAGTGATTGAACATCATGTAGACACATCTGCGATACCCCCTATTTATCGATATTTATAAACTGCAAAAAAACTAAAATTTGAAAAAGAACATTTAGGTTAACTTTTAAACAATTCGTAAGTAGCACGATATTTTCGTCAAACATGAGATTAAAATCAGCGAAATTTGCAATAACGTGAAAGAAAACTGCCACAGAGTGAGGCTCATATCTGATGCTGCTGTCTTAAATATGAGCTTTTCAATAAATGAGATTACTTGTGTCAGGAAAATTAACTAGTATGAATAGTTTGCCAAAATTCTTTAATCGGATAATTTTGTAAAAGTTTTAGGTTTTTTGTGATATTTATCATTCACATATGTTGTAAAGTCTCTAGAATCTAAACTTTACAGCTCGATAACAATCAGGAAGAACCGCATCATGTTGAATGGCAAAATTCGAGTATTATTCCTCGTGATGTTTTTTTCTTTACCTGTTATTTCTAAAGAAATTTCTTTAGCAGCCATTCACTACCCTCCTTACACCATTATCAATGCCGACAACGAAATAACAGGTAACGACACTAAAATTGTTGTCGATGTTATGGCTATGCAAGGAATCCGCATTAATTTAATCAACCCACCTTGGTCTCGGGCATTAAAAAGTGTCAAGCATGGTAAGATTTCAGGACTAGTGAGCTGTACGAAAAATAATGACAGATCTAAATATATGCTTTTCTCAGATCCAATTGATGCCATAAATAACGGTCTTATTGTTCGAAACAGCTACACTGGTACACCACCAAAACACATCAGCGATTTAAATGGCATCAACCTAATTGCAATCCATAAATGGAACACTCAAACCGAATTAGTAAGAAATAACATTCCCCACGCACAAGCAAACTCTATTCCGCAGGCATTAGATATGCTTCTTAGGCGCGATTTCGACGCGATTTATAGCGGAACCGAGAGTATGAAATACTTTGCCGAAAGGTCGCACAAACAAAATAAGCTGAAAGTCGTATTGTTTGAAGACAGTAAACCCATCACGCTGCATATGTGCTTAGGAAAACGAACACCAAATGCAAAAGAGATTATGGCTAGGTTTAATCAAGATCTTGCAATATACAATGCGCTCAAAAATTAAATAATAATTAAGCGCTTATTTATAGAGATCCACCAACGTTAAGGAAAAAAATTTGTATCGTCAGTCCCGAAAATCTCTTGCCACTCGTCAAACCAAAACTGTATTTCTGGTTGCTGTTGCACTGGGGCTGCTTTTTAGCTTTTACCAAATTGTTCTGGATCTACACCGAGAACGTCAAAAAATTTCTGAGAAATATCACCTGAAGCTGGAGCAAAATTACACCAATGCCAGCCAAGCGGCTTATCACGTTAACCCCTTATTAGCGCAGCAAGTGACGGACAGCATAATGACAGATAAAGCTGTGCGTCATGTAGTACTTACCGACGACTTTAATGATGTGTTATCGGAAGAGCATCGAACTTTTCATTATGAAAGCCGATTGAATCAGTCTCTTGGTCAGTGGCTCTTCACCAACGAACAAATTTACACTATCTCACTCCACCAGCCAGGCACAACGCAGGTTGTAGGAACGCTTAGTTTTACGGTTAACGGCATTGCATCTGCTAATGGCTTTTTAGAAAGAGCAAAATCACTGCTCATTTTCGATATGATCCGCAATGTACTCCTAGCCAGTATTCTGCTTTTTTTCTTTTATCGAAAACTGTCCAAACCTCTTATTGATCTCACCTACTGGGTTCGTTCTTTGCAATTTCAAGAATCTCAAAAAAAGCTCCCAGGGCAACTAAGAGACGATGAATTAGGGCAGCTAGCCCAATCTTTCCAAACCATGTGGAATGAACGTGAGCAAGCATCAGCACAATTAAGTCAAAACATTGAAGCACTTGAAAAAAGTGAGCATTTCGCCAGTACCATAATGGATAACTCAAGCGACGCGCTTTTACTGATCAATCAAGATGGCAAAATTACTCACGTTAACAGTAATACTTGCGACTTATTGGGGTACGAAAAAGAAGAGCTGGTGGGCTTTCCTGCGGTAACGATTAGCGTTAGTTATTCGATTGATTACATTGGTTTTAAAGTGAAGCAACCGTCAGAAAGCCAAGCTTCTTTATTTGAAGCGGTTCATCGTAAAAAGAACGGCACAACCTTTCCCGTTGAAGCGACAGCTATTGAGCTTACTATGAATGATACTCCGATGTTTTTGGTGCAAGCGAGGGATATCTCTAACCGTAAGCAGGCTGAAATACAAATTCACAACCTTGCGTATTTTGATGGGCTGACAGGGCTACCGAATCGAAAACAGCTACTCGACCGATTGGATGAAGCGCTAAATAAGTCTTATCGCACCAGCGAACCAGGGGTACTTCTATACCTCGACCTTGACCGATTCAAAACGATCAACGACTCACTCGGACATGCGATTGGCGATCAGCTTCTTCAAGCTGTATCAGAACGTTTGCAAAAGCTACTCGACCCGATACATTTATTCGCTCGGATTGGGGGGGATGAGTTTGCGATTTTGATGCCTAACGTCCCTTTAGATCAGGCAAAAAAACACGCGGAGGAGGTCTTATCTTTAGCTCGCTCTCCTTATGTCGTCGAATCACACCACTTGTATTGCAGTATCAGTGTTGGCATTGCCACTTTCCCGAGCCCAGATACCAATGCCTTAGAACTTTTGCGACAAGCCGATACCGCTCTGTATCGCGCAAAATCGGCGGGCAGTAACACTTACAAGACTTACGAGCCCGAAATGCGTAAGTTAGTGGACTCTTTTTTGTCTATCGAAAAAGGGCTTCATGAAGCCCTCAACAAAAACCAATTCGAGCTCTACTATCAGCCCCAAGTAAATAAAAAAGGGGAATTGGTGGGTGCTGAAGCGCTCATCCGTTGGAACCACCCCACTCAAGGCACTGTCCCGCCAGATACCTTTATGTCTATTGCCGAAGAGACTGGGCAGATCATCCCTATGGGCTCTTGGATACTTGAGCAAGCCTGCTTACAAATGGCGCACTGGAAAGAGAGCGGTAATGTACCTAGTACCTTCAAACGACTTGCTATCAATATCAGCCCACTTCAATTTTCTCAGGCAGATTTTGTTGAGCAGGTGACGGGCGCGGTAGAGCGTTCAGGTATCGCTCCCGAAGACATCGAGCTAGAACTCACTGAAAACATGCTACTGAAAAACATCGATGCCTGTGTAATAAAAATGGCTGAATTGAAAAAGAAAGGTTTTAAGATTGCTATTGATGACTTTGGTACGGGGTATTCATCTCTTAAGTACTTAAAAAGACTGTCACTGGACGTGTTAAAAATCGATCGCTCATTCGTAACCGAACTTCACCTTAATAAAAACGATACCGCCATCGTCGATTCAATCATTTTGATGTCGGAGCGCCTTGGATTAGAAGTAATTGCAGAAGGTGTCGAAGAACCCGAAGAGCTAAAAGCCTTAACAGACTTAGGTTGTGAACAATTTCAGGGATATATATTCGATAAACCTTTGGATGCAGA
This sequence comes from Vibrio penaeicida, assembly GCF_019977755.1. Lineage (NCBI taxonomy): Bacteria > Pseudomonadati > Pseudomonadota > Gammaproteobacteria > Vibrionales > Vibrionaceae > Vibrio > Vibrio penaeicida. The sequence continues at coordinate 805,638 of NZ_AP025144.1, read as the reverse complement.
AACTATGTCTTTGCGACTTAAGAAGCCGCAATACAACAACCAAATCATCAAACAATTGAGTCAATCTAAGTGAGAGATCTACGCTGTTTTCGGTTTCAGTTAAACGGGTTCAAGGCGCGAGAATATAAGTGAAAGGGATTTCTCTTTCTTTACGCTACATAAACAGATAACTCATGATAATCGCGTCTTCTTTCCCTGATGCCGTCGGGTAGTAATCTATGCGTCGGTCAACTTCATTGAACCCTTCCGATTCATACAGCCCAAATGCACTCTGATTACTTTCTCTCACTTCTAACCAAGCACTTTCGGCATTGGCGGCTGCGCATACTTCAATAAACCCTTGAAGCAGCTGTTTTCCATACCCTTTTCCTTGATGAGAAGGAGAAACGGCAATGTTCAGTAACGTCACTTCTCCGACAATGTTCTGCGCGTAAAAATACCCCACCAGCTCATCATCGATATGAAGCCCATAATGGCACGCTCCACGAGAGTCTAATTCCCGTATCATCGATTCTTTCCATGGGTGGCTGTGCGCTTGCTGCTCAATCGCCCAAACACTATCTAAGTGCTGAGTAGACAGCGGCGTAATTGCATTATTCATAGGACTTTATTTGCTTCCAAAGTGCTTGCTTGTGCTCTTTATTCGATTCAACCAATGAGAGTGACTCCGAATGTAACGTTTTCACACTCTCTAGTTCACTAGGCTCACATTGACAAAACCAGACCCACTCGACGTTGGTAATATCTACTTGTGACAACTGCTGCGGCTCAAGTAAAAAGGCATCATCAATACTCACCTTGAAGCTACCAAGCACTTTGGCAAGAAAGGTGCGCTCGGCAGATGTCGGAACATTAGGGCAAATCAGTAACATTCGGCAATGCTCTGGCAGTGAGATAGGTGTGATATCCACCCCTTCTAAACGCTCAGGGTGAAGAACCTGCCACTGATCGATCTGCATTTCTTGAAGAAAAGACGTGTTACTCATGACATAGACACAATTAGTTATTCATTGAGGTGGTCGATAGTAACAAAAAACGATGCTTGCACGAAAAGAAAAGGCTGCTCATTTTTATCCCGAGTTCAGGTTATTTACTACAAAAAAAGAGCACCGAAGTGCTCTTGAAGAATTATTCATTGACGTTGTTAGAGATCGCGCATCAAAATTTCTAGTTCTTCCGATGCATCATCGATACATTCTTGCAAAACTCGAGCATCACGATGGCATAGAGGCAACCTCCAGGTTTTACCTTTACGAGCATTCGGTGTTTCCCCGACAAGCTCTGTAACGTTGCCCTTTCGTTCGAATCTTAGAGAGTCAAATTCTGTTCTTAAGCTTTGATGACTCTCATGAATTTCAACAGCGACCACACCAGTTGGGTTTACCTCGATATGTGCCTTGGAGTGTGACACGTCGTTCAGCGCACAATCTAAATGTCTAGCCAGCATATAATCCTCTCCCTTTTCCTAGTCAAACCGATCACAACCGCTAAATCAGTATAGACAAACCAGTGAGCTTGAAAGGAAATTCTGATGATAATTTCATCTAAAATGAATAAAGAGTTGATTCTTATCAAAATAAAATTTGAAAAAAATCGAAGGCATTGACACCAATATCCAATGGCATTTTTTCGTTAAATTGCACGTTCGCAAGCCACTGCCCCATCCTACATTTGGACGATGTTTTTCGAGTATTCCCCGTGATAATGTAAACAAAATGTTAATCACTCTTCATTCAATGCAAACGCAAAGGTGACATGATGTCAAAACAGATCAATCGGTGCTCCAGTGAACTTGAAACCTTTAGTGCGTTGCTGCTATCTGTCTATGAATTAGCGCGCCACGTTTCCATTGATGAATTCCAAAGTGAAGTGCTGAATGCGATTGAAAGCTGTATTTCACACAGCAGTGCATGGTGGGGACGTGCCTCAATTCAAAATGACGGACCTCACCTACACAGAACACATTTGAAAAATCTTTCAGAGCGCTATTTGAGTGATTGGAAAGCGATGAGAGAGAAAGACATTACAGTACAAAAAGTGTTTGACGATCCGGGGCAGGCAGTCATTATTCGCTTTGCTGATAGCGATACACCATTAGAGCTCAAGAACTTGGGTAAAGAACACGGTATTAGCCAACTGATGTGCGTTATCGCTATCGACCCAGTGACTCAATTATGTGAACACGTAGCGCTGTATCGAAGTTACGGAGAACCCGATTTCACTCAATCCGATGTCGATACTCTCACTAACCTTATGCCTCACCTTGTATCTGCGACTACTACAAACCAACTTAGAACGCTGTACAACCTCAGAGAGTCGGTTAACCACCATCGTGTAGCGTTTGCGATATGCGATAAAAAAGGCGTTCTTCAAATGACAGAGCCAACCTTCACGGCGCTGCTTCTTACCGATTTCCCCGACTGGAAGGGACCACAATTACCACCTGAATTGTACGAGTCTGAATACTGCGGAGAAAACATCACTCTGTCTTTTGATCGCATCGGTGGGCTACTGCTCATGCAAGCAAGGTATCGAGATCAATCGGATCAGCTTTCTAGCCGAGAAAAAAGTGTCGCTAAGCTCATGAACGAAGGCATGACCTATAAAATGATTGCGAGACAACTCGATATCGCCCCCAATACGGTTAGACACCACATTCGCTCCATGTATCAAAAGCTGAACATTCATAATAAAACCGAGCTCATCAGGCTAATTCAACCGTTACTGCATTAGTACTCTCACTTGCTTAACCGTTAGAACACTCACTAAAACACGCACTTCTTAGGTCGTATCGAAAGGTACGTCATGGATTCGTGCGCTCAAATAACAGCGGAAAGGATATCCCTATGAAAGAACAACCTCCTCAGTTTTCATCAAACGAACATCATTCATCAAACAAGCATTCATCCAATGAAGTACGCACGATCGCAGCGCTAGTGATCATTGCCGCCTTTTTACCTACGGTATTGATGATGGCACCAGCAATAGCCAGCCAATTAGCCGCTGAATTCCAATTTGGTCCCGCTCAAATCGGAAGGGTAATCTCATCCGAGTTGTTCGGTATGAGCCTCGCCACCATTCCTGCTTGGTACTGGCTGCACCGATACCCGAAACCAACTTCAGCTCGAATCTGTATCGTACTTTTTGTGGGCTTCAACTTGATAAGTGGATTTGCACAAACCGAACTTCTTTTCATTGTATTTCGATTTTTAAGTGGGCTAGCTGGTGGGTCTTTAATGATCATCTGTTTGTCGGCTGCATCCACGACACGCAATCCAGACAGAGTCTATAGTTTTTGGGTCTTAGGGCAACTCATTGTAGGTGCCATCGGGTTGGCTGTTCTCCCATATCTGTTCTCAAGCTATGGCATAAAAGCAGCGTATTTTTCCTTGGCAGTGTTAATGCTTGGATGCTCTCCACTCTGCACATTTTTTACCGCTTCTAATCAAACAAAATCTGCAACCAAGACATTAAAAATCAATCATATGGCGGTCATAGGTCTTGTAGCTGTCTTGCTGTTTTACGTCAGCCTAAATGGAGTATGGACATTTGCAGGCATGTTTGCAGAAAGGCTGAATATAAGCGCAACCAAAAGTGGCGATATATTTTCAGTTGCCAGTATTTTTGGCATCGCAGGGGCGTTGTGCGCCGCTTGGGTGGGGCATCGTTGGGGCAGATTCCTTCCATTACTCGCGGGCTTTAGCATGATGATATTAGGAACGTATTTACTGCAACAGAACAGCGAATATATTTTCTCCAATGCCACATTCTTGTTTAAGTTTTCATGGACGTTAGCTCTCCCTTTTATTCTCGCGACACTTGCAAGAATTGACCATCAAGGACAACTCATGAACAGCACGAACCTAGTCATTGGTGGGGGGCTTGCCATTGGCCCAGCGATATTTGGTCACCTTCTTGAGTCGGGGCACTCCCTCGATCATTTGATCATCTATGCCTGCATTACTGCTTTCCTTTCCTTCATTTTACTTGGCTTCATTCTTTTTCAATCCAACACACCTTCCGTTCAAGGAGTTCACAATGAGTAATAAAACCGGTTTTTTATATGATGAACAGTGCTTTTGGCATACTGCTGGCGAGCATGCACTAGTGCTTCCCGTTGGTGGTTGGGTGCAACCCATGAGTGCTGGTGGTCATGCAGAATCTCCTGAAACCAAACGTCGTCTAAAAAATTTATTGGATGCCTCTGGCATAACCAAGCACCTAACCTTAAGCTCAGCCCCATCATGCAGCCAAGCACAACTGCTACGAGTGCATCCGGAACATTACCTAAACGAATTTAAAGCACTCAGCGATGAAAAAGGTGGCGAACTTGGTCTATACGCCCCTTTCGGAAAAGGAAGCTTCGAGATTGCGACACGCTCAGCAGGTTTGGCATGTCATGCCGTTGATAAAGTCATAAGCGGAGAGCTGGATAACGCATACTCACTTTCCCGACCGCCAGGGCATCACTGCCTTGCGGACCAATCTATGGGTTTTTGTTTACTCGCGAATATTGCGATTGCGGTAGAGCATGCCATTGAAGTTCATGGGTTATCACGCATTGCCGTCGTTGATTGGGATGTCCACCATGGGAATGGTACACAGGATATCTTTTACTCCCGTCCTGACGTTTTAACCATTTCTCTCCACCAGCAAGGGTGCTTTCCTCCTGGGTATAGCGGCGAAGAGGATATAGGGTTAAACAAGGGGAAAGGCAGTAATATCAATATTCCGCTGATGCCCGGAGGCGGACACACCAGTTATCTAAATGCTATGGAAAAAATCGTTATCCCAGCACTCGATGCTTATCAGCCTGAACTGATACTGGTCGCTTCAGGGTACGATGCCTGTGGGGTGGACCCACTTGCCCGTATGCTGGCTCATAGCGAAACATATCGCACAATGACGCAAATGATAATGGAGGTTTCAGGACGTCACGCCAACAATAAATTAGTTATCGTTCATGAGGGGGGGTATTCTGAAACGTATGTGCCTTTTTGTGGGTTAGCGGTAATTGAAACATTATGTGGCGTTAAAACGGGTATCGAAGATCCCATGTTGGAATTGATTCAAGCGCAGCAACCGTGCCAAAGTTTCAACCAACTCCAAGCAGAAAAGATCGACTTGTTAGCAAAGAACACTCCGCTGTTAGTATAAAAATATGACAGACGTAAAAAAGGGGCTTTAAGCCCCTTTTTCAATTATTCCAAAACGGTACGGTAAAAATTCCAGCCATTACATATCTGAAAATTCAGGGCTGAAAAATACTTTTCCTGATTTACCGTCAAATTCACCTTCGTTTAAGGCTCGAACTTGAAATGCACCTTCTGGCACGTCCCACTGAGTATCCATTTCATAATCAGCAGCGTTTTCAAATCCAAATCGACCATAGTATGCAGGGTCGCCTAGTACAACACACGCTGGGTAACCCAATTCAGCGAGTGAGGATAAGCCTTCCTTCACCAAATCTGATGCGATTCCTTTTCCACGGTATTCTTCTTTTACCGCAAGAGGCGCCAAACCTTGCCAGTTTAAATCTTGTTGATCTAGCGTGACAGGGCTAAATAACACATACCCCACCACTTCACCTTCATCATTGCAGGCAACCAATGATAAGGTTCTTTGTCCATTTTCACGCAGGCGATTCACTAACTCGGCTTCCGCGCCAGTTGGGAAAGCATGTTTGATTAACTGTTCTATAGGCAGAATATCTGCCGGTGCTTCAGTTCGTATAAGCATTCATCACCTCTTTGTGTTCGGGCGCAGATTGTAGCCCTTTTTGAACAAAGTCGGCTAATTGATTTAACAAAGTGTTAAGTGCTTTCGGTAATGCGTCGAGATCCACACTGTCCATTATGTTTTTCACTTCTAGCCCAAGTTCCGTGTCTCCTTCTATTTTAAGACGACGTTGGAAAAAAAGCGTATCAGGATCTTCTTTTCGCCCCGCGATGAGAACGAGGTCATTCAATTTTCCACTAAAACTTACATCGTGCTGCTCTGCACCTCTCTTCACGACAAGAGCGTCATTTCGATAGCTGATATACCACTCTAGTTGGACATCTGAAACTTCTACTTTCAACCACTTCCCTTCTAGAAAATCGAAGTCTCCATCTTCCAGTGCCTCTTTAAATACGTGTTGCAAACCTTCAAGCATAGCTTTGTTTTGAAGAGAGTGAGGTAAAAACTGGGCTGGAGATCTCAAAATGGACGCAGCATTAAGCACTAGTTTAGTGCGCAGGAGTTCAAACACGGTAATATCTCTCGGATAGGCATAAATAATTGCAATACTAGAGCAATCTTTGTCTCGAATTTATGTTATGTATCAAAAAAAGCTCAGCTAAGCCTTGGATCGCTTTTACATCTCGTATATCAAGGTTATAGTAACTTATCGACTCGCACCTGTAGGTGTTTGCATTACCTCCCCCGGAGACTCGGTAACAGATTGATGCCAACAGAACAATTACAACACTGGTTTTCAAAACTCACTGATCACAGTCCGTTTTTCTTTGCCATTTTAGATAAGCAGCACAATTACCGCATGGTAAACGCTCGCTATTGCGAAATCGCAGGTCTTAGCAGCGAAGAATTGGTTGGTATGCGCGACACACAAGTATTAGGTGACGCATTTTATCGAAACCTAAAACCCTATTATGAGCGAGCATTTGAAGGGGAATCTGTAGAAGCAGAAATCACTTTAAATGATCACAGTCTCGAAACTAGCCTGCATTTTAGTTTATCTCCGGTTATTGGAGAGCAAACGGTCGAATATATCGCTTTTCATGCTATCGATACTTCTGAGAAACAAATTCTTGTTCGCTCTCTTGAAGAGTCCGAAAACAAATTTTCTAAGTTAACTGAGCTACTCCCTAATGGGCTTCTTCTTGTAGAAGACGGTTGCATTATTTCAGCTAATGCCTCAGCAGCAAGATTGCTGGGCTTCAATACCTCGACCGAATTATTAGGCGAAGAGCTAAGCCGTCTGTTTATTGATGAGAAATCCAAACGCACATTTGGTAATCAATTGCTTAGTATGTTGACTGAATCCCAGATAACTTGCTTAACGGGTGCACGTTGTGGCTTAGAAAGACGAGTTTCATTGCAAGCGGAACTGACGAGTTTACTGGGAAACCAATCGCACATCGTGTTGATTCAAGGGTTAGACGAAGCGGCAAACGATGCCAGCATCGGTCAGAATGAAACCCATATTGATTCGCTAACCAAGCTGTATAACCGCTTTGGCTTTACGCGTCGATTGGAGCAGTTCATTCACAATGAAACACCGTTGGTTATGCTCTACCTCGATATCGATAACTTTAAGAACATTAACGATTCTTTAGGGCATCATATCGGCGACAAAGTGATCAAAGAAGTCTCCTCTCGTTTACAGAGATTACTGCCTGTACAAGCAGTCTTAGGGCATCTTGGCGGCGATGAGTTTGGCATAATTCTTCCCGAACCCGATCACAATCGCACCGCAGATCAACTTTCCGAACGTATTATCTCTTTGATTAATCAGCCATTTGATTTACACCACTTTAGTAAGCGTCTGGCTTGTTCAATTGGTAGTGTCAGCTACCCAGGTGACGGACATGATGCGCGTATTTTGCTGCAAAACGCAGATACAGCGATGTACGAAGCGAAAGATCGCGGGCGTAACCGTCTGATCAAGTTTAACGATCAGATGAACAAAGAAGCACGTATGCGCTTGTGGCTTGAAATTGAGCTACAAAAAGCACTGCAGCAAAACGGTTTGGAAGTCTGGTACCAGCCTAAAGTTAACGCGCGTGATTTCAGTATCAATGGTGCAGAAGCACTGGTTCGCTGGAAACACCCTGTGGAAGGCTACATTAGCCCTGGCGCATTCATTCCAGTGGCAGAAAAAGCGGGATTGATAGAACACCTTGGTCGTGTGGTCATGCGCGAAGTCTTTTCAACCGTTAAACGTTGGAAGATGCAGGGCATTCTTCCTGGTCGGGTTGCGATTAACCTTTCTCCCGAGCAGTTCGGAAACCCAAAACTTATCGACTATATGGAAAAGCTGCTTAGTACGACGGAACTCGACCCAAGCTGTATCACCTTTGAGTTAACCGAAAGTGCCGTAATGAGTGACAGCGATCATACACTTCAGATGCTCAATGCCATCAAAAACCTTGGCTTTGCCCTTTCTATTGATGACTTTGGTACCGGTTACTCTTCTCTCTCCTATTTAGCACGCTTCCCTCTCGATGAATTAAAAATCGACCGAGCTTTTATTACCGATCTTGATACGCTACCGAAGCAGCTAACTGTCATAGAAAACATCATTAATTTAGGTAAATCATTGAATTTGGTCGTGGTGGCGGAAGGGGTTGAAACAACGCAGCAAGCCACTCTATTGTCTAACCTCAATTGCCATTCAATTCAGGGTTATCATTTTTATCGTCCGCAACCTAAGCAAGAAATTGAAGAGCTATTGGTTCAAAATCGCCGCCATAAAAACTGATCACTATACTCAAGCCACCTGAACATTAATGTTGTTTGGGTGCACGCTAAACTGAACAAAAACTGCCCCACATCAAATTCCTATTTGTAAAACCTACCTAAAATGCTCTGTTACTGACAATAACAATGAAAGGTAACGAGCGTATGGAACTCCTCTGTCCTGCGGGCAATTTACCTGCACTAAAAACCGCCATCGACTGTGGTGCCGATGCGGTTTACATCGGGTTTAAGGATGATACCAATGCCCGACATTTCGCTGGTCTGAATTTCACCGGAAAGAAACTGGAAAAAGCCGTGCAGTATGTGCACGACAACAATAAAAAAATTCATGTCGCACTGAATACTTTTGCTCACCCAAATGGGTTCGAACGATGGACAACGGCAGTAGACACTGCAGCACAATTGGGTATCGATGCCTTAATTGTTGCCGATATTGCGGTGTTGGATTATGCCTCGACAAAATACCCCGATCTGGAGTTACATCTCTCCGTACAGGCTTCCGCAACCAATGTTGCCTCTATCGATTTCTATCATCAAAACTTCAATGTAAAACGGGTTGTATTACCCCGCGTCCTTTCAATCCATCAAGTCAAACAGTTGGCTCGTAACATGACCAGTGATGTTGAGCTGGAAGTTTTTGCGTTTGGAAGCCTTTGTATCATGGCAGAAGGGCGATGCTACCTTTCCTCATATATGACTGGTGAATCCCCTAATACGGTTGGGGCTTGCTCTCCGGCAAAATATGTTCGTTGGCAAGAGACGGATATGGGCTTGGAATCTCGTTTGAATAACATACTTATTGACCGCTACTCCGAAGGGGAAAATGCAGGCTACCCGACGCTGTGCAAAGGTCGATTTGATGCGATGATCGATGGGGAACCAAAACGCTACCATGCGCTAGAAGAACCGACGAGCTTAAACACGCTATCTTTGCTACCTGACTTGTTTGCAGCCAATGTCGCTTCGGTCAAAATAGAAGGTCGCCAACGCAGCCCTGCCTATGTAGAACAAGTCACCAGAACATGGCGTGCAGCGATAGATCGTTACCAATCTTCACCGGAGCAATATCATGTCGAAGACACTTGGAATAGCACACTAGCAAACGTTTCTGAGGGTACACAAACCACTCTCGGTGCCTATCACAGAAAATGGCAGTAATCTGGAATAGAAAAATATGAAATACGCATTAGGTCCACTCCTCTATTTCTGGCAAAAGCAAGATGTTGAAGCGTTTTACCATCACGCCAAATCTTCCGAGGCAGATATTGTTTATTTAGGAGAAAGCGTTTGCTCAAAGCGAAGGGAAGTAAAACTTAAAGATTGGCTTATGCTAGCAAAAGAGCTTAGCGCTTGTGGTAAGCAAGTAGTTATTTCCACTATGGCATTACTCGAAGCACCTAGTGAAGTCAGCATCATGAAGCGATACATCGACAATGGCGAATTTGCCATTGAAGCCAACGATGTGTCTGCCATTCAGTTGGCTTTTGAGAAGAAGGTTCCGTTTACTGTTGGCCCTGCGGTTAATGCTTACAACGCTCAAACATTGGGTCTTTTCGCAAAACAGGGCATGACGCGCTGGTGTATGCCTGTAGAGTTATCACATGATTGGCTAAGTAACTTACTCATGCAGTGTGACGAGCTAGGTATTCGAAAGCAGTTTGAAGTCGAGGTGTTTGGGTATGGTTATTTGCCGCTTGCATACTCTGCACGTTGCTTTACTGCGAGAGCAGAAGATCGCCCTAAAGACGAATGCGAGACTTGCTGTATTCGATATCCAAATGGGTTAAAAGTCAGCAGTCAAGAAGGGCAAGAAGTCTTCACTCTGAACGGAATTCAGACACAATCCGGTTATTGCTACAATTTAATCAATGACATAGCTAATATGCATAATACTGTAGATGTAATTCGACTCAGTCCTCTTGGAACAGAGACGTTCCAACAACTTTCAGCATTTAAAAACAATGAAGATGGCTCTCACCCAACAGAACTAACAAACCGAGATTGTAATGGTTATTGGCATCAAATAGCAGGGCTTAATACTGTCACCATCTGAATGGAAACCAGAAGAAAAACATAAGAGAGCCGCCTTATTTTGGCGGCTCTCTTATAAACTTCCTAGATTTCCGTTTCTTTCGGATCGTTATCTCTTTCTGCTTTCAATTCGCTGTAGATGTTGCCCAGCTCCATATAAGAATATCGGTGTTCGACGTATTCATAGACATTGAAGGAGAGGGCCAATTTATACAGCGATATGGCATTACCATAATCACCTTGTAACTGATAACGTTTGGCCAGATAGAAATACGTTTCTGTTAATCGCTGAGACAAGCGTTCGTTGTCGTTCGTTGCGTTGACGATGGCTTTTAGAGCACGCTCTTCTGAAATCTGATCCAGCATTAACGCAACCATCAGCCAGCCCCATCGTTCGCTTCTTTTATCGTAACGATTCAGCAGTTTTTCTTTCGCTACGTCGGCATCAATTTCACGCTCAATCAAAAACAACCAAAGAGCACGAAAAGGGTCATCGGGGTCGTCATTATAGTGTGTTGTCATCTCTTCAAATGCTAACTCGTAACGTCCACCATAATACAAAGCAATAGAGCGATTCCTTTCAGCGTACTGATTAGCTGGATCGAGCTCTAACGTTGAATCAAATGAGTCATATGCAGCATCAAACTCTCGCTTCTCGGTAAAGTATACACCTAGTAGGTTGTATACATCTGGCTGACGAGGGTTCAAGTTTAAAGAACGCTCAAAGTCTAAACGAGCTAAGTCACGTAAGCCTACGCTGTCGTAATAATTACCCCGTTCATAGAACATTTTGGCTCGCACTTCTTCTTTCAGGTCTTGCCTTTGCAATAGCTGAGTCAGCCTTGCAATCTGCACTTCCTGTTGAATGCTAGGCTGCAACGGCACCGCCATCGGTGGGTAAAGCCATTGGTTTTGGTTGGAAGCACACCCTGTGAGTATTAGGGTTGATATTACTCCGACCATTTTTAACCATTTCGCCAAACTGTTTCTCCTTATTTAGCTTCAGTCCAAGGTTGTCGTTATAGTAGCTGTATAGACAGAAATATATATTGTGGCATTGTCAGGAAATGAAGCTTTTTCCTGGACCCAAAAACAAAAAGGGGAGCCTCAGCTCCCCTTTATAACACGCTTTATCTCAAATGCGTATGCCTCACACGTTATTCCGCGCTTGGTTGCTCATTTGATGCTGCTTCTTCAGTCTTTTCAACCGCTTCTTTCATACTTAGACGAATGCGGTTCTGACGGTCAATTTCAAGAACTTTAACTTGAACTTCTTGACCTTCAGATAGATGATCAGCCACTTTTTCGATGCGCTTATCAGCGATTTGAGAAATGTGTACTAAGCCTTCTTTACCACCTAGAACAGCAACGAATGCACCAAAATCAACGATGCGAGTTACTTTACCAGTGTAGATAGTGCCTACTTCAACTTCTGCTGTAATTTCTTCGATACGGCGAATCGCTTCTTTCGCAGCAGTACCTTCGGTCGCAGCGATCTTGATTGTGCCATCATCTTCGATTTCGATAGTTGTACCCGTTTCTTCAGTTAGAGCACGGATTACTGCACCACCTTTACCGATAACGTCTTTGATCTTATCAGAGCTGATCTTCATCGTATGGATACGAGGAGCAAACTCAGAAATATCATCACGAGCACCAGAAATCGCTTCGTCCATTACAGACAAGATGTGCTTACGCGCGCCTTGTGCTTGGTTAAGCGCGATTTGCATGATTTCTTTTGTGATACCTTCGATTTTGATGTCCATTTGAAGCGCAGTGATACCTTCATTAGTACCTGCTACTTTAAAGTCCATGTCACCTAGGTGATCTTCGTCGCCAAGGATGTCAGAAAGAACTACAAAATCGTCACCTTCTTTCACAAGACCCATCGCGATACCCGCAACAGAAGCTTTAATTGGAACACCCGCATCCATAAGTGCTAGAGATGTGCCACATACAGACGCCATTGAAGACGAACCGTTTGACTCAGTGATTTCAGATACTACACGTACTGTGTATGGGAACTCTTCCACTGATGGCATTACTGCAGCAATACCACGTTTAGCCAATTTACCGTGGCCGATTTCACGACGCTTAGGAGAACCAACAAAACCAGTTTCACCTACACAGTAAGGAGGGAAGTTGTAGTGTAGCAAGAAGTGATCTTTACGCTCACCTGTTAGCTCATCAATGATTTGAGCATCACGCTGCGTACCTAGTGTAGCAGTAACGATCGCCTGAGTTTCACCACGAGTAAACAGTGAAGAACCGTGTGTACGTGGAAGGATACCAGTACGTACATCCAGAGCACGAACCATGTCTTTCTCACGGCCATCAATACGTGGGTTACCTGCAATGATGCGACCACGTACAACGTTTTTCTCTAGAGAACCAAGCATGCCACGGATTTCGCGCTCATCTAGCTCTTCATCTTGTCCAAGCAATGCTTCGACAACGTCGTTTTTAATAACGCCAACTTGCTCGTAGCGAGCCATTTTTTCAGTAATTTGGTAAGCTTCTGATAGGCGAGCTTCTGCTAGTTCAGCAACGCGAGCTTTGAGCTCAGTGTTTACTGCAGGTGCTTCCCACTCCCATGCTGGAGTAGCCACTTCAGCAGCAAACTCTTTAATCGCATTGATAACAACTTGCTGTTGATCGTGACCGAACACAACTGCAGAAAGCATTTCTTCTTCAGTTAGGTTATCTGCCTCAGATTCAACCATAAGTACTGCGTTGTCAGTACCAGCTACAACTAGGTCAAGCTTAGAGTTTTCTAGCTCTGTGTTGCTTGGGTTTAGTACCAATTGACCATCGATATGACCAACACGTGCTGCACCGATAGGACCGTTAAACGGAATACCAGAGATAGCAAGAGCCGCTGAAGTACCGATCATTGTTACCATATCTGGCTGAACGTCTGGGTTTACAGACATTACTGTCGCAATAACCTGAACTTCGTTTTTGAACGCATCTGGGAATAGAGGACGAATAGGACGGTCGATTAGACGAGCCGTTAGCGTTTCACCTTCAGAAGGACGGCCTTCACGCTTGAAGAAACCACCAGGGATTTTACCTGCAGCATAAGTACGCTCTTGGTAGTTCACTGTTAGCGGGAAGAAATCTTGACCTTCTACCGCTTCTTTTTTACCAACAACAGATACGAATACTGCTGTATCGTCCATATTAACCATAACAGCTGCCGTTGCTTGACGCGCAACTACACCTGTTTCAATAGTTACGGTGTGGTTGCCGTACTGAAACGTTTTTACGATTGGATTCACGTAATTTCCTTAACTTTGAAAATTTCAAAGATGTTGTCTTAGATTAAACACAACAGCGCCTTACCAATCGCGACTAATGAAAGTAACCTAAGGAAGATTCCTTTCATTAGTCGCGACCTTTATGGTCGACATCGGTGACTGTAAAGCTGCTTTGTGTGACTGGCAAAAGCCAAATCCGCAGTAGTATAAACTACTTAATCGGAAATGTCTTATACCCAAACAATAGGCGTAAAAAAAGGAGCCGAAGCTCCTTTTTCAAACAAACTGATCTTAGCGACGTAGGCCTAGACGTTTGATTAGGTCTTGGTAACGCTCTAGGTTTTTACCTTTAAGGTAGTCTAGAAGCTTACGACGACGAGAAACCATACGTAGCAGACCGCGACGGCTGTGGTGGTCTTGCTTATGCGATTTGAAGTGACCTTGTAGGTGGTTGATAGAAGCAGTCAGTAGAGCTACTTGTACTTCTGGTGAACCAGTGTCGCCTTCAGATTGTGCGTAATCAGCAACGATTGCTGCTTTAGTTTCTGCATTCAGAGACATATTTCTCTCCTAATAAGAGTTGAGTATAAAACTGTGCCAGCCAATCTCTGATTCAGCCGACACGCGAAGCGCGAATTATACGGGGTGTAATGAGTAAACACAAGCACTCTAAAAACAAAACCGAAACACTCTAAATTACGCAGAAATGCCTCGGTTTACTTTAGGGTTTGTTGAGCTTTCTCAATTACATTTCGCTCACGCAGAATGTTCTTCATCACGAAAAACAACTAGACGTTTTGGAGCAACTTTACCGTTATCATCAATTTCACCGACGCCAATAAAGAGCTTCTCATCGCCACTCGTCATTCTTACTGTGCCTTCAACTGGTGCACCAAAGACTTGTACAGGTTGCCCATGTTGAACCATATCAGTCAATTCAGAATTTAAATTAACTTCTGGCAAATCCTCAACCGCTGTATCCATCGGAAGCAACAAAGCATCTAACAAATCTTTAGGAGGTAACCCCTGATCATTAGCATGTTCTAGCAGTTCATTTAGCTGCTCTAAAGTGACCATGCGATCGTATGGGTAGTTCGCAACCCCAGTACGACGAAGGTAAGTAACATGCGCACCACAGCCCAACATTTCACCTAAATCATCAGTGATAGTGCGGATGTAGGTCCCTTTTGAGCAGTGGATTTCCATTTCTACTTCATCGCCTTCAAAGCGAAGTAGTTGAATAGAATAAACCGTGATCTTTCGAGATTCACGTGGAACTTCAATACCTTCGCGCGCATATTCGTAGAGTGGACGACCTTGATACTTCAAGGCAGAAAACATAGAAGGGATTTGATCCGTTGTACCTTTGAACTTCTCAATACATTCTAAGAGCTGTTCTTTCGTCACGTTAACATCACGAGTTTCAACGACTTCGCCATCTGAGTCTGATGTATTAGTACGCTCACCTAGCTTAGCGATGACAACATATCGCTTATCAGAATCGAGAAGAAACTGAGAAAACTTAGTCGCTTCACCCAAACAGATAGGCAACATGCCCGTTGCCAATGGGTCTAAAGCACCGGTATGGCCCGCTTTTTCAGCGAAGTAAATACGCTTTACTTTCTGTAATGCATCGTTAGAGGAAATACCCGTTGGCTTATCAAGTAGTACAACGCCGTTAACCGGACGACCTTTACGACGGCGACCCATTACTCTTCGTCTCCTCGACCTGCATCTTGTTTTTTCTGCTGGTCTTTGCTGACGACATCACTCACTAAATTAGACATACGCATACCTTCAACAAGTGTATTGTCATAGGTAAATCGTACTTCAGGAGTTAAACGTAAGCGAATACGCTTACCAAGCATCATTCGAATCTGAACTTCATGCTCTTTTAGTGCTGCAAGGCTATCTTCAGGTGTTTGCTCACCTACACATAGGAAAGTTACAAATACTTTTGCATAGGCGAGATCACGAGAGACCTCAACATCAGAAATGGTCACCATTCCGATACGAGAGTCACGAACTTCACGCTGAAGAATCAGCGCTAACTCTTTTTGTAGTTGCTGCGACACGCGCTGCGTGCGGCTAAATTCTTTTGACATTTCTTTTCTCACTATAGAAAGAATGGGGGGCAAACGCCCCCCATGGTGTATTCAACAACCTTTGCCGTTTATCTAAATAAACAAGGCAATTTTGTCTATTAGTCTAGAGTACGCTTCACTTCAACGATTTCGAATACTTCGATCTGGTCGCCTACGCGAACGTCGTTGTAGTTCTTAACGCCGATACCACACTCGTAGCCGTTCTTAACTTCTTGAACGTCATCTTTGAAGCGGCGTAGAGATTCTAGCTCACCTTCATAGATTACTACGTTGTCGCGTAATACGCGGATCGGGTTGTTACGCTTGATAAGACCTTCAGTAACCATACAACCAGCGATTGCACCCAGTTTCGGCGACTTAAACACGTCACGCACTTCAGCAAGACCAATGATCTCTTGCTTGAATTCTGGAGCAAGCATACCGCCCATTGCTTGTTTCACTTCGTCAATCAATTGGTAAATGATTGAGTAGTAACGAAGGTCTAGGTTTTCAGTTTCAACAGTGCGGCGAGCAGAAGCATCAGCACGCACGTTAAAGCCTAGAATGATAGCGTTAGAAGCCGCTGCTAGTACTGCATCAGTTTCAGTAATACCACCAACACCAGAACCAACGATGTTGACCTTAACTTCTTCTGTAGACAGTTTACGTAGTGAATCAGCGATAGCTTCAACAGAACCCTGTACATCAGCTTTAAGCACAACGTTAAGCTCTGCAACTTCACCAGCGGACATGTTCGCAAACATGTTTTCTAGTTTCGCTTTCTGCTGGCGAGCAAGTTTCACTTCACGGAATTTACCTTGACGGTAATTCGCTACTTCACGTGCTTTACGCTCATCACGTACAACCGTTGCTTCGTCACCAGAAGCAGGAACGCCAGATAGACCAAGAATTTCAACAGGAATAGAAGGACCAGCAGTCGTGATTTCGCGTCCATTCTCGTCGCGCATTGCACGAACTCGACCGTACTCTTGACCACAAAGAACGATATCGCCTTTGTTCAATGTACCAGATTGAACCAGTACAGTAGCAACAGGACCACGACCTTTGTCTAGGCGAGATTCTACAACCACACCCGATGCCATTCCTTCTTCTACAGCTGTTAGTTCAAGAACTTCAGACTGAAGAAGAATTGTCTCTAGAAGACCTTCAATGTTAGTACCTTGTTTCGCAGAGATGTGAACAAACATGTTCTCACCGCCCCACTCTTCAGGAATAACATCGTATTGAGCCAGTTCGTTTTTAACGTTATCTGGGTTTGCGTCTTCTTTATCAATCTTGTTTACAGCAACAATCAAAGGTACACCTGCCGCTTTAGCGTGCTGGATTGCTTCGATTGTTTGAGGCATTACACCATCGTCTGCCGCCACAACAAGAACAACGATATCTGTAGCCTGAGCACCACGTGCACGCATTGCAGTAAACGCTGCGTGTCCTGGAGTATCCAGGAAGGTGATCATGCCGTTGTCCGTTTCTACGTGGTAAGCACCAATGTGCTGGGTAATACCACCCGCTTCACCGGAAGCAACGTGTGCTTTACGGATGTAATCCAGCGTAGATGTTTTACCGTGGTCAACGTGACCCATGATGGTAACTACTGGAGCACGTGGTACAGATTCAGCACTGTTATCACGATCAGACAGTACTGCTTCTTCCAATTCATTTTCTTTACGCAGGATAACTTTGTGACCCATTTCTTCAGCAACAAGCTGAGCAGTCTCTTGGTCAATTACCTGGTTGATGGTTGCCATAGCACCCATCTTCATCATCACTTTAATTACTTCAGTCGCTTTAACTGACATCTTGTTTGCCAGCTCAGAAAGAACAATTGTCTCACCAACTACAACGTCAGATTTCGCAACTGATGCACTCTTATCGAAGCCATGCTGCATTGAAGTAGGTTTAGCCAGTTTGCCTTTCCTACCACCGCGACCACGTTGGTTACGGTTACCACTACGATTGTTGCCACCTTTATCGTCATTGTTCGCAGAAGACTTCTTCTTACGACGACGAGGCGCCTTCTCTTCGCTTTGGTCAGCTGCATCTTCTGCTTCACGAGCAAAAGTAGAAGTTGTCACGTGATAGTCGCCTTCTTCCATCACTTTTTCTTTCTTCTCTGCTTCAGACCAACGTGCTGCATTTTCTTCAGCCAATTTGCGAGCTTCTTCAACTAGCTTCGCCGCTTCAGCTTCTGCTTTACGTTGCGCTTCTTCTTCCTGACGGCGTTTCAGCTCATCAGCTTCTTTTTTTGCTTGCGAACTTACTTCCGCACTCTTTGTGTTCATGTCTTTCTTAGCCTTATCAGCTTGTACGCGCTTTGCTTTCTCTTCAGCGTCACGTTTAGCTGCTTCCTCAGCTTCTCGTTTTGCTTTTTCATCCGCTTCGCGTTGTGCTTTCTCTGCAGCTTCACGTTTAGCTAGCTCTTCCGCTTCACGCTTCGCTAGCTCTTCAGCTTCACGTTTAGCTGCTTCCTCAGCTTCTCGCTTGGCTTCTTCATCGATTGCACTGCGTTTTACGTACGTGCGCTTTTTGCGCACCTCTACTTGAACATTTTTACTCTTACCGCCACCCGCATTCACACTTAAAGTACTGCGAGTTTTACGCTGGAGAGTTAAGCGAGTTGGCTCAGAATCTCCTGAGGTATCACCATGCTCTTTTTTCAAATGAGTAAGAAGCTTTTGCTTCTCATCGTCGGAAACGGTGTCTACGCCCGTTTTTTTCATTCCAGCATCAGCAAGTTGCTCAATCAAGCGGTCAACTGGCGTACCAATCTCATCACTCAGTGCTTTAACCGTTAATTCTGTCATGCCACTTCCTCCTTGCTGAATTTATTCTTCGTCGCCAAACCAACAGATGTTACGTGCAGCCATAATCAGCTCACCAGCACGCTCTTCCGTTAGGTCTTCAATGCCTTCAAGCTCATCAGTACCCTGGTCGGCTAAATCTTCAAGTGTTACGACACCTTTCGCTGCAAGTTTAAACGCCATTTCGCGCTCTAAACCTTCTAGTGCAAGTAGGTCTTCCGCTGGCTCAAGACCATCGAATGACTCTTCTTTCGCCAAGGCGATCGTAGTTAGGGCATCTTTTGCACGTTGGCGCAATTCTTCTACAAGCTCTTCGTTTAGTCCATCAACTTCCAGAAGTTCATTCACTGGCACATAAGCCACTTCTTCTAGTGTTGAGAAACCTTCTTCAACGAGCATTTCTGCAAAATCTTGTTCGATATCGAGGTACTTCATAAAGTTTTCGATAGCCGCACCAGATTCTTCTTGGTGTTTCTTTTCTAGATCTTCTACTGTCATTACGTTCAGTTCCCAACCAGATAGTTGAGATGCTAAACGTACGTTTTGACCGTTACGACCGATGGCTTGAGCCAAGTTATCGGCTTCAACTGCAATATCCATTGCGTGTGCGTCTTCATCTACGATGATGGAAGCCACATCTGCTGGTGCCATTGCATTGATAACAAACTGAGCTGGGTTATCGTCCCAAAGTACGATATCGATGCGCTCACCACCTAATTCACCTGATACCGCCTGTACACGTGCACCACGCATACCAACACAAGCACCAACTGGGTCAATACGTCTGTCGTTTGTTTTCACTGCAATTTTTGCACGTGAACCCGGATCACGAGCTGCGCCTTTTAGTTCAATTAACTCTTCAGCAATCTCTGGCACTTCTACTCGGAAAAGTTCAGATAGCATTTCAGGCTTAGAGCGAGTGACAAACAGTTGGAAGCCACGCGCTTCAGGAGCAACTTTGTACAGAAGACCACGAACACGGTCACCTGGACGGAAGTTTTCACGAGGAAGTTGGTCATCACGTAAAATGACTGCTTCAGCATTGTTGCCTAGGTCAAGAACAACGGTTTCACGGTTCACTTTTTTAACCGCACCAGTGATCAGGTCACCTTCGTTATCAATGAACTGCTCAACGATTTGTGCACGCTCAGCTTCACGTACTTTTTGTACAATAACTTGCTTAGCGGTTTGAGTGGTAATACGGTCGAATGTTACTGACTCAATATCATCTTCTACAAAGCTACCCAGTTCCATTTCTTCGTCATCGTACTGCGCTGCTTCCAGTGAAATTTCTTTAGTTGGGCTTTCTACTTCTTCCACAACCAACCAACGGCGGTAAGTGTCGAAATTACCCGTCTTGCGATCAATCGCAACACGAACGTCAATTTCAATCTCGTATTTCTTTTTAGTTGCCGTAGCTAATGCGATTTCTAGAGCTTCAAAAATACGCTCACGAGGAACCGCTTTCTCATTAGAAACAGCTTCTACTACCGCTAAAATTTCTCTGTTCATTCTCTAGCCTCTTAAGACTTAAAACTTAGGGATCAGGTTAGCTTTGGAAATGTTGCTTAGTGCAAACTCTTCTTTCGCATTGTCCACTGTGATTGTGATCGTTTCGCCTTCAACGCTTTCGATCACACCTTTCCACTTACGACGGTTGCCCATAGCCATTTTCAAGACAAGGCTGACCTCGTGACCTATAAATTGCTGATAGTGTTCTGCTTTAAAAAGTGGTCTTTCTAAACCAGGTGAAGATACTTCAAGGTTATAAGCGACAGAAATAGGATCTTCAACATCGAGCACTGCGCTAACCTGATGACTTACCTCTGCACAGTCATCTACATTGATGCCGTTCTCGTGATCAATATAAATACGCAATGTTGAATGCTCACCAGCACGGATGAACTCCAATCCAACTAACTCATAACCAGATGCTTCCACTGGCGCGTCCAGCATTTCTGTTAGTTGTCTTTCCAAACCCGTCATGAAATCACCCTTAGATAACCACTCTAGAAACAAAAAAAGGGCTAATAGCCCTATCAAATAGCCGAGCATTACTCATATTTTGCACAGTACAAAATACAAATAACAAAAAACCCCGATTAGTCGGGGTTTTTGTTGCTGGACCCTGATATAACTGAACATTATCTTGTTCAGTTTGCGGTTAGGTAAAACCGCTCAAACTTGCATCCAACTTTAACAACATCACTTGCTAGAAATTGGTTGCGGGGGCCGGATTTGAACCGACGACCTTCGGGTTATGAGCCCGACGAGCTACCAAGCTGCTCCACCCCGCGTCCGACTGCTGAGCATTATACGCCCAAGGCAGTAATTTACAAGTTTGCAGAACTTATGGTGCCGAGAGAGGGACTCGAACCCTCACACCAAAGGCACTAGCACCTCATGCTAGCGTGTCTACCAATTTCACCATCTCGGCATAAATTCTTTACTGAGGAATTTCGTCGCCGCTTCCGGCAGGAATTTCACTCGTTACATCAGCCGCTTGCTCAATAGATGATGCAGCCTGGCTTGGGTTCGCTAGAATACTTTCTGTTTCGCCGCTGTTTGTAGACATACGACCAAGAACTAAACTAACGATAAAAAATACTACCGCAAAAACTGCAGTTGTTCGGGTTAGGAAATTTCCTGAGCCACTCGCGCCAAACACTGTGTTTGAACCGCCAGCTCCGAACGAAGCTCCCATGTCTGCGCCTTTACCTTGTTGAATCAACACTAGGCCAATAACACCAACCGCTGCCAACAGGTAAATCACAAGTAGAACTGTAAACATTCTTCCACCTATGTTCCAAATTGTTGAGCCAGCGCCGTCGTACTGAATAAGCACAGAGACAAAGCTAGCGCACCTCCCTTTCGAAGGCGGAGCAATACTATCGAATGCCTTTTACGCTGACAAGTAAAAATTCACTAAATTGTAAAGCTTAGGGCTTAAGTGGTCAAAATATTAGCAAAGCGCTAAAAAAAGAAGCTTAACCAAATACACAAACCTAATTTAGAGCCATCAAGCCAAAGTAAAACTTTGGCTTTTATATTGTTGAGATCAACAGCTCGCTTTTACCGCTTCTGCTATCTCTAGTGCCGATTTCTGTACAAGTTCCGCATCTTCACCCTCAACCATGACACGAAGAAGAGGTTCTGTACCGGACTTTCTCAAAAGCACTCGACCTTTTTCACCCAATTTAGACTCAACCTTAACCACTGCATCTTTTACAGCTTGAGCTTCAAGAGGGTTTGAATCTCCACAGAATCGAACATTCTCTAACACTTGAGGATATAGCGTCATACCTTGAGAAAGTTCATTCAGAGTCATTTCGCTATCAACCACTGATGCCAACACTTGCAATGCAGCGACGATTGCATCACCTGTTGTTACTTTGTCCAACAAAATCACATGCCCAGAGTTTTCTGCACCGATTTTCCAGCCTTTCGCCAGCAGTTGCTCCATGACATAGCGGTCACCAACGGCTGCCCGTACAAATGGAATACCCAGTTGTTTGAGTCCATTTTCCATACCAAGGTTCGTCATCAATGTACCGACTACGCCACCTTTTAGTTCGCCACGACGGAGTGCATCTCGCGCAATGATGTAAGCAATCTGATCACCATCAATCTTGTTCCCAAGCTCATCAACCATGATGATACGATCACCATCGCCATCAAAGGCCAATCCAAGATTTGCTTGCTCCTCGATCACTCGCTTTTGCAACGCTCGAACATCCGTTGCACCCACTTCATCATTAATGTTTGTGCCGTTGGGCTCAATACCCATTGCGATAACTTCTGCACCGAGCTCTTTAAAAACACTAGGAGCAATGTGGTAAGTTGCACCATGTGCGCAATCCACAACGATCTTCTGTCCAGCTAAACTCAATTCATTAGGGAATGTGCTCTTACAAAATTCAATGTATCGACCTGCGGCATCATCAAGTCGTGATGCTTTACCGAGCAGTGCTGACTCAACACATTCAATGTCTTTGTCTAACTCAGCTTCAATCGCTAATTCGATATCATCTGGTAACTTTGTTCCCTCAGATGAGAAGAATTTGATGCCATTGTCATAGTAAGGATTGTGAGATGCAGAAATTACAATGCCAGCTTCAGCGCGGAATGTTTGTGTCAAGTAAGCGACAGCAGGAGTTGGCATTGGACCTGTGAATGTCGCCTTTAGCCCTGCAGCTGCAAGACCAGCTTCAAGCGCAGATTCCAACATATACCCAGAAATACGTGTATCTTTGCCGATAATAACTTTTTTTGTTCCTTGCTTTGCAAGTACGCGACCAGCAGCCCAGCCAAGCTTTAATACAAAATCGGGAGTGATTGGGTATTGTCCTACCTTCCCACGAACACCGTCCGTACCAAAATAACGCCTTTTAGACATAATATTTCCTAATAATTTTTATTGGTTTGTACTGATTGTATTGATAATTTTTATCGCTTCAACCGTTTCGACCACATCATGAACACGTATGATCTGGGCACCTTTCAGTGCAGAGACGCTTGCACATGTAACACTGCCGATCAGGCATTCTTTCGGTTCTTTATCCAAGAGCTTAAATATCATTGATTTACGAGACATCCCAGCAAGGATAGGTAACTCAAAGCGATGGAACCGCTCTAGATTTGCCAATATGTGATAATTGTGTTCAATCGTTTTACCGAATCCAAACCCTGGATCTAAAATCAATTGTCCACGCTCTATCCCTGCATTTTCACAAGCAGAAACACGCTCTGCCAGAAATGCCTCAACATCTTTCAAGAGATCATGATATGTAGGGTTTTCTTGCATGGTTCTAGGTTGCCCCTGCATATGCATGAGACATATCGGCACATTAGCTTGAGCTGCAGCTTGCAAAGCTCCGGGCTCCCGAAGTGCTCTCACATCGTTGATGATATCAGCTCCCGCAGAAGTAGCTTGTATCATAACCTCTGCTTTGCTGGTATCAATAGATATCCATACATCAGACTCTGCTCTTAATGCTTTTATGACAGGAATAACACGTTCAAGTTCTTCGTCTAACGTAACGTCTGGAGCACCTGGTCGCGTTGATTCTCCGCCAATATCAATGATCGTTGCACCTGCCGATATCATTGAACGTGCTTGGCTTAAAGCATCATCAATACGATTGAACTGACCACCATCTGAAAATGAGTCGGGGGTTACGTTCAATATCCCCATAATATGGGGGCTGCTTAAATCGAGTTTTTTATTATTGGATCGTATAAACATGACTATTCTAGAAACAGAAAAACCCCGAGTTTCCTCGGGGTTTGTATTTAACTATTTTTTACTCAACGTTTTTGTCGGCACTTTCATCAGAAGGGGCTGAAGGTTTTTCTTCTTCATCTTTTTCTTCTTTATTTGGCTGTGCTTTCTTTTCGTTGTTTGACTCTTCTTGAGCACGAGTTTGATCGCCCCAACCTGCTGGTTCACGAACATCTTCCTTTCGCTCCATCAAGTCGTCGATCTGTCCTGCGTCAATCGTTTCATATTTCATTAATGCATCTTTCATTGAATGCATGATATCCATGTTCGCTTCAAGAATGACTTTAGCGCGATCATAGTTACGGTCAATAATACTGCGAACTTCGTCGTCGATAAGTTTTGCCGTATCGTCAGAAACATGTTTAGTTTGAGTCACACTACGACCAAGGAACACCTCGCCTTCATCTTCTGCATAAAGCAAAGGACCAAGTTTGTCTGAGAAGCCCCATTGAGTGACCATTTTACGAGCAATGTCTGTTGCACGTTCAATATCGTTTGACGCGCCAGTTGATACTTTATCAGAACCGTAGATAAGCTCTTCGGCTAAACGACCACCGTATAAGCTTGAGATCATCGACTCTAGATGCTGACGAGACATACTCACACGATCACTTTCTGGTAAATACATAGTGACACCCAACGCACGACCACGTGGAATGATAGACACTTTATATACTGGATCGTGCTCAGGAACCAAACGACCAACAATAGCGTGACCCGCTTCGTGGTACGCTGTGGATTCTTTAATGTCTTCAGACATAACCATTGAGCGACGTTCCGCACCCATCATGATTTTGTCTTTAGCAAGTTCAAACTCAACCATTGATACATTGCGTTTGTTTCCACGAGCTGCGAATAGGGCTGCTTCATTCACTAGGTTCGCTAAGTCTGCACCAGAGAAGCCAGGTGTACCACGAGCAATCAAAGATGGCTCAACGTCACCAGCAAGTGGCACCTTACGCATGTGAACTTTAAGGATTTGTTCACGACCACGAACATCTGGAAGACCAACAACAACCTGACGGTCAAAACGACCAGGACGAAGAAGTGCAGGGTCAAGAACGTCCGGACGGTTAGTTGCTGCGATAACAATGATACCTTCGTTACCTTCAAAGCCATCCATTTCAACCAGCATTTGGTTCAATGTTTGTTCACGTTCATCATGACCACCACCAACACCAGCACCACGTTGGCGACCTACAGCATCGATTTCATCAATGAAGATGATACAAGGCGCGGCTTTCTTCGCTTGTTCAAACATGTCACGTACACGAGATGCACCAACACCAACGAACATTTCGACGAAATCAGAACCTGATATCGTAAAGAACGGCACTTTTGCTTCACCAGCAATGGCTTTAGCAAGCAAAGTTTTACCCGTACCCGGAGGACCAACCATCAAAACACCGGTAGGGATCTTACCACCGAGCTTTTGGAAGCGACTTGGGTCACGTAAGTAATCAACCAACTCTTTAACATCTTCTTTTGCTTCATCACAGCCAGCAACATCAGCAAACGTTGTTTTGATTTGTTCTTCGCTCATCATACGAGCTTTGCTCTTACCGAAAGACATGGCACCTTTACCGCCACCGCCTTGCATTTGACGCATGAAGAAAATCCACACACCAATCAATAAGATCATTGGGAACCAAGAAATGAAAATAGTACCCAGTAAGCTCTGCTCTTCTGGCGGAGTACCGACTACTTTCACATTCTTGTTAATCAAATCATCAAGCAACTTACTGTCGTACACAGGCATATAAGTCACATAGCGAGTGTTATCACGACGGTAATACGTGATTTCTCTGTCTTTGAATTGAGCTTCTCGAATCTGGCCTTGGCCAACTTCCTGTACAAATGTGGTGTAATCCACTGTTCTGCCGCTATTTTCCCCAGGGCCGAAGCTCTGGAAAACCGACATCAAGACTACGGCGATTACTAGCCACAAAATTAAATTTTTTGCCATGTCACTCAAGGTGTCAGCCTCTCGATAACTAATTGTAATTAAAGGTAGGGTACTACAGTTTATACGCTGTAGCTATAGTGTTAAATTGCTCTTTGTAAACGTAAGCTAGCCTTTGTAACCAGTCGCTACAATATAGACTTCTCTTGAGCGAGCTCTTGAAGAGTCTGGCTTTCTTATTTTTACGGTCTTAAACATGTCTCGCACATCTTTAACGTATTGATCAAAGCCTTCGCCCTGAAATACCTTAACAACGAAACTACCACTTGGAGCCAGAACTTGTCGACACATATCCAACGCCAGTTCCACCAAATACATGGCTCTAGGTTGATCTACCGAAAGGTTACCAGCCATATTTGGCGCCATATCAGACATTACAACATCAACCATATCTGGTTGAATTCGCTCTAAAAGTGCTTCTAGAACAGCGTCTTCACGGAAATCACCTTGCAAAAAGGCAACGCCAGCGATCGAATCCATAGGTAAAATGTCACAAGCTATGACCTGTCCTTCTTGTCCTACGTGCTTAGCGGCGTATTGAGACCAACCACCAGGTGCAGCACCAAGATCGACAACGGTCATTCCAGGTTTCAATAGCTTATCTTTGCCTTGAATTTCTTCAATTTTGAAGATAGCACGTGAACGATAACCTTTCTTCTTTGCTTCATTTACGTATTTATCATCGAAATGTTCTTTCAACCAGCGACCTGAGCTAGCTGAGTG
This sequence comes from Vibrio penaeicida, assembly GCF_019977755.1. Taxonomy (NCBI): domain Bacteria; kingdom Pseudomonadati; phylum Pseudomonadota; class Gammaproteobacteria; order Vibrionales; family Vibrionaceae; genus Vibrio; species Vibrio penaeicida. Next base: position 778,993 of record NZ_AP025144.1, on the reverse strand, counting down.
TTTCTGTTTACTCATTCGATTCCTAATTGCTTGAATGACCATCCACCAAATAAGTATGGTAGAAATTATAGTCTTCAGGGATAGATGGCGTTAAAATGGCGGTTTTCAACCCTTATATTAAAGAAAATTGGGCGCACAATGAACCTAAGCACCAAACAAAAGCAGTATTTGAAAGGCCTAGCTCACAGTTTAAAACCTGTGGTACTAATGGGTGCCAATGGATTGACCGAAGCCGTACTTGCTGAAATTGAGCTGGCTCTAGACCACCACGAGCTAATCAAAGTAAAAGTTGCCTCTGAAGACAGAGAAACAAAAGTTCTCATTATCGACGCTATTGTACGTGAGACTAAAGCTGAAAAAGTACAAACCATTGGTAAAGTACTGGTTCTGTACCGTCAGTCTGAGGAACGCAAAATCGAGATTCCTCGTAAATAACGGATTGCCTTTGAAGCACCAATTTGTGGCTTCAATTAAAAAAGGTCGCATTGGCGACCTTTTTTATTTTCTAAGATGTTTTATTCCCTTAAAAGCAAGGTTCAATCACTATCTTTCTATAAGTATTCAACTTTTGCGATGTCGTAGTCTTTGATACCACCTGGCGTAGTAATGGTAACTTCATCACCTTCTACTTTACCAATTAGACCACGGGCAATCGGAGAGCTAACAGAAATTTTTCCTGCTTTAATCTCTGCTTCATCATCGCCGACAATTTGGTATGTACTTTCTTGGTCTGTATCAATGTCCACCAAGGTTACTGTTGTACCAAAAATCACTTTGCCAGTGTTTTCCATCTTGGTCACATCAATAACTTGTGCAACCGAGAGTTTGTATTCAATATCACGAATCTGAGCTTCACATATGCCCTGCTCTTCACGAGCCGCATGATACTCTGCGTTCTCTTTTAGATCACCAAGCTCACGAGCTTCTGCAATTGCTTCAGAAATCAATGGACGACGTTTCATCAACGTTTCCAGTTCTTCGCGTAGTTTCTGCTCACCACGAGCAGTCATTGGAACTTTTTCCATCTTATACCTCAACAGATATCTGACTTAGTGTATTTGCCAGAATCTTCAGACAACAAAACCCCTCTCCTACTCAAGCTGCGAGTATGAGGCGGGGCAAATGGTTCACTTTTAAATAGTGTAATCAAACTTTTTCACAAGGTCACGTACTTCAAAAGTTGTGAGTCACAAAACCTTAAATTGACGGATTTCTCCAATCTTACCTAATCACCACAATTATAAATTTCCAACAAATCAAACATAATTCATATAAAAAAATATAAAAAAATCATTTAAGAAAAAAAATAAAAAAAATCACAACGTCATGTTTTTAAAGTGAAACCCAACAACAAAAGCCTAAAAAAACAATGTTCATTATTTGATTTTATATCATTTTACTAACGGCTACCTGAACTTTAAGGGTACAAATTCCTCACCTTATAAATGCGAATTAAATCACACAGATATCTGCATGATGTTATTCGCATCCCTAAGTGGGCAGGAAAATAACCTACCTGCTTATATTTACGGACTAAAACTAGGACTTAGAAAGCAATGAACAAAAATCTAATTGCTCTAGCTGTAGCTGCGGCTGCTAGCACTGGCGCTACTGCTGCTGAAATCGCGAAAAACGACAACGCTTCTCTTGAAATGGGTGGTCGTGTTGAAGCTCGTCTTTCTCTTAAAGATAACAAAGTAGAAGACAAGTCTCGCGTACGTCTAAACTTCTTAGGTAAAACTCAGATCACTGACGAGCTATACGGTCTAGGCTTCTACGAAGGTGAGTTCAAGGCATACAACGAAAGTGGTCACAACGGCTCTACTCAAGATACAATTGAGCACCGTTACGTGTTTGCTGGTATTGGCGGTAACTTTGGTGAAGTAACAATGGGTACTGTAAAAGGTTCTCTACAAGCGGTTACTGACTTCACAGATATCATGGCTTACCACGGTAACACTGCAGCACCTAAAGTGAACGCTGCAGACCGTCCAGATCGCTCAATCGCGTACGCTGGTACTTTCGGTGATTTCGAAGCTCGTGCTAACTACACCATTGGTTCAGCTACGGCTAACACAACTACTGATAAAAACGAGAAAGACAATAACAGCGGTTACGCTCTTTCTGGCATTTACTCAATCGGTGACACTGGCGCACGTTTAACAGCTGCTTACGCTGCTCAAGACGAATCTGCGACTAAGTCTGTTAAAGAATTCATGCTAGGTGCATCTTACGAATTTGATGCGTTTTACGTAGCTGGTCTTTACACAAACATCGACAACCAAGAAGATGGCGCGAACAACGGTTCAAAAGGCGACGGTTATGAACTAGCAGCAGCTTACACAATGGGTCAAGCTAAGTTCACAACGACTTATAACCGTTTGAACGACAAATCAAACGCAGCAAACTCAGAATCAGAAGTAGAAAAAGACAACATCGCTGTAGATGCAACTTACTACTTCAACAACAACTTCCGTTCGTACGTTTCTTACAACTTTAACCTGCTAGATTCAGACAAAGTTGGCAAGCTAGGCGCACAAAACGAAGCAGTTCTTGGTCTACGTTACGACTTCTAATTCCGCTTTTAGCTGAATTGAATGATAGAGCGTCCACCTTAGGGTGGACGTTTTTTTTTGCTGATTATTTGCTACACTGAAAACCGATATGCATCTTTGACCCCATATTATGCGAACACTAATATTCCTGTTTTTTCTCATCAGTTTCCAATCTTTAGCATATGCCCCCGTGGATTCACTCCCATACGGTTCTAGGCACACTCTTTTAGTGTCAAACAGCTTCGGAGACTACGCATTAAAGAAAAACAGCGAACAGTTTTTTCCTCCAGCAAGCACTCTAAAAATTCTGACTGCTCTGGCTGCAAAATTAGAACTAGGCAATGATTTTCGCTTTGAAACGCATTTTGAAATGGTTGAACAGAACCTTGTTATTCGCTTTAGTGGCGATCCTGAGTTAAGAACCGAACATTTAACGGCTCTTACTCAGCAGCTTACGCAACAAGGTATAACCTCTGTTAACAACGTCATCCTAGACAATAGTGCTTTCAGAGGGTACGAACGAGCAGTAGGCTGGCCTTGGGACATTTTAGGCGTCTGCTATAGTGCTCCAGCCAGTGCGATAACACTGGACAACAACTGTGTACAAGCGTCGATTTCGTCTCAATCCAATCAAGCAACATCGGTATTTGTCCCAAGCCACCAGCCCATCAATGTCACAACCGATGCTCTTAGCTTGAATAAGGTGGCAGTGAAATCCAAACGATGCCAGTTAGAGCTGATAACCTCTGAGGGGAATCAGTACCACCTATCAGGGTGCATACAGGAGAGAGATAAGCCACTGCCGCTAAAATTTGCGGTGCAAGATACCTCTCTTTACGTATCTGCCATTATCCAGCGCATCTTAGCTAAAAATGGCATCAGCGTAGCAGGCTCGTTCTCAAGTAAAAGTGAGACTAAAAAAGGGATCATTGTTGCTACACATCAATCCCAAGTACTCCCAGAGTTACTCAAGATAATGTTGAGTAAGTCAGACAACTTAATTGCTGACAACTTAACCAAAACAATGGGGGCTCGTTTTTACCACCAGCCAGGTAGTTTCTCGAACGGCACTGAAGCCATTAAACAAATTCTTTATACACGAGCAGGCATCAATTTAGAGCATACGCAACTGGAAGATGGCTCTGGGCTTTCACGGAATAACCGCTTAACAAGCTCTGATATGGAAAAAGTGCTTAAATACGTTTGGAAACATAATGCCGAGCTGGGTTTAATAGAGCTACTTCCTGTTTCCGGCCAGTCTGGCACACTTAAATATCGAAAAAGCATGAGGAAAAAGCCTATAGCCGGTCGGATAACCGCAAAAAGTGGGTCGCTGTACGGCAGCTACAATATGGCTGGATATGTTTTGGATGAAAAAAACAAACCAACATCGCTGTTTGTTCAATTCGTTACTGACTATCACCCTGTAAAAAAGGACGACGCCCCAAAGGTTATCGCCCCTATATTTAATTTTGAGAAACAATTTTATCGCGACTTGATTAACTCAAGCCTAGAAAATGATTCACTACGGTAAAATAGATCCAAATGCCTGATATATCGACAATAGACGCCAATACTGGGCTCACTAAAACTGCTGGGTCCAGTCGACACGCTCGCGCTAAAATAGGCAACACACCACCTAACGTTGTAGATATGGTGACTTGAATAAACAGAGCGACAGCTACTGCTATCGCGATCAATTCCAATTCAAAGTTCGAAGTATTCACATTTCCGCTAAATAGCATGATTCTGGCTACAATCACTATCGCGACCACAATTGCTAACAAAAGAGACACACGGCTTTCTTTCCAAAGTACCTGTAGCCACTGCCTCTTTCTTATTTCTCCAGTTGCGAGTGCACGAATGACAAGTGTTGCAGCTTGAGTTCCAGTATTTCCTCCAGCTGCAGCGATGACCGGCATATAAATTGCCAATAACACTAATTGGCTTAGTGTATCCTCATATTGAGCAATAATAAGCCCTGAAACTATTCCTAGCAGTGCTAATCCAATTATCCACCCAACACGCTGTTTAAAGTGTTCAAACACATTGGTAGACATATACCCTTGCGCGGTTTCAGCTTCAGAATGAATGAAGCCAAGCCGGATTGCGCACTGCCGTGCACGTAAATCATGACCACACTTTTCGAGTTGCTTCATAAAGTGCTGAACTTCCCTTACTGAGTAATGCATGAGAATCGCTGTTACTTCTTCCAGTGGCATAATTGAAAGTAAGTAAAGCTGATGTTCATGGTCATACTGCTTAAATACTGTGAATACCGTATTTGTTTCTTCTTCAGAATATATTGTCATTGCGAATCTCCCGATTAGCGGTATCTATTGCCAAAAGACAGTAAATTTCATGAACAACCAACATACTTCCGGAATTCAGTTACCTGTAAAGGGAAGTCTTGCTCTTGTAGAAGGGAGATAAATAGAAGTTTGAAATCGATGGAGAGTCATTTCAGGATCATGCAGCTATTTTTCTCCTCGACTACTGGGAGGATTGTCGGCATTACTCATGATAAGCTCCTATCTACTGCACGATTGCAGCGCGAGGATTTTACCACGCCCTCTAAAAATTCGAATGGCATAAAAGGAACTTTAATTCCTTAAAAATCAACATATATGCTAACCAATTGGTCGCACTAATAAGATCCTAACAACCAATTGAGCAACAGCACACCGTTTTAATATTGATTCTCATTAGCATCAAAATTAGAATGACAATCAACATATTAATTGGTCTATACTTCCACCATATAGACAAGGCTTTTTATACACACAAATTGGATTCACATGGAAAAAGTGCACACAGATACGCCAATCTCAAACGGAAAGCGCCTTTTCCTTATCGCTCTAGGGTGGCTTACGGTTGTGCTCGCTTTTATCGGGGTATTTATTCCGTTGCTTCCCACCGTTCCATTTCTGCTCGTCTCGCTTTATTGCTTTGGAGCAACATCTGAGAAATTTCAAAATTGGTTGCTTCAAAATAAGTATTTAGGACCTATTTCAAGACGGTTAAAGAACAAGCAAGGGTTAACAAAAGCAGAGAAAATCCAATCACTAGTGGTTATCTGGTTGTCTATGGGAGCGGTCTTGTATTGGCTTGCATGGGGAACCCATTGGCAATATGGCGTTATCTCTTTACTTGTATTTGAAACTTGGTTTATCGCTCGATTTAAAAGCTATACTCCCAACGATCTCTAATATAAAAAAAGCCCTGATAAATCAGGGCTTTTTCAAAAAAGTTATTTCTACTTAATTGTCACTCGTGCAAATTTGCGTTTACCCACTTGGTAAACAGCAGTGCCGGCTTCAGGGACAAGTTTGTTGTCTGCAACTTTCTCGCCGTCTATTTTGGCTGCGCCTTGTTTAATCATTCGCATCGCATCTGATGTTGAATTAACTAGCCCAGCATCCTTCAGCAAGTTCGTAATTGGCAACCCTGCATCAAACTCAAATTCAGGCATTTCTTCAGGCATTGCGCCTTTCTGGAAACGGTTAATGAATTCTTGCTCAGCTGCATCAGCATCCGCTTCGGAGTGGAAGCGAGCAATGATTTCTTTAGCCAATAGTATTTTGATATCACGTGGATTTTTACCATTTTCGATATCAGTTTTGAATTGCTCAACTTCACCTAATGGGCGGAATGACAACAACTCATAGTAACTCCACATCAAATCATCAGAGATCGACATGATTTTACCGAACATTTCGCTTGGCGCTTCACTGATACCAATGTAGTTATTCGCCGACTTGGACATTTTCTTCTCACCGTCCAAACCTACCAATAAAGGCATCATCAAAACAGCTTGTGGTTTTTGACCGTTAGACTTTTGCAGTTCGCGTCCCATTAGGAGGTTAAACTTCTGGTCTGTACCGCCCAGCTCTACATCCGTTTCCATTGCGACTGAATCCCAACCTTGAAGCAATGGATACATAAATTCGTGAATCGCAATAGGTTGACCACCAGCATAACGCTTCTTAAAGTCGTCACGCTCTAACATACGCGCAACGGTTTGATTCGCAGCTAAACGGATCATACCTTCAGCACCCAACTCCGATAACCACTCTGAGTTAAATTGGATCTTGGTTTTTGCTGGATCAAGAATTTTAAACACTTGCTCTTTATACGTTTCTGCGTTGCGAAGAACATCTTCACGGCTAAGAGGTGGGCGAGTGTTATTTTTACCCGTTGGATCACCAACCATTGCGGTAAAATCACCAATAAGGAACGTCACTTCATGACCTAAATCCTGAAATGTACGCAACTTATTAAAAATAACGGTATGACCGAGATGGATGTCTGGTGCAGTAGGATCGGCACCTAGCTTAATACGTAAAGGGCGACCTTCCTTTAACTTTTCAATTAATTCTTCTTCTGGAATAAGCTCTTCGGCACCGCGCTTAATTTCCGCCAGTGCTGCTTCAATACTCGCCATTCTTGTTCACTCCCACAGATTTGGCAAAAATTTGATATTCCGCCATCTTACTTGAATAGCACTCAGTTTTGAAACCAGTTAGACTCAGTAATTGTCTTTTTTATATCATTAACCCAATAAATGGATTCCGATGTCTAAATTCGCACGTCTTTCTCCGTTGCACCGAGTATGGATTGCCTTCTTTTCTGCGATTGTCATCATCGCTGTGTTTCTTCTTCCAGACGCCAGTGAGCTCAAACCCAAGACTCAAAGTTTGGAAGTGGGCAAAGCCTATCCAATCCCCATTGATGGTGCGAACTTAAGCCCAAGCTACGAGCCCAAAACCCTTTCTCTGATTCGCTGGGAAACCCATAAAGTACGTTCAGGTGAAAGCGCTGCTGTCCTATTTAGCCGCATAGGGTTATCTCCTCGTCTTTTACATAACCTGATTAGCAGCAACAAAGAAATCAACAGACAGCTATCACGTTTGCGCCCAGGAGATACGTTAAAATTTGGCTTTGATGAGAATAATGAGCTGATTCATTTGAATCGTCAGTTAAACGCCTTTGAAACATTCAGTATTACTCGGTCTGAAGATGGGTATACCTCCCAGCTAAGTAAGAAAGAAGTCGACATACAATACAATTATGCCGAGGCAGAAATTACGTCGAACTTTTGGAACGCAGGCGTTACCGCCGGTTTAAATGCAAATCAGATTATGGAGCTGGCTGGGATATTTGGCTGGGATATCGACTTCGCTCTGGATATTCGAAAAGGCGATAACTTTCAGGTGTTGTACGAAGAAAAAGTTGTCGAAGGTGAAAAGATTGGACGAGGTAATATCATTGCCGCCATTTTTACCAACCAAGGTGACACATTCAAAGCGATTCGTGATAGAAAAACGGGTAACTATTACGATCAAGATGGACGCGCAATGAAAAAAGCGTTCCTTCGTTCTCCAATCAACTTCCGTTATGTCAGCTCTAATTTCAACCCACGACGGCTACACCCTGTGACGGGCAAAGTACGCGCGCACAGAGGAACCGACTATGTTGCACCTGTTGGTACACCTATCTGGGCGGCTGGAGACGGGATTGTTGAGAAGTCTGGCTACAACAAGTTTAATGGCAATTATGTCTTTATTCGCCACAGCAACACGTACATAACTAAGTATCTACACATGAAAAAGCGTAGAGTAAAAACAGGGCAAAGAGTAAAACAGGGGCAAACCGTTGGCACTTTGGGTAGCACTGGTAGAGTCACTGGAGCGCACCTTCACTACGAATTTTTGGTTAATGGTGTACATAAAAACCCTCGGACGGTTAAGCTTCCTGAGTCCAAATCGTTAAAAGGGAAAGCGAAGCAAACATTTATTGCCAACTCTAAGCTTCGTTTAGAGCAACTTGATAAATACAAAGTGCTTCTACAACCTCAAGAAAGTTAGCGTTCGCTGTATTTTCACATGCAAACAAAAACGCCAGCTTAGTGATACTAAGCTGGCGTTTTTCATTTTTAAGCGAGAGTAGTGAGAGAAATTACGATGCCTCGTTTACCAATTCCAGCTCCGTTTTTTCTGACTCTGTTTTTCCAATAACAGAAGAGTCGTCTGATTTGACTTCTGTTTTAGGCTCCCTACCGAGCATGAGCAAACAAGGTGTCAAGACCAGTGTTAACACTGTCGCAAATGCCAGCCCACCCGCAACAGCCGTTGCTAATTGAGACCACCACTGAGTACTTGGCGCACCAAATTCTATCTTCTGATTAATAAGGTCAATGTTCATTTCCAATACCATTGGCAGAAGACCTAAAATAGTGGTCACAGTGGTTAACATAACTGGGCGAAGACGCTGAACTCCGGTACGTAATATCGCATTGGTCTTGTCTAAACCGCGCTTTCTCAACTGATTGTATGTATCAATAAGTACTATATTGTTGTTAACGACAATACCCGCCAGCGCAATAACACCAATTCCTGACATAATCACGCCAAATGGCCTTTGGAAAATCAACAAACCAACAAACACACCAACAGTTGAAAACAGCACTGCACTCAAAATCAAGAATGCTTGATAGAAGCTATTGAACTGGGTAATCAGAATCAACGCCATCACAGCCAACGCAATCAAGAACGCTTTTTGCAAAAATGCAGACGAGTTTTCTTGCTCCTCATTCTGTCCTCGAATCTTGTATTCCACACCAGCAGGAAGCTCTAGTTTCGCCAAAGCTTCTTCAATCTTAGGCAGTTCATTAGCTAGGTTGTATTCCTCACCCTCTTTCATGTCAGCCATGATGTTGATGATACGGTGCCCATCGAGACGTTGGATCGCGTCTTGTTTTTGGTGCGGTTTAATTTCTGCAAAATTAGTAATTGGCACTAACCCTTGTTGAGTTTTGACTCTCAATTGATCAAAGCGTCCAATATCTCGCTTGTCTTCAGGGAATCGAACCAAAATATCCACTTCTTCATTTGCATCATCGGGAAGGTAATCACCAATTTTCAATCCGTTTGTGACAAATTGAACCGTGTTTCCTACTAAGGTTGCATCCGCCGCAAAACGTGAAGCGTCATCGCGTCGAATATCGATTTGCCAGTCGATACCCTCTTTACTAGATGTGTCATTCAAGTTTGTGAACGCAGGATATGAATCCGCCCAATGGCGTACAATTTTCGCGCCTTCGTCCAAGTTATCAGGTTGGTTTGAAGACATCTCGATGACTAAGTCATTTTCTACTGGGGGACCTGCATCTGGGAATTTGTATTCGATCTCGACCCCTGCAAACTTATTTGTCACTTCACGAAGCTCTTCGATAATTACGGTCACTTTACGACGATACTGCCAATCAATAGGGGTAATTTGGATCTGCCCTATCTCATCTTTTCCACCTGTTTTGGTATAAACACTCTCAAATTCATCGTGACCTAAAACAGCGGCTTCAACTTCGCGCATGATGGTGTCTTTTTCACGTAATGATAAATCACCATGTGAGCGTACTTTTACCGTAAAGAATGGAGGATCAACCTCAGGGAAGAACTCTGCACCAAGACCGGCTTTGTTATAAGCAAAGCCTACGGCAACGGCCAGTAAGATCGCAGAAAATAGAATTTTGAGAGGATGCTTAATCGCCACAGACAGGGTTTTATAATATACCCTTGTTAAACCTGTCGCTTTCTCAAAGTCGCCATCATGCAGAGCCACCATTTCTTTCTGCTTAGCGGGAGAAACGTACTGCCGTTTGCCTAGCAACCCACCAAGAACCGGAACAAACAATAGCGCCATGACCAAAGATGCACTTAGCGTTGCAATCAGCGTCAGCGGTAGATACTTCATGAACTCGCCCGTGGTATCGGGCCAGAATAGTAAGGGAGCAAATGCAGCCAGCGTAGTAGCGGTAGAAGCGGTAATAGGCCACGCCATTCGTTTTGCTGCATCTCGGTAGGCCTGTTTCTTATCGACACCTTCTTGCATTCTTCTGTCTGCAAATTCGGTGACTACAATGGCACCATCTACCAGCATACCGACAGCCATGATCAACGAGAAAAGAACGACAATATTAACCGTTAAGCCAAATATCGCGAGAACCAGCAATCCCGTAAGAAATGATCCAGGAATGGATACACCAACTAAGAAAGCCGTTCGTGTACCAAGAATCGCAATGATCACGATGACAACAAGAATGATCGCAGAAAGAATGTTGTTTTGAAGATCATTAAGCATAGTCTTCACATCTTTTGACTCATCCCAAGTATATTTAACTAACAGGTTTGAGGGCCAATCATCACGTTTCTGCGCCTCTGCTAGAACTAACTTAACCAGATCAACAGTTTCAATGATGTTTTCGCCAGCTCGTTTCTTCACATCGAGAACGACAGCGGACTCACCATCGAGTCGAGCGTAACTTTCAGGGTCTCGGAATGCGCGTCTTACGGTCGCGATATCACCAAAGGTAATAACTTGTTTTCCATCGACTTTTACTGGCAGCTCTAAGACGTCTTTTAGAGAGTCAAAAACCGAAGGCACTTTGACAGAGAATCGTCCATAGCCAGTATCAACAAAACCGGCCGCAACAACTTTGTTATTTTGAGCAATTAGATTGTAGATATCGCCTTGATCAAGACCATAGCTTTCCATGAGAAGCGGATCGACAATGATTTCAACAACATCATCGCGGTCACCAGCAATATCGACTTCAAGAACCTGACGGAAACCTTCCAGCTTATCTCGTATTTGGCGCCCCACCTGAACAATAGTACGTTCCGGTACTGTCCCGTATAGCACAACAGATAAAATCGGCTGCGCGGAAGCCAAAGTTACTTCGTTAACGGTTGGTTCGTCACTGTCTGCTGGCAGTTTAGCTTTGGCTAAATCCACTGCCTCACGAACATCAGCCATTGCTTTATTGAGGTCAACACCAACATTGAATTCCAGCATGACAGAAGCATGACCTTCTGAAGCGGTGGAATTCATCTCTTTTACACCTTCAATTGAGCGTAGCTCCTGCTCAATAGGTCGTACAAGCAGTCGCTCTGAATCTCCAGGTGAGATACCTTGGTGTCCAACAGACACATAAATAATTGGAATGGTAATATCCGGGCTGGATTCTTTGGGGATCGCTTGGTAAGTCAGTGCTCCTGCAACCAAAATCAAGACCAACAAAGTCAGCATTGTACGGCTACGCGAGAGTGCTGCATCAATTACAGAATACATAATACAGCCCTCTTATTGGCGAGTAGCGATTACGGAATCGCCATCACGGACGAATCCTTGACCAACAGTAATGATATCCACTTCACTGCCTAGCCCTGTCAGCCAAACACCGTCTTGTTCCGCTTTAACCAATTGAATAGGAATAAACTTAACTATGTCTTTGGCTTGAACCGTTTTCACGCCTAAGTTCCCAGATTCATCTAGCGCTAACATTGCGGGCGTAACTTTAACAGCAAGCTGAGTCTCTAGCTCTAGATCAACCTCAGCGCTCACACCTGCTGGTGTTTTCTGCCCTTTATTCGGAATTTCAATTTCAATGGCAAACGTATTGGTAGATAAAGAGGAAACACGAGAAAGATAGCGTAAGCGCCCTTCAATAATCTCGCCAGTCACCAAGCGAATAGAAGCAAGTTGATTCAGTTTAAGCTGATGAACATGGCGCTCGCTGACGTCTGCCTCGATAACCAACTTAGAAAGATCTAAGACTTTCGCGACGGGATCACCCACACCAACGAAGTCCCCGACTTCAATCATCATGTCTTCTACAAAGCCAGAGAAAGGTGCTTTAACTTCAGTATTACTGAGTGCCAATTGTGCATTTCGAACACCAGCTCGTGCATCGGTTAAAGCAGCTTGAGCATTACTGTAAGCCACCTCACCTTGTAGCCCTCTTTTTTTCAAAGAGTTAGCTGCTTTAAATTCTTTTTCTTTTACAGTCAACAACGCTTTGGCTTTCTCAAGCCTAATATCCAAATCCGCCTTGTCTATTTGGGCAATAGCTTGCCCCTTCTTAACAAAGTCACCTTTACTCGCTTTAAGCGCGATAATTTTTCCAGCGATTTCTGCGCCGAGAGTGGCTTCACGGTTTGGTGCGGTACGACCATAGAGGTTAATATTTTTAGCGGTGGGCTGAGCTATAAAACTATCAACAACAACCTTTGCGAGTGGGATGGTTTCTTCTTGCTTATTACTTTGAGGTGATTCTTCCGCTTTTAGAATACCAAGACCAAGCCAAACGGTGAGAATAGTAACGAGTATGAGGGAAACTAGCCAAGGGCGTTGAGAGAAAAAGCCATTAGTTCTTGCAACTGGCATACAAATTCCTTGTTATATTTTTTTTGTCTTATACGACTTCCTAACGCAAAAGACTCAATTTAGACGGGGATTATATCTGAGCAACCTTAAGCTCAGATTAACATTGAATGACCCAATGCTAATCAAGTATACGGAAACAATACACCGTACCGAACAGTGTTTTGCAAGTAAACTCACAAAAAAATGAAAAAACCCAGTAAATTACTGGGTTTTCATAGAATTAAAGGGCGTATTAAAACTGCGACTAGACGCTAAATGATGCTCCACAACCACATGTTGTCGTAGCATTAGGGTTGTTGACGAAGAAGCGGCTGCCTTCTAAACCTTCAGTGTAATCAACAATCCCCCCCATTAGATACTGAAGACTCATCGGGTCGACAACAAGAACAACACCATCATTTTCGATAATCGAGTCACCTTCATTGACGGACTCATCAAAAGTAAATCCATACTGAAAACCGCTGCAACCACCTCCAGTGATGTATACACGCAGTTTTAGTTCTGGATTTTCTTCTTCAGAAATTAGGAGCTTTACACGTGCTGCCGCCGTATCTGAAAAGGACAAGGGTACATTTAATTCACTCACAACGACCTCTCTCACGCGGCTTATTTCATCAATACGCCGACTTATTAAAATTTCGATTATTGGCTGATTATCTAATACCTGACTGTTACGTTCAAGTATTGCCTATTTCAACCTAAGTCACACAAAACTTTAAATTGGATAATGCAAAAATCGCGGTTACCGTTACAATGCGTGCGTTCAACTTAAATAAGGATTTCTCCATGACCAAATCAGCCGAGCTGTATCAAAAAGCGCAAGATATTATCCCGGGAGGCGTTAACTCCCCTGTACGCGCTTTTAATGGCGTAGGTGGCTCGCCGCTATTTATAGAACGAGCTGACGGCGCATTTATCTTTGATGCTGATGGTAAAGCTTACATCGACTATGTTGGTTCATGGGGACCAATGATTCTAGGTCACAACCATGTTGCTGTTCGCGATGCCGTAGTAGAAGCCGCTAATCGCGGACTGAGTTTTGGTGCGCCAACCGAGATGGAAATCAAAATGGCGGAGTTGGTGTCGACATTGGTTCCTTCAATGGAGCAACTTCGCATGGTGAGCTCTGGAACTGAAGCCACTATGAGTGCGATTCGATTAGCTCGTGGCTACACTGGTCGAGATAAAATTCTGAAGTTTGAAGGCTGTTATCATGGTCATGCTGATAGTCTATTGGTGAAAGCAGGCTCAGGAGCTCTCACCCTTGGTCAGCCAAGCTCTCCAGGTGTACCAGCCGATTTTGCTAAATACACTCTTACTGCGACTTTTAACGATCTAGAGTCGGTAAAAGAGCTGTTTGCTGCAAACAAAGGGGAAATTGCCTGCATTATTGTAGAACCTGTTGCGGGTAATATGAACTGTATTCCTCCTGTCGATGGTTTCCATGAAGGTCTACGTAGCATCTGCGATCAAGAAGGTGCTTTGCTGATTTTTGATGAAGTCATGACGGGCTTCCGTGTTGCACAAGGTGGCGCTCAGGCTTACTACAATATTCAGCCAGATTTGACTACGTTAGGTAAAGTAATTGGCGGTGGTATGCCAGTCGGTGCGTTTGGTGGTAAGAAAGAAGTCATGCAGCATATCGCACCAACTGGGCCTGTTTATCAAGCGGGTACCCTTTCTGGTAACCCAGTGGCAATGGCTGCTGGCTACGCTTGTTTGCAGGAATTAACGTGTGAAGGCAATGAACAACGTCTGGCAGACGTGACCAAGCAACTGGCTGATGGATTCAAAGAATTGGCCGATAAAAATGGCATTCCTTTAGTTGTGAACCAAGTCGGTGGGATGTTTGGATTCTTCTTTACGGATCAGACTAACGTAACGAGCTATGAAGACGTCACAAAATGCGATATTGAGCGTTTTAAGCGATTCTTCCACCTTATGCTTGATCACGGTGTTTATCTTGCACCTTCAGCTTTTGAAGCAAGCTTCACTTCTTTGGCGCACGGCAGCAAAGAAATTGATGCAACGCTGGAAGCGGCAGACCGCTGTTTTGCGATCCTTGCTTCTGAAGCATAAATTCTTATATCGATTTTTAATAAAAATCAGTCTATTTAGGGCAGCCTTCGCTGCCCTTTTTATCGCCAACTGAAAATTACTAAAGCGAGAAGTACACAAACACATAGTATAACGGCTTCTTTTTCCTGAGTACGCTTTCTCTTTTCTACAGCAAGCCATAACGCTTTTCTTTTGTTGATAACCAGTTGTATTACCGCCATTATAATGCACAGACTAAAAAGATTAGAGGCAATACCGTGTCAGATAAACTCAAGTTATCTTCCAGTCACTGGGTACTCGTACTCGCACTTTTGGCTGCTGGTTATGCGTGCTATTTGCTTGTCCAGCCCTACGTTAACTCCATTATTTTGGCGTTCATTATTTCTCTTCTTATGTTTCCTGTACATGAGTGGCTAGAAAACAAAATGCCAAACTACAAAAATACCGCATCTGTCTTATCTTGCGTGTTACTCACTGTCATCATTGTTTTGCCTTTATTAGCCGTATTTACGGCCATTGTTCAGCAAGGAGCCGGTTTTTCTCAAAATGCTTATAACTGGCTAACTCACGGCGGAATTCAAGAAGCCACATCGCATCCTTTTGTTATCAAAGCGCTCGGCTTTATTAATGAGTACCTGCCTTTTGATGCAATAGACCCGCAGCAAATTGCCCAAAAAGTCGCAGAGTTTGTTTCTCAGTTTGGTTCTCAGTTAGTGGCATTTAGTGCCAAAGTACTTGGGGATGCGACCAACTTTTTAATGGATTTCTTCTTGATGCTGTTTGTGCTTTTCTTCTTATTAAGAGATCACGACAAAATCATTAAAGCAATCCGCCATATCCTTCCTCTTTCCCGTAGCCAAGAAGACAGGCTACTTGAAGAAATTGAGAAAGTATCAAAGTCGGCAGTTTTAGGGTCATTTCTCACTGCGATAGCGCAAGGCTTGGCTGGTGGTATTGGAATGTGGCTAGCCGGCTTCCCCGGGCTATTTTGGGGAACCATGATGGGATTCGCTTCCTTCATTCCACTGGTTGGTACCGCTTTAATATGGATACCGGCAGCAATTTACCTATTTGTTACAGGTGACACGGGCTGGGCAATCTTCTTAACCATATGGAGTGTCGTCATTGTTGGTTCTATCGATAACATCCTACGTCCCCTACTAATGCAGGGCAGTGCTGGGATGAATACACTGATGATTTTCTTCTCCCTATTAGGGGGTATCCAGCTATTCGGGTTAATAGGTTTAATCTATGGTCCACTTATCTTTGCAGTCACCATGGTGCTATTCACTATTTATGAAGAAGAGTTCCAAACCTTCTTAAATAAACAAGACAACAGTTAAAATCTGTTGACCTAATTCCTTCATAGGCACTTCAAGCTATGGTCGGATTGTGCGAGAATCCGACCATATTTTTCTTTTCGAGATCCTTTCATGTCAGCATTTACCGCTCCTAGCCAAATTGCAGAGCGAAATCTGGAATATTTTAATGGCAAACACGTATTGGTTGCGGGCGAAGCAGAAGATCTGTTTCCAATAGAACTCGCCAAGAACTGTGAAAGTGTTTCGGTATTTACCACACATTATGGTTACTATCGCCAACTCGAAAACCACGCCTCTATTCAACGTTTTTTCGGTGAAGAATTCACAGCGCCAAGTCAAGCTGATCTCATCTTGCTGTATTGGCCAAAAGCAAAAGCTGAAGCTGAATATCTGTTGGCAATGTTGATGAGCAAACTCGGTGCAGATACGGAAGTTGTCGTCATTGGAGAAAACCGTTCTGGTATCAAAAGCATAGAGAAATTCTTCAAACCTTATGGCGTCATCAAGAAATACGATTCCGCGCGCCGTTGCTCTTTTTACTGGGGGCAATGTACCTCTGAGCCCGCTGAATTTGACATTCAGCAATGGTACAAAAGCTATTCATTAAACATCGGCGGCGCTGACTTAACCATAAAAAGTCTACCAGGTGTGTTTAGCCATGGTGAATTTGATCTTGGTACTCAATTGCTATTGAAAACGCTCCCTAACTTAGCAGGAAAAGTGCTCGACTTCGGGTGTGGTGCTGGGGTTATTGGCGCTGCGATGGCGAATCAATTCCCAGAAATTAACTTGTCTATGTGTGATGTCAGCGCACTGGCTGTTGCCTCCTCCAAAGCCACACTTACAGCCAATAACATTGAAGGTCATGTGTTTGCAACTGACGTGTATTCAGATGTGAATGATTCTTATGATTTTTTAATCTCTAACCCGCCGTTTCATTCAGGCTTAGATACCAGCTACAGTGCGACAGAAACATTATTGGCCCAAGCCCCTGCTTACTTGAATAAAAAAGGGACATTACACATCGTCGCCAATAGCTTTCTAAAATATCCTCCAATTATTGAAAAAGCATTTGGTCACTGCGAGTTAGCTGACAAAACAACAAAGTTCGCTATTTACCAAGCAAATAAAGCATAACAGATTGAGTTTACCTGCCGGCCTGATCTCTCATGCTGGCGTTACTTTTGCACCAATACTCATGCGACTGTTGCTTAGCGAGACTCAATTTTTGCGTTATTGACCACGATTTATATGGCACTTACTTGATTAAGAAAAAAAACCTCGTATAAACGTTAAAATCGTCATTTCCCGTTTTGTCGTTTTCGTCGCAGCTTACGAAAACGGCTTGAGTTGTTAATAGGCTTTTTTAAACGACACTTATGTTTAAACCTAATAAAAAACAAAAATTTAAACGTCTTCAGCACACGTTGATGGTGGCTTTTCTCGTTTTGAGCATCACGCCACTGACTATGATCGCGCTGTTTTTTCTCCAGTCCCATAGTAAAGATTTACAAGAACAAAGTACGTCTCACCTCCTTTCAGTTCGAGATACAAAAAAACAACAGTTACTCGATTATTTCGAAGCCAAAGAGTCTGAGGTGATGGGCTTTGTCCGTTCTGAACTGGCGTACAATAGCGGAGGAAGGTTCTACGGTTTAATAAATGCTTTCAATAACTTGGGCGAGACCATTGAGCAAGCCCGAGACTATGCACAACAGCGTTATATACAAGGTTCTGGCGATCAAATAAAAACGTCGGTGTTACCAGAGTCCGAAGACTATCAGGGTAGTGAGCGCTACCGATTAATGCACAAACGCTATCACCGCCGCTACGTTGATTTGCTGAAACGTAGCGATTTTGACGATATTTTATTAGTAGATATGGATGGTAATGTCGTTTATTCCCTTAATAAATATGACAATTATGGTACTAATCTAAATACCGGAAAATACAGTGAAAGCAATCTAGGCAAAACTTTTAACGCGTTAAAAGAAAAAGTTAGAAAGCACAAAGACAACCAAGATTTCACGCCTATCGCTATGTCGGACTTTGCTTTAGAAGGCAACGAACATGTTGCGTGGTTTGCCGCCCCCATTGTGCAACATGAATACTTACACAGTTACGCGCTATTTCGTTTGCCGAGCACCAAACTTTTGTCGCTGTTTGAAGATGCTGCAACGAGTAAAACCATCAAAGCTTTCTTAGTTGGTGAAGATAAAGCAGCTCGTATTTTTAACGTATCTCAAGAAGAAATTGACGAAAGTGCCGAGATTATCGAGCTTGCATTAAACGATCAAACATCAGTAAAAACCTTTGTAAACACCTCTGGCGAAAACATTATTGCCGCATTTACGAATATTCAAATCCAAAACATTGAATGGGCATTAGTTGCTGAGCGTACAGAAGCAGAAGCTTTTGCGCGAATACAACAGCTTGAAAAAGTGTTTGTGGTCGCCATGTTTATCGCCATTATCTTGGTGGTGATTTGTTCACATTATTTGTCTAATTTTATTACCTCCCCTCTTCTCAAGCTAACTTGGTCTGCAGAACGAGTGTCGGCAGGTGATCTTGATGAAGTGATGTTTGAAACCAAACGTAAAGATGAAATCGGCAGGTTAGGTGTCAGCTTCCAGCGGATGCAGCGCTCAATACGCGAGAAAATTCTAACGATCAAATCTCAGAATGAAGAGCTTGAAGCGCACTTGAAGGTGATTCAGACCCAAAATGATGAATTGCAACTCGCCAACAAGTTAAAAGATGAATTTCTGGCAACAACTTCGCATGAATTGAGAACACCACTACACGGAATGGTCGGTATTGCCGAGGCTCTCATCAGTGGCGCAAACGGTCCTATCCCAGCCAATCAGAAACACCAACTCGACATCATCATTAACAGCGGTCAGCGGCTGGCGACTTTGGTTGATGACTTGCTCGATTACCATAAGATGCGCTATGGCAGCCTAGATATTCAAGCCTCCGCGGTAAACTTATCCTCGTCGACTCGACTTGTTTTGGAATTATCTCAGCATTTGTTGGGGAACAAATCCATTCGCATCATTAATCAAGTCCCAATGGATCTTCCTTTGGTTTCCGCAGATCCTCAGCGCATTGAGCAAGTACTTTACAACCTAATCGGTAATGCTATTAAGTACACGTCGGAAGGTAAAATCGTTATTTCCGCGACCGTACTCGACGAGAAACTTAGAGTACAAGTTGTCGATACCGGTCAAGGTATACCGGCAGAACAGCTTGAACATATATTCGAACCCTTGATTCAAGCAGGACAAGACTCTAGTCGCTATCGACAAGGCGCAGGGCTAGGACTATCGATTAGCCGCCAGTTAATTGAACTGATGGGTGGAACGCTGTATGTCAGTAGCCAACCTTTAGTAGGCACCACATTCAGTTTCTCGCTACCTTTAGCCTCTGAAGAAGAGATTTCGATATCCAAACAACTGGGGACAACACAAAGCCACTTTCAGGCACCCGATAGTTCGGACAGTGCCAAACTGGATGAAAACTCACTACCTGAAAACCCAGACGGTCCACTGATTGTCGTTGCTGATGATGAACCAGTGAACCTACAGATTCTGGACAGCTTCCTAAAAATGGAAGGCTATAGAGTTAAAACAGCAAAAGATGGGACTGAAGCATTAGAATTGGTTCAGCAAGAGAAGCCTGAGCTGCTCCTTTTAGACGTTATGATGCCAGGCTTAAGCGGGTATCAAGTATGTGAGCAAGTCAGGTTGAGTTATGACCACTCAGAGTTACCTGTCATCATGCTTACCGCTTTAAGTCAAACTAACGACAGAATCAAAGGCTTTGATAGCGGTGCCAATGACTATCTCACTAAGCCATTCAACAAATTAGAACTAGCATCGCGTATTAAAGCTCACCTTGCTGCAGGTAAAGCAGAGCTAAGGCGAATTGAAAATGACAAACTTCAGGCTGAATTAAAGCAGCGTGCACTTGTAGAGGCAAACTTGCTTGAAACACAAGGTAGGCTGCTTGAGCAATTAGAATCAGCTCCCGAAGCTATTCTCTGTCTGCGGGATGATGGTCGAATCCGTTTCGCAAATGAAGCAGCAGCAAAACTGTTTAAACGGACACAAGAGCAACTTAAACGCTCTAATGGCGATGAAGTTATCGCACCTAAATACCTCAATCTTCAGGAAGACCACTTCTGCGGCGGTATTGATGTATATGTCGATGATCGACGCGACCACATTTCTGCGGATGTCCTTAAGCTCCCAGAAGGCTCTGATATCCACTATATGTATATCTTCAATGTTGGTGGCGGCTTGAACGCAGCCAGAATTAACAACCTAGAAACCGCCGTAGAGGCACTATCAAGCTACGCATTTGAAGGGGATAAAGGTAAGCTCCAACAGCTCAAAGAATTAGGCGGTGAATTTACACGTATCGCCGACAAAGTATCTGGGCGCGGTGGTGATAAACAGGAGCTAATGAGAGAAATCCTCGTCGATTCAATGACGACAGCCATCGATTACTGGGAGTCTGAAACGGGTCAGACTAAGTTCTCTTTTGCGGAACAAAGCGGGCTGTGGCGTGTATACCTAGACAGAAGTACACTTCAAACCCGAACTCTTGATAAGTATTTAAGGGTAGAAACACTACCAAAAACGCCTAGGTGGCGAACCGTCATTAACTCTATTGAGTTCATACTAGAGCATTGCCATACACCTAGTGGTCAACGTGAAAAGTTGATTACGCTAAGAGACAAGCTGCAAAAACTTTTGACTTCGTAGTTAGCACTCAAATTTGAACAAAGAGTTTATTAAAAAAAACGAAGGCTTCGATTATGAAGCCTTTTTATTGCTGGTTTCGTTACTCTTTCTACTCAAAAAAATGCCTTATTCCAATCACATCCCACTTTAACTGTTACGTATAAAGCTCAATATTCTAGTCTATCCAAGCTTGATTTAAATAAGAGGCCGCAAACCTTCAAGCCTCCTTTTCACCTCAAGAAAGGTATTATAATTGAGTACTTTTTTATTCTACGCTCAGTATTTTTATTAAGGAAAGCCTCTACAGAAGCAAGGGATTTTTTCCCTGTTATCTTTCGCCTAATTTCACGAATAACTGGGTTATTTTACCGTTTAAATTAACCTTAAAATCGCACACCTAAATCACCTCTAATTTCGTTGTTTTTACGAACTTATCAGGTAAAAATCCCGTTTTGTTACGTCTTTGAGAAGCCAGTCACAACAAATTGTCAGAATAATTTTATCGATGTAAATTAACGTAAGAACCGCATAGTGAGTAAGATCTCTTTAAAAAGAAAAACCTGAAACACACCATAAAAAACAACAAGCAAAGAGTTAGTAAACACTAACACCAACACTATAAAACAGTACTTTATTAGACATTGATCACACCAAAAAAATTGACTAAAAAACACACATTAAAGCTTATTTTGACGTTTATGACGTAGTTAAACGTGGTTTTAACGTTTTTAACGTACACCCTATTTGACCATTTACTCTGCAAGGTGTTTTCTTAGCCTTGACCGAGGGCTATAGGCCACCCAACTTCTCTCAATTTTCGAAGTTGGAGGATGTTGGGATAGCCGCGGCGAGTGTTTATCAATTGATGACATTCACATCCATTTAGTGAAATAAAAGCAATGAGTAAGGAACAGCTATGCTTGCCAATATTAAGAAGACAGCGCTAGCAGTCGCAGTAGTTGCTGCAGCAACTGCCGTCGCTCCTGTAGTTTCAGCTGCAGAGCGTAGTGAACTGACTATTCACCCTAAAGAGTTCACCACGTTCGTTCGTAACTTCAACCCATTCTTGGGCGCAACTCACCTTCACACAACTTGGGACTTCCTATACGAGCCTTTAGTTGTGTTTAACGAAATGCACGGCAACACGCCAGTTATGCGTTTGGCTGAAGACTTCAAAATGTCTGACGACCTAATGAGCGTAACCTTTGACATCCGTAAGGGTGTGAAATGGTCGGATGGCGAAAAGTTCACTGCAGACGACGTTGTATTCTCTTTCGATCTTGTGAAGAAAACACCGGCTCTTGACCAACACGGTACAAACAACTGGGTTGCAAACGTTGAGAAAATCGACGAGTACAAAGTACGTTTCCGTTTGACTGAAGCTAACTCCAATGTACCTTACGAAATTGCTAAAGTTTCTATCGTACCTGAGCACGTTTGGTCTAAAGTTGAAGATCCAACAACGTTTATGAACGAGAACCCTGTTGGTTCAGGTCCGTTCACAGAGATTGCTACTTTCACACCTCAACTTTACGTTCAATGTCGTAACCCACAATACTGGGACAACGATAACCTAGAAGTTGATTGTCTGCGTGTTCCACAAATCGCAAACAACGACCAGTTCCTAGGTAAAGTTGTAAACAGCGAAATGGACTGGACTTCTTCATTCATTCCAGACATCGACCGTACTTACGCAGCAGCAAGCCCTAAACACCACTACTGGTACCCGCCAGCAGGTACTCAGGCGTTTGTTGTAAACTTCAAGCACCCAGATGCAGCGAAGAACGAAGCACTTAACAATGTTGAATTCCGTCGTGCATTCTCAATGGCTCTAGACCGTCAAACTATCATCGACATCGCGTTCTACGGTGGCGGTACAGTGAATGACTTCGCATCTGGTCTAGGTTATGCGTTTGAAGCATGGTCTGATGAAAAGACTCACAACAAGTACAAGGGCTACAACACGTACAATGTTGATGGTGCTAAAGCTCTTCTGAAGAAAGCTGGATTCAAAGACGTAAACAACGATGGTTTCGTTGACACTCCATCAGGTAAGTCTTTTGAGCTGTTGGTTCAGTCTCCAAATGGTTGGACTGACTTCAACAACACAGTACAGCTAGCGGTTGAGCAACTTCAAGAAGTTGGCATCAAAGCACGTGCTCGTACACCAGACTTCTCTGTGTACAACCAAGCGATGCTTGAAGGTACTTACGATGTTGCATACACAAACTACTTCCACGGTGCTGACCCGTACCTATACTGGAACAGTGCATACAACTCAAACCTTCAAGAAGGTGCAGGTATGCCTCGTTTTGCAATGCACTACTTCAAAGACAGCAAGCTAGATTCACTTCTAGACAGCTTCTACAAGACTGCAAACAAAAACGAGCAGCTTGAAATCGCTCATGGTATTCAGCAAATCATCGCATCTAACCAAGTAACGATTCCTGTAATGTCTGGTGCTTACATGTACCAATACAACACAGCTCGTTTCACAGGTTGGTGGAGTGAGAAGAATCCTAAGGGACGTCCAAATGTTTGGGCTGGTATCCCTGAGCGTCTGCTTCACGTACTGGACCTAAAACCAGTTAAGTAAGCAATAACCTTTGCGGTGCGCATTCCGTGCACCGCTCTCTAAACCCTCTCCCTAGTTGTTTAAGGTATGGCGCTCGTCGTCAGGGGGTTTTTCGTTCCAAAAAGGGCGTCCTGAATCCAGGATCAGGTAAAAAATCTGGGTGAGTAAGGTATAAGTTATGGGATATTTTTTAAGACGTTTGTCGTTTTACTTTATTGCGCTGTTAGTTGCAGCCACTTTGAACTTCATCATTCCGCGAGCAATGCCAGGTGACCCTGTTACCATGATGTTCGCTAACGCTTCTGTTCAGGTAACACCTGAGCGTATTGAAGCAATGAAACAACTTCTGGGCTTTGTGGATGGTCCAATTTGGGTACAGTATTTTGCCTACATGAAGAACATCCTAAGCTGGGAACTGGGCACTTCAATTCAGTTTTACCCTCTTAGCGTAAACGAACTACTAGGTAGCGCGTTTGGCTGGTCTCTTTTCCTAGCTGGTACTGCCGTTGTTCTATCATTTTCAATCGGTTCTATTTTAGGTATTTTCGCTGCGTGGAAACGTGGTAGCCGTTACGACACCTTCATCACTCCAGGTATGCTGATCATTCAAGCGGTACCACAGGTTGTTATCGCGATGCTAGCTCTGTTTACCTTTGCGATTGGCCTTAAGTGGTTCCCAACAGGTTACGCTTACACGGCAGGTACACTACCTGAATGGACAAGCTGGGAGTTCTATAAAGACGCCGCTTACCACGCTGTTCTTCCATTATTCTGTGCTTCAGTAGTACAAATCGGTGGCTTCTTGGTGAACATGCGTAACAACATGATCAACCTATTGGCTGAAGATTACATCACCATGGCGAAAGGTAAGGGTCTGAGCGAAAACCGTGTGGTATTCAACTACGCAGCTCGTAACGCCTTACTTCCAAGTGTGACAGCACTGTCTATGTCTCTTGGTATGGCGATCGGTGGTCAGCTTATCATCGAAATCATCTTTAACTACCCTGGTCTTGGCTCGGTGCTATTCAACGCGATTCACGCTCGTGACTACCAAGTACTTCAGGGACAACTACTCATAATGACCCTGTTTATGCTGTTCTTTAACCTGGTTGCAGACATGTTGTATGTGGTTCTTGACCCACGCCTACGTAAGGGAGGCAAATAATCATGAAAGGTTTCGCTAAATTAGTTTGGAGCAACCCCGTTGCTATGATTGGTGTCGTTATTCTGAGCCTATTCTTATTCATGGCTTTGGCTGCACCTATTATTACGAAACACGCGCCAGATAAGCGTACTGGTAAACCTCACGAATACCCTGGCTTCGTTGTTAAAGCTGCTCAAAACAACCCTGACGGTTGGGTTGCAGAAAACTTAGCAACCGATCGCCGCACCCTACTGATGTCGAAAAAAGCAGACCATGTTTTTGGAACAACTCGTATGGGTCGTGACGTATGGTCTCAGTTAGCTTACGGTGCACGTGTGTCGCTTTCCGTTGGCTTCGGTGCTGGTATTACCGTGTGTTTCCTCGCCACGATTATTGGTATCTCAGCAGGTTACTTCGGCGGTCGAGTCGATGACATTCTGACAGCCGCAATGAATATCATGCTCGTTATTCCACAGTATCCGCTCCTGTTTGTACTGGCGGCATTTATTGGGGAGGCAGGACCTTTAACCATTGCCATCATAGTTGGGTGTACATCCTGGGCTTGGGGTGCAAGGGTTATTCGATCGCAAACACTGGCGTTGCGTGAGAAAGAGTTTGTTAAAGCAGCAGAAGTATTGGGTGAGTCTTCTTGGAGAATCATCTTCGTTGAAATCTTGCCAAACCTTATCCCAATTGTAGGTGCAAGCTTCATCGGTTCAGTTATGTACGCCATCATGATGGAAGCGACAATCTCCTTCCTAGGTCTTGGCGACCCAAGTACCATCAGCTGGGGCATCATGCTTTACAACGTGCAAACCTCGTCATCAATGCTTATTGGCGCTTGGTGGGAACTGGTTGCTCCATGTATGGCATTGACGCTGCTTGTTACCGGTCTTGCATTGCTTAACTTCGCAGTAGATGAAATTGCTAACCCACAACTGCGTTCTCACAAAGGTATGAAGCGTTGGAAGAAACTCAACGCTCAAGACCAAAAAGAACGCCAGTCAGAACTTCCACCACAAAATGCACTTTGGAGCGGAGACAAGTAATCATGACTGAGCCACTCATTTCTGTAAAAGATTTGTGCGTGGACTACATTACAGACGCGGGCGATGTCCGCGCTTGTAACCACGTAAGTTTTGACATAGGTAAAGGGGAAGTTTTCGGGCTGGCTGGAGAGTCAGGCTGCGGAAAATCCACCGTTGCATTCTCACTGATGCGTCTTCATAAGCCACCAGCATTCATTACTGGCGGACAGGTTATCTTCAATGGCGAAGATATCCTTAAGTACGATGACGAGCGTATGCAGTCGTTCCGCTGGAGTGAAATGTCGATGGTGTTCCAGAGCGCGATGAATGCGCTCAATCCTGTCCTCACGATGGAAGAGCAATTCTGCGATGTCATTATGCGTCATACCAATATGACACGTGAACAAGCTGTCCGTCGTGCAGAAGGGTTATTGGAAATTGTTGATATCCACCCTAGCCGCTTAAATGACTTCCCGCACCAATTCTCTGGCGGTATGCGTCAAAGGCTGGTTATCGCTATCGCGTTAGCGCTAAATCCTAAGATGATCATTATGGATGAGCCAACTACAGCACTAGATGTGGTTGTACAGCGAGAAATCCTACAAAAGATCTACGCATTAAAAGAGGAATTTGGTTTCTCCATTCTCTTCATCACTCATGATATATCGTTGATGGTCGAATTCTCAGACCGCATCGGCATCATGTACTCAGGTGAATTGATTGAAGTTGCCCCTTCTAAGGAAATATTGGAAAGCCCATACCATCCATATACTAAAGGGCTGGGAAGTTCTTTCCCTCCATTAACAGGTCCAAAAACCAAGTTAACTGGCATTCCTGGCAACCCGCTGAACTTACTGGAAATTCCGCAGGGCTGTCGATTCCAATCGCGTTGTGACCGCGTACACGAAGCATGTACGACTAATGCAACAACACTGCGTCAAATAGAACCAAACCGCTTCTCTAACTGCCATTTATATGGACAACCAATCGCGACGGCCAAAGCATAGAGCCAACAAAAAATAAAAAAGCGAAAGAGAAACTGGAGACAATTATGAGCAAAGATTTTGGCGAACTACTGGTTGAAGGCAAGAATGTCGTAAAAGACTTCCCTATCAACAGTAATTCCTTAAACCAACCTATGATGCGTGCCATTAACGACGTGTCATTCAAAATGTATAAAAGCCGCGGTCTGTCAGTGGTTGGAGAGTCTGGTTCAGGCAAATCCACAACGGCAAAAATGATCGCGAAAATGTACGCCCCAACTGAAGGCGTTATCGAATATAAAGGTCGTGACATTCAAGGCATTAGTAGTCGTAAAGACATGATGCATTATCGCGAAGGTGTTCAAATGGTATGGCAAGACCCGTTTGGTTCATTGAACCCAACGCATAATATCTTCCACCATATTGCGCGCCCGTTGCTGATTCATAAGAAGATCACGTCTGGCAATAAAAAAGAGCTCGAAGAACGCGTATACGATCTTCTTGAGCAAGTCGGACTGATTCCGCCAAAAGAAACGGCAGAAAAGTTCCCCCACCAGCTTTCTGGTGGCCAACGCCAGCGTGTTAATTTGGCAAGAAATATTGCCGTTGGAGCTGAGGTCGTTTTGGCTGATGAACCAACCTCGATGCTAGACGTTTCTATCCGTGCAGGTGTACTAAACCTAATGGAAGAAATGAAGTTTGAAAAGCAGATGTCTTTGCTTTACATCACTCACGACATCGCAACCGCACGTTACATTGCTGAAGACTTAGCCGTTATGTACGTAGGTCATATGGTTGAGTGGGGAGACACTGAAGAGATCATTCACGCTCCTCAACACCCTTACACTCAGCTTTTGGTATCGGCTGTGCCGGATCCAAAGAAATCGATCCATGAAAAGTTGAAAGGCAACAAAGGGGACATCCCTCTCTGGACACCAGAGTCGGCAGGTTGTCCGTTTGCTGGTCGTTGTACTCACGTTTCCGATAAATGCAAAGAGCAGCTACCGGGTGTTACTCAACTATCAGACAATCACTTTGTCCGTTGTTATCTGTACGAAAACTAAATTGTTAGAAAACTAGGCTTCACAAGAAGCAAGCTATACAAAATATTTGAGGCACCGATTTGTGCCTCACTGATTTAATTTACGGGAGAACCCAATGCAACTCTTAACTAACCAGATAGGCTATGAGGCTTCAGGCGCAAAGCACGCGGTGCTTTGTGTTGACGAAGCACTCGCAAAAGACAGCCTAGCTCTACTGGTAAGAGCTGACTCTATAGACACTGGTTCTGAAGAAATAGTTGCTTCATTCCAGATTGGTGAAGCCACTCAAGTTGCTCACTGGCATCAAGGGCTATTTTGCGAAATCGACTTTTCAGAATTTTCGGAATCCGGTCGCTTCTTGCTGCAAGTTAATGAGTTGCAATCTTCTCCCTTCGATATTCGTGAAGGTGTGTTGATGAACACCACCTTCTCGGATGTCCTTCATTATTTTAAATCCCAACGTTGTGGTGGGATTTACGAGAAACAAGATCGCACTATCCCTCTACTGAACTCAGACAAAACTGTCGACGTTCGAGGTGGTTGGTACGATGCATCAGGTGACGTTAGTAAATATATGAGCCACCTGTCTTATGCCAATTTTTTAAACCCTCAACAAACTCCAATGGTCGTATGGAATATGTTGAAAGGCTTAGAGTTAGTGGAGGAACGCTCTGACTTTGCAGCATATTCTCGGGTGAGGCTAATAGAAGAAGCACTGTTTGGTGCCGACTTCTTAGCCCGTATGCAACACCCGGAGGGTTTCTTTTATATGACGGTCTTTGACAAATGGAGCAAAGACATAAAGCAACGGGAGATTTGTGCCTACGAAACGCAGGACGGCCACAAAAAAGGCGACTACCATGCAGGTTTTCGTCAAGGTGGCGGAATGGCAATCGCAGCCCTAGCTTCCGCTTCTCGGCTAGATGTGTGTGGCGAATTTTCGCAAGAACATTACCTAGAAGCGGCAGAAAAAGGCTACTGGCACTTAAAGGAGTACAATACTCGCTACCTCAATGATGGTGTAGAGAACATTATTGATGAGTATTGTGCATTGATGGCCTGTGTTGAGCTGTACCGCTCCACAGGTGAACAATGCTACCTGTCGGAGGCGCAAATGTGGGCGAACCGCCTATCGTTACGCCAGCTGACCGACGCACGTTTTGAACATTACTGGGCTGCCACAGACGATGGCAGTCGCCCTTATTATCACGCAGCAGAAGCGGGGTTACCCGTTATTGCACTTTGTGAATATTTGTCTATTGAAAGACGCGAATCGCAAAAAGAAAGAATCCAAGAAGTCATCAATCAAGCGGTTGAGTTCGAACTTAATATCACTCATCACGTGGATAACCCATTTGGGTATCCTCGCCAATACGTTAAGTCGGTAAATGGCGTAAAACGAGATGCATTCTTCGTCGCACACGAAAATGAATCTGGGTATTGGTGGCAAGGCGAAAATGCTCGCTTGGGTTCTCTTTCAAGCATGGTTTATCTTGCCAAGCCATATCTCACCGAATCGTTGCAAACTAAAGCTCAAGCTTATGCTCAGCGCTGTCTCGACTGGATCGTTGGTCTCAATCCCTATGACATGTGCATGCTAGATGGATACGGAAAAAACAACCCAGATTACTTACCACAATATGGTTTTTATAACGCCAAAGGTGGTATTTGCAACGGGATAACGGGTGGCTTTGACGACGAAGAAGATATCGCTTTCAACCCAGAAGGTCAGAAAGACGACATGCTTCAAAACTGGCGTTGGGGTGAACAATGGATCCCGCATGGCGCTTGGTACTTGCTTGCCATCATGGCGCAGTTTTCTGTTCAAACACAAGACTTAGGTCAACCTCAGGATTCAAACGAATGACTCAGTATTTTGTCGGTATCGACGGCGGCGGCACCTCGTGTCGAGCTCGCATTAGAAATGAACAAGGCGAAACACTAGGCGAAGCCAAAAGTGGAAGTGCCAATATCATGTTAGGTGTCCAATTAGCAATGGATTCCATTATTACGGCAGTAACAGAAGCCGCTAAACAAGGTGGTTTATCTGATGCCGATTTAAATAACATGCATCTTGGCATGGCATTGGCTGGGGCTGAGCAAGAATCGTTCTGGCAAGATTTTATGGCTCTGCCACACCCTTTTGCCAGCATCGTGCTGAATACAGACGCCTATGGTGCATGTTTGGGTGCTCACAATGGTGAAAATGGCGCCATTATGATCGCCGGAACTGGGTCTTGCGGTATTTTGCTAAAAGACGGCGAACAGCATGTTGTCGGTGGACGAGAGTTTCCTATCTCGGATCAAGGTGGCGGTGCCGTTATGGGGTTACACCTCATTCAACAGGTACTATTAGCTGAAGACGGGATCGTTGCAAAAACACAGCTATCTCAACATGTCATGAACCATTTCGACAATAACATAGACAATATTGTGACTTGGTCTAAAACAGCAAAGCCTCGTGATTATGGGCAATTCTCTCCCGCTATTTTCGAGCACGCCTACCAAGGCGATGAACTGGGCGTAAAAATGCTTAAGCAAACTGCTTCCGATGTTGAAATGTTCTTAGTGGCATTGAACAAAAGAGGGGCAGAACGCATCGCTCTAATGGGCAGTATTGGCGAACGTATTGTCCAATGGCTATCTCCCCCTGTACAAAACTGGATTGTGACACCTAAACACGATGCCATTGAAGGCGGCATCATGATGGCGGGCAAACCAGAGCACAATCTATTTACTCTGAGGTAATATTTATGAATTATCGTGTCGATCTTGCTGTACTTTCAGAGCAAAATGGCGTCGCTCGCTTTGGTCTTACTCTCCATAATTTGAGTGATCAGGACATTTCTTCTTGGGCACTGCACTTTTCATTAGATCGATACATCCTTACGGATACCCTAACGCAAGGCAATCTAGAGCAAGTCGGTAGCCATTGCATTCTCACGCCTCAGAATAGTGAAGCCCTTGCTGCCAACCATCATTACTTTATCGAATTTTCGACGAATACATTCCCATTTCGCTATCTTGCCGATGGTATTGATGATGCCTACCTTGAAATCAAACAAGGCGAAGGTTCGAAAAACCTATCAGTTGATATTACGCCCATTGCTCTCTTGTCTCCTTACAAGAAGCGCGAAAGCATTCCACAAGTAGAAGCGGCAGATATCGCATTAATTCCCAAACCAAGCAGCATTACGCAGCAGGATGGAACATTTGCGCTCACTGAGGTGACCGGTGTTTCAGTTTCGACATCGTTAGCAGAAGAAGCAACGGAATGGCTGATAGAAGAATTAGCCCATACAGCTAATATCAACCTGACACGCAACGAAAATGGAAATGTCATCTTTAGGAGTAATCCTACGCTCGATAAAGGTCATTACAACCTTACCGTTCAAGAGCAGTCAATAACATTAGAGTCCGGATCTCGCTCTGGTTTTATGCATGCATGTGCAACTTTGATGCAGCTTGTCTCGGCTAAGCTGGTCAATACTCACATTCCGTGTGTGACCATTAAAGACAACCCGAGATACAGCTACCGCGGCATGATGCTCGATTGCGCAAGACATTTTCACAGCGTTGAGCAAGTTAAGAAGATGATTAACCATCTTGCTTACTACAAATTTAACTACTTCCATTGGCACCTAACCGATGACGAAGGCTGGCGAATCGAGATTAAAGCGTTTCCAGAGTTAACTGACATCGGTGCTAAACGCGGACCTGGAATGGCAAATGATGCCCAATACAGCCATTTAGCCACACCTTATGATGGTTTCTATACACAAGAAGACATAAAGGACGTTATCGAATACGCGGCGAAGCGTGCCATTACGGTAATACCTGAAATTGATATTCCTGGTCACTGCCGCGCAGCGATCAAAGCTTTGCCCGACTTGTTAGTCGATAAAGAAGATCAATCCGAATATTTAAGTATCCAAAACTACTCCGACAATGTGCTTTCTCCAGCCATTGATGGCACTTACCAGTTTTTAGATACAGTGCTCACCGAAGTTTCCGATTTGTTCCCTTCCCCTTACGTTCACATTGGTGCGGATGAGGTTCCCAAGAACGTTTGGACCAAAAGCCCTCGTTGCCAAGCAATGATGGAAGAATTCGGTTATGAAGATGCCAAAGAACTGCAAGGGCATCTGTTGCGTCACGCGGAGAAAAAGCTTAAGTCTCTCGGTAAACGCATGTTGGGCTGGGAAGAAGCAAAACACGGTAACAAAGTCTCTAAAGAGACGGTTATTTATTCTTGGCTAAACGAAGAAGCCGCATTGGAATGTGCCAAAGATGGGTTTGACGTAGTGCTTCAACCCGCACAAACCACGTACCTCGACATGACACAAGACTACGCACCAGAAGAACCGGGCGTAGACTGGGCCAACCCTATCCCTCTTGAGCTGGCCTACCACTATGAACCATTGAGTGATGTTCCCAATGACGACCCTATCCGTCAAAGAATCTGGGGCATTCAGTGCGCCTTATGGTGTGAAAAAATATCAGACCCATCTCGTCTTGAATATATGGTATTCCCTCGAATTTCTGCATTAGCGGAAGTCAGTTGGAGCCAAACCAAACAACGAGATTGGCTGGACTATTTGTCCAGATTGAAAGGACATCTGCCTCACTGGCAACGCTTGGGCGTGAATTACCGCTCGCCTTGGCAAGATTAACATTGCGTCAAGCAACGGCTTAGACGAAGAAATTACTCGTTTTTTACTGCAACCCTTCGCAGTTTGTTTAAAAGGAAAGAACCATGAAATACGGCTATTTCGATAACGATAATCGTGAATATGTCATTACGCGTCCAGATGCACCAGCGCCATGGACAAACTACTTAGGCACGGAAAAGTTCTGTACTGTGATTTCTCATAACGCAGGCGGTTACTCATTCTATAACTCTCCAGAATACAACCGTGTCACTAAGTTTCGTCCAAATGCGACTCTTGATCGCCCAGGACATTACGTTTACCTGCGTGACGATGAAACAGGTGATTACTGGTCAATTTCATGGCAACCAGTGGCAAAAAGCCTAGATGAAGCGAACTACGAAGTTCGTCATGGTCTTTCTTACTCAAAATTCAAATGTGAATATGCGGGTATTACTGCGACCAAAACGTTGTTTGTACCAAAAGGCGAAGATGCAGAAATCTGGGATGTTGTTCTTAAAAACACATCAGATAAGCCTCGTACCATCAGTGCGTTTTCATTTGTTGAATTCTCGTTCAGCCATATCCAATCAGATAACCAAAACCACCAAATGTCTTTGTACTCTGCAGGTACGGAATACAAAGACGGTGTGATTGAGTATGACCTTTACTACAACACAAATGACTTTGAAGGTTTCTACTACCTAGCTTCTACGTTCAGCCCAGACTCATACGATGGCCAGCGCGACAGCTTCCTAGGTGCTTACCGCGACGAAGCAAACCCGATCGCAGTTGAAAACGGCAAGTGTTCTAACACTGCACAAACTTGTTACAACCACTGTGGATCATTGCACAAGCAATTCACTATCCAACCGGGTGAAGAAGTGCGTTTTGCTTACATCTTAGGTATTGGTAAAGGCAATGGCGAGCGCCTGCGTGAAAAATACCAAGATCTCAATGAAGTGGATGCAGCATTTGATGGCATTAAAGCCCACTGGGACGAGCGTTGTGCCAAGTTCCAAGTGAAGTCACCAAACGAAGGCTTGGATACCATGATCAACACATGGACGCTATACCAAGCAGAAACATGTGTGGTTTGGTCTCGCTTTGCCTCTTTCATTGAAGTAGGTGGTCGTACTGGTTTGGGTTACCGCGATACCGCGCAAGATGCCATTTCGGTGCCTCACTCCAATGCTGAAATGACACGTAAGCGTCTCGTCGATCTTCTACGTGGTCAAGTTAAAGCGGGCTACGGCTTGCACCTATTTGATCCTGATTGGTTTGATCCTGAAAAAGCTGACGTTGAGCCTTCGAAATCGCCAACAGTGGTTCCAACGCCTTCAGACGAAGACAAGATCCACGGCATTGAAGATACATGTTCAGATGATCACTTATGGTTGGTTCCTACTATCTGTAAGTACGTTATGGAAACGGGTGAAGAAAGCTTCTTCGACGAAAGTATTCCTTACGCAGACGGTGGCGATGCGTCCGTTTATGATCACATGAAAGCAGCCCTAGACTTCTCGGCTAAATACGTTGGACAAACAGGTATTTGTAAAGGTCTACGTGCAGACTGGAACGACTGTCTGAACCTAGGTGGCGGTGAGTCTTCTATGGTGTCATTCCTTCATTTCTGGGCACTGCAAGAATTTATCGACCTCGCGAAATACCGCGGCAACGATGAAGATGTTGCTAAGTACACTGAAATGGCAGCAAACGTTCGTGAAGCTTGTGAAACGCACCTTTGGGACGACGAAGGTGGCTGGTACATCCGTGGTCTAACAAAGAATGGTGAAAAAATTGGTACAGCCCAGCAAAAAGAAGGGCGTGTACACCTAGAGTCCAATACTCTGGCGGTACTGTCTGGAGCGGTATCTCAAGAGCGCGGCGAAAAAGCAATGGACGCGGTTGATGAGAACCTATTCTCTGAATACGGCTTGCACCTAAACGCGCCTTCTTTCGCTACTCCAAACGACGACATCGGCTTTGTTACTCGTGTTTATCAAGGCGTAAAAGAAAACGGTGCGATCTTCTCTCACCCGAACCCTTGGGCATGGGTTGCAGAAGCGAAATTGGGGCGTGGCAACCGTGCAATGAAGTTCTTCGATGCACTGAACCCATACAACCAAAACGAGAACATCGAAAAGCGTGTTGCTGAACCTTACTCCTACGTTCAGTTCATCATGGGTCGCGACCACCAAGATCATGGCCGTGCAAACCACCCTTGGTTGACGGGTACTTCTGGCTGGGCATATTTCGCCGTGACCAACTTTATTCTTGGTGTAAGTGCTGGATTTGAAGGCTTAAGTATTGATCCTTGTATCCCAACCGAATGGCCTGGATTTGAAGTGACGCGTCAATGGCGTGGAGCAACGTACAACATTAAAGTGCAAAACCCAGATTCCGTCAGCAAGGGCGTGAAATCTATCACTGTGAATGGCGAAGCGGTAAGCGGCGTAGTTCCAGTACAAGCTGAAGGCAGCATCAACGACGTTGTCGTTATTCTTGGCTAGCTCTTAGTTGGTCTTAGATAACCTAACGGTTCTTGGACAATTTTTTGGTGGGAGGGTTTTCTCCCACCCATTTATTTTTTGGTTCATTGCGAACCGCGGAGAGAAATAGGATTTTAATATGATTAAGTTCGGTACAGGTGGCTGGCGCGCCTTTATCGGCGAAGAGTTCACCAAAGACAACGTTCGTCTGGTGGCTCAAGCCGTAGCCAATATCATGTTAAACGAACAAGTAGAGGACAAAGGTTTCATTGTCGGTTACGACAGACGCTTCCTTTCTGATAAAGCAGGCAGCTGGTTTGCAGAAGTGCTTGCCGCAAATGGCATCACCGTCAGCTTTATCAACAAGTTTGTTCCTACACCAATTGTGATGTTTAAAGCAAAAGAGATGGGCTGTGCCTACTCAGCTTGTATTACTGCATCGCACAACCCTGCCGATTACAATGGCATAAAAGTCTTCATTGAAGGCGGTCGTGACGCAGACGAAATCATCACGCAGAAGATTGAAGATCAAATCTCAACGCTTACACTTGATCAAGTCAAAAGTACCGACTTTGAGCAAGCTGTAGCCGACAAAACCATCATCGAAATCAACCCAATGAACGAGTTCGTTGACTCGATCATTAACTTTATTGATATCGAAGCGATCAAAAAAGCCAACTTGCGTGTTCTGATCGATCCTATGTTCGGTGTTGCAAAGAACGCACTGCAAACGGTACTGATCAATGGTCGTTGTGATGTCGATGTGATCAATGATGGAAAGAACCCAGATTTTGGCGGCTTGATGCCTTCTCCTAGTGCAGCCACACTTTACCGACTAAAGCATTTGGTTGCCGCTGAAGGGTATGACATTGGTATCGGTACTGATGGCGATGCTGACCGCTTAGGCATTATTGATGAAAAAGGTGACTTCATTCACCCCAATGAAGTTCTAATTCTGCTGTACTACTATTTACTGAAGTACAAAGGTTGGAAAGGGTCGGTTGTACGTAACATCGCAACGACTCACCTCCTAGATAAGATTGCGGAAGATAACGGCGAAAAATCTTTTGAAGTGCCGGTTGGCTTTAAGCATATCAGCTCTCAAATGGAAGCAGATGATTCCTTGATTGGTGGTGAAAGCTCAGGCGGTTTGACCATTCGTGGTCACATCAAAGGCAAAGACGGTGTGTTCGCATCCAGCCTTTTGGTTGAGATGATCAGTGTTACAGGTAAGAAACTCTCTGAATTGCTGGATGAGATCTACAGCCAATATGGCTATGCCTATACTGCTGAAGGTGATTGCACCTTTAAACCAAGCCAGAAAGAAGCACTTTACAACAAGATCTATGTTGAAAAGCAGCTCCCTGAGTTTGAATTTGAAATTGAAAAAGTCAGCTATGAAGACGGCGCAAAAGTTTACTTTAAAAATGGTGGCTGGGTGATCGCAAGATTCTCAGGTACTGAACCTTTGCTTCGTATCTTCTCTGAAATGAAAGACAAAGAAACCGCTGAAGCGACTGTTGCTTTGGTCAAAGAGTTCTTGTCACTCTGATCCTAAAGAACAATTGTCACAATTGTTCTTTACGATACTTTGGACGCACCGAGTTGCTAGTCACAGCTCGGTGTTCACCTATCAATTGATGGTGATATACCCCTATAGGTCCAAAAACAAAGCCCAGCAATTGCTGGGCTTTATCCTTTCTGTTTCTAAATCTGGTTTTCGTCAAAACGCTAAAACGCCATCCGACTCTATCTGAACATTCACTTTTTGATTGATATCTAGAGCTTCAGAGGAACTGGCAATCAAACGTGTGCCATTGGCTTCTATAACGTAGCGACAGTGGTCACCCATAAATTGCTGCTCAAGAATATGAATGCTGCTTTCACTATCAGCACTTACCTTAACGTGCTGAGGACGCAGCAGTAACTCACACTCTTGATCCATGCGAATCTCCGACTGAGCTAAAGCCCCTAATACACCAAACGCGGTATCGAATTGATCGCTCGCTACCCGTTTTGCGGGCAAATAACTTCCTCCGCCAAGAAAGTCAGCAACGAATTTACTGGAAGGTTGGTAATACAGCTCAGATGCGCTGCCAAACTGCTCAATCACACCATTATTCATCACCGCCATTTTATCCGAGAAGGCAAACGCTTCTTCACGGCTATGCGTTACAAAAATTGCGGTTACGCCTTGAGCTTTAAAGATCTTACGTATTTCTCGGATCAATTCATGACGCACCTGTGTATCGATATTTGAAAATGGTTCGTCTAGCAATAAGAGGTCGGGCTTGTACGCCAAAGATCGAGCGATAGCAACACGCTGCTGTTGACCACCAGACAACTGATGAGGAAAACGATCGCCAAATTCGTCCAATTTAACGAGCTTAAGCATCTCTGCCACTTTGTTCGCTTTCTCGGCTTCATTGCTCGTACGCAGTCCAAAGCCTACGTTTTGTTCCACGGTCAAATGAGGGAATAAGGCGTAATCTTGGAAAATCATGCCAATATTACGCTTTTCTGGTGGTACCCAATCTTTACCGTTATCGATGGTTTGACAATTAAGCGTCATGGTTCCACTCGCTAATGGAAGCAGCCCTGCGATCGCTTTTAGCAATGTCGTTTTACCGCAACCACTTGCCCCCAGTAAACATACAATTTCACCGTGTTCAACGGTCAAAGATAATGATTCCAATACAGTCTGGGTTTGGTACTGACATGTCAGATTTTCAATTGTTAATGCACAACTCATCAGTGATTTTGCTCCAGTGAACGGTTAACCATAATCAAGGGGATAAGTCCCACAAGCACCAACAGAACTGCGGGCATTGCCGCCAGTTCTAACTGTTCGTCTGACGCGTAGTTAAAAACGTACGTTGCCAGTGTTTCGAAATTAAAAGGGCGTAAAAGTAATGAGGCATTGAGTTCTTTCATACACTCAATAAAGACAAGTAACCCCGCAATCAACGCACCACGTCTCACTAAGGGTAGGTGGATTTTTCTAAGCATTTCATTGGCATTGCAACCCATGGTTCGTGTCGCCATATCCAAAGAAGGCGATATCTTGCTCATGCTGCTTTCAACACTACCTATTGCAACGGCCGAGAATCGAACCACCATGGCAAAAATAAGCGCAAACATAGAACCAGACAGCAATAGCCCTGGTGGGGTAAATTCCATCCATTTTGCAAAGTCGTTGATGCCATGCTCTACCGTGTTAACAAAGGTCATGACACCAATGGCAAGGACTGTTCCCGGCACCGCATAGCCCATTGAAGAAAAACGCATCGACATAACACTGTTTCTTCCTGGGTTGACTCGTTGGCAGAAGTTCACAATTAAGGCAACAGCCACACCAAACACTGCCGCTGTGAGTGATACCTGTAGGCTATTCAATGAATATTGGCGAAATTCATCAGTCCAACTTTGTGCAAAATAGGTGTACGCGTACGAACACAATTGTAGAAGCGGTAAAATGAACGCGGCTGAGACCAGCCCCCAACACCACACTAGAGCTGCCCATTTCTTCCAACCTTGAAGTTCGTATCTCACATCTTCGTGGCTATTAAAATGGGTTTGAAACAACTTTTGTCTGCGGCGACTGTAGCGCTCCGCACTGATCAACAAGATCACGACCATTAGCATGATAGAAGATATCTTAGCTGCTGCAGGCAATTCTGAATGATCAAGCCAAGTATCATAGACAGCAGTAGTTAGCGTATGAACCGCAAAGTAGTTTACGGTACCAAAATCACCAATGGTTTCCATCGCAACAAGTGAAAGCCCCACCGCAATGGAAGGTCTTGCCAATGGCATCGAAATTCGAAAAAAGCTAGTAATAGGCGAACATTTGAGCAAACGAGCAGATTGGAGCAACGAAACATTCTGCTCCATAAAGGCAGCACGCCCTAAAAGGTATACGTAAGGATATAGGACCAAAGCGAGAATAATAACCGCGCCAGTCAGCGTTCGAATATCGGGAAACCAATACTCACCCGGTCCCCACCCCGTCAGCTCCCTCAGTAACATCTGAATGGGTCCTGGAAAATCAAACCAGTCCGTATAGACATAGGCAACAATGTAACTTGGCATCGCTAATGGAAGTACCAATGCCCATTGCAGAATTTTTTCAGTAGGAAGCTTACACATGGCCATGAGCCATGCACTGGGGACACCGAGTAAAATCGAAAGTAGCATAACACCGGCAACAAGTTTTATGGTGTTTGCTATGTAGATAGGCAGGACGGTACTCATCAGATGCGGAAAGATATCCGATGGACCGATGGACATATAAAAAATGGCAATTATTGGTAGTGCCAACAGCCCAGCAACACTCCAGCTGCTGATTTTCCAAGTAGTATGATTTTCTTTCATTGCCCAACGACTTCAAAGCAATATAAAGCTCTTTTCACTTCATATCCCTTTTAAAAAATGCGGTAATTAGGAAAGTATATCAAAACGACTCTCATTTTGCTTTTTAATCCCTAAAAACTAACAAAGCCATCATTAGCAATGAAATGAGTCAGTAACATCTTAAAGTTACTACTATCTACACCGCTTATGATGGCTTTAAAAAGCATTTGCTCAGTCAAGAAAGGTCAACATAACCTAATAGATTGAGCAAAAGTTTCGAATTATAGGTCGAATTTAACTTCGTCTAGAAGTTTAATCGCTTTAGAGTGGTTACCTGCGATTTCTTCAAGAGAAATAGTATCTGCTTTGAAGTCACCCCAAGATGCAACTAGCTCAGAACGCTTAACACCTTCTTTAACTGGGTATTCGAAGTTTACTTCTGCGTACATTGCCTGAGCTTTGTTTTCTGTTAGGAATTCCATCAACTTCTTAGCATTCGCTTTATTTGGCGAGTGCTTAGCCATAGCCATACCACTGATGTTTACGTGAGTACCCGCTGCTTTTTGGTTAGGGAAGTTAATGTAAACCGCTTCAGCCCAAGCAAGTTGATCTTTGTTGTTTACCATCTTGCCAAGGTAGTAGCTGTTACCCAAAGATACGTCACATAGACCTTCTTTGATTGCTTTAACTTGTGCTCGGTCGTTACCTTGAGGTTTACGTGCTAGGTTAGCTTTAACGCCTTCCAACCAAGTTTTCGTTGCCGCTTCACCTTTATGAGCAATCATAGAAGAGATAAGAGAAACGTTGTAAGGGTGCTTACCGCTACGAGTACAAATCTTGCCTTTGAATTGTGGCTTAGCAAGATCTTCGTATGTGAAGTCTTCACCTAGTTTGCCAACACGCTCACGAGAAGAGTAAACATTACGAGTACGTGTTGTGATACCAAACCACTCATTGTTG
This sequence comes from Vibrio penaeicida, assembly GCF_019977755.1. Lineage (NCBI taxonomy): Bacteria > Pseudomonadati > Pseudomonadota > Gammaproteobacteria > Vibrionales > Vibrionaceae > Vibrio > Vibrio penaeicida. The sequence goes on along the minus strand of NZ_AP025144.1, from coordinate 738,859 downwards.
TTGTCTTGATACTGAGCTGGAATGTTCGCTTCAATCACATCGCTGTTTACAGATTGTACAAGACCTTTTTTAGACAATTCAGCAAGACGGCTGATGTCTACAGTCAGAATAACGTCTGCTGGGCTGTACTCGCCTTCTTGAGCTAGCTTTTCAGCCAAACCTTTCTTTGCAAACTTAACGTTTACTTTAATACCTGTTTCTTTAGTGAACTCTTTGAACATTGGTTCAACCAAGAAAGGCTGGCGGTAAGAGTATACGTTAACTTCTTCAGCGGCCATTGCAGAAGGAGCAACCACACCACACGCAATGGCGGAAAGGGTCAGCAATTTTTTCATCGTATTCGTCCTTTGTGAAAGCATAATGATAATGTTTATCAGTCGCCTTATTATATTCAAACGAATCTCATTGACAATCGTCCATTCTGTATCTAGATCAAAAAAACCTGTCATTTCTGACAGGTTTATCATTAATTTTGGTAACGACATGTTTCGTCTCAGTTTTATTTCACTGATACAAACTCAGGATATGCCCCTACTCCACAGTCGTGCATGTCCATACCTTCAAGCTCTTCTTCTTCCGTCACTCGGATCCCCATGGTTACTTTCAGAACATACCAAACCACTAGGCTTGCTCCGAATACCCAAGCAAAGATAACAGCGGCGCCAAGAAGTTGGGTTGAAAAAGCAGCATCTGCATTGCTCACAGGTACCATCATCAAACCAAACAGACCACACACGCCGTGCACTGAAATTGCGCCTACAGGGTCATCTATTTTCACTTTATCCATCGCGACAATACTGAACACCACTAACGCACCAGCAGCTACACCGATTCCAACAGCAACCAGTGGAGAAGGAGACAATGGATCCGCGGTGATAGCGACTAGACCCGCTAACGCACCGTTTAACACCATGGTGAGGTCTGCTTTGCCCCAAGTTGTTTTGCACACAAGCAGTGCTGCGATTGCGCCAGCTGCTGCAGCGGCATTGGTGTTCAGGAAGATTTGACCTACCGCGGTCGCATTTTCAAAGTCCGACACCATCAATTGGGACCCACCGTTAAATCCGAACCAGCCGAACCATAAGATAAATGTACCCAATGTAGCGAGAGGCATGTTTGAACCTGGAATTGGGTAGATTTCACCATTCTTACCATATTTACCTTTACGCGCACCAAGTAGCACTACGCCAGCTAAAGCTGCAGCTGCACCCGCCATGTGTACGATGCCAGAGCCTGCAAAATCACTGAAGCCTGCTTCTGACAAGAAACCGCCTCCCCAAGTCCAGTAACCTTCCATTGGGTAAATAAATGCAGTTAATACAACAGAGAAAATCAAGAACGACCAAAGCTTCATTCGCTCAGCCACCGCCCCTGACACAACAGACATGGCGGTAGCAACAAACACCACTTGGAAAAAGAAATCAGACTCAAGGGAGTGATCGGCACCTTCACCTTGAGTACCAATCAATGCGCCAAATGATGGCAACCAACCACCTTCAGCATTGTCTACGTACATAACGTGATAACCAACCAACAAGAATGTCGTACAGGCAATGGCGTACAAGCAGATGTTTTTGGTCAGAATTTCAGTGGTATTTTTTGATCGAACCAATCCCGCTTCTAACATGGCAAAGCCAGCGGCCATCCACATAACCAACGCACCTGAAATGAGAAAGAAAAAGGTGTCCAGTGCGTATCTTAGTTCGGCTACAGTTACTGATAGTTCCATAATAAAATCCTCAATTCCTTAAAGTGCTTCTGAATCCATTTCACCTGTGCGAATTCGAATCGCTTGGTGAAGGTCATAAACAAAAATCTTGCCGTCGCCAATTTTTCCCGTATGTGCTGCATTCGTAATCGCTTCTACAACACGATCAACATTGTCTGATTGGGTGGCGATTTCTAATTTTACTTTTGGCAGAAAATCCACTTGGTATTCAGCTCCTCGGTACAACTCGGTATGTCCTTTCTGACGACCGAAGCCTTTCACTTCGCTGACCGTCATCCCCTCGATACCTACGTCCGACAAAGCTTCCCTTACGTCGTCAAGTTTGAATGGTTTAATAATGGCATTGATTATTTTCATCATGTCCTCTCTGATTTGGTGTAATCCGTTAACACCTAGATAACAATCAAGGAGTGTGCCAAAAACCTAACAAGCTGATTATAAAGAATTAAAGTAATTTCAATGAGTAAACAAAAAAAGAGGATGCACAACATTAGTGCATCCTCTTCCCGAATTTGAAGCAGAGCTCAATCATTTCCCCATTTTGGGGACAGAGTAATGAAAAGCTGAAATTTGGAGCGTTAGTAGGACTTTACGAAGTCCTTCCACGCCTTGACCAAATCAACAAAATCCTCGAAGCCACAACTCGCACTGCTCTCACTTTCGTAAATATGCATATCTGGCTCATCGCATTCAGGCTGGTAGGTGAAACCATTTTCTTGAATAGTCACTTCTTCACGGGTGATCAACACGCTGATCTCTCGCCCGTCGATTTTGTCTTCGTGATGCTGACCATCAACCATCCACTCAAGCCTTTGCAAAATACCGTCAATCACACTGATTTGAGCATTCACTTCTTCTTGAAGCCAACGTCCTACGATCTCATGTCCCATACTGCATTTAACTAAGTAGTCTCCAGTCAGACTGTTCTTTGTGAATTGATATTCCATGGCGTTTTACTCGAAAAATCTTGAGGGAGCGGAGTGTATCACTATGCCGACGACGAATCGAAGATCGCCTAGTAGTAATTTTAGAAAAAATGCTGAAGATAGGTGAATCGATAGTGAGATAAGTTAGAGGAAACAAAAAACGCCCCTGACGGGGCGTTCTTAATTTAAGGTTTTACTTCAGTAAGCTTATGCTGGCTCTTGGAAGATAACTGTGTCTGCTTTTTCCGTGTACTGTCCCATCTTGTGGAAGTTTAAGTAACGGTAAGTATCCGCAGCAGTCGCATCGATTTGCTTAGCATACTCTAGGTATTCCTCTTTTGTAGGAATATGTCCAAGTATCGCACCTACCGCAGCAAGCTCTGCAGACGCTAGGTATACATCAGCACCTGTACCTAAACGGTTCGGGAAGTTACGAGTAGATGTAGACATAACAGTCGCTTTATCTGCTACACGTGCTTGGTTACCCATACACAAAGAACAGCCTGGTGTTTCAATACGAACCCCAGCGCGACCATAAATACCGTAGTATCCTTCTTCCGTTAGCTGATCACGGTCCATTTTCGTTGGTGGTGCAATCCACAAACGTGTATCCAACTGACCATTGTGTTTATCAAGCAATTTACCCGCAGCACGGAAATGTCCGATGTTCGTCATGCACGAACCAATGAAGACTTCATCAATATTGGTACCCTGAACTTCAGACAACAAACGTGCGTCATCTGGATCATTTGGTGCACAAAGGATTGGTTCACTGATATCCGCTAAGTCGATTTCGATAACATGTGCGTATTCTGCGTCATCATCGGCTTCCATCAACTCAGGGTTCGCTAGCCACTCTTCCATTGCAGTAACACGACGTTCGATCGTACGTACATCGCCGTATCCTTCAGAAATCATCCATTTAAGCATGGTGATGTTAGAGTTTAAGTACTCTTCGATGGATTCTTGAGAAAGTTTAACGGCACAACCAGCCGCAGAGCGCTCTGCTGAGGCATCTGATAACTCAAACACTTGCTCTACGGTTAGATGTTCAACACCTTCAATTTCAAGCACACGACCTGAGAATTCGTTGATCTTACCCGCTTTTTCAACTGTCAAAAGACCTTGTTGAATTGCGTAGTAAGGAATCGCATGTACTAGGTCACGAAGCGTAATACCTGGTTGCATGTCGCCTTTAAAGCGCACCAAGATAGACTCAGGCATATCCAGAGGCATTACCCCTGTAGCGGCTGCAAATGCAACCAAACCAGAACCCGCAGGGAATGAAATACCAAGAGGGAAACGTGTATGTGAATCACCACCTGTACCAACAGTATCAGGTAGAAGCATACGGTTTAACCATGAGTGGATAACACCATCACCTGGACGTAGTGATACACCTGCGCGGTTCATGATGAAGTCTGGCAATGTGTGGTGCGTATTCACATCAACAGGTTTCGGGTATGCCGAAGTGTGACAGAATGACTGCATAACCAAGTCAGCCGAGAAGCCAAGACACGCCAAGTCTTTCAATTCATCACGAGTCATTGGACCGGTCGTATCTTGAGAACCAACCGTTGTCATCTTAGGCTCACAGTATTGACCTGCACGTACACCTTCTACGCCACATGCCTTACCCACCATCTTCTGAGCTAACGTGTAGCCTTTATCTGAAGCTGATGGATCAATTGGCTTAGCGAATAAATCGGTGTCAGCAAGACCAAGAGATGCGCGAGCACGGCTTGTTAATCCACGACCAATGATCAATGGAATACGACCACCAGCACGTACTTCATCCAGTAAAACTTTACTCAATTCAAAGCTTGAGATTTCTGCGCCATTTTTGTGTACAACACCTTCGTATGGGAAGATATCGATGATATCACCCATGTTCATTTCTTGTACGTCGAGTTCAATTGGCAATGCGCCTGAATCTTCCATTGTGTTGTAGAAGATTGGAGCAATTTTGCCACCTAAACAAACACCACCAGTGCGCTTGTTTGGAACGTAAGGAATATCTTCGCCCATGAACCAAAGAACGGAGTTCGTCGCCGATTTACGAGATGAACCTGTACCAACAACATCACCAACATAAGCTAACTGAATGCCATCTTTTTGCAGCTCTTCGATTTGCTTAAGAGGACCAACGTTACCCTGATCGTCAGGCTTGATACCATCTCGTTCCATCTTCAGCATCGCTTTAGCGTGTACTGGAATGTCTGGACGAGACCATGCATCTGGTGCTGGAGATAAGTCATCAGTGTTCGTTTCACCCGTGACTTTAAATATCTTAACGGTAATTTTTTCTGCGACTTTTTCTTTTGATGTAAACCAATCTGCATCCGCCCATGATTGAAGGACTTGCTGAGCAGAGGCATTGCCTGCTTTGGCTTTCTCTTCAACGTCATAGAATGCATCAAACATTAACAATGTATGGGACAGTGCTTTTACAGCGATTGGGGCTAAATCGGCATCTTCTAGTAAAGAAACCAGTGATTCAATGTTGTATCCACCTTGCATGGTACCCAGAAGTTCAGCCGCTTTTTCACGGCTGACTAACGGGGACGTTACTTCACTTTTAGTAATTGCAGTAAGGAAGCCCGCTTTAACGTATGCGGCTTCATCTACACCCGGTGGAATACGATTTTCTAGAAGATCAATAAGGAAAGCTTCTTCGCCTGCTGGCGGATTTTTTAATAATTCTACAAGTCCCGCGACTTGTTCAGCATCAAGGGGTCTAGGTACAACTCCTTCTGCGGCACGCTCTTCGACGTGTTTACGGTAGGCTTCAAGCACGACTCATTCCTCTCATTGCGGTTTGACCTCCCTTGTGATCAAGAAGTACAAACATCCTTGGAAAAACTTGGCTGCCTTGCCGCTTTTATTATGAATAGTCTTATTCTGATTCTTAATAATCAACAGCGGCATAGGGCCAAACTGTGGGGTGGAGAATAGCAAATTTAACTTAAAATTAAAATCTTATCATTTTGACCAACATAGCAACTTGAGACTAAAGTTCTATGAATATGGTTGAATTATTTTGAATTAAAATGCAGTTCCCACGATCAGATATACTGAATTGAAATTTTGCTCTGTTTGTCCATACGCTAGAATTATAGGCCCTATTGGCGATTTTACACCCGCAAACAGCGAGCCTGCGACGTACATTGGAGCTTCGCTGATTTTAATGTTCGGATCAGACCATACTCCACCATATTCCGCAGATGCACCTATATAAACTGGTGACTGAAACAAGCCAAAGTTATTGTCAAACCAACGGTATCGATAGACTAAGCTGCCGAATATTTTGTTTTGACCGATAAGACTTTTACCTGGGATACCTGATAAATTTAGAAAGCCACCCAGTGACTTGGGCATGATAGGAACAGAAGCATTGCGGCTTCGTGTGACTTCGTACTCAGCCATCCCTACCAAAGTATGACGTTCATAGCTTCCTGCATGCCCTAGCTTTATAGCAACTTCATTAACACGATCACTGGTGTACTCGTTATTCTGATCTTCCTGAATATTGTCTTCCGATGCCAGCAGCTCAAAATGCGCTAAGCTACCTCGAGATGGAAAATTCATATCATCAAACGTGTCGTACCGATACCGCGCAAATATGCCTTTACGATTGAACAGCCCTTGCCCTAACGTTGGCAAAGTCGATATCGAAATTTCGCCAACAGTATACCGAATACCTGCCTTAAATTCCTGATCAAATGCGGGGTTTACCCCTAACGCAAGCTCTGATGAAAATTGAACATAGTTAATTGGAATGTAATCTTTTACTCCGCCAAGAGAAATGTCTTCCAATCCGTCAGACCCAAATGGCGCTTTCTTATTTTCATTCCTATACGTCATTTTTGCGCTGGTAAACACGTTCTGCTCATTGAATATTGGGCTATATAATTCCGCTTCAATCAGTTTTTCAGAGCCCATTTCGAGGTTGGTTCGAATTTCGGCACCTTTATCATTCAGAGCGGTGAAGTTGGTGCTGACACCAATGGAGTACTGACTTGCTGTTTGAAAATCATCTTCAAGGAAGAAACGAAAGTTAACGTAATTGGGTCCCCAATCTTTCTCATTGACTTCGATATGCAGCGTGGTTTTTCCACCTTCTTGTTGGTAGCGGTAAAGAACCTGTTCAAAGCGGTTAAGTGAATATAGCTGCTGAACGTGTTCTTCAAGTTTTTCTAAACCATATCGGCGACCGGCTTCTAAACCAAGAAACTGCTTTAATACGTTTTCGTTATAGTGGCTGTTATTGTGGATAACAATGTCGTCAATTAATAGCTCATCGCCATAATCGATGGCTTTTCGCGCTTCTTGTTTTCGGTAGATATACTTTTGGTAAAGTGCCGGCGTAACCACAAAGGACTCTAAGGCGTCTTTAGATTCAATAGCCGCTAGATAGCCCAATTCATATGCATCGGGCATACGGGAAAATTCGGTTGTCGACATATTGCCAACATTGGGTGTGAGCAACACATCTTTTTCTTGTAAATGGGTTGCTTGTCGCTGAGTGCTGCGTTGCACCATGTAATTGGAGAGCTGGTCACCCACATTGAGGAACGTTTTTAGCTCTTGTTTGGACTGATAATTTGTACTGATGTCCACAGCAATAACCAAGTCTGCCCCCATAGAACGGGCAAGCTCGACGGGCATATTGTTGGTTACCCCTCCATCTACGAGCAATTTGTCCCCCAAAGGAAATGGCGGTAGCGCTCCGGGCACAGACATACTAGCCATCATGGCGTCGGTTAAATAGCCGCTTTCCAATACGACGGGTTCTAGCTCAACAATATCTGTTGCTACTGCACGATACTTCACGGCTAAATCATCGAATGATGCCATAGGCGGAATATTCCCTGCGGTCTCACGCAGGATCTTATACATATTTTGCCCCTGTACCACTCCGCGCGGCGCAGTAACTTCTATCCAACGTAGTCCTAAATCGGTTCTGATCTGGTATCGGTCAAAATATTCTTTCTCACGAACGGGCAAATGCTCTCGCTCAACCCGATCGCGATAGCCATTGTTCCAATCTATCGTATGGATAAACGATTCGATTTCATCGGCCGACATACCTGTAGAGTACAACCCGCCCACAAAGGCACCCATGCTAGTACCTGTAATGATATCAACGGGAATATGCATCTCTTCCAGCGCCTTCAGAACACCAATATGGGCCGCACCTTTTGCTCCACCACCAGCGAGTACAACAGCGATAACGGGTCGTTCTTTCTCTTGGCGCTCTGCCTCAAGGAGTTGCTCCTGAGCATCAACAAAAGGGCTAAGTAAAGCCGCAACACTTACTGTTGCCACCATCACAGCGAAAGTTGCTATTCCATTAAACTTAGAGAAAAACAAAAGCACTCCTTTATCGATATCCTTATGCCCCCAGCCCTTCCCACCGCAGTTTCATGGTGTTGGGGTCTACATCAACGGCTTTAGTCAAATAAACTGCTCAACCATTTGGCGGGCTCACTTTTGCACGCCTCACGTGCATTACCTTTTTTATCCCAAACAGGAAGCGTAAATGCTTTATCGCAATCGACTTTTAATCCGCCATCTGGTTTAAGCGCAAACCCTAAAGTAGTAATTTGTGCAGGCCACGGAAGAATGAGCTGCTCTGGAATTCGGTTTTGCAAATACTGGTGGTACACCCGTAATGCCCCACTTGAACCCGTTAACTTGGTAGGCTTGTTATCATCACGACCAAGCCAAAGAGTCACCACTTCGCGACCATCCACCCCTACAAACCAACTGTCACGAGTATCATTGCTGGTTCCCGTTTTTCCTGCGAGTGTCATACGGCTAAATTGACCTTGTAAATAGCGTCCAGTTCCCTCGGCAACCGCTTTCTTCATTGCATAAGTTGTTAACCAAGCCGCTTGTTGCGAAACTCGTTGTGACACTTTGGGAATAGAACGATACAGAACATTTCCATCTAGATCTTTTACACTTCGAAGCGCGCTCAATGGTGCTTTTTTACCGGAGTTTGTCAATGTTTGGTACATCTGTGCGACTTGATAAGGTGTCAATGAAAACGACCCAAGAAACATAGACGGTACGGGACGAATTTCCTGCCGATCTACACCAAGCTTTTCAAATGTATCCATCACTTGAGGAATACCTAACTTAAGACCGAGTCTTACTGTGGGCACATTTAGTGATTTCGCAAAGGCTTGATACAAAGACACATCACCGCGAAATTTTCGATCGTAATTCTTAGGTGACCACACGCTCCCTTTACTGCCTTTGAGGGAGAATGGCGTATCATCTAACGTGGATGCTAGCGTGTATTCCGACGGATTCTGCAATGCTGTGAGATAGACCGCCGGCTTTGCCAAAGAACCGATAGGTCTTGAAGCATTCAATGCCCGATTAAAGCCGTCATATCCGGTGCGTTTGCCACCTACCATGGCGCGAATTTCTCCGCTGCGTCGATCCACCGCAATGCCAGCGGCTTCCAACCCTTTCCCGGACCTCAATTCCAATTGAGGAATTTTGGATTTCACCGCTTTTTCCAGCTCAAATTGCGAAACGGGATCCAGAGAGGTAAAGGCTTTCAACCCAGTTTGCCTTTGGAAAGCCTCACCCACTTTCTGCTTTAACTCACGGCTAACCTGCTGAAAATAGGCTGGCTGGCGGCTGGCTATTTGCGGTTTATCTTGCGTATCCAAATCGCGGCTGGCCGCCATTTCAAACTGATGAGAAGTAAGAATGTCGTGCTGCATCATCAAGCGTAATACCAAATCTCGGCGCTCTTTTGCTCGCTCCGGTTTCCGGACTGGGTTGTAATAAGAAGGACCTTTTACCATCCCCACCAATAGAGCAATTTGGTCGATACGAAGCTCTTGCAAAGGTTGACCAAAATACAACCTCGACGCCAAACCAAATCCATGAATGGCTTCACCCCGGCTTTGACCTAAGTACACTTCATTCAAATAGGCTTCTAATATTTCATCTTTGCTATAACGATAATCCAATATCAGGGCGATATACGCTTCTCGGACTTTTCTCCAGAGTGTTCGTTCACGAGATAAAAACAAGTTTTTGGCTAACTGTTGGGTCAGAGTGCTTCCCCCCTGAACAGTGCGCCCCGCTTTTACATTTGCCACCAATGCTCTAAGAATCGCAAACGGAGAAACCCCTTCATGTTGGTAAAAGTCTCTGTCTTCTGTAACCAATAAGGCATCGACCAATACTTCAGGGAATTGCTCTCGCTTTAAGAAAAGGCGGTTTTCTTCCGTATTTTTTTCCAACATCCCAAGCATTTTAGGATCAATACGCAGGTACCCCATATCTCGCTCGGATTCGAGCGACTTTATCCTTTCCAAACCTTGAGCGTTGAAATACAACATCACGTGGCGGGAAGCTTCCGGACCGTCTTCAAATTCGAAATCACGACGAATAAGTTCAATTTTTGTCGATGAAGATGAATACTCACCTGGGTGTCGAGGAGCTCGGACTTTTCGATAATTGAGTACATCCAGTTCTTTACGAAGTTGCGGTAATGTCACCGGGCTTCCGGGGCTAAGCGTTAATACTCGCCCATAAACGACTGTTGGTAGGTCAAACAGCTGGCCTTCAAATTTCTGGCGAACCACGCTATCAAGGTAGATACCGACAAAAACCAACACCGCAAACACGGTAACGGTTGTTTTCCACGCTAACCCCCAAAGAGTACGCAACCAACCTTTTGACGTTTTCTTTTTTGTTTTGTTTTGACGAGGGCGTTTCTTTTGAGTGCTCTTTTTAGCCGTCGTTTTTTTTGTCGTTCGCCCTGACGTTTTCTTTTTATCTGTCATGAATTCAACTGTCGTTTGGTTTTTGTTGTCGCCACATGGTTAGCCGGATCATCCGGCCAAGGATGTTTAGGGTAACGCCCTTTCATTTCTTTTTTTACTTCGTGATACGAGCCCTGCCAAAACGCGGCTAAATCTTGCGTTATTTGAATCGGTCGTCGAGCAGGAGAAAGCAGTTCTAACACCACCGAAACCCGCCCACTCGCCACTGTTGGAGAAGCTTGTTCACCAAACACCTCCTGTACTCTGACTGAAAGCATTGGCGGCTTTCCTTCTTGATAATCAATTTGCCGACTTTGCCCTGTAGGCAATGTATACCGCTCCGGCAACCACTCATCGATTTTCTGGTTCAATGGCCAACCCAAGTAGGCAGTGAGCGCTTGATGTATATCGACCTTTTTTAGGGTCTTCATGTTAGAAACACCGTTCATAAATGGCAACAGCCACTCTGTCAGATTATCAAGCAAGCCCGAATCTGAGACGTCCGGCCATGTTTCTTCCTCCATCCATGCCTGGCCGCATCGAATACGTTGAAGTAAACGCTCTGATTTGTCCGACCAAGGGAGAGCATGAGTGCCCCTTTCACGGATGTAATCCAACAATGCGTTGGACTTTTGTTGCTCACTGATGTTTTGGGTTGGTTTGCTTTCTAGCACAATAGCACCTATTTGCAGCCTTTCCTCTGCTAAAAGCTCTCCTTTTTTGTCATCCCAATACACATAAGTGGCTTGATTCACTCTACTTTTAGGTACAACATCCAGCGGGCAAGCTAGATACACTTGGCTGTCACTACGGTGGCTCTTCATCAGATCCACGACAACCAAGTACTCACTTTTCACTAACGAAGACAATGAATCGACTTGCGCGCCATGCCCGTTCGCCAATAGGTAGTTCTCACTTTCTGGTTTTCTTTGCCTAGCAATTCTGTCGGGGTAAGCCCAGCAAAGACATTCACCTGCAAGTGATTCATCAGTACTCCCTTTTAAAACCGAACTAAACCTAGCAGCTAAACTCGACATTCTGGTTTGTACTTTCTTTTGTTTTTGGTGATGCCCGTCTTTAAAACGTTGTAAGGCATGCATCAAGTTATCACCTTGCCGCTCTGGTTCTTCTATCAAAGCCGTTAGCGTTACCGCACACTGCAAATAAGCTGCTCCTTTCGAATGGGCTTTTAATAACATGGCAGCAGTCCTTGGGTCGGTACCCAGCGCCTGCGCCTGTTTTCCTAGCACAGACAAAGTGCCAGAATCACTCAGTAAATCGAGCTGATTGAGCAGATCTTTTGCGGTATCAATGGCAGCTTTGGTTGGCACATTAAGCCAATGCGAGCATGAAAATGCGTCACTCCCCCATTGAAGCATTTCAAGCAACACAGAAGACAAGTCGCTCCGAAGGATTTCTGGCTCTGGTACTTTGGGTTGTTGTTGGAATTGCTGCTCGCTGTACATACGCACACAAATACCAGGTTCTAGCCTGCCAGCACGACCGGCACGTTGATGAGCAGAGGACTGTGCAATCCTTTGTTGTTCTAATCGAGTGATGCCTGTTTTTAACTGAAAACTGGCAAAACGCTCCAAACCGCTGTCGATAACAATGCGAATTCCCTCAATGGTCAAACTGGTTTCCGCAATATTCGTCGCTAACACAACCTTTCTTTTTCCCTGCTCTACAGGAGAAATAGCCTGTTGCTGCTCAGCAAACGTTAATTGACCGAACAACGGGAATACATCTACGTCAGAATCAAGTTCGCTTAGTAATTCGATAACTTGATTGATAGCACCTGCTCCTGGTAAAAAAACCAAGATAGACCCGTCTTCACTATTAAGAAGAGAGCGAATCTGTTTTGCCACAGCTGCTGTCAATCTGTCATTGGGCATCAGCGGCGCATATCGGTATTCAATAGGGTAGCCTCGCCCGTCAGATTCAATATAAGAAGCCGAAGGCAACAACCCCTTTAACGCCATTTCATCAAGTGTCGCAGACATAACAAGCAATGTTAGGTCTTCTCTAAATACTTCTTGGATCTCCAAGCAAAATGCCAAACTGGTGTCCGCGTGGATACTGCGCTCATGGAATTCATCAAAAATGACCATCGCAACACCAGTCAGCTCGGGATCAGACTGAATCATCCGTGTCAAAATACCTTCAGTAACCACTTCTAAATGCGTGTTTTTACTTGTTCTCTTTTCTCCACGAACACGGTACCCAACGGTCTCACCTACCTTCTCTCCTAATTGCTTAGCGAGATAAGTGGCAATGTTTCGCGCAGCCAATCGCCGAGGTTCCAGCATGATAATTTTGCCTTCCACCACATTTTGCTTAAGCAGCTGTAAAGGCAGATGAGTTGATTTCCCTGCCCCTGGCTCAGCTTTTAGCACCACTTGGTGTTGTGTTCTTAATGCAACCAACAATTCAGGAAGAACGGCTTCTATCGGGAGCGGTAACTTAGAGGATTGTGACAATGAGAGATCCTTGTGCTGTAATGGGTTTGGTTTACAAACCGTATTCTTGATGCAAGGTGAGACATGATACTCACATGCTCTTTAATAACGTATTTTTAAATGACACACGGTAAAGTCATTCGTTTTTAAATACAGTGAGTTCTCACCAAAGCATTGTACATAATAACAGTATCAAACCCCAAACGACGACTTATGGAATTTACTTCACCATTACAACGCGCAACGTTAATCAAAAGATACAAACGCTTTCTGGCAGATATAGAACTGGATGACGGCTCCGTTACCACCATCCATTGCGCCAATACAGGAGCAATGACCGGTTGCGCCGATCCCGGCAATACAATTTGGTATTCCGTATCCGATAACCCGAAAAGAAAATACCCATACAGTTGGGAGCTTTCACAAAATGCTCAAGGCGACATGATATGCATCAATACAGCTAAACCCAATGCATTGGTGGTTGAAGCAATCAAACAAGGTCGCATTCCCGAGCTAATTGGGTACGACTCTTTGAGAACAGAAGTGAAATACGGTAGTGAAAACAGCCGCATCGATGTCCTTCTAGAAAGCGAAGATCGCCCGAAGTGCTATATTGAAGTGAAAAGTGTGACTTTATTAGAGGAAAATGGACAAGGCTATTTTCCTGATGCAGTCACAACGCGAGGACAAAAGCACCTTCGCGAGTTGATGGAAGTCTCAAAAAATGGAAGCAGAGCCGTACTTTTTTTTACTGTTTTACATACTGGTATTGAAAAAGTGTCTTCAGCACACCATATAGATGCGAAATATTCACAACTGTTAAATCAAGCGAAAGAAAGTGGCGTGGAGATATTGTGCTACAAAGCCAAACTCTCTGAACGTGAAATGCAACTGATTCAAAATGTTGAATTTATCAACAACAATGAAAAATGATGCGAACTTCACAATGGCAAGGGCCCACTATTACGAGTCGTTGCCACCAGCTTTTCTTTCTGCTATAGATACCCGCCTTAATTTGTCTGCTGGTCAGTCAAAAAGGTGTAAGTAGGAGATGCTGTATGCCAGAAAGTAACAAAAGAAAAACGCTAGGCATCCTAGCAATTGCAGGGGTTGAGCCTTACCAAGAAAAGCCAGGTGAAGAGTACATGTCACCTGAGCAGTTAGCTCACTTTACAAAGATTTTAGACGCTTGGCGCAATCAGCTCAGGGAAGAAGTCGATCGCACTGTGCATCACATGCAAGATGAAGCATCAAACTTTCCAGATCCTGTTGACCGTGCTTCACAAGAAGAAGAATTTAGTTTAGAGCTGCGTAACCGAGATCGTGAGCGCCGCCTGATTAAAAAAATTGAGAAGACGCTTGATAAAATCGAAGATGGTGACTTTGGTTACTGTGAATCTTGTGGTGTTGAAATTGGCATCCGTCGTTTAGAAGCTCGCCCAACTGCTGATTTGTGTATCGATTGTAAAACGCTTGCTGAAATGAAAGAAAGACAAATGCAAGGCTAATTCAGCTGCGCTAAAGCAAGGATAAAAGGGAGCCGATTCGCTCCCTTTTTTGATGAATACCATGAGTAAATCCAATTACATAGGGCGCTTTGCCCCATCCCCATCTGGTCCTCTTCATTTTGGCTCACTTATTGCCGCTTTGGGTAGCTACTTCCAAGCTAAGTCCCTACATGGAAAGTGGTTGGTTCGAATGGAAGATCTCGATCCACCCAGAGAAATGATTGGCGCGGCGGGTTTGATTCTATCGACTCTCGAAAAATATCACCTATTTTGGGATGACGAAGTCATTTATCAAAGTCAACGCCACAACGCCTACCAAGCACAAATAGATCAGTGGTTAAAAGATGGAGTGGCGTATTACTGCGAATGTAGTCGAAAGCAGATAAAAGAAGCGGGTGGTTTTTATCCTGGTACTTGCAGAGCAAAAAAATTGCTCAACGATCAACCCTGTGCCGTGCGACTTACCATGACGCACCCTGTGACTGAGTTCAACGATTTGCGACACGGTTCAATACCCATTCCAGCCTCTTTAGCACAAGAGGACTTTATTATTAAGCGACGAGATGGTTTATTTGCTTATAACCTTGCGGTTGTTTTAGATGATATTCATCAGGGCGTAACGGAAGTGGTTCGTGGAGCCGACTTAATCGAACCTACAGGTCGCCAAATCAGCTTATATCAAATGCTTAAAAAAACACCGGTTCAATACTTACACCTGCCGTTAGCCGTTGATGATAGAGGAAATAAGCTATCGAAGCAGAATCGTGCTGAGGGTATTCGCCAAGACAATCCCAAACCTGAAACATTGCTAGCAATGAGCTTCTTAGGCTTTGATATTACAAAAGAATTAGAGCAGGCTACTCAAGAAGAAATACTGCAATGGGGCATCGAAAACTGGCACTTAAAACAGTTACCAGACAAGATCAAAATCACGTCCCCATTCTCAAACAAGGACAGCTAAGCTATTATTAGCCGCAATTTTTGAGCACAAACGTAATAGAGGTGGGCTATTTTTAGTCAAGTTACTCGCTTTTGCCGTAAAATCCTTACCAGCAAGGGCCAACAAAATAGTCGCTCAAACGGAGAAATTACTCTGAATATTATTACACGAGAAGATCACAACATTTCTCGCAAACAGATAAGCGACAATGCACTGAAAGTGCTCTACCGCCTGCATAATGCTGGATACGATGCGTTTCTGGTAGGTGGTGGTGTACGTGACCTTTTATTAGGCGAACAGCCAAAAGATTTTGATATCGCGACTAACGCCACTCCAGAACAGATAAAAAGCCTGTTCAGAAACTGCCGTTTAATTGGTCGTAGATTCCGCCTTGCGCACATTATGTTTGGGCGCGATATCATAGAAGTTGCCACTTTCCGTGGTCATCATCAAGAACCGACTAAAAACGTTGCTGCGCAGTCTAAAGAAGGCATGCTGCTTCGTGATAATGTGTATGGCACCATAGATGAAGACGCTGAACGACGTGATTTCACTGTCAATGCAATGTATTACAACATTGCCGATTACAGTATTCACGATTATGCTGGCGGTATTGATGATCTTGATGATGGGCTAATCCGCCTCATCGGCGATCCAGAAACACGCTACCGAGAAGATCCGGTTCGAATGCTTCGTGCTGTTCGTTTTGCCGCGAAGTTGGACATGGATATCTGTGAAGGCACAGCAGCTCCAATCAAAGAGCTGGCGCACTTACTGCAAGACATCCCAGCAGCGCGATTGTTTGAAGAGTCACTAAAACTACTGCAGTCAGGCTACGGATTGGAAACCTACCACTTGTTACGTGAGTACGATCTTTTCCAACCATTGTTCCCTGAAATTGCTCGCGAATTTACTGAAGAACAAGAAAGCCCAACCGAAAAAATGATTGAGCTAGTATTGGAATCTACAGACAAACGCATCCAAGATGGCAAACGAATCAACCCTGCCTTCATGTTTGCAGCGTTACTTTGGTACCCACTGAATCAACTTGCTGAACGATTGATGGAAAAGCGAAATTTCGCTTACTACGACGCCATCATGGAAGCCAGTAATATGATTCTAGATGAACAAGTTAGAAGCCTTGCGATACCAAGACGCCACACAGCAACCATTCGAGAGATATGGCAGCTCCAGCTACGATTACCAAGACGCAATGGTAAGCGAGCAACTCGCCTACTTGAGTTGAACAAGTTCCGTGCGGGTTTTGATTTCCTTGAAATGCGTGGTGAAGTCGAGCAAGGTGACACCAAAGAGTTGGCGAAATGGTGGCAAACTTACCAAAATGCAGGTCGCAATATGCGCCAAGCTATGGTGAACGAATTAGGTGGTTCAAGTACTGGGCAACGCCGACGTAAGACGTACAGAAACAAAAAAAGAAAGCCACAGGAATGATTACCGTATACATCGCTGTTGGCAGCAATTTATCTGATCCCGTCACTCAGGCAAAACAGGGAATCGAAGCGCTTAAAGACATTCCAAATTCTGAATTTGTTTGCACTTCTTCCCTGTATAGCAGTACGCCAATGGGACCACAGAATCAACCCGACTACATCAATGCCGTGGTTGAATTAAAAACCAGTTTGACGCCACTTGAACTTCTCGATTGCACTCAAACAATCGAGCTAGAGCAAGGGCGTGTCCGTAAAGATGAGCGATGGGGACCAAGAACCCTCGATTTAGATATCATCTTATACGGCAATGAGGTGATCGATTCAGAGCGTCTCACCGTTCCACACTATGGAATGAAGGTAAGAGAATTTGTTCTCTACCCACTCGCTGAAATCGCACCACGTTTAACTCTCCCTGACGGGACGCAACTGCAGACATTGTTGGAGCAAACTGACCGTAATGGTCTCAACATCTGGTCGTCATAAGTTGCCCCTAATAAGGATATAAAATGAAAAACGTCACTATTAATACGCTCATGACCTGGAAGCAAGAAGGTCAAAAATTCGCTACATCGACTGCGTACGATGCCAGCTTCGCCCAATTGTTTGAAGAGCAAGAAATGCCACTGCTTTTGGTTGGTGATTCATTGGGAATGGTACTCCAAGGTGAAAGCTCGACATTGCCCGTCACCATTGATGACATTGCTTACCATACTCGATGTGTACGCGCCGGAAGCCCAAGCAGTCTTTTGCTGGCTGACATGCCGTTCATGACCTATGCAACCCCTGAGCAAGCTTGCGAAAACGCCGCTAAGCTCATGCAGGCGGGAGCAAACATGGTCAAAGTTGAGGGTGGAACTTGGCTCGCTGATACCATCAGCATGTTGACAGAACGCTCTGTACCTGTCTGCGCTCACCTTGGTTTGACTCCGCAATCTGTCAATATTTTTGGTGGCTTTAAAATTCAAGGTCGTGATGCCGAGCGTGCCGAGCAAATGGTACAAGATGCGATTGCTCTCCAAAACGCAGGTGCACAACTTCTAGTGCTGGAATGCGTTCCAGCCTCTCTTGCGAAGCGTATTACCGAAAGCCTAACGATTCCAGTGATTGGTATTGGTGCGGGTCCGGATACTGACGGTCAAATATTAGTGATGCATGATATGTTTGGTATTGCAGCCAACTACATGCCAAAATTCTCCAAGAACTTCCTAGCTGAAACTGGTGATATTCGTAAAGCCATTACGAAGTACAAGGACGATGTACAAAATCAGATTTTCCCAGGTGTCGAGCACACCTTTGAGTAAGGAAACATAATGCAAACTTTCACTGATATTGCATCCCTTAGAGAACAAATCAAACAGTGTAAACGCGATGGTCGTCGTATTGCATTTGTGCCAACCATGGGCAACTTGCACGAAGGGCATCTTACACTTGTGCGAAAGGCTCGTGAGCACGCCGACATTGTGGTGGCAAGTATTTTTGTTAACCCGATGCAATTTGAACGCACGGACGACTTAAATAACTACCCGCGCACGCTTGAAGAAGATTTGAGCAAGCTGAACGGTGAATCGGTCGAGTTTGTGTTTACGCCAACACCGGAAATCATGTATCCGGAAGGTCTCGATAAACAAACATATGTAGAAGTTCCAGGGCTGTCTCATATGCTTGAAGGCGCATCGCGCCCAGGACATTTCAAAGGCGTATCAACCATCGTTGCTAAGTTGTTCAACATTGTTCAGCCAGATATCGCATGCTTTGGCGAAAAAGACTTTCAACAACTTGGCATTATCCGTCAAATGGTCATCGATCTCGCCATGGATATTGAGATTATTGGTGTACCTACCGTCCGTGAAATGGATGGTTTGGCAATGAGTTCTCGCAACTCTTTACTTACCATTGACGAACGTCAGAGAGCACCTGTCGTTGCTCGTACCATGCGCTGGATCAGCAGCCAAATTCGTGGTGGGCGAGATGATTATGCTTCCATCATCGAAGATGCCAATGATCAGTTGCGCGCTGCCGACTTGCAGCCTGATGAAATTTTTATTCGGGATGCTCAAACGCTTCAACCTATTAAGAGTGAATCGTCTCAGGCTGTCATCCTAATTTCCGCCTACTTAGGAAAAGCTCGCTTGATTGACAATCAAGTATTTGAACTGACAAACGATGTGAAAGAGAGCAGTGAAGATAAAAGCGAGTAATAAGATATAAAGGTGAGTAACCACTTTTTCTCTTAAGTCTTAAGCTAAGGTCTTCTGGTTCAATTACATAAATGACAAAAACGGGTCGCTCAGGCGACCCGTTTTATATTTAATGCTTCTAGAAGCTATCATGCTCTAAAACACGCTCTCTTGAGCAAATGTCATTGATAGACTAGCTTCGCAGCCCTATCCCTTTAGCAACCAAATAATGCGCCACGGCGTACAAACCAATGATGAAAACACCTAAAACTCCAAAAGAAGTCGCAATGCCAACATCCGACACACCTAAAAAGCCATAACGAAATGCATTTACCATGTAAACAATTGGGTTAATTTTCGACACTCCCTGCCAAAATTCTGGAAGCAAGCTGATGGAATAAAACACACCACCTAAATAGGTTAATGGCGTTAGGACGAATGTAGGGATAATGGAGATATCATCAAATGTACCCGCAAATACCGCGTTGATGAGCCCACCTAATGAGAACACAACTGAAGTGAGAAAAACGGTGGCAATAATAATGCCCCAATGCTCCACTTGCAGATCGACAAAAAACAGTGAAACCAAGGTAACTATTGCGCCAACCAATAATCCACGTACCACGCCTCCCATTACAAAGCCGGCAATAATCACATAATTGGGTACCGGTGCGACCAACAGCTCTTCGATATTTTTCTGGAATTTCGCACTAAAAAAGGAGGAGGCGACATTAGAATAGGAGTTAGTGATCACCGACATCATAATAAGGCCAGGGACAATGTATTCCATATAGGAGAATCCGCCCATTTCACCAATTCTTGAACCAATCAGGCTACCAAATATAATGAAATATAGTGTCATAGTGATTGCTGGCGGAACCAGAGTTTGCACCCAGATCCGCATGAAACGATTCACTTCTTTCGCAAGTAGGCTTTGGAACGCTGTCCAATACAGTTGATACATGTCTTTACCCCTGCTCTCTTACAATGGTCACAAACAGCTCTTCCAGTCGATTGGCTTTATTGCGCATTGAGAGCACATGAACACCACTTTCTGTCAGTTGAGTGAATACATGATTCAACCCTTCTGTTTTTTCTAATTCAATCTCCAAGGAGTCATTCACTAAGCTCTGAGAATTAACACCAGTAAGCTCAGGCACTTTAGCGCCATGCTCTAAATCCAAAATAAAGGTTTCAACATGAAGCTTATTGAGTAGATCTTTCATCGTGGTGTTTTCAATCAACTCACCGCGATTGATAATGCCAATATTGCGACACAGCATTTCAGCCTCTTCTAAATAATGCGTTGTCAAAATAATGGTAATACCTTGCTCGTTGATTTCTTTTAGGAAATCCCACATCGAGCGTCGCAACTCAATATCGACTCCCGCTGTTGGTTCATCCAAAATCAATAATTGCGGCTCATGCATCAATGCCCTTGCGATCATTAAACGGCGCTTCATCCCTCCAGAAAGGTTTCGAGCTCGCTCTTCGCGTTTTTCCCACAAATCGAGTTTCGTCAGGTACTTCTGCGCGCGCTCTTTGGCCAACCCTTTGCTTACCCCATAGTAGCCCGCTTGTTGCAATACGATTTGCTCAACCGTTTCAAACTGGTTGAAGTTAAACTCTTGCGGTACTAGACCTAAATTTTGTTTTGCCAGTTCTAGGTGTGAATCAATATCGTGCTCAAAGACTTTCACGTTCCCTGAGCTTTTGTTTACGAGAGAGGTGATAATTCCAATGGTTGTCGACTTCCCCGCCCCATTAGGACCGAGAAGTGCGTAAAAATCGCCTTTTTCGACATTCAAACTGATGCCTTTTAAAGCTTCAAACCCACCCGCATAGGTTTTTCTAAGTTGTTCTATTTCTAATGCGTACATGCTTGCCGCGCTCTTTTCGAAGATAACCAAAAGGAAATGCTGACGATGTGTCAACTTTTCAAGTCTATTGCTCAAATAAAAAGCGCAGCTCGTTGGCTGCGCTTTTCTTTATTGTTTCAAACTCTGTTATTCAAAATCCGCTTTTCGAACGTATTTCACGGCTGATTTTAATGCCTCATAGCGGAACGAGAAGGTATTCCCATCGTCCACCAACTCAAGAACGTGGAACTTTTCAAGCTGCTGACGAGTACGTTCATTTGGGCATAACAAATACACTTCACAGTCAGCGTCTTTGGCATCTTTAATGGCATTTTCCAACGCTAAGCCAACCGTAACATCGATCATTGGAACATCGGTTAAATCCAAAATCATCACTTCATAATCGGAAATACTGCTGTGCTGGCGTGATATCGCCTTCGATACACTAAAAATCATAGGACCAGACAGATAGAAGAACAAAACCTTGCTGTTCGCACTATCAAGCAACTTTCTCTCGCTGTCGGTAAGTGGCACATCATCTTCATCGGCATCACTGATGGCCTTTACTTGGCGCGCTTGTTCGCGGCTCAGCCTTTCAATAATTATGATATTAGAAATGAATACGCCGAGCCCTACTGCAACTATCAAGTCAACAAATACGGTGAGAAGCATAACACCGTACATAATTGCCATACCTTGGACACTGACTTTATGTGCTCGCTGAATGAAACTCCAATCTAGGATATTAAAACCAACATACACTGCGATACCTGCCAATACCGCCATTGGAATCGGTTCAGTCAATCCGCTCGCAACCAGCACCACCAGCGCTAAAACAAGTGCACGTATAACGCCAGAGAGTGGTGAACGAGCGCCAACTTGAATGTTAGTTACGGTTCCCATGGTTGCACCTGCACCAGGCAAAGCACCAAACAGACCAGAAATCATGTTTGCAAGTCCCTGACCTCGTAACTCTTTGTCGGAGTCATGCTCTTTACGAGTCAATGAATCACCAATAACGGCGGTCAACAAAGTATCAATACACCCAAGAGTACCCAGTACCAACGCATCGATCACCATGGTGGTAAAGACTTCAGCATTTATGGTCGGAATAACAAAAGAAGGCAAACCGGCAGGGATTTCACCAATTCGACGAATACTATCGAAATCGAAAATGATGACAGAAAGAAGCGTTACCGCCACCAAAGCAACGAGCTGAGCAGGAACATATCGGCGATACTTTTTAGGGAAGAAGAATAAGATACCAAGGGTCAGCATCCCAAGGAACAGCTCACTGAACTTCATCCCTGAAACCATATCAGGCAGAGCACTCAACGTACCGGTTACGCCACCCGATGGAGCTGGATGACCTAACAATGGCGAAAGCTGCAAAATGATAAGTATCACACCAATGCCTGACATAAAGCCGGATATAACACTGTAAGGCATGAGGGTGACGTATTTGCCCAGTTTGAGCGTTCCGAGCATGATTTGAAATGCGCCCGCCATCATGACAACGGTAAACGTCATCGCCATCCCACTTTCTGGGTATTTCGCGGTCATGGTGGTCAATACTGCCGTCATAATAACGGTCATAGGACCCGTAGGTTCCGAGATCAGGCTAGATGAGCCACCAAATAAAGCAGCAAACAGACCAACCAGTATCGCCCCCCAAAGCCCAGCTTCAGCACCAGCTCCAGATGCGACACCAAATGCAAGCGCCAATGGCAATGAGATAATTGCCGTGGTGACGCCACCAAATAGATCACCCTTCAGATTCCAATCCGCGAATCGATTTCCAGTCAAAATATTGCTCCTGCATGAATAGAAATGCGGGCGGATTTTACCATTGAGTGACGCAAATCACACGACCATTTCACAATGTCATGACGAAATTGGTTATGAATAATTTATAAAACAAATGCAAACGTTTGCCATCAATGCATACGAGATATGAAAAAAGAGTAATAAAACATTTCAATTATTAACAAAATGCTAATCTGACCAGTCACAAAATCATCAAGAACATTGATTTGAAAGAGGTATGAGACGTCAAGCTTGTGTATAGTGGCGCAAATAAAAAGGAAATGTCGCATGCCGGATATCAAACAGTTATTTAACAATAACTCTTCTTGGGCTCAAACCATCAAGTCTGAAAAGCCTGAGTTTTTTACCAATCTCGCTGAAGCCCAGCACCCCGAATACCTTTGGATTGGCTGCTCTGATAGCCGTGTTCCAGCTGAACAACTGACCGGTTTAGCCTCTGGTGAATTGTTTGTTCATCGCAATGTCGCCAACCAAGTGATTCACACCGACCTAAACTGCTTATCCGTTGTGCAATACGCTGTAGATGTACTCAAGGTCAAACACATTATTGTATGTGGGCACTATGGTTGTGGTGGCGTTAATGCGGCAATAGAAAACCCTCAGCTAGGGCTTATCAATAACTGGTTGCTGCATATCCGAGATTTGTACCTAAAACACAGAAATTGGTTGGGCAGTCTTCCTCGTGAAGAATGGTCAAACAAACTGTGTGAAATTAACGTGGCCGAGCAAGTCTACAACCTAGGCAATTCCACCATCATGCACTCAGCGTGGGAGCGTGGTCAGGAAGTTCAAATTCATGGTTGGATTTACGGTATTGGCGATGGCGTACTCAATGATTTAGGCGTTCGCTGCCACAGCAGAGAATCGTTGGAAGTATCTTATCAGGCGTCTATCGCAAAAATATTAAACGTAGAAGCTAAAAATAACGATTGATATAAACCCAACCACTTATCTAATTTCCAACAAAAAGCGGTCGAATTATCGACCGCTTTTTGTTGGCTTATTTCTAAATAACCTGAACTCGGGATAAGGGGTTAGCTAATCTCTTCAAATACAGGTAGATTTCCAATAGATGAATTCTAATGAGCCATTTTTGCTTAAGACAAGGCGAAGCCACGAACCAATAACGGGTTATTGGGAGGGGGTTCAACGAAGTAATAAGTAAAAAGAGCCATTAGAAAGCAATCTGTTATCCCGAATTCAGGTTAAATATTTTAGTTCAACAACAAGAATGCTATCAGTCCAAATCCAAGGATCAAACGATAGATAACAAATGGCGTCATACCCATCTTGGAAATCAGTTTCAAAAAGAAATGAATACAGATATAAGCGCTGATGAACGAGGTCACAATACCCGTTAATAGGAATCCCATATGCACAGGCTCACCACTGGTGACCAATTTCATACCAAGGTAACCGCCTGCCAATGTGATGATTGGAATAGACATTAAGAATGAAAAACGTGCCGCGGCTTCACGAGTAAAACCAAGATACAGAGCTGCGGTGATCGTTGCCCCAGAGCGCGATGTCCCCGGAATCATTGCTAATGCCTGTGATACACCAATGAAGACAGATTTCTTCCAATCGGCAGCGTATTCATCATCTTTAAGCGGAGCATTTTTATCCACCCACCATAGCAGCAAGGCAAAGACGATGGTTGTCGTTGCGATGACCCAAGCACTACGTAAGTAGATTTCAATGATGTCTTTCATAAACAAACCAAACACGCAGGCCGGAATCGTGGCAATAACAATCATCCACGCCAGTTTAGCTTCTTTACTTCTGTCGCCTTTAAAAATGGACGCAAACAATGCAGCAAAAAGGGTAACGACTTCTTTACGAAAATAAATCACAACAGCAAGTAACGTCCCCACGTGAACGGCAACGTCAAATGCTAAGCCTTGATCTTCCCAACCTAGAATGGCGGAAGGCAAAATTAAATGGGCAGAACTGGAAATAGGAAGGAATTCTGTTAAACCTTGAATTAAGGCCAACATAAAAGCTTCAAAATAACTCATTGATTAAAATCGCTATCAAAAGGATTCACTGGCGTCAGCGAATCTAAATTATCCATTGTTTGCCAAACCTGCGTTACGGTTCTGCCATCATTTGGGATCACTAAATGAGGGCAAAGCTCATACATAGGCTGAATAACAAACGCGTATTTATAGATGTCTTCGCGTGGTAAAGATGGCGTACTCGAAACGATGTCACCATACAAAATAATGTCCAGATCTAATGTACGATCTTGCATTTTTTTTGCGTCAGGGTTTCGCCCCCAGCGAATTTCGGCTTCTCGTAACTTAGCCGCTAAATCGTCAAGATTTAACGGCGTTTTCATCTCGACGACCAGGTTATAAAAAGGACGACTCTCAAACCCAACCGAAGCACATTCGTAGACAGTCGAGATCCGAATTTGTTCACCCAGTTTACGTAACTCTGACAACGCAGCTTGAACGTGCTTTTTGCGTTCAATATTTGACCCTACACCTATATAGGTGACGATCATGCCTGACCTCGTTCGATCACAACACCAACGCTTTTTGCTTGAGGAACCGCACCAGGCTTAGCTAGGCGAATTTTCACCCAAGGCACTGAGAATTGGGACATAATTAACCCAGCCACTTCTTCAGCCACACGTTCTACTAACAAAAAGCGACCTTTTTCGATATGCTCTAATACCGCTCCGCTCACTTGAGCGTAATCAAGGGCATCAGCGACATCGTCACTCTTTCCTGCTGGCTGATTATCGTGCGCCATTTCAATATCTAGAACCAATTTTTGTTTTATTTCTTGTTCCCAGTCGTAAACCCCAATAGTGGTAATCACTTCCAATTGTTCGATGAATACTTTGTCTAAAGCCATTATTCTTCCTTTATCGTTTACAGGTCGGATACCCATTTGAGGTAAAAACCCGTAGAATATACTCGATTTTCCTAACCTAATCAGCATTACTTTTGGTGAATTAAGGACAAGCATGACACCCACTGCACTCATCATGATCATCTCCGCCTATTTGTTAGGTTCGATCTCTAGTGCCGTTTTAATTTGCCGCTTGTTCCGAATCCCAGATCCTCGAACAACAGGTTCTCATAACCCGGGGGCGACCAATGTACTCAGAAGTGGTTCTAAATTTGCTGCGGTATCAGTATTACTGATCGATATGCTCAAAGGCACCGTTCCTGTTTGGCTAAGTTGGTACCTTGGGGTAGAAGATGTCATTTTAGGCATAGTGGCCATTGCCGCTTGCTTAGGTCATATGTATCCGCTGTTTTTTCATTTCAGGGGCGGAAAAGGCGTGGCGACAGCACTGGGCTCCATGGCACCCATGGGGCTGGGTTTAATGGGAATGTTAATGGCAACGTGGGTAACGGTTGTCTTTTTTACTCGCTATTCTTCTGTTGCATCTATTCTCACTACGCTCATTGCGCCGCTCTATACATGGTGGTTTAGGCCGGAATACACGCTTCCTGTCTCTATGCTGTGTTGCCTAATCATTTTACGGCATCATCAAAACATTAAGCGTTTATATGAAGGTACGGAACCAAAGGTTGGCGACCGCACCTCCTCTTCTAAAGCTTAACCGTGCACTCAATTTTAACCGTAGACTCTATTTAAGAAGCTAATCAGTTTTTCATTAACGAAACTTGGCTGCTCTAGATTGCTGATGTGACCGGCATTAGGGATAACCGTTAATTCACTACCTGTAATAGCATCTTGCATCAAATACGATTCGAAAACAGGTCTTGGCTTATCTTGATCGCCCACCATAATGAGTGTAGGTAAAGCAAACTTTTCAATATCTTCAAACTGATCACGACGTCCAAATACAACTCGTCCTACTTGAGTAACATCAACAGCCGCCTCACCTTGTAATCGAGAAAGTGACTGACGGAAATTAGCGACCAACTCTGGGTTCTCAACTTCCGTATCTTTGGCGAAAAACAAAGGTACAATTGCGTCCAAGATAGGTTCAGGTATCGATTGGGCGAGCGCGATACCATCCAGCATTCCGAAATATTTGGCGTGTGTAATTTCCGGCTCCAGACCAACAAATGAGTCCATAATCACAAAAGCCTTTACTCGTGATGGGGCTAATGTGACAACTTCAGTTCCCCACATTCCGCCGACAGACAGACCAATAAGACTGAACTCTTCAATCTCCAAGCTATCCATTAGTGACAAAACATCTGACGCGTAGTCTTGAAGCGTGGAGGTTTGCTGCGGCAAAGCTTCGGATTTACCGTGCGCCCATAAGTCCGGCACGATACAGCGATATTGCTGACTCAACACCTCGATTTGAGGTGCCCACATATTGCTGTCCCACAGGTAACTGTGTCCAAACAGTAAAACCGGGCCTTGACCCACGTCTTGATAATGCATGGTTTGACCATGACGGGTGAAAGTAGGCATAGGAATCCTTTAGAAAATGCATACCCAAGTCACACCGGTTAAATGCAGCTTGGGAACTTACAGAAACGACCAGTTATTAGCTGGTCGCTATATGTGAATCACTTAGCGTCTATAGACCCTAGTAATTATGAATGAATCGGATCTAGCTGATCAATTGGCCAACGAGGCTTGGCTGAAACTGATAAGTCCGCCACCTCATCATTCTTAAGACGCTGCATACCGGCATAAGCAATCATGGCGCCGTTATCGGTACAAAATTCGGTACGTGGGTAATACACTTCCCCACCAATTTTATTAGCTAACGTTTCGAGATCGGCTCGTAGTTGTTTGTTTGCACTTACTCCCCCCGCTATAACAATGCGCTTCATGCCCGTTTGTTCTAGTGCTCGCTTGCACTTAATCACTAAGGTTGCACATACCGCTTCTTGAAACGCATAAGCGATATCAGCGCGGGTTTGATCATCGTTATCGTTCGCCGCTATGGTATTAGCCGCGAATGTTTTAAGGCCGGAGAAACTCATATCCAACCCAGGGCGATCAGTCATCGGACGCGGGAATTTAAATCGCCCCGGAGTTCCGTTTTCCGCCAAACGAGAAAGCAATGGACCACCAGGGTAATCTAGCCCCATTAATTTGGCGGTTTTATCAAACGCTTCACCCGCAGCGTCATCAATCGATTCACCCAGAATTTGGTACTCACCAATGCTTTTTACTTCCACCATCATGGTGTGTCCGCCAGAAACCAGCAAAGCAACAAAAGGAAATGGAGGGGGATTATCTTCCAGCATTGGAGCCAGTAAGTGACCTTCCATATGATGCACTGGAACGGCTGGTACTCCCCATGCGTAGGCTACGCTGCGACCAATCGTTGCACCCACTAATAGAGCCCCGACCAAACCAGGTCCGGCAGTGTATGCGACGCCATCAATGTCTTTTGATGTTAACCCAGCATCTTTTAGTGCTTCTTTAATCAATGGAATGGTTTTCTTTACATGGTCTCGAGAAGCAAGCTCTGGCACAACACCGCCGTAATCGGCATGAAGTTTAACTTGGCTATATAGCTTATGACTTAAAAGCCCTTTATGGTCATCGTAAATGGCGATGCCTGTTTCGTCGCAGGACGTCTCTATACCTAAAATGCGCATTACGTTCTCAGTATTAGCTAGAAATTGCGGCAAGTTTACCGCTACGAAAAAAAATTAACTAGTTCTGACGGCGATAATACTTTACAAAGGGTAACTGATCAGATTAAAATTCCGCACCATTTTTGATCAAGCTGGTTAAAGACCCTTCAGACTACTGACGGGTTGGTAAGGTACCAGCATTAACGAATAACCCCTGAGGTGAAAGGCATATGCCAGTAGTTAAAGTACGTGAAAACGAACCGTTCGACGTAGCTCTACGTCGTTTTAAGCGCTCTTGCGAAAAAGCAGGTATTCTTTCTGAAGTGCGTCGTCGTGAGCACTATGAGAAACCAACTACAGTTCGCAAACGCGCTAAAGCAGCAGCTCAAAAGCGTCACGCTAAGAAGCTAGCTCGCGAAAACGCACGTCGCGTTCGCCTGTACTAATAACTTGCTCCAAAAGGATTAAGTTATGGCTCTAATTGATAAACTCAAAGATGAGCAAAAATTAGCGATGAAAGCCAAGGACAAACCGCGCCTTGGCACAATTCGTTTAGCTCTGTCAGCCATTAAGCAACGTGAAGTCGATGAACGGATTACTCTGTCAGACGACGATATCCTTGCAGTGCTGACCAAAATGGTTAAACAACGTCGCGATTCAGTCGCTCAATTTGAATCTGCTGGTCGTCAAGATCTTGCAGACGCGGAGAAAACTGAAATCACTGTACTAGAGGACTTTATGCCTCAACCGCTAACCGAAGAAGAAGTAGTTGCACTGATTGATGCTGCTATTACTGAATCAAAACCAGCGGGCATGCAAGACATGGGTAAAGTGATGGGTGTTCTTAAACCGCAAATTCAAGGGCGCGCAGATATGGGTAAAGTCAGCGGACTCGTTCGCTCTAAATTGGCTTAAACCCAAATCAAATTGCAACAAGCCGTGCTATCCTCTGGAGTGCACGGCTTGTTTGTATCTGCAAGCCTCTTCTTTTCTTTGATTCAATATTCTGGATTTTATGGCAGGACAGATCCCTCGTTCTTTTATTGATGACCTCCTCGCGCGGCTTGATATCGTAGACATCGTCGATGCTCGAGTGAAGCTGAAAAAGAAAGGCAAAAACTACAGTGCTTGCTGCCCCTTCCATAACGAGAAGACCCCATCTTTTAGCGTAAGCCAAGAAAAACAGTTCTATCACTGTTTTGGTTGTGGTGCGCATGGCAATGCCATCGACTTCCTTATGGAGTACGAACGCTTAGAGTTTGTTGAAACCATTGAAGAACTCGCTTCCTATCTTGGATTAGAAGTTCCAAGAGAGCAACGAAGCGGAGGTGGCTTCAGCTCAGCTCCAAAAGCCAATACAGAGCAAAAGCGCAATCTTTACGACATGATGGGCAGCATTGCTCAGTTTTATCGTTCTCAATTAAAACTATCAAGCAGCAAGCATGCCATTGAGTACTTAAAAGACCGCGGTCTTTCAAAAGAAGTCGTTCAGAAATTCGGGATCGGTTATGTCGCTGATGAGTGGGATTTAGTCCGTAAAAACTTCGGACAATCTCAAACGAATCAAGACATGCTTGTTTCCGGCGGTATGTTGATCGAAAACGATAAGGGCAATCGCTACGACCGTTTTCGTGGGCGTGTCATGTTCCCGATTAGAGACAGGCGTGGGCGTGTCATTGGTTTTGGTGGGCGAGTCATTGGTGATGGCACACCAAAGTATCTCAATTCACCAGAAACCCCCATATTCCATAAAGGTAAAGAGCTCTATGGATTGTATGAGGTACTCCAAGCCTATCGAGAACCGCCTCAAATACTTGTAGTTGAAGGCTACATGGATGTGGTTGCCTTGGCACAATATGGAGTCGACTATTCCGTCGCATCGCTAGGTACATCCACCACTGGTGATCATCTGCAACTCCTGTTCCGACAAACCAATACGGTCGTTTGTTGTTACGACGGAGACAGAGCAGGTCGAGAAGCGGCTTGGAGAGCATTAGAAAATGCGCTTAGCTTTTTAAAAAGCGGTAATATTCTAAAGTTTCTTTTTCTTCCTGATGGGGAAGACCCAGACAGCTACATTAGAGCACACGGTAAAGAAGCTTTTGAAGAGCAGATGAAAAATGCCGAGCCTCTCTCTAATTACCTTTTTAGCAATTTACTTTCGCAAGTAGATGTCGGCAACAACGAAGGTAAAGCTGCATTAGAAGCGTTGGCACTGCCTTTAATACACAAAGTGCCTGATACCTCTATGCAAGATCAGCTATTAAAGCTGTTGGGACAAAAAACGGGAATTTACAAAAAACCATCCTTACCCAAACAGGATGGAAAGCCCCCTGCCCCGCATAAAGAAATCAAACGTACTCCAATGCGAGAAGTCATTGCCTTACTTCTACAGAACCCACATTACGTGGAGTTAGTACCAGATTTGACCAGCGTGCGGCATATTAACTTGCCGGGGTTAAGTTTATTTGAGGAAGTACTTGATAAATGCCGCTCTCATCCCAATATCAACACTGGCCAGCTACTTGAGCATTGGCGTAACGAGAAAAACGGATCACTGTTATCACGACTCGCAGGTTGGGAAGTACCACTCGAAGACGATAATCAGGAAGACATTTTCCTCGACTCACTGGATAACATTATTGCCCAGTGTGTTGAAAAACAAATTGAATCGCTACAAGCGAAAGATAGAAGTGTCGGCCTAACACCCGACGAAAAAAGAGAGCTCGTCGCTCTAATGCTGGACTTAAAGGCATAGATAACCACCATGTAGCGGTGAAATTATGTGCTAAGTTATCATAGTCATCAGCTATTTTTTTTGATAAAATTGGCGGTTTGCATTTCGCAAAACTAAACTCATCACCAGACCTGAAGTTGGATATCGTCTATGGATCAAAATCCGCAGTCACAGCTAAAAATACTTGTTATTAAAGGCAAGGAAAAAGGCTATCTGACCTACGCCGAAGTAAATGACCACCTACCTCAAGAGATTGTCGATTCTGAACAGGTAGAAGACATCATTCAGATGATCAACGATATGGGTATCAAAGTAGTTGAAACTGCTCCTGATGCTGATGATCTAGCACTGAACGATGACACGAACATCACCGATGAAGATGCGGCTGAAGCTGCAGCTGCAGCACTTTCTAGCGTAGAAAGTGAAATTGGTCGCACCACAGACCCTGTCCGTATGTATATGCGTGAAATGGGTACTGTAGAACTATTGACTCGTGAAGGCGAGATCGATATTGCAAAACGCATTGAAGATGGTATTAACCAAGTTCAGTGTTCAGTTGCAGAATACCCAGGCACGATTTCTTATGTACTTGAACAATTTGACAAAGTTCAAGCCGAAGAACTGCGCCTAACCGACATCATTTCTGGTTTTGTTGATCCTAACGACGAAGAAACTGCAGCACCGACTGCAACGCACATCGGTTCAGAGCTTGCAGAAAAAGATCTGGAAGACGAAGACAAAGACGAAGCTGATTCTGACGACGACGATGATGAAGAAGAAGATACAGGTATTGACCCGGAGCTAGCCGCAGAGAAATTCTCTGAGCTACGCAACGCTTACCAAAACCTTCAACTTGAAATCAACGAACAAGGTCGCGATGTTGCTCTAGCGGGTGAAACTGCGACTGAGCTACTCGATATTTTCCGTCAGTTCCGTTTGATTCCAAAACAGTTTGATTACCTTGTAAATGAGCTTCGCACCTCTATGGATCGCGTACGCACGCAAGAGCGCTTGATTATGCGTTCGTGTGTTGAATACGGTGACATGCCAAAGAAATCTTTTGTTGCTCTGTTCACAGGTAATGAATCTTCAGAGGCGTGGTTGGATGAAGTATTGTCTTCAGACAAACCCTACGCAGCGAAGATTAAACGCAACGAAGAAGAAATTCGCCGCAGTATTTTGAAGCTAAAAACCATTGAAGAAGAAACATCTCTTCCGGTTCAAAGCATTAAAGACATCAGCCGTCGCATGTCTATTGGTGAAGCGAAAGCTCGCCGTGCGAAAAAAGAGATGGTTGAAGCAAACTTGCGTCTTGTTATTTCTATCGCGAAGAAATACACCAACCGTGGTTTACAGTTCTTGGATTTGATTCAAGAAGGTAATATCGGTCTGATGAAAGCGGTAGATAAATTCGAATATCGCCGTGGTTATAAGTTCTCTACTTACGCTACATGGTGGATTCGTCAGGCAATTACACGTTCAATCGCTGACCAGGCACGTACAATCCGTATCCCTGTTCACATGATTGAAACGATCAACAAGTTGAATCGTATCTCTCGTCAAATGCTACAGGAAATGGGTCGTGAACCTCTTCCTGAAGAATTGGCAGAGCGCATGCAAATGCCTGAAGATAAGATACGTAAAGTACTTAAGATCGCTAAAGAGCCAATCTCGATGGAAACGCCTATCGGTGATGATGAAGATTCGCATCTTGGTGACTTTATCGAGGATACAACCCTTGAGCTACCGCTCGATTCTGCTACATCAACAAGTTTGCGTGTAGCAACAAAAGATGTACTAGCAGGGTTAACGCCTCGTGAAGCAAAAGTACTTCGTATGCGTTTTGGTATTGATATGAATACCGACCATACCCTTGAAGAAGTGGGCAAACAGTTTGACGTAACACGTGAACGTATTCGTCAGATTGAAGCAAAAGCACTTCGCAAGCTTCGTCACCCAAGCCGCTCGGAAACACTTCGCAGCTTCTTGGACGAGTAATAAAAACTCAAATATGTATAAAAGGTGAGCACTTGCTCACCTTTTTTGTTTCTAGTGTTCTAAGTGCGCAAAAACTAGACATAAATTACCCCCTCACTATCTAGACACACCCTTAGGCTTCCCCTATAATCATCCACCTACTGGCCCCTTAGCTCAGTGGTTAGAGCAGTCGACTCATAATCGATTGGTCCGCAGTTCAAGTCTGCGAGGGGCCACCATATAAAGAAAAGCCTGAGAGTGATTTCACTTCTCAGGCTTTTTGCTTTTCTAGCTTCTGTTCTCCGAAAGACATCCTTTAGAATCTTGCTTCACTGAAACTTTCAGAGGTATTGAGTCTTGAGAGCAATCTAGAGCAATGCTAAAACACCTCATCAATTAGCTCTCTGTACGATCTAGCAAAAGATTGCCCATATAGTTTGCTGCTTGGATAAAACAAAAGCCATACGTCTGCATGGCTTCATAGGCAATCAATTAGTCATACATAATACAGACTATTACTTCACGGAAGTAACCGCCTCTCGGTTCAATACCTTGACTTCTACGTCCTTCAATTGAGGAGGCAATGAAAGCTGGAATTCCTCGTACATTGGTGCTCTTCTACAATAGTCTGGCTTTGTTCGGATAACACTGACACTGACTTTACCCGCTTCCACTTTGTCAATTTGAAGTTCAAAGCTTTTGTCATCTGTACACCCTGTTG
Source organism: Vibrio penaeicida (assembly GCF_019977755.1). Lineage (NCBI taxonomy): Bacteria > Pseudomonadati > Pseudomonadota > Gammaproteobacteria > Vibrionales > Vibrionaceae > Vibrio > Vibrio penaeicida. Next base: position 705,215 of record NZ_AP025144.1, on the reverse strand, counting down.
ATTGAGCGACGAACATCAATAAGTGCTCCCAACGCTTTGATGAAACCAACGGCTCAACCGTCCCTTCAACAGTATTTACGGACACATTTGGAGCGGTCTCAATCGCGCAGCCTGCAAGCCCAGTAAAAGCCATTGTGGCAACGAGCATCTTTACTATTTTCACTGGTGTGTTCTCCTATTTCTGAATATAGCGAAAGGCAATAGCAATAAGAGCCAGCAAAACGAAAGGCTACCACCTGAAGATCCTGAATTAGGCGTACTCAATTTAATATTTTGGATGTACACAGTATCGTAGTCTGAAGAGTAACCGATGGCTCCTCTTTCATAAACAAACATAACATCATTATTATCTTGACTCAGGGTCGCACGGTAGGAGTAATAATCCGTTTCATGTCCAGTGTACTCAAACACCAATCGTCCATTCACGTACATTTTAAAATAGCCTGAGTTTTGTTGAGCCCATATTCTAGCGTCAAACGTAAGCTCACCTTTCTCTATATTTTCGATTCGCAGCAAAGAGCTCTGCCCTCGTGGTGTGCTACCTGCTTTTAACGTATCAGTGGAATATACTTCCCACGGTGAGGCGTTCGCATAAACAGCGCTTCCTAACCCAGCAACATTTTTCACGTCACTGCTTGCGGCAACTAAACCATATGTGTGTAATTTAGTTTTCAACTCGCTTTTATCAGCATGGGTGGTACTTGCAATAATTTCAGATTCCCCTTTACCTAAAGGAACCGTCACTTCAACGCTAACATTACAGCTTTCACCTTGCTGGAGATCGCCGGCTGTCTCACATTGGTTCTCGATGATTCTCATCTGACTCGTATCAGAAGAGGAGACACTGGATACACGAAAAGGGGTCAATTCATTATTTTTAATCGTCACCGTTTTAGACAGCTTGTTTCCAGCTTGATTAAAGCCAAAGTACACATTCTGGCGGTAGCTGACACCATTCATTTGATCGTTGATCCAACTATTTAAGTAAGCAACGTTTGCGTAGACCCCATACTTTCCTGCTTGAGCACAACCTTCACCCCAACTGACTACGCCCACTTGAGTCGGTGTTCCATTGAGGTCTTGAACTAATGGGCCACCACTGTCACCTTGGCAAGCATCTTTTCCGCCATAGGAGAAGCCCGCACATATAGCAGCTTGATTAATGTTGTTGTATAACCCACCCGATGCTTTGCATGTAGAACGGGAAACAATCGGCAAATCCACATCATACAGTTCGGAAGGGAAAATACCTTTCAGATCACTGTTAGGTTGCTGATTACCCCAACCAATAACCGTGACGTTTTCTCCATTAGAAGGCTCTTGGTTATTAGCAGCGAGTAAGACTTTATCGGAGTTAATCGCTTGGTCGAGCTCAATAACCGCAACGTCATAATTCAGTGTTTGGTTGCTGTAAAGCTCGTGTGAATAGATACTTTGAATGCCAACCCTAGTTCCCTGAGTACTCGCCTTTTTAAGATCATGAATTCCAACGATGACATCCAACTCTTCAGGGTTTACCCCATCAACACAGTGAGCAGCCGTTAAAACATACCGATCACCGAGAAAACTTCCTCCACAGGATTGCCCTAAAAAAGCATCTTTTCCTTTAGTTACTAAAGCCGCCATAAACGGCCATTCACCTTCAGTGGATTTGCTACCACCGATAATTCTTTCCGGCGAAGCAGGGGTTCTCACTGGCTGTTCAGAAGAGGCGGTAGCATTAAATGCGCTTACTATCCCTAAAACCAAAACTGCATTTTTCATTTTCACGTTGTTATCCATGTGTCTTTTTGTCCAAGTTAGAACTTACCAATAATTGATAAAACAGGAATTTGTTCTTTTGTAAAAAACCACGCTTATCACTGTTTATTAATAAAATTTTAAGCCACTGATCGCACCTAAACCTTAAACTGATGCGTGTATTCACTCAGGTTTTCAGCGGATTGGGCAACTTCTTGGCTGGCACCAGATAGCTGTTCGGCACTGGCGGCAGTTTGCATAGACGCCTCACTGATGCGTAAAACACTCTGATTCACCTCTTCCGTTACTTGAGATTGTTGCTCCGACGCGGCTGAAACTTGCGTCATCATGTAGTCTATTTGCTCTATAGACTCTGTTATCTCAATAAACGCTTGCTTGGTACGTTCGGAAAACTCAGCCGTGATATTGGCTTGTTCTTCACTTTTCGCCATATTACTTGTCGCTGAGTCAGCGGCTTTTTGAACGGCGGTGATCATAGTTTGAATATCAGAAGCGGAGGTTTGCGTGCGCTGAGCAAGGGTTCTAACTTCATCTGCAACGACGGCAAACCCTCTTCCGGCTTCACCAGCACGAGCTGCCTCAATGGCCGCATTCAATGCAAGGAGATTGGTTTGCTCTGCAATTTCTTGAATCACTGTAAGCACATGGCCAATTTCTCCACTCTTACTCTTGAGCTCGAGCATGTTTTCATTCGTGGATTTCACATCTTCAACCAGCTGGCTCAAGGCTGCTTCGCTATCGGTTAAAACCTTCTGACCTGAATTACTCTTGGTGTGGGCATCTTGAGCTGCACTCGCAGCACCGGCAGTGCTTCTGGAAACGTCCGCTATCGTGCTCGACATTTGATTGATAGCCGTCGCGACCATTTCAGTATCCTGATGTTGATGGCTTACCGCAGTCGTCGTTTGCTCTGACGCAACGGATGTTTCTTCCGCCGACGACGCCAATGAATTCGAAGCCTGCTGAATATGAGCAATGAGCGCCGTCAGCTTTTCGGACATATCGCGTAATGCGCCATACAGCGTTTCGGAAGAGGCTTTCTGATCAAAATGATGCGTTAAATCACCATTAGCAATTTGCCGAGCTAATTGAATCATTTCTTTAGGTTCGCCGCCAAGAGGTCGCTTAATGGTATTCGCGAGGTAAATAGCAAAGCCAACAGTAAGTACCACGGTGATAGCCAGTAGACTCCAGATGCTCGTACGAATGGTATTCACCGCCGAAAAAGCTTCCGACTCATCGACTTCGGCCACTAATGCCCAAGTAAAATCACCAATATCTAAAGACGAATAGGAGGAAAGGACGCGGTTGCCATTGTAGTCTTCGATGATTTTATCTCCGGACTTGCCTTGAAACGCTTCCATGGTGGCTTCTGTTTTAACACCATTGTTTTTCACGTTCCCTGCAAATGAGGCGCTTACTGTCCTACCTTCTGGATCTAAAAACGAGTCGGATCGCATGCGAAAGTCTTGTCCAACTAAGTAAGACTCTCCGGTCTCCCCCATTCCTGTTCTTAGCTGCATGACGTTATTGATCGCATCTATCGATAACTGAAGTGCAACCACCATTACAGTATTGCCTTGGTTATCCAAAACTGGCTGACCAATAAACGCAGCAGGGTCGCCATTAGATGGCGCGTAAGGTTCGAAGTCCGCGATGTGATATTGCTGGTTATCCAACACTTTTCGGGTGAGTTCACCTAAATTTGAACCGGAATACTCGCCAGTCAGAATGTTGGATTGGTAGTCCGACTCTTTTGCTACGGTATAAAAAACCTCACCGTTTGGCTCGATTAAGAAGAGATCATAGTAGCCATACTTTTCTATGTACTGACTATAAAAATCTATGCCGCTATTGTTTTTAGGCACAAATGATTCGGCAACATCTTTTTCAGTCACCATAACCCAACTCAGCTCATCTGAAACATTGATGATGTCCCAAACAGATAATACCAAGTTGCCGTTATAATCTTTGAAAATGCCTTGTCCGCTTTGACCTTTTAGCCCCATCTCTACAGCATCGGTATTTACCTGAGTGTTGTTTTTGAAAGACGCTACAACAGAATGCCCTGTAGGATCGAGCTTGGAGTCAGAACGCATGAGCTTATCAGGCCCCACTAAATAGGTTTCCCCAGTACTCCCCATTCCCTGTGATTGGCTAACAATGTGGTTAATCTTATTAATGGGGAATTGAAGCGCTACATACCCAGCCACATTGCCGGATATGTCTTTGACGGCGGAAAGAAAGAAGCCAGCTGGTTCATTATTAGAAGGCTCGTAGAGGGTAAAATCACCGACCACAACTTGCCCTTCATCGATGTTCTTATCTACCGCTTGGCGATATGCCTTTGCTAAACCCGAGTGAGTTAACATCTCAGAGTCTAAATTTTGTCCAAGGTCCGATTCACGGGCGCTGGTGTACATGATTTGCCCATTTGGCGTAATCATAAAGACGTCATACCAACCAAAATGCTTTACATACGCATCAATTTCATCTTCAAACATAATGGCATGAAATTCCCACATCCCATCCCCGTAGGAAGCATGTGAAAACATCTGTAAAGCTTCTTCAGCCATCTTTGATTCTGCAAGAAGAGATAAACCTGATTTGAGTTGTTCTAAGTAATCAACAAGCTGTTGCCTTTGGGATTGATTAACCGCGCTGAGCTTTCGAAATGCTTCCAGTTGCAAAGTGTTGGCGACTTCAGTGAGGACATCCATATCCCCTTCGCGCTCTTTAAAGAAGTTTTCTATTTGCGATTGCTTAATACTTCGAACCGTGTCCAATTGATCATATGAACGCTCTCTTAGCGCCTCTTCTGCCAATCCAGATGACCATAAGCCTAAAATTAAAGCTGGAATCAGCCCAATAAAAAGAAGCGCGCCAATGATGACATTTGAAAGTTTAAATCTATTGATGAATCGTCCCATGATTACTCCGCTGAATCCGCTTATCCTAGCCAGCTTTTACACTTCTAATGACGCTTAACTGATGAGAAATCAAAAACATCATCGTGCGGTAAAAATATTTATATCAATAGACATGAGACCTAATTAACAATCAAGTTTCAATAAGCAGAAACACGTTGAAACACTTTTATAATCAGTAATTTATTTCAGATTTATTTACACCATCATTTCGAAAAATGAAAAGCACAAGTGCCAAGTGTAAGGAGGCATGGAAATTAAATATTTAAGGAAGATTTAAGATAAAAGGCAACTAGATGGAAGAGCTAGGAAGAAATATAAGAAGGGGTAAATTGGCGAGCAAGAAATCTTAACATGCCCGCCATCCAAGCAGCAGTAAGCGAGATATCATTATGTTGTACTAGTGTGGAAATGGGCTTATCTCATGAGCCACATATCTAAATTAGCATATTCAAATATAAGTACGATGAATTATTCAGCATTTTGCGACTGAGTTATTTTTTAGCGTTTCAAAATTTATCATTGTTACATTTTTACACACTTTTACTGATTATCGCGTCTAAGCAAGAAGATCCAAAATGATCTTGCTGTCTTAATAAAACCCACACTGTCATTTTTCCGACTTGTAATCGAAGCCAAATTGTCACTTCTCCGTCATAGCATAACCTTGTCTCCTCCATAAATGTGCAGGCGTAAGGTTCGTTCGATCAAGTGCCTTAATTAGTCGGTTCATCAATGGATTGGGTAGTTAAAGCGCATGAGATGTAAATGGCTGAACTCCCCCATACCTACGCTTTTAAAATTGATTAGAGGTTCGCATGACAGTAAGCAGTCCATTCAAAATCCCAAGGAAAACCCCATTTGGAATTGGTGAAGCCGTTGCAGAATGGGCAACAGGGCTCAATCAACTCGACAAATTCTATGCTCAACGTCCAGTAGGATGTGATACCGCGCAATTCCTTCGTTTCACATTGGAGAAATTGGGGATTGAATATCAGCTATTGCAAGGCACATTAGAAAAAGTTCCGAAATCGGGGGCAACCGTTGTGGTTGCTAATCATCCACTTGGGTGTGTCGAAGGGGTAATACTGGCAGAGCTTCTTCTGACAATTCGATCTGATGTTCAAATTTTGGCAAACCAGTATCTTAAAACGGTGCCAGAATTGGATAAGCTATTCATTGGTGTGGATGTATTTGAAGGTCGAGAAGCTCATAAAGCAAACCTCAAAGCATTGCGCCAGGCACACCGGCATTTAGCTAATGAAGGGATACTGCTCGTTTTCCCTGCGGGAGAGGTGTCTCAGATAGAAAGAAGACGGACAAAAGCGCAAATACAAGACAAAGAGTGGAGTCGTTCTGTCAGTTCTCTCATCAAAAAGAACAAAGCTGTCACAGTGCCATGTTTTATTGATGGTCAAAACTCTCGTCGTTTCTACATGGCTGGAAAGATTCATCCCTTGCTCCGTACGCTAATGCTAGGACGAGAGCTACTGAACAAACGTCAATGTAATATCGGAATCAGCATTGGCGACGCCATTCAGTACAAAGAAGTTCACTCCCTTTGTGACTCTCAGCTGATCAATTATCTGCGCCTAAATACTTATCTTTTGAAACCAGCAAATTCAATTAAGCACTACACCTCTCCTTCAACAACCGGAGAGATATATAGTAATGCCACTCCAATTGCGCCTCAGCTCCCAGTAAACGAGCTATTAAACGACCTGAAAAGCCTTCCAGATGAAACGCACCTTTTGGATAGTAATCAATTCTCCGTATATTGTTGCCATTCAAAACGTATCCCAGCCCTTTTACATGAAATCGGTCGAATGAGAGAAGAGAATTTTCGGTTGGTAGGGGAAGGCACGGGGCGAGAGCTAGATTTAGATGCCTTTGATAAGGAGTATCTGCACTTGTTTGTTTGGGATAACGATAAAAAGTGCTTAGTAGGTGCCTATCGCCTTGGGGTTGTTGATCACCTAATGCAAAACGGTGGGCTCAATGCACTCTACTCTCGAACCCTGTTCCAGTATAAACACCGATTCATTCAAAAAATGAGCAAAAACGGCAAATGTATTGAGATGGGGCGTTCGGTTATCGCCAAGGATTACCAACGCAGTATGAGCGCTTTATTGTTGTTATGGAAAGGGATCGGAACATACATTCAGCGAAACCCTGAATACACCCACCTTTTTGGTCCAGTGAGTATCAGTAACGATTACAGTGACAAAGCAAGAAAGCTACTTGCTGAAACGATGACAATGCACCATTACGATACAGATAGCGCGCATTATGTTAAACCCACTAACCCTCTAAAAGATGAAAGCAGTGTGTGGAACCCCAGTTTGCTTGCAGCCCTAGGAGATCTTCAACTTCTCTCTAGAGTGATCGCTAGAATAGATGATGGGAAGACGCTACCAGTATTGCTGCGCCAGTATCTTGCTCTCAACGGAAAATTAGTCAGCTTCAACGTCGATCCTGCATTCAACAATGCGCTTGATGGGTTAATCCTTGTTGATCTTCGAAATGTACCAATAAAAACATTGGCGAGGTATATGGGGCGAGAAAACGCGCAGCGCTATCTAAAAAGACACGCCTTAAGCGAGCATAATTAAGTGCAAATAACATTGAAGAATCAATACTAAGCCGGATGCCAGGCGTCCGGCTTAAACGCCGTAAAAATAACTTTACACAGCCAACTCAAATAGAGATATGTCAATCAAGTTACATTTATTGTTCACTCTTACATCAATTGCTAGCATCTTTACTAGACGCACGCACATATGTAAATGGATGTATATAAATGGCATTATCTCCTCAGGACCAGCAAACGCTTCAAGAATTCTTTGAATACTGCAAAACACACCAATACAACAATATTGGCTACCCTGTTGCAGCAGACTTTAATTACAAAGATCTCGATGAATTCTGGCAGTTTTCATTTAATAACTGTGGAGATTGGGCTGAAACATCAAACTACCGATTGAATTCTTTTTACTTCGAAAAAGAAGTGATGGCGTATTTTGCAGATAAGTTTCAATTGCCCTTTGATGAGTCTTGGGGATACGTGACCAATGGTGGTACGGAAGGCAATATGTATGGGTGCTATCTAGCGCGCGAAATGTTCCCCAACGGCATCTTGTATTTCTCGGAAGATACGCACTACTCTGTCGCAAAAATCGTTCGCCTATTAAGAATTGAACACCGAGTCGTAAAAAGCCTTCCAAATGGCGAAATGGATTACAGCGATCTTGAAAAACACATTGCTTCGAATGGAAAAGCCAACCCAATAATATTCGCTAATATTGGCACAACCCTGTACGGCGCTACGGATGACCTCAGCAAAATTAAGCGCATCTTATCGAATGCAGGCTTCCAAAGGGACGAATACTACCTTCATGCTGACGCGGCTTTTCATGGCATGATCCTACCTTTTGTCGACACCCCACAGCAATACTGCTTCTCTGATGGCATCGACTCCATTTCTGTTTCTGGTCATAAAATGATTGGGGCTCCTATTCCTTGTGGCATTGTACTCACCAAGAAATCCTACGTAGACAATATCAGCGTTGCCGTGGATTACATTGTCGCTATCGACAAAACCATTACAGGATCCCGTAATGGATTAACACCATTAATGATGTGGCATGCCATCAAAAGTAGTACTGAACAGGAAAAAGAATTGCGCGTTAAACGCTGCCTTAGGTTGGCCGAATACGCCGTAGAAAAACTTCAGAACAAAGGCGTTGCGGCTTGGTGTAACCCAAACTCTGTTATTGTGGTATTCCCAACACCTACAGAAGCCGTATGGCGCAAGTATGGGCTTGCGAATTCAGCTAAGCATGCACATCTCATCATTACAGGACACATGATCGATAACACCGAACTGTTAGAGCAACTGATTGAAGATGTTGCAGAAGATACTCTCAGCCTTCAGCCTACATGCAGCTAACTTGAGAATGGTGTGATTTTTAAAAGCAACAAAGTGTAATCATTCTCATTTATATGCCATTAAGCTCTTATGGTTGATATTGTCCCCTTAATTTTTATATTCAACAAATTAAGGGTATAGAGTGAATAAGGCGGTTATAGCGGCATCTTTCTCAAGTATTGTGTTAGTCGGTTGTGGTGGTGGAAGCGGGGATACCAACTCTTCCACTCACCCCACAGCCAAAAGCAATTGTGGCGAAATTCACTTAAATAGAGGTTATAGCAACACCGAATTGGTCAGTTCTTATTGGGGAACACAAGATCAGCAATCAAGAATCCTTTCTAGAGTTCACCCTAGCTCCTTCAGCGGATCGGTGGATACGACATTAACCTCTAGTTCAGCCCAATGTCAGCAAACCCTGGATGCATTAAGCGGTTATGCCTACCATATTTGGGAAGGAGAGTCGCAAGGTAACTTAGCTACGGGCGAGCAGTTTTATTTTAAACCCACCCTTCGAGTTCAATACGATCTCCCACCAGTCGAGTCATATCAAAAATGGGTCGAGGAGAGCAAACCAGAATTCGTGAATACCACCATAAACAAGGTAGAGCTCTATTCTGTCGTTGCTATTGGAAGTGGCAGTAGTTACCAAGATTTTAGACCTTCAAGTTCAGAAGCCATGTACTTAGCGGAACTTCCCCTTCAATGTACAGTAGCTTTACCTACCTCAGTAAAAATTACGGAGAGCTCGCCTAAATCCATCGCAGATATACAGGTTGCGAATATAGACACTCGATACTGTAGCGAGCCTACTGATGGTGTGATTAATAACAAAAGAGAATTGGTCAGAAACTGTATATCAGCCTCTCCAATCACAGAAAAAACACCAGTCAACTGTACTTTCAACAATGCCAAGGTTGGTGTTCCCGACAACAAAGGTAACTACTTTCCAGCTTATGTTTCTGGCAGCGTGACTCGAGAGCAAGGTCAAGATTTTGTATTACAAGTCAATAAGGTGGAGTATTAAATTTGAAATTTAAGGCGGCGATAACTTTCGTCTTTACCTATTACTTAATGGCATTCATTCTAGTTTGAACTCGGGCGAAGTTTTTCAATCAATGAGAAAAAGTCGCATTTTTTCCTTTATTTTTTTTTGCTTTCACAGAAAAATACGCACTGATTATGACTATTAATCAGTAAGTTATAAAACTAAAAGGAATTTAACATGAGTAAGAACACTCCATTTTTTTCAAATTTTGTTGAGTCACAAATTGAAGAATTGTCACAAGAAGAGATGACACAGTGCGCCGCGGGTAAAGTTGACGGAGCTTTTGAGTTTACAGCTTCAGCTAGCAGCTTTGTAACTCTAAAAGCACCTTCAGATGCCGATGAGCTCGCGTTCGAAGATGTCATCCTTAGAGGTACTTGTCCGGGGATGAACCCGACTTTAGCCTAAACTGATGCAGTGCCTCTCATTTTCCTGAGGGGCAACTTACCTTAAAAGTGATGTTTATATCACTTTAAATTCCACATAAAGCACTAATTAAGCACGATATTCTGGCTTGATACCCCACCCTTTCTAGCACAATTACCTTTATCTCCTTACCAAACAGAATTCGTAAGAATAATCAATTAATCAAAGCTCTAGCGCATTATTTTTATTTTTCATTATTTGTCTTTATGCTGGCTAAAAACCATGGAACAGGATGAATAACAATGACAATAAAACAGTGTGCCTCCAAAGTGCTCATTGCCTTAGCCGCAATATCTTTACCGTTAAGTGCAAGTGCCGCTGAAAAGATCTACCGATTAAAGTTGGCTGAAACTTGGGGACCGAATACCCCAATACTTGGAGACGCCACTAAAAATATGGCGAAATTGGCAAAAGAAATGTCCAATGGTCGCCTCGATATTCGCGTGGACTCGGCAAACAAGCACAAAGCACCCCTGGGCATTTTTGATATGGTCAAATCAGGTCAATACGATCTGGGTCATTCCAGCTCGTATTACTGGAAAGGTAAAGTGCCAAATACATTGTATTTCTCTTCTATGCCATTTGGCATGATGTCTACAGAGCAATACGCATGGTTTTACCGAGGCGGAGGCATGGAGCTCATGCAAAAGGTTTACACTCCTCATAACTTGCTTTCTTTCCCCGGCGGCAATTCCGATATTCAAATGGGTGGCTGGTTTAAAAAAGAAATCAATTCCGTCGACGATCTAAAAGGCTTAAAGATCCGCATTCCAGGGTTTGCAGGCGAGGTGATGGCTCGAATTGGCGCAAAACCAACCAATATCGCACCAGGTGAGCTTTATACTTCATTAGAACGAGGCACAATTGATGCGCTCGAATGGGTCGGGCCGGCATTCGATTTACGTATGGGTTTTCAGAAAATTGCCCCTTACTACTATTCAGCATGGCATGAGCCTGGAAGTGAAACCCAATTTCTAGTGAATAAAAGAGTGTGGGATAAGCTACCTAAAGATCTTCAGGTTATTTTAGAAACGGCATTCCGAGTGACCGCTTTCGATATGTATAACCAAGCATTGGATGCAAACGCCAATAGCTGGGCAACAATGAAAAGCGAATACCCAGACATCAAAGTACGTGATTTCCCGCCTTCGGTACTTAAAGCCATGCTCAGCGCCACTGATGAGTTGCTGCAAGAGCAAGCCAACAAAGACGCGCTTGCAAAAGAAATTATTCAATCTCAAGCAGACTATTTGAAGAAGGCGAGAGCATGGACCGATATATCGCTGAAAGCTTACCTCAATTCCGATCAACAGTAAGATAATCCAACCTAAAAAACACAAAGGAAAAGAGCCGCATTGACGGTTCTTTTTTTGTTTAGAGCACGCTTAAAAGCCGAGGAGTCATTTTTACCTTCATACTCAAAACAGAGATTCAGGTATGAGGTAATCTATCAATAGCCACTCAAGTATGACCTTGAAAAGTATTGTGCAACCATAAATGACGAGGTGATAAATATGCTAGGAGAAGATCATAGTTTAATCGTCGATTTTCCTGAGTTGGAAACGACAATTGTAGAACTGATGCAGTCCGATGCTGAATTTGCGGAAGAGAACAAAAAGTATATCGCCCTAGATAAGGAGATTAGAACGTTAGAACTCAGAAATGCTCCTATTGATGACGATGAAATGCACCGCATGAAAAGTGAACGTGCTTTTCTAAAAGACGCCTTATATAGAAAGATCACTAGCAGCTAATAGTTATAGAATCTGCATTATACGAAAAGAGCCATCAGTTTAAAGATGGCTCTTTTGTTTTCTTAAGGCATAGTCCGTTATTCGACCGTCACCGATTTCGCTAGGTTACGAGGCTGATCGACATCTGTCCCTTTAATCAAGGCAACATGGTAAGACAACAGCTGCATGGGCACCGTGTAGAAAATGGGTGCAATCACCTCGTCGACATGTGGCATGGTCACGATTTTCAGTCCGTCGCTTTCTTCAAAGCCCGCTTCCGCATCAGCAAAGACATAAAGCTGTCCACCACGCGCGCGTACCTCTTCGATGTTGGATTTAACTTTTTCAAGTAAATCATTGCTTGGCGCTACAACAATAACTGGCATTTCTGCATCAATCAGAGCAAGGGGACCATGCTTCAGCTCCCCTGCGGCATAAGCTTCAGCGTGAATGTAGGAAATCTCTTTAAGTTTTAGTGCCGCTTCAACAGCGATAGGGAAGAATTCACCTCGACCTAAAAATAAAGAATGATGCTTATCTGCAAAATCTTCCGCCAGCGATTCAATAACCGCATTGCTTGTTAGTGCGTTTTCCAGCTGAACGGGCAATTCGTTAAGAGATTTAACGATCTCCGCTTCTTTAGCGAGATCTATCGTCCCTTTTTGCTTACCCAATGCGGTAACAAACATCAGTAATGATGCGAGCTGAGTTGTGAATGCCTTAGTTGATGCGACCCCAACTTCTGCTCCTGCGCGTGTCATGAAAGCAAAATCAGATTCGCGAACCAAAGAGGAACCCGGCACGTTGCAGATCGTCATTGCTGCCATGTAACCTTTCTCTTTTGCGAGGCGAAGTGCCGCTAATGTATCTGCGGTTTCACCTGATTGAGAGATGGTAATGAGGAGGCTGTTAGGTCGAGTAACAAATGGGCGATATCGAAATTCAGAAGCAATTTCAATGTCACAACTTACTTTTGCCAATGACTCACACCAATATTTCGCCACCATGCCAGCATTAAATGACGTACCACAAGCGACAATCTGTACATGTTCAACTTGGTTAAACATATCTGCGCTATTTGCGCCAAACGATTCTAAAAGAATAGAGTTACCAGTGACTCGCCCTTCTAGTGTGTCTTTGAGAACCACAGGTTGTTCATGTATCTCTTTTTGCATGTAATGGCGGTATTGACCTTTATCCGCCGCATCTTGCTCAACCGTAGACTCTTTCGCTTCTCTCTCGACCGATTCCCCGTTTACATCGAAAATATTTACATCACGACGTGTAATTTCTGCGACATCACCTTCCTCAAGGAAGATAAAACGCCGTGTCACATTCAACAAAGCCAATTGATCGGAAGCCAAAAAGTTTTCTCCAACCCCTAGCCCAATAACCAGTGGGCTGCCTGAACGCGCAACGACTAATCTTTCCGGTTGCTCTCGATCAACAACAACCATTCCATAAGCCCCTTCTAACTGCTTCACAGCAGATTGAACGGCTTCAATCAATGAACTGGCTTGCTTCAATTCAAGATCAACAAGATGCGCGATGACTTCAGTATCCGTTTGAGAATGGAATGGATACCCTTGCGCTTGTAGCTTCTCGCGCAATATCTGGTGGTTTTCAATAATACCGTTGTGCACAACCGCGATACGTTCGTTGGACATGTGTGGGTGTGCATTGGCTTCAGAGGGTTCACCGTGAGTCGCCCAACGAGTATGAGCCAGCCCTGTACCTCCTGAAAACGCAGTCAAGTCTATGCTGTCGGCTAAGTTCTGAACTTTACCAACTTTACGTAAACGCTGAATATTCGAATTGGCATCGATAACCGCAACACCAGCCGAATCGTATCCTCGGTACTCTAGTCGTTGTAATCCTTGTAACAAAATTTCAGCAACATCGCGTTGCGCAACCGCGCCTACAATTCCACACATAGTAACTCCGATTTCTAATTGTATTTTTTTGGGTCTCTCGACCTAGCAAGCAAGTTAGCTAACTTGAATAACTTTAACGTTATGAGATTCAATGATCGCAACAGACTCAGCCTTAACCTGATCGTCTGTTACAAGCACATCTATCTCTTTCCAAGGTAGCTCAAGATTCGGTATTTTTCGTCCAATCTTCTCAGATTCAACCATCACAATGACTTCTCGAGACACATCAGCCATGACTTTACTCAGCCCCAGTAATTCATTAAAACTGGTCGTCCCTCGATCTAAATCAATGCCGTCAGCACCGATAAATAGCTGATCGAAGTCATATGCGCGTAAAACAGATTCAGCGACCTGCCCCTGAAACGATTCAGAATGCGTATCCCAAGTCCCTCCAGTCATCAATAAAGTAGGTTCACTTTCCAGCTCATTAAGAGAATTCGCAACATTAAGTGAATTGGTCATGACAACCAGCCCTTTTTTCTCATTTAATTGCTGAATTAACGCCCCCGTTGTACTCCCACTATCGATAACAATTCGATTGTGATCTCTTATTAACTTAGCGGCAGCTTGCGCCAATTTCACCTTACGAACTGAAACTTTACTTTGAAAGTCATCATGAACCGTTTCTTTTGGCAGTGCGATCGCGCCACCATATCGGCGAAGTAATAGACCGCTCTGCTCTAATGTTGCCAAGTCCTTTCTTATAGTGACTTCAGAGGTTTCAAATTGATGAGATAGCTCTTCAACACTCACCTCACCACACTCTTCTACAAGCTTGGAAATTGCGTGTCTTCTTAGTTGTGTATTTCGCTTTGACATTTCGAATCGATAGTTAAAGTTTCACTTTGAAAGAAATATAGTCGATTTGAAACATAGTTGTCTATTTTTTTTACAGCAAAAAATAAATCAATTTGCGTCAAAACCTTGTTCTAAGACAACCCAGACCCGTGATAATTACGAAATTCGGTGGTAGAATCCGCACCCTAAAAGAAAAAAAATTACAGAAATTCACGTTATTTTTTTGCAATCAATTTCAGTTAGGCTGATTTAAATAGGCAAAAATTTACTTACATCAATATCGTTTAGGCTGATACACACTAAACTTGTTGAAAGATTTTGCGATACCAGAGGGCGTTGACGTCTAAAGTTACAGAAAGTCACGACTTACGAAAATGTTGTCATTTTCTTTCTTATGAGCGTTTCCTTTGGTTCACCCAAATTAAAATTGCAACTATACGTACCGGAGAGTATTTTCCATGAAAAAGACCAAAATCGTTTGTACGATTGGCCCTAAAACTGAACCAGTAGAGAAGCTACGCGAGCTCGTTGATGCAGGCATGAATGTAATGCGCCTGAATTTCTCTCACGGTGACTTCGAAGAACACGGCAACCGCATTGCTAACTTCCGTCAAGTAATGAAAGACACTGGTAACCAGCTAGCGATTCTTCTCGATACTAAAGGTCCAGAAATTCGTACTATCAAACTAGAGAACGGCGACGACGTTGATCTAGTAGCTGGTCAAGAATTCACTTTCACTACAGACGCAACAGTTGTTGGCAACAAAGATAAAGTTGCAGTAACTTACGCAGGTTTCGCTAATGACCTGACAGCTGGTAACACTATTCTTGTAGACGACGGTCTAATCGAAATGGAAGTTATCGCAACTACTGAAACTGAAGTTAAGTGTAAAGTGCTTAACAACGGTGCACTAGGTGAAAACAAAGGTGTTAACCTTCCTGGCGTTTCTGTGAAACTTCCTGCTCTATCTGAAAAAGACAAAGCCGATCTTAAGTTTGGTTGTGAGCAAGGTGTCGATTTCGTTGCGGCTTCTTTTATTCGTAAAGCAGAAGACGTTCGTGAAATCCGTGAGCTTCTAAACGCAAACGGCGGCGAATACATCCACATCATCTCTAAGATCGAAAACCAAGAAGGTGTTGATAACTTCGACGAAATCCTTGAGCTTTCTGATGGCATCATGGTAGCTCGTGGCGATCTAGGTGTAGAAATTCCTGCAGAAGAAGTTATCTTCGCTCAGAAAATGATGATCGAAAAGTGTAACCGTGCTCGTAAGATGGTTATCACTGCCACTCAAATGCTTGATTCTATGATCAACAACCCACGTCCAACACGTGCGGAAGCTGGTGATGTTGCCAACGCAGTAATGGACGGTACTGATGCCGTTATGCTTTCTGGCGAAACTGCAAAAGGTAAATACCCTGTAGAAGCAGTAACGATCATGGCTCAAATCGCGAACCGTACAGATTCAGCACTAGAAGCTGAGCTAGGTTCTCGCTTAGACAGCCCTCGTCTTCGTATCACTGAAGCAGTATGTAAAGGCGCAGTAGACACAGCTGAAA